>WRBB01000001.1 GCA_009779895.1 Lachnospiraceae bacterium
CGGTTTGCCTGCGGGTTGGATACGAACTAGCGCAACCCGGTTGACCCGTACGGTAAATGTGGGAACAAACTGGAATACCATAGCATGGCCAACGGCAGCCAACGTAACCCGTGCGGGCTTTACTCCAATTATGCCTGCACGCCCTACAGGAACGGTACCTGCAACAGGCGGAATGGTTAATTTTACAATAACATGGAGTCAGAATTTTGTTGATATCACTTCCGTTAGAATTACAGGTACACCTACCGCCGGCTCTGTTTTAACGGCAAATGTGACTTATTCCGCTGCGGTTAGTAACCCTGCGGTTCGGTTTCAATGGCAAAGATGGCAAAACAATGCATGGGTGAATATTCCGGGTGCAACGAATCGTACTTATGTACCGATTGCCACCGACGCGTTTGTTCAAGTCATTGTCAGTGGTACCGGAACGAATGTATCAACAAGGCAGGCTGTATCTCCTTGGGTACAGATTCAACAACGATAGAATTTAAAATCAAAGAAAGGGGAAATCGCTATTTAGCGATTTCCCCTTTCTAGCATTTTATGATATGAAATGAGTTGTATGTTATTTTTAATGGCATAATGTTGAAGCTTTTTGGTGAATTTAGATTTTGAAAAAATCACAAGCAATTTATTTGGGTAAGGAAAAAAATTACTTCGTTCCATTAGTTTTTGGGCGATATCAACATCGGTATCTTTATTTTTCCATTTACATTCGCCGATTAATAAATTGTTTTTTTCTACGCCGATTCCGATGATATCAATTTCTTCGGCTAAGTTGGTCGGTTTATGGTTTATGGGATTGTTGCCCCACCATGAACCAACTTCCGAGATTAAGAAAGGTAGTTCTTTTGTCCCGTTTTGCTGATAGATCCAGTTGCGGCAAAAATGCTCAAATTCGATTGCTGTAAAATCGGGTAAATCTGCTTCGATTTTTTCCCAAATTAGATTCGTTTTATTTGTTTCAATAAAGTTTTTGTATTTAGGAACATAACGGTACCAAAAACGAAAGAGGCCGTCAGATACCACATAGAGAGGTTTCTTTTTACCGATTTTGGTAAGGGGAATCTTTTTTTCTACAATATTTAAATCAATAAGAGTATTGAGATATTTTGTAAGCACTCCGGATTCAATGCCGGTTGTTCCGATGATATCTTTCATTTCAGAGGAGCCACTTGCAATGGCAGCAATGATATCATTGTATTTGTTGGGGGTGCGTAATTCTTGCATAAGTAGGTTGCCAGGTTCTTCATATAAAAAGCTATTTTTTTGTAAAACATGTTTGATAATATTCTCTTTGCATGTCATATGATCGTCAAGCATGGATAAATACAAAGGAATACCCCCGGTAATCCCATAGATACTTAGAAAATCTTCATTCGGGATATGAGGAAGGAAGAGATGTGCTTCTTGTAGTGTTAAAGGCATCAGTTTGATTTGGCCGGTCCTGCGACCATACAATGGGCTTTCATATCCCAGAACTTGTTTTTCCATAAAGGATATTTGAGAGCCGGTTAAAATTAACATTAGATTATTTAATTTTAAGTATTTTTTGTCAATTATTTTTTGCAATAATGATGAGATACCCTTGACTGCTTTGGCTAAATAAGGATATTCATCAATAATAAACAGTAAAGAATCTGGGTTGGATTCCGCGTGTTTTGCAATGGCTTCAAAGGCTGTTTGAAAATCTGGAAAAACCATAGACTCCATTTCCGGTGAGAAAGCAGAAGTGATAGCTTGGCTGAGATTTTCTAGGTTTGAGGTTTCGCCAAATTGATCAGCGGTGAAAAAAATGGTTCTTTTATTTGTAGAAAATTCCTCTAATAATCTGGTTTTTCCAACACGGCGGCGCCCGTAAAGGGGAATCATTTCAAATTTTTGACTGTTAATGCGAGATTCTAATTCTAATAATTCTTCTTTGCGTCCGATAAACATAACATGCCCTCCCAAAAATGTGAGTGAAAATAAGGATTTGGTGTATTATAATTTAGTGTATCATAATTCAGTGTATTAAGATACACTGAATTTATCATGAAGCTCTTGCAATACACTTGTGATATATTGAATATTAAGAAAAGAAAAATCGAGGTTAATTAAAAGGGCCGGCGTATTTGTCCAACCGGTCACTTTCTTTGTAATGGTTTGTGATTTCTTGCCCGCGCCCGTAATTCCTTGCCGGTCAAACACAAAAATCCCGATATATTTCTGTACGGCAGTATTTGTAATCGCTTGCTCTAGTACTTCAATTTTCGCGATATTTTCCCAAGTGACAAAGTTTTCTCCCCATCCATATGGAACGGTAATCCCTTTATCGGATATCATAACAATGGGTTTTCGCATCATTAGGATTACAAACAAAAGTCCGCCGCCACCGAAGAAAGCAATACCGATTATGCCAACAATGGTATATACCATTTCACCCATTTGTATGATAAATAAACTACCGGCAACAAAAGCAAAACAAATAAGGATAAACGAAAGATTCCCCCATAGAGGACGCTTAATTGTAACTTTACCATTTTTGTCTGTTTTTACGGCTGTTCTACTAAGACGCTCTGTGATGGCGTTTGCCATATTGGAACGGATGGTACGGATTTTGTTTGTAACGGTGTTGTTTTGTGGTTTTCTTTTCTTTTTTATTATGAAATGAATCAATATCGTAGGTAATGATACAAAAATCAATAATACACCCAAGCCAAGCGCAAGATCAATATCTTCTTCGCTAAGGCTAGATGAGCCCGCATGGTAGAGTGCGTCCTCGTAATAACCATAGCCAATTAAGCCGATGCCTAACACAAGCAAGAGTAATCCGATTATTAAAATTTTCTTCATGTATTGACAACCTTTCTTTATAGAGACAAGTAATGTACAAAGTGATTTTACCATTTTTTTATGCAGTTGTTAAGTCTTTGTCAAAAAGCACCAAAACAGCCAACGTAAACAACAGGTTCTTTCGGAATGTTTTTAGCTAATCCTACGAAAGTGAAAAAAGCATCTAGTTTTTTCTTGCAATTTAGCAAAACTTTGTGGATAATATAAATTATAAATTATAAAATATAAAATAATAAGTTATAGAAGGGAGTAATACATGAGACATTTTACTGGAAGCGGTCTTGGGCGGGTCGTGATCGTTGAGCTTACCAGGGGTGATTTGATTATTGAATCCGTTGAAGCTGCTTTGGCAGAAGAAGGAATCAAAAATGCAATCGTAGCCACCGCAGTTGGTTCTGTTATGAATTTGGAATATCATAGACCTTTGACCTTGGCTGAGGTTGCGGAAGATGAATATTTAAGTGTGAAAGAACCATTTGAATTGGGAAATATTGCCGGTACAGTGATTGATGGAGTGGCGCATTTTCATTTTTCTGCGGCTAGTCCAAATGGTATCCATATCGGGCATTTAGAAAAAGGAACCACGGCATTATATTTAGCGGAATTGACCTTGGTAGAGATTAAAGGAATTGATTTGGAACGCCGTTTGACACCTGAAAACGTAAGAAAGCTATTTCCGAAAAAATAGTGAGTTAATGGAGGTATGAATGAAATGATACGCGAAATCTATGATAGGCCTACATTAGATCTGAATGGAACATGGAAATACAAATTAGATCAAAACAATATCGGTGTACGTCAAAGTTACTATTTGCCATCTACAAGCTATGAGACTTGGAAAGAGATTCAAGTGCCCCATAACTGGTATTTGGTGGAAGAGATTGGTGATTATTTTGGAACTATTTGGTATGAAAGAAAATTTAATGTTCCGGCTGAATTTAAAGGTCAAAGAATTTTCCTGCATTTTGAAGGCATTGACTATATCTCAGAAGTTTGGGTAAATGGTAAATACTTAGGATTCCATGAAGGTATGTTTGATCCGTTTGACTTTGAAGTGACTGATATTGTCAATTTTGACGGCGAAAATTCGTTACTGGTGAGAGACAATGCGGACAAAGATGCCACAGAGTTTATTTTGGCGGATGAAGAGTCTACGCCTTTATCAACACCATACAAATATCATCAGTCTAAAGGTATCACGCAAATCAAAGGACATATGATTGAAGCAATGCACCGTCCCGGTTCTATGACATCTTTTCGGATGGATGGAAATTCCGGTGGTATTTGGGGAGATGTAACCTTAGTTGCAAAACCTGACATTTATATTGAATACGTTAAGAGTTATACAAAAGTTGGAATAAAAAAGGATTGGCTTGGCGACAAGCAAGATAAACCCGATGGCACCGGTTTAGCTGCCTTTGATGTTTATATCAATAGCAACAAGGATTATGCTGTCAAAACAAAAATAGAATTGGACGTAAGTGCTTATAACTTTGATGACAATGCAGTCCATACCATTTCCAGAGAAGTAGTGGTTCAGCCGGGAGACAATATTTTCAAAATAACCATCACCATTCCGGAGGTAAGGTTGTGGTGGACTTGGGACCATGGGCATCCAAGTATGTACACAGCTACAGTGAAAGTGGAAAAAGATATCGCCTCTTTAAATATCGGGATAAAGGATATCGAAACAGATGACAAAGGTCAGTGGTATTTAAATGGCAAACAGATTTTTCTTCGGGGTATGCGATATATTTCCAGTCTTTGGATGGCAGAGGCCAATGAAACATTGTGGAAGAAAGATTTTGATAAAATGTTGGATATGGATATCAATTCAATTCGTATCGGCAGCCATGTAGAACCTCGTGGTTTATACAAAATGTGTGACGAGCTTGGGCTTTTGATGTGGCAGGTATTTCCGCTTCATTATGTCATTGATGATAGTGATGATGTGATTGACAGAGCTTCTGATATGATGGTAAATATGGGACAAATGTTAACCAATCATGCTTGTATGGGTATGTGGTCTGTTTACAAAGAGCCGGAGATTTATGGCTTACCTGATATGCCAAATGTATATTTTAAGTTGTGTGAGATTCTCAAAGAGACTTTGGGACAAATTGACCCGGTTCGTTGGATTCACTTAGGTGATTATCGCGAGGGTGTTCAAAATATTATGATTGGTTCTTGCCAAGATGGTGACATGGATATACTCACAACAGAAATAGCACCGAACATCGTGGAGTTTGGAGCCGATTCGGTACCTTGTTTGGAGTCCTTGAAGAAATTTATTCCGGAAGATAAGTTATGGCCGCCGTGCTGGGATACTTGGGAGTATTGGGGATTATTCTTTAGAAACCAATTCAAGCGCGCACGAGTAGAAATGGGTAATTCAATTGAAGAATTTATTCATAATACGCAAAGTTACGAAGCTTTGGTGGTAAAAGAACAGATTGAAGTACTTAGACAAAGAAAATATGGTCCGGTTGCTTCTATGTATCTGTATTATTGGAGTGATGCTTGTCCGGTAATGGGTTCCGGTTTGTTTGATTATTATAGAGAGCCTTATCAGGTTTACGAGTCCATGAAAAGTGTTTATACACAAGTGTTGGTTAGTTTGGAATGGAACAAAGATCCTTATGTGATTGGCCGTGAGAAAAAATATGATAGAACGGATGTCTTCGAAGGAAAGATTTGGGTGAACAATGACCACTTCCACGAAGTGGAAAATGCTACGGTAGCTTGGAAAATTCGTAAGAAAGATAGTGCTGCAGCTGTTTTGGAAAATGCATTTGTTGCTACTTTGGCACCGGATTCTGTAGAAGTCTTAGATAAAATCAGCTGGATTATTCCGGAAGATTATATCGGCATTTATGTGGTTGATATGACCGTAACTGCGCAGGATGGCAAAGTTTTATCTGCCAATTCAATGGAATTTAAAGCTTGTAACTAAGCGGAAAGGGGAATATCTTATGATAATGTTACATGAGGGTCGTCAAAAAACCGATTTGACCGGAATTTGGAAATACAAAATAGATGCTGATTTAAACGGTGAAGAAGCGGGCTTTTATCAGGCGGATTTAGATCTTTCCGATTGGAAGGATATCGCGGTACCAAACAACTGGTATCTGACAGAGATCGGCGATTATTTTGGTACAATCTGGTTTCGTACGGAGTTTGTGCCGAAAAAAATCAAAGATAGAGAAAGGGTTTTTCTGAGATTCGGTGCAGTGGATTATATTGCTGACGTTTGGTTAAATGATGTTTATTTAGGAAACCACGAAGGTATTTTTAATTCCTTTGAGTTTGATGTGACCAATCTTTTAAAAGCCGGTGAAAAAAATGTTTTGGTGGTAAAAGATACTGCCGAAAGGGAAACGACAGAGTACGTGAATGCCAAAATGGATGAGGACACACCATTGTCTGAACCTTATAGAAGACACCAGGCAGTAGCGATTGAGCAAGTGAAAGGTCATATGGTTGATGCCATGCATCGGCCGGGTTCGATGACATCTTTTCGGCAAGATGGAAATTCTGCCGGCATCTGGGATGTTGTGGAGTTGGTTGTTCGGCCGGATGTTTTTGTAGAATATGCTAAAATTTCTACGAGAGTTGTGATAAAGAAAGATTGGTTGGGAGATCAGCAAGACAAACCGGATGGTACGGCAATGGTCAGCTTGGATGTGACTTTAAATAACACCACCAAAGAAGTGGTGACGTCCGGTCTGGATGCTCTCATTTCACCTTCCAATTTTGAGAGTGATGCGATTCATACCAGAAGTCGCAAAGTAGTTTTGTCACCTGGGCGTACGACGGTTAAATTTGTTGTTACCGTAGAAGAGGCCAAATTGTGGTGGACTTGGGATCATGGTCATCCGAACCTTTACAATTTAAAATTGAGTTTTCTTAATGACTCGGTTGATATTCGTTTTGGTATTAAGGAATGTGTCTATGATGAAAAAACGGGAGAATTGTTCCTCAATGGCAAGAAAATTTTCTTGCGTGGTATGAGATATATTTCTAGCCTTTGGATGAGTGAAGCCAATGCAGAAATGTGGAATGATGATTTCCAAAAAATGTTGAAAATGAATATCAATTCCATTCGAATTGGTAGTCATGTGGAAAAAGATGGATTGTATTCCCTTTGTGATGAATTGGGGCTTTTGATGTGGCAAGTATTCCCACTTCATTATTGTGTAAGTGATAGTGATGATTTCATTTCCAGAGCTTCTGATATGACGCGAGATATGGGAATGATGCTCACAAACCATGCTTGTATGGGTATGTGGTCCGTGTATAAAGAGCCGGAAATTTATTTCTTGCCGGACAAACCAAATAACTATCATAGATTATGTAAAGTTTTGAAAGAAACTTTGAAACAAGTGGATCCGGTACGTTGGGTACATTTAGGGGATTATCGTGAAGGTGTTATGAACATTATGCTAGGCTGTTGTAATGATGGTGATGTGGATGTAAATGACAAAATCATTCCGCCCCATATTGTAGAGTTTGGTAATCAAGCACTTCCATGCATGGAAACACTAAAAACGTTTATTCCGGAAGATAAGCTAAGTGTTTGGCCGCCGGAGGACTGGGATATTTGGGAGTACTGGGGATTATTCTACTCCAATACCTTTAAATTTGCAAAGCTGCCAATGGGTAATTCTTTAGAAGAATTTATTGAAATTACACAGGATTATGAAGCAAATGCGGTGAAAGATCAAATCGAATTTTTACGTCAACGCAAATACTATCCGGTTTCTACGATGTATCTCTATTATTGGAGTGATGCCTGTGCTATGATTGGTTCCGGGCTGTTGGATTATTATCGTCGTAAATACAAGGTGTATGATTATATGCAACAAGTGTATACACAAGTGCTCATTTCTCTTGAACCTACGATGCATCCATATCGTTTGGGTCGGGAAAAAGTGTTTGAAGTGGGTAATAGTTTCACTGCTAAAGTTTGGGTCAACAATGATCATTGGCACAAAGTGGAAAATGCCACGATTGCTTGGGAGGTAGTGGATGTAGCGGAAGAAAAAGTAGTAGCTTCCCGTAAGTTTACTTTGGATTTATTGCCTGATTCTGTGGAAATACCGGATCATATCGTCCTTCCTTTGCTTGCAGAATATGCCGGTAAAGCGTTTAAAGTAAATATGAGCGTTGTTGGTTTAGATGGTGAAGTTCATTCTGAAAATTGGTTAGATTTTAAGGTAGTTTAAGTGATTCAGTTTGTAAATGTAACAAAAATAAATAAAAAGTTCAAAGAAAAAGAAAGGGAAAGAAAGATGAGAAAGTTTAAAAAATGGATGACAGTCGTAGCCTTGGTATTGGCAGCTATTATGGTTTTTGTTGCTTGTGGTGGCAATGGCGGAACGACAACAGCACCGGATGCGGACACAGATGTCGCAGCAGATGACACAACGGATGATGCACCACCGGCAGATGAAGCAGGTGATGGCGAAGAGCCTGTAACGCTTCGTGTTACATGGTGGGGCAACACAACAAGAGATTTGTTGTATCAAGAAATCAATGAATTGTTTATGGCTGAAAACCCGCATGTGACAATCGTAACAGAGAGTCCCGGATGGGGTGATTACTGGACTGCCATTGCAACGGCTTATGCTTCCGGAACAGCACCTGATGTAGTTCAATTCCAATCAGCACAAATTGGCGAATTTGCCGCAATGGGTGTGATGCATCCATTACAAGAATTCATCGATGCCGGGATTTTGAATGTAGATGATTTTGAGCCAGGCTTGTTAAGCACCGGTGTTTTCAATGATGAATTGTACATGATTACTCTAGGTGTAACAGCAGTTGCACTTTATGTTAATCAAACATACTTGGATGAATTAGGTATTGAGCTTTGGCCGGAAGATGCAGACATTACTTGGGATGAATTTGAAGCATTCATGGCAGACGTACAAGCCGAGTTACCCGATGGTGCTTTTGCATTGCAAGATTACTCTCACAACAATGACGTGATTTGGGCTTATGTAAGACAAGTGACACCGGAGGGTGTAGAGTGGGTAAATGCAGATGGTGAGTTTGCGCCTTCTTTAGAAGCGATGAGCGAATGGTTTGACAAGATTTACAGAATGCGTAGTGAGGGTATTATTCCTGATGTTGCTTTGGCACATGAGCATACCCAAATGGCTTGGGAAGAAGGTCCATTCCCGAATCGTCAAACATTGTTCTTATTTGCAAATGCAAACCAAATTGGAACACACCAAGCCGGTACGGAAGATGAGATTGTATTTAGAAGAATACCAACAAATCCGGACTTTTATAACCTACATGGTGACTTCCTGATTACATCTTCCTTTGCAATTTCAGAAACATCTGAAAATAAGGAATTGGCAGCTAAGTACATCGACTTTTTCGTAAATACTTTGGCGGCGCAACAAATATTTGATTTTGAATTGGGAATCCCGGGATCCTTGGTAATCCAAGACGCTTTGTTGGCAAATGCTTCTGCGACAGATATTATGCAAACAGAATATGTAAATTCAGTTGCATCTATCTTCATGCCATTTATGGTGAAAGCACCTGGTGTTTGGGCGGTTCAAGATGAGATTGCCGGTGCTTCACAGCAAGTTGGAGCCGGTGCAATGACACCTGAACAAGCAGCTCAGATGATTATTGACACAGCAAATGATTTAATTAGAGCCAACCAATAATAACGAACCAAATAATACCGGTGAAGGAGTAAAGTCTACTCCTTCACCGATGTTTAAAGAGGTAAAAGTTTTGAGCAAATTATTAAATAAACATGCCGGGTATGTGTTTTTAATACCTTGGTTATTAGGATTTCTGCTACTTACGCTCATACCGCTTGTCTTATCATTTTATTATTCTTTTACAGACTTTTTGATGATAGATGAGCCACACTTTGTTGGGCTGGACAACTACATTCGCATGTTTACGACAGACTTTCATTTTAGAGATGCGGTTAGAGTAACATTGCTTTATGTGTTTATTTCTGTGCCCTTACAGATATTCGCTTCTTTGGTATTGGCTTTTATTTTAAATAAGTCTGTGCCTGGATTGGCCGGGATTCGGGCGGCATTTTATGTGCCCTCCTTATTGGGCGGAAGTGTAGCCGTAGCTATTTTGTGGCGTCAGATATTTGGAACAAACGGGATTTTTAATGTACTTTTGTATTCCATTGGTTTGGAGCAGTTTTCCGGCATCAGTTGGATTGCCGATCCAAGATATGCACTGGGTTCTTTGGTTGTGCTTAGGGTGTGGCAGTTTGGTTCCCCTATGATTATCTTTTTGGCGGCGATTAAGCAGGTTCCGACTTCTTATCTGGAAGCGGCAACTGTGGATGGTGCCAATAGCTTTACTAGAATTGTAAAAATAATACTTCCGCTGATTTCGCCCATTATTTTGTTTAATTTGGTGATGCAGATTATTTCGGCATTCCGGGTCTTTACCGAGGCTTTTGTAATTAGTGGCGGGGATGGTGGTGTAATGAACAGTTTATTGGTTTATACAATCCACATATATAATATTGGATTTAGGCAAATGCGTATGGGTTATGCGTCTGCACTTTCTTGGTTCCTCGTACTTATGGTGGCAGTGTTTACGGTACTTGCTTTTATTATGACCAAAAAGCATGTCCATTATGATGAATAAAGGAGGCGTAATATGCAAAATGAAGCAACAGTCAGCAAATTAAATATGACTCCTTTAAAGGAGAGCAGAAAAACAACAAGAAATAAATGGATTCGCTTTTTTGTATTGGTGGTGGCATCCGTGGCGATGCTTTACCCTTTGATTTGGATGGTGTCATCATCATTTAAGCCGGAAGAAACGATTTTTCAAAATATGGGTTTGATCCCCTATGGTTTTACCTTTGAAAATTATGTTGTAGGTTGGGCATCCAATAGTGTTGTTACCTTTACTACTTATTTTTTCAACTCAATTAAGATTTCAACTTTGAGTGTAATTGGAAATCTGATTGCCTGTTCTTTAACAGCCTATGCTTTTGCTAGATTAAATTTTAAATTTAAGGGTTTGTTTTTTAGTTTAATGATGCTGACCATGATGGTTCCGCAACATGCAACGATTGTTCCGCAGTTTATTTATTTTACCAGATTTGGGCTGAACAATACGATTATTCCTTTGGTTTTGCCTCGCTTTTTAGCTGTAGAAGGCTTTTTTATCTTTTTGATTATGCAGTTTATCAGAGGTTTGCCAAGGGAATTGGATGAAGCGGCAACGATTGATGGTTGCAGCAAGTATGCGGTGTTCTTTCGGGTATTGTTACCTTTGTGTAAGCCGGCTTTGATTACGACAGTGATTTTCACTTTCATTTGGTCTTGGAATGATTTCTTTACACAGATTATTTATCTGCGTGAGGCACCGATGTGGACGGTAACCTTAGGTTTGCGTTTGTTCATTGATGCTACGGCACGAAGTGCTTTTGGACCGATGTTTGCGATGTCAACGCTGTCTTTGGTTCCGATTATTATTCTATTTATCTTTTTCCAAAAATATCTGGTAGAAGGTGTAGCAACCACCGGATTAAAAGGGTAAGTATGAGGGAATCGGGTCAAACCCGGTTCCCGATTCAATCAAAGTAAGGAGAAGCAAGATGTTGAAATTGGCCGTGTCTACATTGACGTTTGATGGTTTTGGCAATCACAATTTTGTGAAAACCTTTGCCCATGCCAAAGAAGCAGGTTATGAAAGAATAGAGTTTAATTGCTGGTATCCACAGACGCTAACGCCTGAGAATATGCGGGTTTTAAAAAGAAGGTGCGAAGAAAGTGGTTTCGTGCCCATTTCATTGCATGTGACTGCCTTTGGGGGTGGTGACAACGCGTCATTGACGATGAATGTTTGTCATAAAATTCGAGCTATGGAAGCAGCAGTTGAATTGGGTTGTCGCCGTGTGGTTGCGTCTTGTTCGGCGAGAGATACGGACGGCGGATTAGAAGCAGTTATAGAAGAGCTGAGAATTTTAGCACCCGTTGCGGCGGAATTGGATGTATTGCTTTGTTTGGAGAATCATTGTCAAAATGTTTTGGAATATGCGGCGGATTATCGGCAAATTTTTCAAGTGATTCATACGCCGCATGTAGGTATTTGTATAGATACCGGACATTTTGATGCTGCCGGTGTGGATCCGCTGGCGATTGTAGCGGAATTTGCGGATAAAATCAACCACATTCATTTAAAGGAAAATGATGGTTTTGGAGCAAAGAAATTTTGTCGGTTTGGTACGGGAACCACGGATAATGTAGGTGTGATAAAGCAACTGTTGAAACAGGGTTATGCAGGATATATGTCGGTGGAGCTTTCTCCGGAAATTGGGGAAACAGGTGCAGGTATAGATTTTGGTATGGAAGATTGGAAAAAACCATTTGAACTGTTTTCTCCATTCGAAATAGAATAAAAAAGGAATAATTGTATGAAATCATTAGTGATAGGCGCAGGCGGCATTGCCTTTCAACATTGCAATGCGTTAAAGTCTCTGGGTATTGAAATTGCCGGTATATATGATATTGATCAAAAAAGGGCAGCAGAATTGGCAAAAAAGTATGATTCGGTTGCAGTGAATTCGATAGAGGAAATACTTCCTGCTGTTGATATGGTGCATTTGCTTACCCCGCCCTCTAAGCGGGTGGAATATGTAAAAAAAGCCATAGAAGCAAAAAAACCAATTATGATAGAAAAGCCGGTTGCGGTTCGACGTGAGGATGCGTTGGCGATAGAAGCTCTTGCTCAAAAAAGCGGTGTGCCGGTGATGGTTGCTTTTACACAGCGTTTTCGGCAAGCTTATCAAACATTGATGGACTTGTATCAGTCCGGTCAATTGGGTGAAATTATAAATATTTACAGTTTTCGAATTGGTTCAGGGCCCGGTTTTAGTGGTTCATTAAGTGATAGTTGGCGGACGGATCCCAATTTGGTGTGCGGTATGAGCATTGAATCACTTTCCCATGATATTGATTTTTTGCAGTCGTTTGCGGGAGATATTGTGGATGTTGGAGCCAATGTGAAAGGAACGGTCGCGTCATTACCAAGTTTTGATAATAACTCCAATGTAACGTTGTCATTTGCCGGTGGTGCCATTGGGTCCATTACGGCAAGTTGGAGTTCACATATAAATTTTAATTTAAGAGGAATCATTGGAACCAAAGGAAGTGCGATGCTGCAAGGCCATGATATTTGGGATTTTACGGAACTAAGGGTAAAGTTAAATGAAGATGCTGAGGAGAAAGTCATTTCTGTGAATGATATATTTACAGAGGGTTCCGCTTATTATGAAGAAAACAAATATTTTCTTGCATGTATTCAAGAGGAAAAAAATCCAATCTGTGATGCAGGAGTCGGGCGCAAAGTATTGGATGTTTCATTGGCTATATTGAAAGGGAAGTGAGTGTATGTCAAAGAGTAGAAAAGATAAAAGCAATGAAGAGGCATTTGCCCATGCTTTATTTAAGTCGATGGGATTTTCAGAGGATGAGCTTATTGACCGTCCTATGATTGGAATTGCCAATTCTTGGACAACGTTGGTTCCCGGTCATTACAATTTGAATCAATTAAGTGACTATGCCAAGCGCGGTATTTATCGAGGTGGCGGCACAGCGGTAGAATTTGGTGTGATTGCTGCTTGTGATGGGATTGCCAATGGCCATGAGGGAATGAAGTATGTGTTGCCATCTCGTGAAGTGATTGCCAATTCTGTAGAAATACAAGCAAAAGCCCATAAGTTGGATGGTTTGTTGCTTTTGGGTAGTTGTGACAAGATTGTACCGGGTATGCTGATGGCAGCAGCTCGTTTGAATATTCCGGCTATGATTTTAAATGGTGGTCCTATGTCAGGTGGGATTGAGTTTGATGGGCGAAAATCAGATGCAACGACTGTTGATGAGGCTCATGGTATGCTGGAAGCAGGACGTATTTCCCAGGATATTTTTGAAAAGTTAGAAGACATGGTATGTCCTAGTTGTGGTTCTTGTGCCTTTTTGGGCACTGCCAATACTATGGGTTGTCTTTCTGAGGCAATGGGAATGAGTCTGCCTGATGCCGGTCTTACACCGGCTCATTATGCAGATAGATTGCGTATTGCGTATTCATCGGGTTTGAAAATATGTGAGTTGATAGAAAAAAATATTCGCCCCCGTGATATTATCACCAAAGCTTCTTTGCGCAATGCGGTTAAAACAACTTTGGCAATCGGTGGTTCTACCAATGTGGTGATTCATCTGGCGGCCATTGCCTATGAAGCGGAATTGGACATTCAAATCGTAGATGAATTTGAACGTTTGCGCAAAGAAACACCGCAGATTGTTAAGGTAAATCCATCGGCAAAATGGGATATGGAAGATTTTCACAAAGCGGGTGGTGTGGCACGTGTATTGCGTAATATGGGTTGCCTGATTGATGAAGATTGCATGACTTGTACCGGCCAAACGGTAGGTTTTAACATATCAAAAAAGGTTTATCCATGGCCGGAAAATACGGAGGTCATTCGTCCTTTGGAAGAGCCTTTTGCAAAAGAGGGTGGCGTTGCGATTCTCCGTGGAAATCTGGCACCGGGAACAGGGGTTACAAAGCCGGGTGCTTTCCCGGTAGAAATGCATGTGTTTAAAGGAGTGGCAAAAGTCTTTGAATGTGAAGAAGATGCAAATGAAGCGATTCTTTCAGGCAAAGTAGAGGCAGGCAATGTGGTTGTGATTCGTTATGAGGGTCCCAAAGGCGGGCCGGGTATGCGAGAGATGTATAAAGCCATGAAGTATATCTACGGCAGAGGTTTAATTAGGAGTACGGCAGTGGTGACAGATGGCCGTTTTTCCGGCACAAACAATGGTTGTTTTGTGGGTCATGTTTCTCCGGAGGCTGCCGAGGGTGGTGTGATTGCGATTGTGAAAGATGGTGATCCCATTGAAATTAATATTCCGGCGGGTCGTTTGGAGCTTGGGATAAGCGAAGAAGAGATTCAGCGTCGTTTTGCCGATTGGAAGCCAAAAACAAAGCAGATTCCCAAAGGTTGGCTTCAGATATATGCCCAATTGGCTGTGTCAGCAGCAGAAGGTGGTGTAATGAAACCGGGGCACAGTTAAAATTTGTTTAGGAGGGAAATGGTAAGATGATGCGGCAATTAAAGGATATAAAGACGATTGGTATTGCTGGCGCAGGGCTTATGGGAGCATCAATTGCCCAGATATTTAGCCGTTGGGGTTATGACGTAATTATTTATGATAAAGTGCAGGCCGGTTTAGAAAAGGGTCAGGCATTGATTCAAATCAATCAGGATGGATATATTGAAACAGGTAAGTTAACGGCAGAGCAATCAACGGAGATTGTGAAACGCATTTCTTTTACAACAGAGATGACTTCTTTTGCTATGGTGGATTTTGTGGTAGAGTGTATCTTTGAAAATATGGAAGTGAAGCATGATTTTTGGTCGGCGGTATCGGAGATTGTTTCACAAGAGATTGTTTTGACCAGCAATACTTCCGGATTATCCATTACGGAGATTGCCAAGGCAGTCAAGAATCCGCAACGTTTTGTTGGTATGCACTGGGTGAATCCCCCCCATATTGTTCCTTTGGTAGAGGTGATTGCCGGTGAAAAAACAGAAGAAGAAGCGATGAAAATTGTTTGGGATGTGGCGGAAGCTATTCATAGAAAACCGGCACGAGTATCCAAGGATGCCAGAGGTTTTGTGTTAAATCGTCTCCAATTTGCTGTTTTGCGTGAAGCCTTTCATATTGTAGAGTCCGGCATTGCTACCATGGAAGATGTGGACAATGTGATGAAATACGGCTTGGGCATGCGTTATGCTGCCATTGGTCCATTTGAAACAGTGGATTTGGGTGGTTTGGATACGTTTTACCATGTTGGAAGTTATATGTTTGCGGATCTTTCCAATCGCCAAGAGGTGCCGCACCTCCTTGCAGACCGTTTTGCAGAAGGTGCTTACGGTGTGAAAACAGGGAAAGGATTGTATGATTATCCTGGCAATGCAGCGGTGGAAAAGGTTCAAAAAAGAGATAGAGATTTTATAAAGTTAGCAGAGTGTTTGTTTGAAACAGTTTAAAGGAGAAGTATAAATGTCTGAAAATCAATTAAAGCAAGCTGTAATGGATGGTAATACTGCGGCGGCTCATATTTCTTATGCTTTTACGGAAGTGGCAGGAATTTATCCGATTACGCCATCTTCTCAAATGGCAGAGTATGTAGATGCTTGGAGTGCTGCCGGCAAAAAAAATATATTTGGCAATACGGTAGATGTAGTTGAAATGCAATCAGAAGCCGGGGCGGCGGGGGTTGTGCATGGCTCTTTGGCGGCGGGTGCTTTGACGACCACTTATACGGCGTCTCAGGGTTTGTTGCTTAAAATTCCGAATATGTATAAAATTTCCGGAGAATTGATGCCAAGTGTGTTTCATGTTAGTGCCAGAGCACTTTCTGTACATGGTCTTTCTATTTTTGGCGACCATTCAGATGTGATGGCATGCCGTCAGACGGGATTTGCCATGGTGGCATCATCTAGTCCGCAAGAAGTAATGGATTTGGGTGGTGTGAGTCATTTGAGCACCATCAAAAGTAGAGTACCTTTTTTACATTTTTTTGATGGGTTTCGGACGTCCCATGAATTGCAAAAAATTGATGTATTAGAATATGATGATTTGGAAAAACTGGTAGATATGAATGCGATTCAGGATTTTCGTGCCCGTTCTCTTAATCCGGAGCGTCCTGTTACAAGAGGGACAACGCAAAATCCGGATATTTACTTCCAAGGGCGTGAGGCATGTAATAAATTTTACGATGCAGTGCCGGCGATTGTGGAAGAATATATGAATGAAATCAACAAGCTTACGGGACGCGATTATAAACCCTTTAATTATTATGGTGCGGCTGATGCGGAATTGATATTGGTTGCGATGGGTTCTGCTAGTGATACCATCCGTGAAACGATAGATTATTTGATGGCACAAGGTGAGAAAGTTGGTGCGGTGATCGTTCGGCTGTATCGTCCTTTTGCACCGGAATATTTATTTCAAGTATTGCCTAAAACAGTGAAGCGAATTGCTGTTTTAGATCGTACCAAAGAACCGGGTTCATTGGGTGAGCCTTTGTATCAGGATATTTGTACGGCATTTTTTCAAAAACCGGAATCTGCGCCTTTGATTATTGGTGGTAGATACGGTTTGGCATCCAAAGAATTTACACCGGCTCATGTGGTATCTATTTTAAATCATTTGGCCGGAGATAATCCAAGAAACAATTTTACAGTAGGTATCCATGATGATGTAAGCCACCTTTCTTTGGAACTGCCAGAGGAGAAAGTGGATACAGATAAAAGTGTGAGCTGTAAAATCTGGGGTATGGGTAGTGATGGTACGGTAGGTGCCAATAAAAATACCATTGCCATTGTTGGTGAAGAAACAGATTTATACTGTCAGGCTTATTTTGTGTATGATTCAAAAAAATCAGGTGGAATCACCCAATCTCATTTGCGTTTTCATAAAAACCCGATTCAGTCTACATATTTGGTAAATCATGCGGATTTTGTAGCTTGCCATCAACCGGCTTATCTGAACCTTTATGATGTAGTAAAAGAACTGGCTCCCAATGGTACCTTTTTGCTGAATTGTAAATGGAAGACACAAGCAGAAATAGAAAATAATTTGCCGGCTAAAGTAAAGCATATGTTGGCAGAAAAAAATGCAAAATTTTATGTGATAGATGCGTTGGATATTGCACGTGAAATTGGTTTGGGTGGTAGGATTAATACGATTTTACAAGCATCTTTCTTTCAACTGATTAATATCATTCCCATTGATAAGGCTATGGCGGATATGAAAAATGCCATTAGAAAGTCTTATAGCAAACGTGGGGAAGAAGTGGTTCAGATGAATATTACGGCCTTGGAGCGTGGTCTGACAGATCTGCAAAAAGTGGATGTGCCGGCGGGTTGGATAGATGTTCCGATGGAAAGAAAAACAGATAATCGTCCGGATTTTATTAAAAATATAGTTGTACCCATGAACCGTTTAGAGGGAAATGATATTCCGGTTAGTGCTTTTCATGGGATTGAGGATGGTACTTTTCCCAATGGTACCACTGCTTGGGAGAAAAGAGGAGTTGCTGCGGATGTACCTTGTTGGGATATGGACAATTGTATCCAGTGCAATCGCTGCGCTTATGTTTGTCCCCATGCTGCCATTCGTCCGTTCTTATTGACAGAAGAAGAGCGGGCAAATGCACCGGAGGGTTTCCATGTAAAAAAAGCAATCGGGAAAGAGTTTGGACAGTATTTCTATCGCATTCAGGTTTCTCCGATGGATTGTATGGGTTGTGATATTTGTGTGAATGCTTGTCCATCAAAAGTGAAGTCATTGGAAATGCACCCTTTGGAAACACAGTTGGATCAACGGGAAAACTGGGAGTATGCAGTTTCATTGACAGAAAAAGATCTTGGCAAGAAACCAACCACAGTCAAAGAGAGTCAATTTGTAAAACCATTGTTTGAGTTTTCCGGTGCTTGTGCCGGCTGTGGTGAGACTCCTTATATTAAGTTGGCAACCCAGTTGTTTGGAGAGAAGATGTATATTGCCAATGCTTCAGGTTGTTCTTCGGCATATAGCGGCAGTACGCCCTCCACTCCGTATACAACCAATGCAGAGGGCAAAGGCCCTGCATGGGCGATGTCATTGTTTGAAGATAATGCAGAATATGCTTATGGTATGCGGTTGGGTGCGGAAAAAGTGAAACGATCGTTGGGAGAAAAGGTACAGCGTTTGGATGCGTTGGGTTTGGTTCAAGAGGAAGCCAAGGCATGGCTGGCCAATTGTAATACACCACAAGATTCTGTTCGGTACAGCAAAAACTTATTGGAAGCAATGCAGACAATGTCTCCTGCGAATGCGGAGCAGGCTGCTTTGAAAGCGTATATATTAGAGAACCAAGACTATTTGCAACCAAAGTCTTATTGGGCTTTTGGTGGAGATGGTTGGGCCTATGATATTGGCTTTGGTGGTTTAGACCACGTTTTGGCAAGTGGTGACAATATCAATATGCTGGTGATGGATACGGAGGTTTATTCCAATACTGGGGGCCAGGCTTCAAAAGCGACAGCACCGGGCGCAATTGCTAAATTTGCAGCAGCGGGTAAGCGAGTCGGCAAAAAAGACTTAGGTTTAATGGCCATTAGTTATGGTTATGTTTATGTTGCACAAATTGCTTTGGGTGCAGATTACAATCAAACCATAAAGGCGTTTATTGAGGCGGAAAATTATCCGGGTCCTTCTTTGATTATTGCGTATTCACCTTGTATTGAGCATGGCATTGATGTTGGTATGGCCGGTAGCCTAGAACATACCAAAAAGGCAGTGGAAGCAGGATATTGGCATTTGTATCGTTATAATCCGCTTTTGAAAGGGGAGGGAAAAAATCCTTTTATTCTTGATTCAAAAGATCCAACAGGCGATTTCCAAGGATTTTTGATGAAAGAAAATCGCTACGCTTCCTTAGCAAGAGCAGTACCCGAAGCGGCGAAAAAACTCTTTGCGGAGGCAGAAGAAGGTGCAAAAGAAAGACTTGAAAATTATAAAATGTTGGCAAATAGATAATTTGGAAATTTGTGGTGACAAATCTCTACTATTTGGTATAATGGAGGGGTGTTTCTTTGCTTTTGGATCTGCGTGTAGTGGGTTAAGGTTTTACAATAAATGTTGCTTTAGGAGAGGTTGGAATAGAAACGATGAATAATTCAGTATTAACGGACAATGCATATGACTATATATTAGAGCAAATATTGAATGGAGAGATTAAGCCCGGTGAGCGCATTCGGGAAGATATGATCGCAGAGCAATTAGGGACAAGCAGAACACCCGTGCGTGAAGCAGTCAATCAATTGGTACAAAATGGCTTTGTCATTTATATAAAGCGCAAAGGTTTGTATTGTGTTGAGATTACACAACAAGATTTGCTAAATCTGTTAGATCTTAGGAGAGTGTTGGAAAATCTGAGTTATAAACGTTGTATGGATGCGGCGACAGAAGAAGATATACAAAGATTGTACGACCATATTGATAAATTTCAATCTTATGACAAAGAAGAGAGAATCAAGCGGCATGACCATGCAGACATTGCTTTTCACAATATGCTTGCGGAAATTACAAAATTTTCCAGATTGATGAAATACATTGGTGAAGTGGAGACGATCATGTTGATTGCACGGGCAAACTTAAAAAAGCGTGCAACGATTCATGATGTGATTGATTTGTCGTGGAAGTTACACCGGGATATTGTAAAGGGGATTGAAACCAAGGATTATGATTTGATCCAACGTACCAGTGATGCGCATATGCAGCTGATGAAAGATACGCAGATATTGGTGGTTGAGTAAGGTAAATGTATAAAAAAAATTACGAAACGATATCAGAAATGTAGGCTGATGTCGTTTCGTTTTTGCAAAAGGGAGGTAGGTATTATGTTTGATGTGAAAAAAACAAAACAGCAGATTGTAGAGTGGATCGCAGCGTATTTCCAAGACAATGCTTCTCCTGAAACAAAAGCTGTCATTGGAATCAGCGGCGGTAAAGATAGTTCTGTTGTTACTGCATTATGTGTCGCTGCATTGGGAAAAAGCCGTGTTCTTGGCGTACTTATGCCACAGGGTGACCAGCATGATATCGCAGTATCCTATGACCTTTGTAACATACTAGATATTCCCCATGTGGAAATCAATGTGAAAGAACCGATTCAAAGCTTATATGATGAAATTGCAAAAACCGGATTGGAACTGAATGATATTGCGTTCTTTAATACCCCTGCACGGGTTCGTATGACAGCACTCTATGCTGTTTCCGGCATGGTGAATGGAAGAGTTGCAAATACCAGCAATCTTAGTGAGGATTGGGTTGGTTATGCTACAAAATTTGGTGATACAACCGGAGATTTCAGTCCTCTTTCTAGTTTGACAGTTACGGAGGTAAAAGCCATTGGCAAAGAACTTGGACTTGCGGAAAAATTTATAGATAAAGTGCCTATTGACGGTTTGTGTGGTAAGACGGATGAGGAGAATTTAGGGTTTTCTTATGCGGTTTTGGATCGTTATATTCGTGAGGGTATCTGCGAAGATAGCGATGTGAAAAAGAAAATTGACAAGCTCCACAAGATGAATATTCATAAGTTAAGTGCTATGCCGATGTTTCGGTTGATTGGTTAATAATTAGTTAAAACAACTCATTAGGATTGACGAGTCTGCTCTAATTTGTTAAAATGATAATAGTTTATTGAGCAATAAATTAGTTTCAGCACTATGGGGTGTAGTATCAAGAACAGATTAGGAGGGTATCATGGAACAGCTTACATTTGGTGAACAGCTTAAAATTGTTTTGAAACGCAAGGGATTGACGATCAAAGGACTGGCAGAGGTGATTGAAGCAAAGACAGGGAAAAGGATGTCGCGGCAAAATTTAACCCAGCGGATTGGGCGCGACAATTTTCAGGAGCAAGACATGCGAATGCTTGCGGACTTATTGGGTTGTAAGTTCAGTTTGAATATTTTATCCGTGGATATGGATATGGCAGTTTCTGCATTGCGGGAGAATAATTCTGAGGCTGAACATATGAAAGTGATTATTAAGAAGCAATCGGAAGGAAAAGGTACAAAAGAAAAGGCATCAAAAAAGCCGGTATCAGAAGAACCGGTTGTGGATACTTCTGTGAAAAAGTCTAAGGAAAAGTCTAAAGAAGAGCCTGAAACGGAGGTCAATGAAGTGGATATCACGATTGGCCAACTTTATGATATGCACGAAGAGTTAGATGTTGTAAAAGAAAAAACACCGGAAGAACAAGAGGCAGATTTTCGCGCACATGGGGTTTTTTTGCGCCGTGAGGGTGCTCCGGTAGAGCCTGCGGAAGAAAGTAAGACAAAAAAGAAAGTGGCTGCGCCCAAAAAAGAGGAAAAAGCAATTAAGCCGGAGGAGGCTGCGACGGAAGTTCTTGGTGATATCAATCCTTATACGCACAAAGAGTATGAGACCAATACAGTTCGAAGTCATCCCAGCCGTATTGGTTATGTTCAGGTTTATGATAGAACGATTCACAAGTGGATGGATATGACGGAGTGGGCTTTTTTAGGTTATCAAGAGCGTAAGAAAGCTTTGTTAGGGGATCGTTATGAGCCGCCGAGTTATTTAGATTAAGGTGTTTTGAAAGCATATATGAAATGAGGTGGCAGATGAAGTGGCAGACTCTTCTCTCGTCAGAGCGTATGCGTGATGGAGTTGTGAAAACAAATGGTAAATCTATGGATTTGCGCAGTGAATTTGAAAAAGATTATCATCGCATTATCGGTAGTGCGTCTTTTCGCCGCCTACAAGATAAAACCCAAGTATTTCCATTGGACAAAAGTGATTTTATTCGTACAAGATTGACCCACTCTTTGGAAGTGTCTTCTTTTGCACGTTCTTTGGGTCAAAATATCGGAGAAAGTATTTTGCAATCCAAGTCGGGTGCCGGTTTTACATATCAAATGAAAGAAGATATGACCAGCATTTTACAATGTGCCGGTTTGATACATGACATAGGCAATCCGCCTTTTGGTCACTTTGGTGAACTTTCTATTCGAGAATGGTTTATTGATTCTATGCCCCGATTAGAATTTTTTGGTAAATCAATAGAAGAACAACTCAGTTCACAAATGCGGGAAGATTTTTATCGTTTTGAGGGAAATGCGCAAGCCTTACGGTTGGTGACAAAACTACATTATTTGGTGGATGAATATGGTATGAATTTAACCTATGCTCTGCTAAATACCATTGTGAAATATCCGGTGGCATCTACGAAAGTGGATGCGAAGTCCGGTAACATCAAAGACAAAAAAATGGGTTATTATTTTGCGGATGAAGCTATTTTTACAGAAATCACTTCTAAAACAACAGCAGGAGAAAACCGTCATCCCTTGACTTTTATTTTAGAGGCGGCAGATGATTTGGCTTATAAGACGGCGGATATTGAGGATGGTTTTATCAAAGGTTTTATTTCTTATCCTGATTTGGTGAGAGAATTAGAAGCATTTCAAAAAAAGCATCAAATTCCATTTTTTTCTCCATTGGAAAAATTACAATCCCTTTATGAACGCGGATGTGAAAAAAAAGAAAAATATCCGGAGACCTATGCGGTCAAAAATTGGATTATTCGTGTGCAGGCTTTTTTGATTCGTTGTGTCACGGAGGGGTTTATGCAACATTATGATGAAATTATGAATGGTACCTGCTCCCATGACTTATATTATGCCACCCATGGACAAGCCTTGATGGATTTTTTGGGGGATGTGGCATATCGTTATGTATTTTCTTCCCAAGCTATTTTTAAGATGGAAGTATCTGAGCAAGTGATTTTAGATTTTTTGTTGGAAAAATTGGTCAATGCCGTTTTGTATTATGACACGGATGTGCAAGTCAATTCCCTGAATAAGCGGGTGATGTCATTTTTTTCGGATAATTATGTCAGAGCCTATCAACATCATGCAAAAGGAAAATCAGAGTGTGAAAAGCTATATTTGCGCCTACTGTTAGTGACGGATTTTATTTGTGGCATGACGGATAGTTATGCCAAAGGTTTATATCAGGAATTGCGAGGGATTGTTTGATTGATGACAGAAGATGAAAAATACATGAAAATGGCGATCAAACAGGCGATGAAAGCCTATGCTTTAGAAGAGGTTCCGATTGGATGTGTGATTGTGCATGAAAGAAACGTCGTAGGGCGTGGTTACAATCGCCGTACCATAGAGAAAAGTACGTTGGCACACGCAGAATTGCAAGCAATCAAAAAAGCTGGTAAAAAGCTGGGTGACTGGCGTCTGGATGATTGCACGATGTACGTAACATTGGAGCCTTGTCAAATGTGCGCAGGTGCTATTGTCCAAAGCCGTATCAAACGGGTTGTAATTGGGTGCATGAATCCAAAAGCTGGGTGCGCAGGTTCTATTATGAATTTACTAAACATTCCTGCGTTCAATCATCAAGTAGAAATTTCGTATCATGTTCTGGAAGAAGAATGTAGTGTGATGTTAAAGAATTTTTTCCAAGCTTTGCGCTTGAAAAGATAAAGGTGATTTGTGTGGTATTCCATTTTTTACGTGCACTACGCTTCGAACGCGCCCCCCTAAACGCTTCTCCGGAAATAGACTCAACCCAAGCACCCTTACGGCACCCGAAAGATTCTTCTTAGTGCTGCTTCGTTCCCGACCTGACACGGTTCAAAGAGTTCCGTCGCGTAAGACCCGAGTCTCAACATTTATTTTCGGAGGCTGCTTTACAAGTTTGCGCCCTCTGCGTAGTATCACCCCTGCTATAGCGGATTGCAGGTACAAGGCACCGCTAACGCCCCGGCTGCACGAAATATAATTATAAAGCAAAGTAACCGTTAAAGTCAATCATTATTGTATCATACAAAGGAAAAAGAGGAAAAATGAAGGTATTATTAGTCGCAATCAATGCAAAATTTATCCATTCTAATCCAGCAGTTTATTTTTTAAGGGATTATGCTTTTGCAAATATAAGTTTCGTAGATGCTTTGCAAAACTTGCAAATTGATGTGGCTGAATATACAATCAATCAGCAGTTCGATGAAATTTTAATCGGGATATTTAAACAAAAACCCGAGATTATTGGATTTTCCTGTTATATCTGGAATATTTCTTTGATTCAACAGTTGATTGTTGAATTGCATAAGGTTTTGCCAAAGACGGAGATATGGTTGGGCGGACCGGAGGTTTCTTATAATTCTGCCCAGGTGTTACTGGATTACCCCCAAGTGGATTTGGTGATAAGGGGTGAGGGGGAAGAGCCTTTTTATCGTTTGTTACAGATGCGCTTGAATCATGATCCTGCTCCGATTTCTAATATTACCTATCGGGATGAGGCCGGTATGCCGCGTGAAACCTTGACGAAAGATTTGCCTGATTTAAACAACATTTCTTTTCCCTACCATGATCTGGAAGTATTTCAAAATCGTATTATCTATTATGAAAGTAGTCGTGGTTGTCCTTTTTCGTGCAGTTATTGTTTATCTTCTGCAAGTGAGGGAGTACGATTCCGGGATTTGGAGCTTGTGAAAAAAGAGTTACAATATTTGATAGATGCACATGTTTTTCAAGTTAAATTTGTAGACCGTACTTTTAATTGTCATAAGGAGCGGGCTCGGGAGATTTGGAGTTTCTTGCAAGAAAAAGATTTGGGTTATACCAATTTTCATTTTGAAATTGCAGCAGACTTATTAGAGGAAGAAGATTTAGAATTGCTCAAAACCCTGCGGCCGGGATTGATTCAATTTGAAATTGGTGTGCAAAGCACAAACCCGCAAACGTTGGAAGAAATCACTCGAATGATGGATTTTGAACGGATAAAACAAGTCGTAGGTGAACTAAAGGCAGGGAAAAATATCCACCAACATTTAGATTTGATTGCAGGATTGCCATATGAGGATTTTAAGTGCTTTGCAAATTCATTTAATGATGTGTATGTGTTAGAGCCGGAGCAGTTGCAGTTGGGATTTTTAAAGGTGTTAAATGGTTCTGTATTAGCAGAGAAAGCCCAAGGGTATCAATTGGTTTTTCAAAGTCGTGCCCCTTATGAAGTGCTGTCTACCAAATGGCTTTCTTTTGAAGAAATATTGCGGTTAAAACAGGTGGAAGAGATGGTAGAGGTTTATTACAATAGCCGTCAGTTTGTTAACACGTTACGTTTTTTTGTGCATTATTTTGACACCCCTTTTTTAATGTACGATGCACTGGGAGATTTTTATGACAAACGGAGTTATGTTAAGGTAAATCATACGAGGCAAAGGCGTTATGAGATACTGTTGGAATTTGCAACAGAGCATTTGAATCAGTTGGAATTTGTCGTAGAGCATTTGAATTTGATGGATGATTTTCAGGAGAACCTGATTTTAGATTATTACTTGCGGGAGAATGCAAAAAAACGTCCCGGGTTTGCCGGTGAAGAGACAGTATCCAAGGAGGAAGCCAATCAATTTTATGAATGTGAAGTCCAAACCTTTCAATATCTCAAAGGTTATGAAGAATTTGATAAGCGGCAAATTAGAAAAATGACACATTTGGAACGTATCGGTGGGAAACTCTATTTATTTGATTATTTAAATAAAAACAATTGGAGCAAGGATGCGAGGCATTACCACATTGACATTTTAGGGGAAAAAACCTAAAATAAAACAAGCGGTGTTTTTATACTGCCTAATAGAAACGAGAAGTGGGTTAAAAATGGGGAATAGGCGACGCCGAGCTAAGTATAGGCAGAGACTACGGAGAATTATAAAAAAAAGGTTTAACATCAGAACTCTGATTTTGTTAGGGTTTGCTTTGTTGTGTGCTTGGATTGTATTTTTTGTAATCCAATCTTCTATGCGACGCTATGTGTATGCCCATGATGATGGGAAGATTTTGTCAGGGGTTTCCATTGATGGCGTTGATGTCTCCGGCATGACGAAAGAGGAGGCACTGGTGGTGCTGGTAGAGCATCGGGCATACTTACAGCAAAAGCAAATTGATTTTCGCTTGGAAAGTGGAAGTGCGTCGTTGGTTAGACTGGTTGATTTGGATTTTAATATTTTGGATATGGAGCAGGTGATAGAGAAAGCCTTAAATCATGGTCGTAGTGGTGCTGTTTTGGAGCAAGTTAGAGTGGTGCGTGCTGCCAATCGGGGTAGATTAGAGCAAGATTTTTCGGTTGTGTATAAAACTTCGCAAGTGTACTTGGTTTCTATTTTAGAAAGTAGGATGATACAGCATCTGAGTCTGCCTGAAAATGCAACGGTGACCAATGGCCAGTCTGGTGTGGTGGTGATTCCGGAGCAGTTGGGTCAGGCATTTGAGATAGAAGGAACCCATAGCAATTTACAGACATATTTAAACGAGGATTGGTTGGGAGAAAATAGTTATGTGATGGTTTCTGTTTATGATGCAGAACCGGAAATCACTTCTGCTCATTTGGCGGATGTGACGGATTTGTTGGGAACCTTTACGAGTGTGTATTCGGAAAGTGTTGTCAATCGTGTACAAAATATTGAGAATGCGGCAGGTTTTTTAAATCATATGCTGCTTCAACCGGGGGATGAGATTTCTGTTGTAGACCGATTGGTTCCTTTTACCTTGGAAAACGGTTTTGCCAAGGGAGCTTCTTTTGAGGGAAATCTTGTGGTGGAAACCATTGGCGGAGGTGTGTGTCAGGTCTCTACTACTATCTACAATGCATTGCTATATGCGGAAATAGAAATCGTGGAACGCCATGCCCACTCTATGTTGGTGGCTTACGCACCACCGGCACAGGATGCAGCCGTTGCAGAGGGGCTTTTGGATTTAAGATTTCGCAATCATTTGGATTTTCCAATATATATAGAGGCGGTGGTGGAACCGGGATATAGCATTACCTACAATATTTTTGGTAAGGAAACCCGGCCGGCCAATCGTCACATTGAGTTTGTGAGTGAGTTTTATACAGGCGAGATACCAAATACGGTACATTTTGTGGCAACAGAGGCTGGTATTGGTAGTATAGGAGCGATGCATAGCCCTCAAGCTTCGGTTACGGCTCAGTTGATAAAGATTATTTTTATAGATGGTGTAGAGGTAGAGAGAGAAACGGTCAATTTTAGCAATTATATGGAAGCACCTTTGATTATGGGCGTGGGTGTATTTTCGCACAATCCGGATGATGAGGCTCGGATGCGATCGGCCATTGCGACGCAAAATGAGGATGTGATTCAAGAAACCATTCGTTTGATTTTGCAAGGTCCATCCATAGAAACGGGTTGGGAATCCCCGCCTGTGATAGAATATGTACCGGCAGAGCCATTGCCGGAGGAACCGCCGCCGATTGTGGATGAGCCGGTGGTAGATGTTCCGCAGGAAACACCATATGACGAGACGCACACATATGGGGGATGATATTTTTTTCATTGGTTATTTGGGATTGGTAGAAACCTTACTGTTATTAGAAAATAAAGAAAAAAAGACGGAGTTGGAACGACGGTTTCCCCGCTGTTTTTTACAACAGGTTCAAAACTTGGATCAGCTGCCGATATTGAGGTCGGTGGAGCATCCATCTTGGTTGCCCATTTGCAGCGGCGGGATTTATGAAACATTACGGATACTAAGCGAGAAACAGCAAGTTGGTTTTATGGTAGATTTAGCAAATATATCAATTTGGCAAGAAACCATTGAAATATTTGAATTTTATCAATGGAACCCTTATAGAATACCGGCGGCGGGTTGTTATTTGTTGTTAAGTGAGCCGAATGGGAAAGAGATAATCCAATTGATGGAACAAGGGTATCCGGTTCGTCGAATTGGTAAGCGAACAAACAATAGGAAAAGAATCGTATATCGAGGTGAAGAGGAGAGTTATATATAGAGAAGAAGCATGTGGGTGTTATAAAGGTCATGAAAGGGAAATGAGTATGAGAGAGGTACAGCAACTAAGAGATGATATTTTACACCAGTTAGAAGACAACGGTCGTATTGATTTGAGCACATTGGCAGTTCTAATTGGATCTGATGAAGCAAGGGTAGCCAATGAAGTGGCGCAGATGGAAAAAGAAAAAATTATCTGTGGTTATAGTGCTTTGATTGATTGGGATAAAACAGGTATTGAGCGTGTGACTGCTTTGATTGAAGTACGGGTAACACCACAGCGTGGAGAGGGATTTGATAAAATTGCTGCGCGTATTTATAATTTTCCGGAAGTAGAGTCTTGTTATTTGATTTCAGGCGGTTATGATTTGATGGTGATTTTGGATGGCCGTACTTTGAAAGAGGTATCTATGTTTGTTTCGGAAAAACTATCTTCTTTAGAAGCGATTATTAGTACATCAACTCATTTTATTTTGAAAAGATATAAAGATAATGGTATTGTTATGGCGGCATCTAAGGAGGCAGAAAGGATGTTGGTGAGCCCATAATGAGAAATCCTTTGTCCAAACGTATTATGGAAATACAACCCTCGGGCATCCGAAAGTTTTTTGATATTGCCAGTGAAATGAAAGATGTGATTTCATTGGGTGTGGGTGAGCCTGATTTTGATACGCCTTGGCGGATTCGGGAAGAGGGCATTTATTCTTTAGAAAAGGGTCGTACGTTTTATACTTCCAACGCAGGTTTATTGGAACTGCGAAATGAAATCAGCAAATATATGGCACGAACCATAGAAGTTACTTATCAGGCGGAAAAAGAGGTGGTTCTGACGGCTGGTGGCAGTGAGGGGATTGATATTGCTTTGCGTTGTATGGTGGAAGCGGGGGATGAGGTTTTGGTACCGCAACCTAGTTTCGTTTCCTATGTGCCTTGTGTGGCAATGACTGGGGCGACTCCTGTGGTGATACCATTGCAAAATGAAAATCAGTTTAAATTGACGTTGGCAGAACTGGAAGCGGTAACCACTGCTAAGACGAAAGTGCTGATGTTGTCTTTTCCCAAT
Organism: Lachnospiraceae bacterium; assembly: GCA_009779895.1. Lineage (GTDB taxonomy): Bacteria > Bacillota > Clostridia > Lachnospirales > Lachnospiraceae > WRBB01. Next base: position 29,316 of record WRBB01000001.1, read on the forward strand.
AATCCGACAGGTGCGGTTATGACAAGGGAAGATTTGCTGCCGATTGCTGAATTTGTTTTACAGCATGATTTATATGTGATTTCAGATGAGATATATTCAGAGCTTTGTTATCACGGGCCTCATGTATCAATTGCATCTTTGCCGGGTATGAGAGAACGGACGGTTGTGATTAACGGTTTTTCCAAAGGTTTTGCCATGACAGGTTGGCGTCTGGGTTATTGCTGCGGACCGGAGATGATTATTGAACAGATGATAAAACTGCATCAATTTGCCATTATGTGCGCGCCGACCACGAGCCAGTATGCGGCGGTTGAGGGATTGAGAAATTGTAGTTCAGATGTGGAAAAAATGCGAAAATCTTACAATGAAAGGCGCAGGTTTTTGATGCATGCATTTCAGCATATGCAGATTGGATGTTTTGAGCCTTTTGGAGCTTTTTATGTGTTTCCGGATATTCGGGAATTTGGAATGACTTCAGAGGAATTTGCGACACAGCTTTTGATGGCAGAAAAGGTTGCGGTGGTGCCGGGAACAGCTTTTGGTGACTGTGGGGAGGGTTTTTTGCGCATCTCGTATGCTTATTCTTTGGAGGATATCAAAGAGGCCTTACGTAGGTTAGAAAAATTTATTATGAAATTAAGAGGGTGTGAAAGTGGATGTTAAATATCGTGTTATATGAGCCGGAGATACCGGCAAATACCGGCAACATCGGACGTACTTGTGTGGCTACAAATACTCGTTTGCATTTGATTGGTCCTTTGGGATTTAAGCTCAATGAGAAAGCATTAAAGCGGGCAGGTATGGATTATTGGTCGGATTTGGATGTGAGTATTTATATAGATTATCAAGATTTTTTGAAAAAAAATCCAGGGGCTGTTGTTTATATGGCAGAGACAAAAGGCGAGCGGGTTTATACAGAGGTAAAGTATGAACCGGATTGTTTTATTTTGTTTGGTAAAGAAAGTGCCGGTATTCCAGATGTGATGTTAAAATCTGATTTAAAACGCTGTGTTCGTATTCCGATGGCTTATGAAACCCGTTCTTTGAATTTGGGAAACGCAGTGGCAGTTGTGCTTTATGAAGCTTTGCGGCAAAATGAATTTTTTGGCTTAGCGGGAAAATCTAAGTATTTTTCTTGAAGTCTTAAAGTTTTTTTGATATATTTATAGCAGTATGTAAAAGTGTAAAAGATGATGAGAGGAGTGATGCCTTTTGATCGAAAAGACGATTCAGGTCATTCGGGAAACAGAAACAAAAGCACAAGAGATGATTCAAAACGCTGACCTAAAGCACAGAAAAATGGTGACGGAAGCCAAACAGGATGCAGAAAAACTTTTGCATATCAAAACACAAGAGATGGAAGAGAAACTGGAAACAGAGATGGCAAAGGCTAAGGCGGAGGGTCAGGAAAAACATAAACAAACCTTAGAAGAGGTAGAAAAGGAAGTTGCCGCTTTGAAAGTATTGGCACAAAAAAAAGAAGAAGAGGCAGTGAATCAGGTGATCTCTAGTTTTATTTAGAAAGGTGGTGTTATTATGGCGGTAGTGCAGATGCAAAAATTGAGTATCTGCGGGCTAAAGAAAGATCGTAGAGCAATTCTTGATAAAATACAAACGATGGGTATTATGGAAATCAACCATCTTTTAGAAGAAGATGAAGTTTTTCAAAAGGTCGATGTAAGCAAGGAAAAAGGCAACTTTGATAAGATGGCGGTCACAGCGGATCAGTCGCTGAACTTACTTCAGATGTATGTTCCCAAAAAACCTTCTAAATTTGCTTCTTTAGAGGGCAAAGAGGTGATTAGTGAAGAAAAGTACAATCATATCATTCATAAAAAAGAAGATATTTTAAAGGTCATTAAGCATATTCAGCACATCGATAAAGAAAGGTCTGATTACAAGGCGGAAATCGTTAAGCTAGAAAACAACATAGAAAGCATTAAACCTTGGTTGAGTTTGGATTTGCCCTTGAATTTTGCGGATAATGTGCATAGTGCCATGATTTCAGGTATGTTGCCGGGTAAATTGACTATGGAAGATATCAACCGTATCATGGCAAAGGTAGAATCTCTTGGTATAGCGGTTGAGCCCCATATTGTTTCACGTAGCAATGACCATACGTATGTGGCATTCTTTGCCCTAAGAAAAGACAGTGAAATTATTGAAGATACACTAAGTACGAGAGGATTTACCAGACTATATTATGCGTGGAATAAAACCCCGCGGGATACAATCGATGAGATAGAAGAAAAAATTGTGCAGTTAAAAACAAAGATCTCTCAGATTGAAATGGAAATGGTTGCGTTGGATACAAATCGTGAAAAAATTCGCATCTTCGCTGATTACTATCGAATCAGATCTGACAAATATGAGGTGTTGAGTCATCTATTACAATCCAGTAACACCTTTGTCATCAGTGGGTATGTACCTACCATGTACGTTGATGATATCAAACAAGAAATTGAACAAAAATATGACTGCAATATAGACATTGATCCGATTAATAAAAACGAGGATACGCCTGTGTTGTTAAGCAACAATAAGTTTTCTGCCAATATGGAGGGCGTTTTGAATGCTTATGGTTTGCCTGGCAAAGGTGAAATAGACCCGACAACAGTGATGTCTTTCTTTTACGCTTTTTTCTTTGGTATGATGCTATCGGATGCAGGTTATGGTGCCTTGGTATCCATTGTTGTGTTAATTGTGACCAAGAAATTCCCCAATATGGGCGTTGGTATGAAGAAAGCATTGAAGATGTTTTTCTGGTGCGGTATTTCTACAGTTTTTTGGGGTGTTATGTTTGGTGGATATTTTGGTGATTTGATTCCGGTTGTTTCTTATAATTTTTTTGGTACAGAAGTGATTCCGCCGGCACTTTGGTTTACACCCCTTGAAAATCCAATGCGCTTATTGGTATTTTCCTTGTTGTTTGGTTTGGTACACCTGTTTACGGGTTTGGGCATCAAAGGGTATATTTGTTTGAAGCAAAAGGCATACTTTGATTTTGTTTGTGACGTGGTATTTTGGTATGTGATGTTGGCCGGTTTGATTTTGATGTTGATTCCAAGTTCGATTTTTGCTTCTATTTTGCAAGCGGAAGTTACATTTCCGGCATTTGTAAATACTTTGGCGATTGTCCTTGCTGTTGCCGGAGCAGCCGGCATATTATTTGTTTCCGGACAAAGGTCAAAAAACTTTGGTTTAAATTTGGCGCGGGGTGCTTACAATCTGTATGGCATTACCCGTTGGCTGAGTGAGATATTGTCTTATTCCAGATTGTTGGCTCTGGGACTTGCCACAGGTGTGATTGCATCGGTTGTTAACCAAATGGGCTCCATGGGCAGTGGTGTGTTGGGTGTGATTATATTTATTGTAGCCTTTTTGTTTGGACATACTTTGAATATGGCAATCAATCTTTTGGGTGCATATGTCCATACCAATCGTCTGCAGTTTGTAGAGTTTTTTGGGAAATTTTATGAAGGAACAGGACGTATTTTTGAACCATTTAACAGAAAAACAAAATACATTGATGTGAAGGAGGATTAAAAAGAATGGATTTGTGGAGTAATCTAGGAATAGTATATGCTTTGATAGGAGCCGCTTTGGCGGTGTTGGCAGGTGGTGTTGGTTCTTCTCTTGGTGTAGGGATTGCCGGTGAGGCAGCCTCCGGTGTAATCAGTGAAGACCCAAGCAAGTTTGGTAAGGTTCTTGTGTTGCAGTTATTACCAGGTACCAATGGTATTTATGGTTTGCTGGTTGGTTTTATTGTTTTGGCGCAAATTGGTTTGCTTGGTGGTGCACCGGCTGATTTGACGGTACAGCAAGGTTTATTGATATTAGCAGCTTGCTTGCCCATTACGATTGTGGGTTGGCTTTCCGGCCCTGCTCAAGGTAAAGTATCAGCGGCGGCCATTGGTATTATTGCGAAGAAACCGGATCAATTTGGTAAAGCCATGCTTTTACCGGCGATGGTAGAAACATATACCATTTTGGCTTTGTTGATTTCTATTCTGGCAGTGACGGCACTGGCGTAGAAAGGATTGAACTATGAGTGGATTAGATAAGATGGTCAGCCAAATTATGGATGAGGCGAACCACTCGGTGGAAAGGAAACTGGCAAAAGCAAATGAAGTAGCGGGTCGGCTTATGGCAGATGCAAAAGCCGAGGTTGACTTAAAAGTTGGTGAAATGACTCGAAAGTTAAATGCAGAAGTTTCTGAAGAACGGCAACGAGGTGATTCGGCTTGTGATCGTTATCGTCGTAAGGCATTGTTAGAGGGTAAACAGGCAATGATTGCTGAAATTTTGGAAAAAGCCTATCAACAAATATTGCATATGGATGCAAGTGCGTACTTTGCTTATGTGCTAAAGATATTGGAAAAACATGCTTGGGCTGATTCCGGGGAGATTTATTTTTCTCAAAGGGATTTGGACCGGATGCCGGCAGATTTTGCCGCTGAAATAGAACAGGTAGCCATTGTCAAAGGGGGCAGTTTGGTATTATCCTCTGAAAGCAAAGAGATAGATGGTGGTTTTGTGTTGGTGTATGGTGGTATAGAAGAAAATTGTAGCATTGCAGCGATGTTTCGTTCGGGCAATCAAAGGCTTTCTGATTTGGTCAATCAAACCATTTTTGCGTAGGGTATAAAAGCGAAAAGGAGGAAAACGGTCTTGAAAGATTTAGATTATGCTTTCGCAGTTGCACGTATTCGTTCATTGGAAAATTCTTTGATGAGCAACGCAGATATTGAGCGTTTGATGGCATGTTCCGATGGAAAACGTTGTATGCAGGTTTTGGCGGAAAAAGGCTGGGGTAATGGCGATGAAGATATAGATTTGCGTGAAATGCTTCGGTTGGAAGTGGGTAAAACTTGGGCAGTGCTAAGAGATGTATCTCCGGATATGAGCGTTTTTGATGTATTTTCTATTTATCGTTTGTATCACAATTTAAAGGCAGCCATTCAGTTGTTGTGTACAGAGATAAAGTATGAGAACATATATTATGAGGATGCGGTTTTTAGTGGTGATGAATTGGTACAAGTGATAAAAGAGAAAGCGTTTTATAAATTGCCTTATAATATGCCTAAAGTGGCAGAAGAGGCTTATAAAACCATGTTGCATACCAGAGATGGTCAGCTCTGTGATGTCATTGTGGATCGTGGTGCGATGGAAACAATGATTGATTTGGGGCAAAAATCAGGCGTGGAGATTATAAAGCGTTATGCGGAGTTTACCGTTGGTCTGGCCAATGTAAAGATCGCTTTGCGTGCGCAGGAGACAGGGAAGACTTTGGATTTTATGTTGCGTGCGTTGGCTCCGTGTGCTTTGTTGGATGTGAATCGTTTGGCACGAGCGGCAGCAACAAGCCGTGAGGCGATTATAGATTATTTGCGTGGTACGGCAGCAGGTGACAGTGCGGATTTGATTCAAGAGTCATCAGCGGCTTTTGAGCGTTGGTGTGACAATCGTTTGATTGAGGCTATAAAAAGTGAAAAAAATAAAGCTTTTACAGCCGGCCCTTTGGCTGCTTATTTTGTGGCGAGGCAAAATGAAATCAAGACAGTGCGCTTAATTGTAACCGGAAAGCAAAATAAGTTTCCCGATGAAGCGATTCAAGAGAGGGTGCGGGTGATGTATGCATAAGATAGCAGTAATCGGTGATTATGATAGCATCTATGGTTTTGCTGCTGTTGGTGTGAGTATTAGTCCTGTGAAGTCGGCCAAAGAGGCACGGACTTTGTTGCATCGGTTGGCAGCCAATCAATTCGGTATTATTTATATTACTGAGGAATACGCAGATCAGATAAAAGAAGATATTCAAAAATATTATCATAAAGCCTTGCCGGCGATTATTTTGATTCCGGGTGTTTCGGGTAATACCGGAGCAGGTGTGGAAAATGTAAAGAAAACCGTTGAGCAAGCAATTGGATCAGATATTGTATTTTCCAATAAATAATAAAGTGGAAGAGTTAGGAGGTACACGGCGTAAATGAGCACAGGCACAGTAAAAAAAGTGGCAGGGCCTTTGGTAATTGCAAAGGGTATGCGTGATGCAAGTATGTTTGATGTGGTTCGTGTGAGTAGCCAAAGATTGATTGGCGAAATTATTGAGATACACGGCGATGAGGCTTCGATTCAGGTATACGAAGAAACCTCAGGCATTGGTCCCGGTGAGGAAGTAGAGTCAATGGGTGTGCCCTTGTCCGCAGAGTTGGGACCGGGGTTGATGTCTAGTATATATGATGGGATTCAAAGACCTTTGGATGATATTATGAAGATGTCGGGTAACAACCTAACACGTGGTGTTGAGGTTCCGGCATTAAAACGTGACCGGAAGTGGGAGTTTGTTCCGGCGATGGCCGTTGGTGATGAAGTAGAAGAGGGCGATGTGTTTGGTACGGTACAAGAAACCATTGTTGTTACACAAAAAATTATGATTCCTGTAGGAATCAAAGGAAAAATAAAGGAAATAAAAAGTGGACATTTTACCGTGGAGGATGTGGTGGTCGTTATTGAAACGGAACAAGGTGACCGTGAATTGACCATGATGCAAAGGTGGCCTCTTCGCAAAGGTCGTCCTTATTTGAAAAAACTACCTCCTACGACTCCATTGGTGACAGGGCAAAGGGTGGTGGATACCTTTTTCCCTTTGGCAAAAGGTGGGATTGCGGCGGTACCGGGGCCCTTTGGTAGTGGGAAAACTGTGATTCAGCATCAATTGGCAAAATGGGCAGAAGCAGATATTGTAGTTTATATCGGTTGTGGTGAGCGTGGAAATGAAATGACAGATGTTTTGAATGAATTTCCTGAGCTAAAAGATCCTAAAACGGGTCAGTCTTTGATGGAACGAACAGTTTTGATTGCCAATACTTCTGATATGCCTGTTGCAGCCCGTGAGGCTTCTATTTATACGGGTATTACCATTGCCGAATATTTCCGAGATATGGGTTATTCTGTGGCTTTGATGGCGGATTCTACCTCTCGTTGGGCTGAGGCTTTAAGAGAGATGTCCGGTCGTTTGGAAGAAATGCCCGGTGATGAGGGTTATCCGGCTTATTTGGGTAGCCGTTTGGCACAGTTTTATGAAAGAGCCGGCCATGTGATATCGTTAGGTAAAGAAGGTCGTGAAGGTGCTCTTTCTGTGATTGGAGCGGTGTCACCGCCGGGCGGGGATATTTCGGAACCGGTTGCTCAAGCCACATTACGGATTGTAAAAGTGTTCTGGGGATTGGATTCGGCTTTGGCTTATAAACGTCATTTTCCTGCGATTAACTGGTTGAATAGCTATTCCTTATATTTAGATGATATGGAAAAGTGGTTTAGTGCGCAGGTCAATGAGCGGTGGCATATAAATCGCCAAAAAATGATGACATTGTTACAAGAAGAAGCAGAGCTGGAAGAGATTGTAAAGATGGTTGGTATGGATGCGTTATCTTCTATGGATCGTTTGAAAATGGAGGCAGCCCGTTCCATTCGTGAGGACTTCTTACATCAAAACTCTTACCATGAGGTGGATACTTATACGTCATTGAAAAAACAATTTTTGATGATGAATTTGGTTATGGCATACTATGACAATGCCATTGAGGCTTTGAGTGATGGTGGTTCTATGAATAAATTAATTGCTTTGCCGGTTCGAGAAAAAATAGGGCGTTATAAATATACAACGGAAGAACGGATTGAATCAGAATATGAAGCAATTTTTACAGAATTATGTGTAGAAGTTTCAAATACATTGGAAAGGGAGGACCTGTAGATGCCGAGAGAATATAGAACAATACAAGAAGTTGCCGGTCCTTTGATGTTGGTACGGGATGTAGACAATGTAGCTTATGATGAGTTGGGTGAAATTGAACTTGTAAATGGAGAAGTGCGTCGCGGTAAGGTTTTGGAAGTGAATGGATCTGACGTATTGGTTCAGTTGTTTGAAAGTGCCACAGGTATTAATTTGTCTAACAGTAAGGTGCGTTTTATGGGACGCAGCATGGAGCTTGGTGTATCAGAAGATATGCTGGGTCGTGTTTTTGATGGTATGGGCAATCCCACAGACAACGGTCCGGAGATTTTGCCGGAAGCACGTATGGATGTGAATGGTTTGCCGATGAATCCGGCGGCTCGTATTTATCCGGAAGAATTTATCCAAACAGGGGTATCAGCCATTGATGGTTTGAATACTTTGGTGCGTGGGCAAAAATTGCCGATTTTTTCAGCATCCGGTATGCCCCATGCTCAGTTGGCAGCACAGATTGCCCGCCAAGCTAAGGTATTGGGCAATGATGAAAATTTTGCCGTTGTTTTTGCGGCCATGGGGATTACTTTTGAAGAAGCCAATTATTTTATTGACAGTTTTAGAGAAAGTGGTGCATTGGATCGGACGGTTCTTTTTATCAATTTAGCCAATGACCCTGCCATTGAGCGGATTTCTACACCACGTATGGCTTTGACTGCGGCGGAATATTTGGCTTTTGAAAAAGAGATGCAGGTATTGGTTATTTTGACGGATATTACCAACTATGCCGATGCCTTGCGTGAGGTTTCTGCGGCTAAGAAGGAAGTGCCCGGTCGCCGTGGTTATCCCGGTTATATGTATACGGATTTGGCGACTCTTTATGAGCGTGCCGGTCGTCAACATGGCAAGGCCGGTAGTATCACTTTGATTCCGATTTTGAGTATGCCGGAAGATGATAAGACCCATCCGATTCCGGATTTGACAGGGTATATCACAGAGGGTCAGATTATTTTGGGCCGTGATTTGTATCGTCGTGGGGTTGCGCCACCAATTGATGTTTTACCCTCGCTTTCTCGTTTGAAAGATAAGGGAATTGGAGAAGGGAAAACCAGAGCGGACCATTCGAATACGATGAATCAGCTCTTTGCAGCTTATGCACGAGGGAAAGATGCAAAAGAGTTGTTGGTTATTTTAGGTGAGGCAGCTTTGACGGAGATTGATATTATTTATGCCCGTTTTGCGGATGCGTTTGAAGAGAAATATGTTTCCCAAGGATATGATACCAATCGTAGCATTGAGGAAACTTTGGAAATTGGCTGGGATTTGCTTTCGATGTTACCACGTTCCGAGTTAAAGCGGATTGATGATAAATATTTGGACCAACACTATCGAGGTCATCAAAAGGAAAGTAGGTGATGACAGATGGCAGTAAAACAGGTCATTCCTACCCGCATGGAGTTGACACGCTTAAAACGCAAGCGAATCACAGCCATTCGGGGCCATAAGTTGTTGCGTGATAAACGTGATGAGCTTTTACGCCGATATTTAGAGATGGTGCGGGACAATATGGCTTTGCGGGAAAAAGTTGAGTCAGCCATTCATTCGGCGAATCGTAATTTTGTGATCGCCAAAGCTAGTATGTCAGAGGCTTCATTGAATACAGCCTTGATGGCACCGAAGCAAGAAGTTAATTTGGAAACAGCGGAAAGAAATGTAATGAGCGTAGATATTCCGGTTTTCAAATATAAGACAAGGAGCAGTGACGAAAATGACATTTACTCCTATGGTTTTGCTTTTACTTCGGGGGATTTAGATGGGGCAGTCCGCTCCTTAGCTGATGTTTTGCCCGATATGATTCGTTTGGCAGAGATTGAAAAGTCTTGTCAGCTACTGGCCATTGAGATTGAGAAATCACGCCGACGGGTTAATGCTCTGGAGCATTTTATCATTCCGGAAACAGAGGAGATGATTAAATACATCACAATGAAATTAGATGAAAATGCACGTAGCAATCTGACCAGACTGATGAAAGTAAAAGAGGTAATGCTGGCAGATGCCCATGGTTATGATAAAAAATAGTTTTTATTCAGATGCCGGGCAGGCGGGTGTATTATGAATATAACCTTTTGCGAGTGCATCGGCAATAACAGTTTCGACATATTCATAGAGAATGGGGGCGGTGATTTTTACCGGCTCCATTCTTTTATAAACTTGTTCCAAGCGGACACCGAACTTTACCCAAGTATGACCGTCGGTTACAGAGTTGCTTAGAAATGGCTGAAAACGGTCAATCGCAGCAGCATATAAAGCTTCCGGGGTTTCCATTGCTTCAAATTCTTCCCAAAGGGTGCGAAATGCCTCTCCCTGCTCCTTTGGTAATAGGGTAAAGAGTTTGTCGGCCGCTTTTTGTTCTCGTTCTGCTTTATCTTCATTTCCTTTTACATCAAAAGCAAAGGTATCCCCTGCGTAAATTTCAATCAAATCATGAACCAGTGCCATCTTTATGACATGATTGAGATCGACTTGTTCCAAAATGCAGTACTCAAATAAAGTAACAGCACTTAAAGCGAAATGCCAAGAATGTTCGGCATCCGTTTCTTGTCGTGATTTGTCGATTAGAACGGTTTGTCTGAGAACGGTTTTCATCTTATCTACTTCAATCAAGAAATTTAATTGATTTTTTAATCTTTCATTCTCAAATTGATAATTTTTTAATCTTTCATTCATAAAAAGCCCCTTATTTTTTGTATACATTTATATATAGTCTACTAAAATTTTTATTATATTGCAACTTTGTAGTGTTGATGATATAATTCTTTATGATATAAAAACTTTACCTACAAATTATGGGTATAGATTAGGAGGAGAAGGATGAAAAAGTTTATTGCATTACTTATGGTCATGGTGTTGGCAGGTGCTTTGATAGCATGTGCGGGGAATGATGACACGACCACAACAGACACAGTGGTGGAAGCAGATACAGATGATGATGCAGGTGCGGATGACGCACAGGCAGATGACACGGATGCTGTGGTAGAGCAAGATGACAGTGGTGATTGGGACGGGATTCCGATTGCACTTGTGACGGATTATGGTACCATTGATGATGGTTCTTTTAATCAAGGCTCCTGGGAAGGTGTTGTAGCTTATGCCGAAGAAAATGGTATTCCACATCAATACATTCAACCGGCTGAAAAAACAGATGCAGGTTACTTAGATGCGATTGTATTGGCCATTGAGGGTGGTGCACAAATCGTTGTTACACCGGGTTTCCTATTTGAAGTTTCAGTAGGGGAAGCGCAAAGTATGTTTCCGGATGTAAAATTTGTTTTAATTGATGGACGTCCTGACATTGGTGAAGATGCGCCTTATATTGCCGACAATACCGTAGCGGTTCTTTATGCAGAAGAAGAATCCGGTTTCTTAGCAGGTTATGCCGCTGTTATGGAAGGTCATACAAGTTTAGGATTTATTGGTGGTATTGCTGTTCCTGCCGTGGTACGTTTTGGTACAGGCTTTGTGGAGGGCGCGGAGTATGCTGCTGCCGAATTGGGCCTTGCAGAGGGTGAGATCACAATTAATTACGCATATGCAGGTACATTTGGACCTTCACCGGAGGTACAAACCATGGCTGCTTCTTGGTACAACGAGGGTGTAGAAGTTATTTTTGCTGCCGCAGGCGGAGCAGGTTTTTCTGTATTTGCTGCTGCTGAGGCTGCCGGTGCTTTGGCCATTGGTGTTGATATCGACCAAGCGGGTGCATCTGATACAATTATTACATCTGCTTTAAAAGGTTTGGAAGCATCTGTTTATAGTATTTTGTCAGATTTCTTTGCCGGAAATTTCCCGGGCGGAACGGAAAAGATATTTGATGCATCTTTAAATGGTGTAGGTTTACCGATGGAAACTTCTCGTTTTGAAAACTTTACACAAGCCCAATATGATGATATTTTCCAAAGACTTGCAAATGGTGAAGTCGAAGTATCTACAGAAGTAGGCCCGGAGGCACATTTGAATTTAAATCTTTCTATTGTTGAAGTAGTCAACATTGGATAATGCAAAGTGAAGTGATAGTGTCACATATAGAGGTCGGTACAAATTTGTGCCGACCTTTTTAAATAAAAAGGTTAAATGAAAAAACAACCGGAGGTATGTGCTTATGTATGTTATTGAAATGCGTGGAATTACAAAAGAGTTTCCGGGCATTATTGCAAATGATGATGTCACCGTACAGCTGAAAAAAGGTGAGATTCATGCTTTGCTGGGAGAAAATGGAGCCGGAAAATCGACTTTGATGAGTATTTTGTTTGGTCTTTATAAGCCTGAGAAAGGTAGTATTTTTAAGGACGGAGCGGAAGTGGTTGTCAATGGCCCAAATGATGCAACAAAACTAGGAATTGGAATGGTTCACCAGCATTTTAAATTGGTACATAATTTTACCGTGTTGGAAAACATTGTTCTTGGGGATGAAACCACCCATCGTGGTGTACTTCAAATGAAAGCAGCGAGAGAAAAAGTGCTGGCGCTTTCAAAACGATATGGATTGGAGATAGATGTAGACAAAGAGGTGCAAGACATTAGTGTTGGTATGCAACAAAGGGTAGAGATATTAAAAATGCTCTATCGTGAAAATGAAATTTTGATTTTTGATGAACCAACAGCGGTTTTGACACCCCAAGAAATTGAATCATTGATTCAAACCATGCAAGGTTTGGCAGCGGAAGGACGCTCGATTTTGTTTATTACGCATAAATTAGATGAAATCAAACAAGCGGCCAATCGTTGTTCTGTACTGCGCAAAGGCAAGATGATTGGTACGGTTGAAGTGGAAACAACGTCCAAAGAAGCGTTGTCTGAGATGATGGTAGGTAGAAAAGTATCTTTGAGCTTAGATAAAAAAGATGCAAATGTGGGCAAAGAAATACTCCATGTAAAAAACCTAACCATTAAAGGAGAAACGGGCCATAAAAATAAGCTGACGGATGTTTCTTTTCATGTGCGTGAAGGTGAGATTGTTTGTGTTGCCGGTATCGAGGGCAATGGGCAGACAGATTTGGTTTACGCTTTGACGGGATTAAATGGTATCGAAAGTGGGCAAGTCAGTATGATGGGACAAGATATTACCAAGGCAAAAATTCGCCAAAGAGGCGAGCTTGGTATGGCGCATATTCCGGAAGATCGGCATAAACATGGCTTGGTATTGGATTATACCTTGGCTTACAATGCGATTTTGCAGCGTTATTATACACCACAATTTCAAAGGGCCGGGTTTTTAAAACAGGGTGAAATTACTCATTATGCCGATACGCTGATTGAACGTTTTGATATCCGTGCCGGCCAAGGCAGTGAAACCATTGCTCGCTCTATGTCGGGGGGGAATCAGCAAAAAGTTATCTTAGCCAGAGAGATTGATCGGGATCCTCATTTGCTGATTGCCGTTCAGCCAACCCGTGGTTTGGATGTTGGTGCCATTGAGTTTATTCACTCTCAATTGCTCAAACAAAGAGATGCGGGTAAGGCGGTTCTTTTGGTTTCTTTGGAATTAGAAGAAGTTATGAATATTTCAGATCGGATTTTGGTGATGTATGAGGGTGAAATTGTTGCAAATGTGGATCCCAAATCAGTGACTTACCAAGAATTAGGTTTGTATATGTCAGGTGCGAAGCGGGAGGTGAATGTATGAAAACCATCATAAATAAAGTGAAAGGTTCAGGTGCCGGCCTTAGCATTTTATCTTCCGGGATAGCGGTTTTGGCAGGTCTGCTCATTGGTTTGATTATTTTGTTGATTACAGACCATACCCAGGCCTTTCCGGCTTTTCAGACGATTATTACAGTTGGTTTCTCTTCGATTCGAAATTTTGGTGAGTTATTGTATTCAGCCACACCGATTATTTTGACGGGTCTGTCTGTTGGTTTTGCCATGAAAACAGGTTTGTTTAACATTGGTGCTTCCGGTCAATTTACCTTTGGTGCTTATGTAGCTGTTTTGATTGGTGTTCGTGCGGAATTTATACCGCCGAGTATTCGTTTGATTGTATCCGTGCTTGCGGCTATATTGGTGGGTGCTTTGTGGGGAGCCATTCCCGGATTTTTGAAAGCGTTTCGTAATGTGCATGAGGTAATTTCCTGTATCATGACAAACTGGATTGGAATCTTTTTGGTAAACTTTATGATTTTAAATACCATTTTTGATGAGACAAGAAATTCTACCATGCGTGTTCCGGGTGATGCCAATATGCCGGGTTGGGGATTGGGCGAATTGTTTCAAGGAGCCAATGCACGCCCTTCTTCTGTCAATTCAGGTATTGTAGTTGCGATTGCGGTTGCGATTATTATCTTTATTATTCTTGGATATACCAAGTTTGGTTATGAATTAAAGGCCTGTGGTTTTAATCAAAATGCTGCCAAATATGCAGGTATTAGCGAAAAACGCAATGTGGTTCTTTCCATGATGATTTCCGGCGGTTTGGCCGGTTTGGGTGGTGGTTTGCACTTTTTATCTGGTGCAGGTATTACCATGAATGTAACAGATACGTTGTCTTATGAGGGTTTTACCGGTATTTCTGTGGCTTTGCTGGGTATGAACAATCCCATCGGGATTATTTTTGCCGGATTGTTGATTGCTTATTTGCAACAGGGTGGATTTCAGGTACAGCATTTTGGATTTGTACCGGAGATTATTGAAATTGTAACAGCGGTTATTATTTACTTCTGTGCTTTTGCACTGTTGATTAAATCATTCTTTTCAAGAGTGGGAAGAAAGCGGGCCGATGTTGTTGCGGAGGTGGAGCAGGTCAAAGAGCTGCCGAAGATAGAAGAGGAGGGTAGTGACAAATGAATGTAATTTATTTTATTATGCAACAGACATTTTTCTTTATGATGCCACTTCTGATTGTAGCTTTGGGCGGGATGTTTTCGGAGCGTTCCGGTATTGTAAATATTGCTTTGGAAGGTAAGATGTTGCTAGGTGCTTTTGCAAGCATTTTCTTTATTAATCAGGTACAAAGTGCGGAAAATGTCCACTTAGACGGACATCCCTTGCTTTTGCTGGCACTTCTTGTGGCTGCGGCAACAGGCGTAGTAACAGCTTTGTTGCATGCCTTTGCTTCTATTACCCTAAATGCAAATCAGGTGATTTCGGGGGTTGCGATTAATATGTTGGCACCGGCCTTTGCTATTTATACGGCACGTATATTTGGTGAAACTAATACCCAGCAGGTATTTTTTAACAATACCTTTCGCATTGAAAGTGTACCTGTGTTAGGTAGCATTCCTTTTATTGGACCCATGTTTTTCCAAAATACCTATATTACCACATATTTAGGTTTTTTGATTTTGATTGTATCTGCTTTTGCGTTGTATAAAACAAAGTTTGGTTTGCGGCTCCGTGCTTGTGGTGAGCATCCCCAAGCGGCGGATTCGGTTGGTGTTAGTGTCTATAAAATGCGTTATGCAGGTGTATTACTATCCGGTGCTTTGGCCGGTATGGGCGGGTTGATTTTGATTATTCCTACGGCTGTTAATTTCAATGCAACCGTGTCAGGTTATGGTTTCTTAGCCTTGGCTGTATTGATTTTTGGTGCATGGAAACCACAGCGTATCGTGTTGGCAGCCCTTTTCTTTGGTTTGTTGCAAGCCATTGCAGCGGGGCATTCGGGGATACCGGCGTTGCGTGATTTGGGAATACCGGTGCATTTCTATCGGATGGTGCCATTTGTAGCGACCTTGGTGGTGTTGGCGATTACTTCCAGTGGGAAAGCTAGGAATGCGGCACCGAGAGCGGCCGGAGAGCCTTATGACAAAGGGAACCGTTGATATTTTGAAAATATACCAAATCCTCCACACCCACTATGGCAATCTCGATTGGTGGCCTGCCAAAACACCATATGAGGTTATGGTTGGTGCGGTGCTGACACAAAATACCGCATGGGATAATGTGGAAAAGGCAATCGCAAACTTCACCGATTTATCGCCGCAGTTTATACAAGACTGCGATATTGCGAAACTTGCTGAAATAATTCACCCCGCCGGTTTTTTTAATCAAAAGGCGGTATATCTGAAAGCAGTGACTGCGTGGTTTGCGAAATATAATTTTGATGTTTCGACGGTGCAACGTGTGTCACTTGAAAAAATTCGCCCTGAATTTCTGTCAGTGAAAGGTGTAGGCAAAGAAACTGCCGACTCGATTTTGCTGTATGCTTTTGGTTATCCGACTTTTGTGGTGGATGCGTATACCGCACGGCTTTGTCAGCGTTATCCCCTTGATGTGGACAAAGGTTATGATGTAATCAAAGCCTATTTTGAGAACAGCTTGCCTCACGATACGAAATTGTACAATAACTATCACGCCATGATTGTCATGAATGCAAAGGAGCACTGCCGTAAAAGTAGGCCGTTGTGTGAAAAATGTCCACTTGTTGATATATGCAAAAAGAAATTTTGATGGGAACCGGTTCACTATGATTGAAAGAAAGACGAGGTATGACTTATGATTACACCATGTATCCATTTTTCAGGGAATTGCAATGAGGCAATCACTTTTTACAAAGAGGTGTTAGCAGCGGAAGTTTGTGAAATTTATTATGCTAAAGATGCACCTGCGGGCAGTGGAACGGAATCCTTGCCGCCAAATTTTGTTATGCATTCAGAGGTTATAATCCATGGGATGAATTTTTCGCTGACCGATGGTAGCGAAAAGCCAATAACAGACGAACATATTTCTTTTATGATTATTTATGATACAGAAGATGAGGTTAAGGCGGCTTTTGATAAACTTGCTGTGGGTGGTCGAGTCGTTCAGCCGTTGGAAAAGGTGTTTTGGTCGGAGCTTTACGGATATGTCATTGATCGCTTTGGCGTGAACTGGCAAGTGATGGTGCGCCATGCGTGATAGTGCTTTTATTCTATCATTCTATCGGTAGAGCTTACGTTTTGTATTTTGCATGTGATTAGAAAGGATATACTATGGTTGATAAAGATAGATTGGTTGCGCAAGCGCGGGGGATGCAAGAAATGGCATATGTGCCTTACTCAAACTTTCGGGTAGGTGCCGCTCTTTTAACAGAGGAGGGGAAGATTTTTACCGGTTGTAATGTAGAGAACTCCGCTTACGGCGTTTGTATCTGTGCAGAGCAAACAGCGGTAGTAAAAGCGGTCAGTGAGGGTTCTAAAAGTTTTGTAGCAGTGGCTGTAGCAGGGGATAGTGATGGACCTTGCTTGCCATGCGGTGCTTGTCGTCAGGTGCTGAGTGAATTTGCCAAACCGGATATGGTTTTATATTGTGTCGGTAAAGATGGAGAGGTTAAAAATTTTACTTTGGGTGAAATCCTTGCTTATTCTTTTCATTTGGAGGAAAAAAATTTTGATTGAAAAAGGAGGAAATAATGATGGAACCTTTATATCACATTGGCTTTGATGATACCCATGGCGCAAAATACGCCATTCTCCCCGGTGACCCCGGTCGTGTAGAGCAGATTGCCAAATATTTAGACAATCCTCGCTTTCATTGCCAAAATCGCGAATATACCACTTGGCTGGGTGAAATCGGCGGCGAAAAAGTATTGGTTATGTCTACGGGTATGGGTGGTCCTTCTACGGCGATTGGTGTGGAAGAATTATATCAAACAGGCGTTGAAACCTTTATTCGTGTTGGTACATGCGGTGGCATGGCAGATAAAGTGATTGGTGGTGATGTTGTTATTGCCACAGGTGCCATTCGAATGGAGGGTACCTCCAGAGAATATGTATCTTTGGAGTTTCCGGCAGTGGCTGATTTAGATGTGACAAACGCTCTTGTGCAGGGGGCGAAAAACATGAAATACCCATGGCATGCAGGCATTGTTCAGTGCAAAGATTCTTTTTACGGACAACATTCGCCGGAACGTATGCCGGCAGGTTATGATTTGATGAATAAATGGCAGGAATGGATCAAGGCAGGATGTTTGGCATCAGAGATGGAAAGTGCGACACTTTATATTGTAGCTCAAATTTTGGGCGCACGTGCAGGTTGTATTTTAAATACTGTATGGAACCAAGAACGAGCAGCCAAAGGATTGAGCAATCCGGAGTCACATGATACGACAGCGGCAATTCGCACGGCGGTAGAAGCGGTTCGGTTGTTAATAGTAGGATGCCAGAGTTAAAATAGATAGACTTTTTTGGTAAAGCGAGTAAAAGGTCTCTATGGTTTGGTCATGGTTGGTGTAAAATTTTGAAGAAAAGGATTGAAAGTGACTGGCGTATAAATTGTTGGTCATTTTCATTTTCAAATAAAGATATGAAAGTAGTTGACTTTGAGTTAAAACAGGCGTAACGTATAGATTATAAATGACCCATCAGTGGATATCTTTCCACGGGGTCTGTGCAAAAAATCCGGCAGTTTCTGCCAATTTTTTTCATTTACTATGAAACCGGCAGGGACGATACAAATATATGATTCATCGCCCTGCCTCAAATGAGGAGGGATATGATTTATATGGAAAGAAATCAGGAAATCAAATTGGTAGAGTATGTGCTACCTATCTATGATGACGCTTTTAAAATGTTATTTGGGGATTATAGAGATACAAGTCTGTTAAAGGCATTTTTACAAGCTGTGATAAATCTAAAAAATGATGAATTGGATACAATCACGATTATGGACCCGCATATGTTGCGATTTTGGAAGAAAGATAAACGTGGAATACTGGATATAAAAGCAAGGACAAAATCAGGATATTATGTGAATGTTGAAATGCAAAAAAGATATTTATCTTATATGGCTGAGCGTGTTAAATTTTATCGTAGTGGTCAGTTCAATGAGCAGGTAGTTGCCGGTGGGCGATATGAAGAACTTACAAAGGTTATTACAGTTTTGGTAGTGGGTTTTCGTTTGTTTACAGAAGATACTGCTTATAAGCACTGTTTCTTTCATTATGATGTAGAACATCAAACCAAATGGCCGGATTTAGGTGAGATTTATGTGTTGGAATTGGATAAGTGTCCAAAACAATCAGATGGTACAAAACTTTGGGATTGGATGTGTTTCTTTTCGGCAAAGACAAAGGAGGAATTCGAGATGATAGCAAAAAGAAATCCGGATGTAGCAAAAGCAGTTGAAAAGTTAAGTTTGTTTTCACTGGGTAGGAAGGGGCGTAGAATTTATAGAGAAATGCAAATAGCAAAGTGGGATAAGATATATCAGGATAGATATATACGGGAAGAGGGCACGAGAAAAGGATTGAAAGAAGGTTTAGAACAAGGTTTAGAACAAGGTGTGAGACGTGGTAGAAATGAAATTCGAACGGAGCTTATTCAAAAGAAATTAACCAAAGGTCAAACTCCAGAAGCTATTGCAGATGCTCTTGAGGAAAGCGTAGAAACGATTAATGAAATTATAGCGAGCCTAAGATAGTATGAAAAATATTTGGAAAGCGTTTGGATGTAATTGGATCTATGAATGGATAGCAGAATCTTTCTTTTGTCTGTCTAACAACAAATTTGTACATAATCCTGCTAGCACCAAGATTCCCCCAATTAGATTCAAGTGAGAAAATACCCCGGTTAGCATAACGTCAATTAAGATTCCGGTAAAAACCTGCCCGATAAAAAGCAGTAATGTTAAATAAAAGGCCGATATTTTTACCACAATGATATTGCTAATAAAAATAACAACAACGCCAACAATCCCGCCTAGATAAATATACCATTCAGACGAAAAGTCAAAGGTGGTTGTGCTGATTTCGCCAAAGCCCAGGAGCAAAAGTACAGGGATTGATACGGCAAGCCCGATGACATAATTGAAAAAAGTACTGGTATGCACGCTAGTTAAGATAGCGAGGCGGGCATTTAGACTACGTGCGATAACAAGGCAGATTCCGGAAAGAAACGTAAGTATAATCGCCAAAAGTTCAAAATTATTAATCATAGAAACAATACCGGCAAGGATTAAGAACAAGCCGAAAAGTTTTTGTTTTGTAAAGGGGTGCTTTGGCATATGGAAAAAGCCAAATTGATCAACCACAAGTCCGGCGACGGCTTGGCCTAATAAAACAAGGGCAAGAATTGCGGAAACGCTAATCCTGCCAAAAGCCAGATTTTGAAAAACTGTAATTAAAACACCGATGGCACCGCCTAAATAGAGAAACCAGGCTTGTCGATTTGAAAAAGGTCGTTCTTTTTTGATTAAAACCATGGTTGCAATTAAAAGCAAGCCAATCAGGTGTATGAGGGTCGTAGCAGAGTGAAGCCCATGTTGCCCTGCTAAACGCCCGTTTAGAGTGATCATGATAGAAATAAGGGCACCGGATAACAAAGAAAGAAAATAAAACATACATTACCTCCAAAGTAAGATGGAACATTGTGCGTTCCATCTTACCTTATTGTATCACATTTTTTGGAAAAAAATAAAAATATCTATTGAAATTGCACAAAAAAGATGCTATATTATTGTTAGTGAGTTAAGATAACTAACTAGCTTTCGAAAACGGAGGGTATTATGGTTGCATATCAATCTTGGACAAAAATAAATAATCAACGCGACATCATAGAAGCTTTGATTACAGAGGGTGATATGTCCCGCGTAGGTTTGGCAAAGAAGTTATCTCTATCAAAACCGGCAACATCAGAAAATGTAGGCAAATTGATAGAGGCGGGATTGATTTTTGAGGTAGGTGTAGGCAATTCCACTTTAGAGGGTGGTAGAAAACCACGACTGTTGCGTTTTAATCAGAAGTATCGTAGCATTGTGGCGGTGGATTTAAGTTATCGACAGCCTATTTTAGCGGTTGGAGATTTGACGGGGGAGATTCTGGCAGAAACAAAATTATCCGTTGCATTGCATGAGGACAAAAAACAAAAAGTAGAGTTGTTGATTGCGGCCATTGAGGATATCTTAAAAAAGGTTGAAAACATTGAACTTGGTATGATTGTTGTATCATCTCCGGGTATTTTCACGCCGGAAAATAAGTTGATGTTTGCTCATGCGCAACATGGATGGTCAAATATTGGGTTAGTGGAAGGATTGACAGAGCGTTTTGGTGTTTCGGTGATTGTAAAAAACGATATGAACGCTGCGGTATTGGCAGAGCATACACTTGGAAGCGGCATAGGTTGTGACAATATGGCTTACGTAAGTTGCGGTGTTGGTCTGGGTGCAGGATTGATTATAAATGGTGAGTTGTATGAGGGCAAGAACTTTGCTGCGGGTGAAATTTCTTTTGTGTTAGAGCGGGAGGGAACGGGTAAAACAAAAAGTATAGAAGAAATTGTTACGATAGAGTCTTTATTGGAGCGGATTCGGCGAGAAGTCAAATCGCAGAAAGTACCACCTTATGTGGCAAATTTATTTGAAAAAAAAGAGCGTATTGAGTTTAGTGATATTGTAAACTTGGCCATGAAAAAAGACCCATATACGATTGCTGTGATTGAAGAGGTTGGCGAAAAGTTGGGTGTTGTCCTTGGGACGATTAGTGCCTTGCTTAATGTGGAAAAGATTGTTTTAGGCGGAGAGTATTTGGAATTTTTTGATATTTTAAAATGGCCGATACGTAAAACATTAACAAAGGTCAGTCCGTTTCCGCCAAAATTTGCGCCCAGCGCATTGGGAGAAAAGGTTGGATTGTTAGGCGGCTTTATTTTTGGGCGAAATATCTTATTGCAGGAATTTACATATGCATTGACATAAAATTATATTTAAGAAAGAGAGGAAAAAACGATGTATGATGTTATGTTTGTTTGCTCAGCCGGGATGTCAACCAGCATGTTGGTGGAAAGAGTAAAAAAAGAAGCGGAAAAAGCAGGTGTTGAAATGGAAGTGTATGCCATGGGTGAATCCGAGGCAAAGAAAAATTTGGATAAGCCCCAAGTGATTTTATTGGGACCTCAAGTGCGCTATATGGAATTTGCCTTTAAAAAGATGTTAGAGGGCACAGATACAAAATTAGGCGTAATCGAGATGAGAACCTATGGTATGATGGATGGCGCAAAAGTGTATAGCCAAATTGCAGAGTTATTGGGTTTGTGATTCAGTCGCATGTTTTAAGAAGAAAGTAGGAGCGTAGCGGAAAGCATGGATGAAAAATTATTAGAAGTTGCGATGGAGTTAGTTGTAAATGGTGGAACAGCCAGAAGTTTGGCAATGGAAGCGATTGCTTTGGCAAAAGAAGGGAAGTTTGCAGAGGCATATCAGTCTTTAGAAGATGCAGATGAAGCATTGGTTAGTTGCCATCATGTGCAAACAGACTTGATTCAACGTACAGCCAGAGGGGAAGCCATTGAGGTGAGTTTGCTGATGGTACACGCACAAGATCATCTGATGACGGGGATTTTGGCGAAAGACTTAGCCAAAGAAATTGTAGAATTACACGAGAAAAAAGGTTAAGCATATGAGCAAAAAAAAATTAATTTTTAATGCGGATGATTTTGGTCTTTCCAAAGGTGTCAATTTAGGGATTATTGAGGCCTATCAAAAGGGTCCGGTTCGTTCTGCAACCATGATGGCAGGTGGTGCGGGTTTTGATCATGCAGTGGCTTTGGTAAAAGCGAATCCTAAATTGCAGGTAGGGATTCATTTGACTTTGACAGCCGGTTATTCTTTGGGTAAAGGGTACAAGACCATTGGTACTGGGGATGGTAGGTTTTTGCCTTTGTTGGAGATGGAAAAAAGGGCCAAGGCGGGTGTGATTGATTTGACGGAAGTAGAGGCGGAATATGAACTGCAGATTCAAAAGATTTTGTCAGCAGGTATTTGGCCAACGCATTTTGATTCTCATCATCATACCCACCATCTTCCTGGCATCTTTGATGTATTTATTAAAATGGCACAAAAATATGAAATCAGCACTGTGCGTATGTACGATAAGGCGATGTTGGCGGCCAAGGCTACAAGTATCCAAACAGCGGATATATTTGTGGATGGTTTTTATGGAGATGGGGTTACAATAGAAAATTTAAAGGCTTTGATTTGTGATACAAAGGGTAAATCCATAGAAGTTATGCTCCATCCGGCTTATATGGATGTGGGGCTTTATCAAGCTAGTTCCTACAATATAAAACGTATCTTTGAATTGGATATCCTGACAAGTAAAGAATTGCAAGTATTTTTGGAAAAAGAAACATATCAAGTGTGTTCATTTTCAGACTTATGAATGGTATCATACAAACAGGAAAGGAGCGAGAAATGAGCGGAGTAAAGATTGTTACAATTGGTGGAGGTTCCAGTTATACACCGGAGTTGATAGAGGGTTTTATTAATCGTTATGATATCCTGCCGGTTCGTGAGATTTGGTTGGTGGATATTGAGGAAGGTCGGGAGAAAGTAGAAATCATCACGGCTTTGGCTAAGCGAATGATAAAGAAAGCGGGGCTTCCGATTGTAGTAAAGATGTCCTTGGATCGTAGAGAAGCTTTGCCGGGGGCGGATTTTGTTACAACACAAATCCGAGTCGGGCAATTACCGGCAAGGGAGATTGATGAATCCATTCCTTTGAGCCATGGGATACTAGGTCAGGAGACCAATGGAGCCGGTGGTATGTTCAATGGATTTCGGGCGATTCCGGTTCTTTTGGAAATTGCGGCAGATATTGCTGAATTGTGCCCGAAAGCTTGGATGATTAATTTTAGCAACCCGGCGGGTATGGTGACAGAGGCTTGTATACGTTATGGAGCCACAAAACGGATGATTGGTTTGTGTAATGTTCCATTTAATATTGAAATGCAGATAGCAAAGCTATTGGAAGTGGAAAAAAGTAGAATCTGGGTGAAGTTTGCCGGACTCAACCATATGTCTTATGGTGTAGAGATTTTCTTAGATGGGGAAGATGTGACGGATCAAGTTATTCAAAAGTTCAATGAAGTAGAGATGGAGGGGATGAAAAATATCAATTCGATTAACTATGAGCCAGAATTTATTCGAGCTTTGGGTGTCATACCTTCTTTCTATCACAGTTACTATTACAAAAAGGATAAACAGTTAAACCAAGAGTTGGAAGAGTTTAAAGAAGGGAAAATCCGTTCACAGGTGGTGCAAAAGCTAGAAAAAGAATTATTTGAATTGTATAAAGATGAAACGTTGGATATCAAACCTGCTCAGTTGGAAGAACGAGGCGGCGCTTATTACTCAGATGCAGCCTGCAATTTGATTGCTTCCATTTACAATGATACAAGAGACATTCAAACGGTTATTGTTAAAAATGAGGGAGCAATTGCGGGAATTGATAAAGATAGTGCGGTGGAAATCAGTGCAATCATTACCAAAGATGGTCCGATTCCATTGACCATTGGTGAATTGCCGATTGCGGTAAATGGGCTGATTCAGCATATGAAATCCTTTGAACGATTGACAGTGGAAGCGGCAATAGAGGGAGATGTAGAAAAAGCGATTTTAGCCTTGACAATCAATCCTTTGACTCCATCCGATACGATTGCAAAAGAAGTAGTGGTAGAGATGATAGCGGCTCAAAAAGAGTGGTTGCCGAATTTCTACAAATAGTTTTAATTATTAGCTGGGGAAGCTTAATAATAACAATAAACCAAACACTTTAAGGAGGAAGAATTTATGCAAGCAATTCAATCTTTTATGGAAAAGTATTTTGTTCCGGTGGCAGCAAAAATCGGTTCCATGCGGGTACTCATTGCGGTTCGTGATGCTTTTGTTGGAACGCTGCCGGTAGCGATGGCGGGGTCTATCGCTGTTATGATCAACGCGATTATTCGTGATATGCCGGGTCAATTTAATCCGGACTATGATGTGTCTGCGATTCCGGTTTTGGCGCAAATTGTAGCGGTAAATGGTTTTGTATGGCAAGGTACCTTGGCGGTTGCCGGTATTATATTTGCCATCTCATGGGGTTATAATTTATCTCGTGTATTTGATGTAGATGGCTTGGCAGGTGCTTTGGTATCTCTTGCAACTTTGATTATGGGTGTACAGTTTGCAGTACCGGATGGTCCGTGGGGGTGGTTGCCGCTTCGCCATTTGGGAGCCATGACTTACTTTACAACGATGCTTCTTGGTGGGTTGTCTGTAGCGATTTATATTATTTTAATTAAGCGCAAAATTACAATCAAATTACCGGACTCTGTGCCACCGGCCATTTCGAAAGCTTTTACAGCGATTATTCCGGCAGCAGCAGGTCTTTATGCTGCGGCAATCATTTATTACATCTTTAGTTTGACAATTGGTGCAGAGGGTACTTTTGTAATCGATTGGATTTCTGAGGTAATTGCAGCACCACTATTGGGGTTGTCACAAGGTTATGGTGCGGTAGCATTGATTACATTTTTGGTATCTTTGTTCTGGTTCTTTGGTTTGCATGGACCAAACGTGTTAGCTCCTATTTTGGAGGGTATTTGGGGTGTTGGTCAGCTAAATAACCTAAATGCTTTCCAAGAGGGTGGTTTGCAAGCGGTTATGGCCAATATTGGTAATCCGAATATGCAAGAAGCAACATTCCTTTGGGTACGTGGTTCCTTTGATGCGTATGCATGGTTTGGTGGTTCCGGCGGTACGATTACTTTGATTTTAGCTATTTTCCTGTTCTCCAAACGTGCAGATTACAAGACCATTGCCAAGTTAGGTGTAGGCCCCGGTATTTTTAATATCAATGAGCCGGTTATGTTTGGTCTTCCAATTGTATTGAATCCGATTATGTTGATTCCATTTATCCTTGCTCCATTGGTTGCAACAACAATCGGTTACTTGGCGACGATTTGGGGTTTGGTGGCTCCTGTTACACAATCTGTTACTTGGGTTATGCCTCCATTCCTGTTGAGTTTCTTGGCGACAGCCGGTGACTGGCGTGCGCCGATTGTGACGCTGGTTGCGTTTGCTGCATCCTTTGTTATTTGGGCACCATTTGTGATTGCGGCAAATTCACAAAAAGAGGCAGAGTAAACATTTTTTTGAAAAGAAAAAGAGGGCAGCGGTTTGCCCTCTTTTATTTAAAAGAAAGAGGAGAAAACAATGATTACGATTAATTTAGCACAAAACCAAGCGGATGCAATTGCGTTATTAGAAGCCTATCAAGGTGGAGATTTTTCATATAAGTTTGAGGGAAAACAAGGGATTCGAATGAAATTTTCTGTAACGGGTGATCCGGAGCAGGCAGGTAAAAAAGCCAAAGATTTGATTAAGTCACAGCAATGGGGTACCAATTTATATTTCAATGTGATGATAGGATAATCATTATGATGAAAAATGCGTTCTTTTTTATGAGTATTGGTTTGTTGGTTTTTTTATTGGGTGCAGTCAATCAGGCAGGAGAAATTTATAATCCTATTTTTGTGATACCGGCAATTTTACTGATTGCAATCGGTGGTATATTATTTTATAAGGGACATAAGAAACATAGGAAAGAAAAGGAAGAGGAGAAAGATGATGCGGCTCAGTAAAACGGTGGATGCACCTGCATCCTTTATATTTGACAAATTGGTGGAGTCCTCTCTTTATGATATTAAGCAACAAACAGGAGAAAGTATTCACTTTGAAGCGTTAAAAGGTTATACTTATCATAAGACCTTTCAAAATAAGCAAAAGGCGGAGATTACCATTACGGAAGTGGTGAAAAATGAGACCTATGAATTTATTACAGTTATGATGTTGCGAGAGTATAAGACACGTTACCAATTAAAAGCTTTAGGTGAGAATAGCTGTGAAATTATATGTGAAGAAAAACAAGTATCTCATGGGGTTTTGCAAAGGTATAATGATATGATTATGGAGATATTGATTGGTTGGCAAAAGAAAAAGCAGATGAGATATATGTTTGATGGCATGGCAAAGGTTTATCACGAAAGTAAAATATGACACGGAGATGAAGCATGGAAAAATATTTGGCGTTTGATGTAGGCGGAACAGATGTAAAGTATGCAATTGTATTAAAGGATGGTAAAATCTTAGAAAAAGGAAAATTTACTTCACCAAAATATTCCTTTGAAGCGTTAATCAAGCAGATGGGGGTTACTTGTCTGGAATTGCAAAAAAAACATGATGTGGTGGGCATTGCGCTTAGTGTTCCGGGTGCGCCTGATGATAAAACGGGCATTATTTTAGGTGGTTCCGCTTTACCTTTTATTCATGGACCGGATGTGCGAGCAGCCTTGTTGGAAGAAACAGGATTAGAGATGCATATGGAAAATGATGCAAAAAGTGCTGCTTTGGGTGAAGTTTGGTTGGGAGCTGCAAAGGATGTGGATGATGCGGTATTTCTGGTGATTGGTACGGGGCTTGGTGGTGCCTTGGTAAAAAATAAAAAAGTGCATCATGGTATCAATTTATTATCCGGAGAGTTCGGTTATATTATTATTGGTTATGATTTTGCAAAAGAAGAATTTAAAATGATGGCGGACCACGCATCCACCGGTTGTATTGTAAGGGATGTAGCAATCAGCAGGGGCGTTGATCCTGCTGTTTTAGATGGGAAAGAAATTTTTGCGGCGGCAGAAGCAGGCGATCCGGATTGCTTTGCGGCCATAGAAGCATTTTATGAAAGTTTGGCAGTATGTGTGTATAATTTAATGTATATTTATAATCCGGAGTGTATTATCCTAGGTGGGGCTATTAGTGCCAGAGAAGATTTAGGAGATAAAATTGAGGAAAAGCTGGCGATTATTAAGAAAAATGTTGATATGGATATTTTGGAAGTAAAGCCGGATATTGTAAGATGCCAATTTGGCGGTGATGCCAATTTATTAGGGGCGGTGTACAATTATATACAACGTGAGGAGGCGTACTAAATATGGTAAAGAAAGAATTTCCCAAAGACTTTTGGTGGGGGGCAGCCACATCAGGACCGCAATGCGAAGGGCGTTTTAACAAAAACCATGCCAATAATTTCGATTATTTATTTGATACCAAACCGGAATTATTTCATGATGGCATCGGTCCGGATACGGCCAGCAATTTTTATAATAGTTTTCGAGAAGATATTAAGATGATGAAAGAGATTGGTATGAATTCTTTGCGAACGTCCATTCAGTGGACGAGATTGATTGCTGATTTTGAAGAGGCGACCTTACGTGAAGATGGTGTACGTTTTTATAATGATGTAATTGATACATGTATAGAAAATGGTATTCGCCCGGTGTTTGCGCTCAACCACTTTGACCTCCCGGCAGAATTAGAGCATAAGTATGGCGGTTGGCTTTCCAAACATGTGATAGACTTATATGTAAAGTTTGCTGAACAATGCTTTGTGTTATTTAGTGATCGGGTTGTAGATTGGTTTACTTTCAATGAACCTGTGGTTGTAGTGGAAGGTGGTTATATGTACAATTTTCACTATCCGATGGTAGTAGACGGGAAGAAAGCGATGCAGGCGGCTTTTAATCTACAGGTGGCATCTGCTCGTGCAATTGCAAATTTTCGAAAATCAAATAAAAATTCCCTTGGAAAGATTGGTATTGTCTTAAACTTGACTCCGCCTTATCCAAGAAGTGACTGTGAAGCTGATCAACAAGCTTCTTTTTATGCAAACCTATTTAAAAATAGATTGTTTATGGATCCTTCTGCATTGGGCGCGTATCCGTCTGAGTTATTAGAGATTCTGAAAAAAGATAAGGTTATGTGGGAGGCCAGCCAAGAAGAATATCAGGTTGTGAAAGAAAATACCATTGATTATTTGGGTGTCAATTTTTATCATCCATTCCGTGTAAAAGCACCGGAATTATCTTCGGATGCTTTGGCTTGCGATTGGTTTCCGGAGCGGTATTTTGAACATTATGAAATGCCGGGCAGAAGGATGAATATGGATAGAGGCTGGGAAATTTTTCCGCAAGCTCTGTATGATATTGGCGAAAATATCAAGGGAAATTATGGGAATCTACCTTGGTTTGTATCAGAGAACGGTATGGGTGTTTCCAGAGAAATACGCTGGACAAATGCGAAAGGTGTAGTGGAAGATGATTATCGGATTCAATTTGTGACAGAGCATTTATATCAACTGCATAAAACCATTGCGGCAGGTAGCAATTGTTTTGGTTATCATATGTGGACTCCCATTGATTGTTGGAGTTGGTTGAATTCTTATAAAAATCGTTATGGTTTTATTGCCAACGATGTGCATACTCAAATTAAGACGATAAAAAAGTCAGGGTATTGGTTTAAAAAAGTGGCAGAAAGTGACATTTTAGAAGTACCGCAAGAGATTGTGGATAAGTTTATGGTATGAATTTGACGGAAAATTTGCTAATGTTTGTTTGGTAGAAACCAATTTGTGTAGTGTTTGTGAAAAATTTGCTGTTTTTTAAGTTTTATTGTAAAATATAGGTGTAAGGAAAGTTCTTATTTTAGTGTTTTACAAGGAGAAAGATTATGAGAAAAAAAATAGGAATAGCATTGGTATTATCAGGTATATTGTTACTGACAGGATGTGCAGGTCGTGTGGCGGCCGACGAGTCTAATAGTGGCGACGATGCGGTGCAAATTATTGATGATAATGACGAGGAAGAAAATGTGAATGGTGGCGGTTATATTGATATTGGTTTCGGTGGAGAAGCCATACCGGTTGAAGATCAGATTGTTGGTTTGATAGAAAACCAATATCCGGATTTGGAAGTGACGGCGGCCGTGTTGGAACGTAAAGCGATTCATTCAGGTGATACGTTTAAAGTGAGTATAGCCATTACAAACAATGGGGATGAAACCATTCAGTTTGTGAAAGGTTCCGGTTCAAATGTTGTGCCGGATGCTTTGATTGTAGTAGCGGATGGTGATGGTGTACAATCTGTTCAACCACAAAGTGAATTAGGTGGTATCGCTACGATGGATTTCCAAACAGAAGTATTGGAACCGGGTCAAACATTGAATTTTGAATATTATTTGGAGGCACTTGCGCCGGGTTCTTATGACATTAGCGCATATTTTTTATATGCAATCGCAAATGCGGATGAAGAATTCTTTTTAGGTGAAGCGACAGGATTTGCAGTGTCTACATTTGCAATCGGAATTGAATAAAGGAGAATAAACTTGAAGAATAGGCAATCACCAATTCGTGTAGTAAAACTTACTTTGGCAGGACTTTTTATCGCTTTGGGGGTTATCATTCCCTTTTTTGCCGGACATGCTGTTGGCATACCGGGTACGATTCTTTTACCGATGCATATACCTGTGTTGATGGCAGGATTATTGTTGGGGTGGCCTTATGGTTTGGTGGTAGGCTTGCTTGCTCCTGTGTTATCGTCTTTTTTGACGGGTATGCCACCGATGTGGCCGATGTTACCTTTGATGATTTGTGAATTGATGGCCTATGGTTTCTTTACGGGTTTGCTGCGAAAAAAAGCGAAGTTGCCCCTTTATGTATCTTTGCCGGCAGCTATGGTAGTAGGCCGTTTGGTTGGAGCGGTGGTATTGGTGTTTGTAGGTATGGCGCAACCAAATATCACTTCTATTGCGACGGTGGCTACGGGTATATTGCTTACAGGATTGCCGGGGATTGCCATTCAATTGGCATTTATTCCACTGCTTGTTGATCTTGTGGAAAAAGCCTTTGTAAAGACGGGTATTCAACTAGAGCGTGCAGCACCTGCTCAGACACAAACAGATAAAGGGTTCGAAGCTTTGAGAGAAAAAAATATGTTGGAAGAAAATCAAGATGCGATAGACCGTGCGATTCGAGCGATTGAATCCGGTGTGTGTGGTTGCGTTTTGATTAAACACAATACTATCATTTATCAAGGGCGTGGTAAGGGTGTTGCACCTTTGTTGGAGTTGGTCGGTAGCGAAGAGGGTTGCCAAAAGCTAAAAGGTGCTTTGGTGGTGGATCGTATTATTGGTAAGGCGGCTGCGATGTTGCTGGTTTTAGGAAAAGGTAAATATGCTTATGGCTTGACCATGAGTAAGAGTGGTGCGGATTATTTGCAAGCCCATGATGTAGAGATAAAGTCACACCGCTGTGTAGATGTAATTAGTGATAGAACCGGTCGTGGGATATGTCCCATGGAACGTTCGGTGATGGAGATAGATGATCCGGGGATGGGTTATCAAAAGATTCAAGAGACGTTGGAGAAATTGAGAAGTCAGGTATCGTAGATATTAAAATGAAAAAAAGTGTATTGAACCCCAAAAGTTAGACTTAATTCGGAGAGAAGAAATTCTCTCCGTTTTGTATTGCCGGTTTCTCGGAGTCAAAATGGATAGGCTACGATTAACTAGACAGAAAAAATAAAGTGTGTTGAAATATAAATAACACATGGAGGATTTTCAAATGTCAAAGCAACAACGTAGAACCTATACCGCAGAATTGACCATCTGCAAATGCTGATTTACAGCATTCCTTTGGCTATTGGTTAAACTCATTAAAGATGCCCTCCCATAATTAATTTTTTATCAAACGAATAGTCCAATTGCTACTTGTGATTATCATTCTGTTTCATTCAAAAGAATCTTTCGATTTTTCCCGCGTCCTATAATTGTTATCAATCCTGCATCTGACATTTGCTTTGTCAAATTGAACGCTCGTGTTCGCTTAATATTCAAAAGCGTTTGCATTTCCTCATCAGAAATATTACCATGTTCTTTTAGATAATCCAGTAATAATTGCATTTGAGGAGTCACGGTATCTTTGCTTGAAGATATCACATTTCCTTTTGCGGCATTCATGTTTGGCAATGTTATCTTAAAGGAATTTGGCGTTACGTCAATCGTCACAGGAGCAGGGCAATTTTCATAGAGCGAAAAAATACGTCTTATGCCCGTTCCATATGATTCGATAAAGTTTAACCGTTGAAAAACTCTCGCAAGGTTTTCATTGCGCAACTGCGAGATGCCGTTACGAATATCTTCTGTTGATATTCCGGGAAGTAATCCGCCTATAGAAATAAACTCCATTTGCTTGTCATTTACGTTGATAATGATACTGCCGGAAAATCCATAATCTCGATGAATCAGCGAATTTAAGAGTGCTTCACGAATAGCGTCTGTTGGATAATCCCAATAGTCTTTACGCACGAGTCCATCAATAACAGAGTGGTTTTTATTGCAAAGTTGAAGATAGTCAAATGTTTCTTTTGATTGACTCAACACAGAGCCTGTAAACTCCTTGCGGTCACGAAAAATTGTATTTTGTTCATCAGCAAACACAGCAACCTTTATGCTGTGAGTGCATTGGTCAGAGAGAAGCCATCCTAAATTTGTGTATAACTGTTGTGAAGATTTGCGAATCCCAAGTATATTGTATTTGTCTTGTGAAAACTCAACTTTGTTTTTTGCGAAAGTTTCCGCACAAAAACTAAAGGTAAGTTCTTGCTCCAATGAACGTAATTCCTCAAAAATATCACCATCCGCATTTTTTATCATTTGGCGAATTTGTTCCGGCGATGCTTGAACAGATGATGAGCCTTGACGCACATATACGCCGGATGGCTTTATTCCTTTTGATTTCAGATAATATGGTTTATAAGAGCCTTCGCCTATTTCAATATGAATGACTTTATTGTCGGCAAGTGTGTACTTAACAAAAATTGTCACGTCTGGTGCAATAGCATCCCTAATGCCATTTGTAATACGAGTATAGGTGTCATCTACATCCGATAACGGCACAGCTTCTCCGCTATTGTTTATACCAATATGCAAAGTCCCGCCGTTTGTGTTTGCAAAAGCGATAACTTCTTTGTAAATATCACCAAGAATATTAGCCTTAAATTCGATTTTTTCAGTTTCGTATGCCATCGTCATACTCCTTAAAAATTTGAATAATTCTAGTATAAGCAAAACAGTCACCTTTGTCAAGTGGACGGAGTGACTGTTTTGTGAATAAAGTGAATATTCAGTGACTAAAGAGATTTCGCTGAGAAACTATACGAAACCACAGCTTCTATTCTGTTTGCGATATAATTATTTCTCCCCTTGACAACCTGTATTCTGGAACGCAAATATCTTTAACTTAATTCAGACCCTATCGGAAACGGTAATTGTACCTATTGGCGGAATCATCATCACATACATTTTGTGTGTAGAGTTGATACAGATGATAACGGAAAAGAACTTGTTTAGCGATAACGTGGACACGTTTATGTTTTTCATACTTAATTTGAATTTTTCCATGGGTGAAAAAATAACCTAGATACGTTATAATATAAATACGGAAAAATACGAGGGAGGTTTTGCATCGTGAAAAAGGTATTACCAATTGGAAAAGATGATTTTAGAATAATTCGAGAAAATGAAAATTATTATGTTGATAAAACATTGATGATTCGAGATTTCATAGAATATGGTGATGCAGTGGCATTGATTACACGTCCTAGGCGTTTTGGTAAGACCCTAAATATGACCATGTTACGTGATTTTTTTGATATAACGCAAAAAAGCGAAAATATTTTTTTGGGTCTTTCTATTATGGATACGAAATACATAAAGCAAATGAATTCAGTACCTGTAATATATTTAACTTTGAAGGGTTGCATAGGTGAAAGTGTTGAAGAGATGAAAGAGGCCATTGCAGAAGAGATATTGAAAGAATATGTCAAGCACGAAAGTAATTTCTGTGAAGTACAAGATACGGTATTTATTTATTCAAGATATTTTGAAACATTAGAAATGTTAAAAGAAAGGAAGTTGGATAAAGTACTTTTGAACCATAGTCTTTCGTACTTAATTGAAGCACTCTATACCTTTTATAAGGTACGTCCAATTGTTCTGATTGATGAGTATGACAATCCAATTATAGAAGCGCATGGTAAAGGGTTTAGAGAAAGTTTCAGAGATTTTTATGCTACGTTCTTAACGACTGCGCTGAAAGGAAACCCCTATTTAGGGCAGGCACTTTTGACAGGAATCCAACGGGTAGCAAAAGAGAGTATTTTTTCTAAAATAAATAATGTAACGGTTTATAATGTTTTAGATGAGCAATATGCAAAGTATTTTGGCTTAATGGAAGAAGAAACAAGTGTACTTTTGAATTATTATGAGCTTGCATTAAATGATAGCGTAAGGTCTTTGTACGATGGATATTTATTTTCGGGTATTGAAATTTATAATCCTTGGTCGATACTTAGTTATGCGCAAAAGAGAAAACTAAGAAGTTATTGGATTAAAACATCAACAAATGCTTTGGTAAATGAGTCAATTCTATCAGCGGATTATGAATTTCATGAGGATTTTGAACGACTCATTAAAAATGGTGAAGTAACGGTAAAAGTTAATTTGGAAGCATCTTTCACGGAGTTGCCAAGAACGGAAACACTATGGGGTTTGTTTGTGAATGCAGGTTATTTGACTGTTGTTTATGAGGATTTTGAATTTGGTACGCTTACAGTCAAGATTCCAAACAATGAGGTTTTGGGGGAATTTCGAAATATCGTTGGCCAGTATACACGTCTATCGAGCCAACGATTACAAAATATGTTGATTGCTCTAACAAATGTTGAGTTGGATGATTTCTTAGAAATATATCAAAAGCTTGTGTTAGAGTCAACAAGCTATTATGATTCGAAAGAAAATGCCTATCATATGTTGATGCTGGGTATGGTGATGAACTTACGTGATATTTATAAAATAACAAGTAATATAGAATCGGGGTATGGTAGAAGTGACATTGTGATGGAATCAAAAGATGCCAAGCGTCCTCATATTATAATTGAATTTAAGCAGGGTGAGGATATCGAAAAATTAAAAAATGAAGCATTACAACAGATTTTAGATAAGCAATATTATATAGGTTTACAGGGTGAGGTTTTGTGTATTGGTATTGCCCATGATATAAAAAGATGTGAGTTGGTTCATAAGATGTTGTTGCGTTCGGAGTATTAAAGGTAGGAGAGAAGGGTTCGGTTTTTATAATCCGCTTGTATATAACAGATAATAAGCCCCTTTTCTTGCCAATAGTTCCTCATGTTTTCCTTGTTCCACAATCTGCCCTTGTTCCATTACAACAATTACATCAGCCGATTGTATGGTTCTCAGTCGATGCGCTACAATAAAGCTGGTCCGTCCTTCCATAAGTGCATCAAATGCTTGTTGTATTAGCATTTCTGTACGAGTATCAAGATTAGAAGTGGCTTCATCCAATATCAAAATAGTTGGTTGTATTAGCATAATCCGTGTAATACATAGCAATTGTTTCTCTCCGACTGAAAGATTATCCCCGTTGGGTGTTATGATGGTATCATAGCCATGTTTCAGTCGGGTAATAAAATCATGGGCATGAGATTTCTTAGCAGCATCAATGATTTCATTTAGGGTAGCATCGTCTTTTCCATAGGCGATGTTTTCTTTTATACTGACATTTTTTAGCCATGTATTTTGTAACACCATACCAAAATGGTGACGTAAATGACTTCTGCTCATTTGATAAATGGAAAGTCCATTTAGTTTGATATCTCCTTTGTTTACATCATAAAAACGCATGAGTAAATTAATTAAAGTGGTTTTACCACAACCGGTAGGTCCTACAATGGCAATGCGTTGGCCTGTTTTTACATTTAAATTTAAATTTTGAATTAAGGGTCTTTCCGGTTCGTAACAAAAAGAAATGTTTTCAATGGAAATATTACCAAGTGCTAAAGTATTTTCTTGGATACTTTCGTCTTTTTCACCATGTTCATCAATTAGGTGAAATAGTCGTTTTCCACTTGCCAAAGCGGCTTGTAAAAAGACCAATACACCGGTTACGTCGTTAAATGGGCGGGTATATTGATTGGCGTATGCCAGAAGTGCAGTTAATACGCCCAAACTTAAATTACCTTGTATAATCATCATGGCTCCAATCACACAAATCACCACATAAATGAGCGCATTAACAAAACGGGTCCCCGGATTTATGACAGAAGAATAAAAAATTGCTTTAAAACCGATTTCACGAAAATCTTGATTGATTTGCCTAAAATGTTCTAAACAACGTTTTTGATAGTGAAAAGCATAAACAATATTTTTATTCGTTACCATTTCGTTGATATAACCACTTAATTCACCTTGTAAATGGCTTTGTTGCAGAAAGAAATGATTGGTACGTTTTGCCAGAAAATGTGCAAACAGGATGGATAAAGGTGTCATGACAATAATAATTAAGGCGATAACGGGATCTAGCCACAAAATAATGGCTAAGGTCCCGATGATGGTGGTAAGCCCGGGGAAAAATTGCGTTAAGCTTTGAAATAAACCCTCACCAATAGTATCGGCATCATTGACAAGACGGCCGATGAAGTCACCATGAGAGCCTGCGTCAATGTATTTAAGTGGTAGGATATTTATTTGATCAAAAGCAGACTTTCGTATATTTTGAGAGATTAAGGCACTTAAACGACGTGTAGTAGTCAGCATGATCCACTGGAAAAGAGCGGAGAGGGAAAATGCGGCAATCAACAATCGTAAGTGAAAAAGGATGGCTGAGAAATCTACCTTGTTTACACCTACAATGCCATTGATGATATTGCCGATGATAATTGGAATGAGTAGGGAAAAAAACACGGAGAAAAGCGCAGTGATAAAACTTACAAAAACAGAGGGTTTGTAAGGTTTTGCATAGGTAAGGATTCTTTTTAAAATAGATAATTGCATAGATTACTCCTCATAAGTGCGAAGAACGGCTTCGTGCTGGCTCGAACATAGTTCTCGATAAATCCGGCAATTTTTAAAAAGTTCTCCGTGTTGTCCTTGCCCCACCAAACAACCATTATCCAAAACCAAAATAGAGTCGGCATGTTGGATACTTTTTGCCCTTTGGCTGATAAAAATCGTAGTAATCTCTTTGGTGTTTTCCTGTAGGGCAGTTCTGAGTGCCGCATCGGTGGTATAATCTAAAGCCGAGTTGGCATCATCTAAAATGAGGATATCAGGTTTTTTAAGAATGGCTCTGGCGATGGCGAGTCGTTGTTTTTGTCCGCCGGAAAGATTTTTGCCTCCCTCGTGGATGTGTGTATCAAGACCTTGTTTCATTTCAGATACAAAGCTCTTTCCTTGGGCAATGTCTAGTGCGCGCCAAATCTCATCATCACTGGCATCCTCTTTACCAATCAAAAGATTTTCTCGCACACTTTTTTGAAACAAAGTTGCATTTTGTGGTATATAGCCGATTTTTTCCGTAAGTGTGCTTAAAGCATAATTTTTGATGGGAATATTATTTATTTTTATGGCTCCCTCTGTTGTATCATAAAAACGAAGTAAGAGTTTTCCTAAAGTTGATTTTCCACTACCGGTACCACCAATGATACCAATTGTCTGACCCGGGCGTAAAGAAAAACTTAGGTTTTTTAATGCGGATTCACTTTCTTTATGATAAGAGAAAGAAACCTGTTCAAAGGAGATGATAGGATTGTTGTTGCTTTGTTTTTGTCGGGAAGGTATGCCATCTAAAATGGTTGGTTTTATTGCCAGCACTTCGGCAATACGCTTCCAAGAGGCAATGGCTTTGGTAAAAATAATCATGATTTGAGATAAAATAACCAAGCTTAGCAAAGAGGTATTCATATAGTTGATGAGGGCTACGATTTGGCCGGTTTCCAGACGCCCCTGAAACACATGGTTACCTCCGATCCAAAGAATGAAAACGATGGCGATGTTTGCGAAAACAAATGTTAGGGGGTTTAACAGGGCGGAGATTTTGCCTACAAAAATAATCACTTGTGTTAGATTAAAACCGGCTTGTGTGAAGTGCTTTATTTCAGCATCTTGCTTGGAGAAGGAGCGAATAACACGAACACCTTCTAAATTTTCTTTGGTAAGGTGGCTTAATGTATCTTGCTTTTTTTGAATATCTTGAAAATAGGGTAGGCTTTTTTTCATAATGAAAAAGAGGGTTAAACCAATCAAGGGTGTGGCAATCAAAAAGATAAACCCGATTTGTCGATCGATATAAAAAGCCATAAAAATAGAACCAATGGCCAAAAAAGGTATCCGTGTACCAAGGCGAATGGTGATATTGATGCCGGCAACCACCTGATTGATATCATTGGTCAAACGAGTGATGAGACTATTGGTACCAATGGGAGCGGAGTCTTTTTCGGATAGGTTTAAAACGTGTTGCAGTAAAAGATTCCGAACGTCTGCACCAAAAGCTTGGGAAGCTTTGGCGGCATAATATTGGCAAATCATACCCATGATAAAACCGGCAAAGGCAAATACAATCATAAAAATGCCATAGCGTAAAACAAAAGGAACATCTTCATTGGCAATGCCTATATCAATAATGCCGGCTACAAGTAAAGGAATGAACAGCTCAAGAATGGCCTCAAACAGTTTGAAGAGAGGGCCTAGAATGAGTTCTTTACAATAAGTTTTACAATGATAGCGAAATCGAGTCATATTTGTTATCCTTTATTCTGAATCAAGCTTCTTTCATTATGCTGTATTCTTGTTATGAATTCAATAGCCAAATGTGTTATACTTATCTATGACTATTTGATTCATTTGCATCCGAGAAGATTTGGTAAAAGATGAGAGCTTAAAAAAATATATTATTGTTTTCTCAGGCTTTGATGTGGTTAAGATACAGGAAATATAAATATGGTCGAAAACCTTAAACAGCAATTAAGAACAAAGATAAAAAAGCAGATTGCGATGTTATCACCTCAGTATTGTGCCGAGATGGATAGGCGAATACAACAAAAAGTATTTTCTTTACCTGTGTTCCAAAATAGTAAAACTATACTATGTTACGCCGGTATGGGAAAAGAAATCAATACACGCCCTATTTTGCAGGAGATTCTGGCTCAAAATAAAATACTGGGTATACCTAAAGTAAACGGGAAAGGGCATATGGAAGTGTATCAGGTGTCTGATTTGGCAAAATTAGCATTGGGTAAATATGGTATTTTGGAGCCTAAATGTACGTCATCTCCATTACAACCTGACACAATTGACTTAGCAATTGTTCCGGGTCTAACTTTTACCAAAGATGGTAAGCGTTTGGGATATGGCGGAGGTTATTTTGATCGATATTTAGCGCAAAGAGATATGATAACATTAGCCCTTTGTCGTAGTGTTTTGTTGCAAGAAGATATACCGGTTGAAAATTATGATATTCGGATGGATATTGTTTTGACAGAAAAGGGATAATTCGTTAAAATAGGTAGGATGCATGGATTTAATAAAAAAGTAGAAAAGAGGGTATATAAATGGCAAATCCGGTAGTTACATTTAAACTAAAAGATGGCAGCATTATGAAAGCGGAGCTTTATCCTGATATTGCGCCTAATTCAGTGAAGAATTTTATTTCCTTGGTGAAAAAAGGATATTATAATGGTCTTGGTTTTCACCGTGTGATTTCTGGTTTTATGATTCAAGGTGGTTGCCCGGACGGAACCGGTATGGGTGGACCGGGTTATCAAATTCCCGGTGAGTTTTCTCAAAATGGCTTTACCAATGATTTGGCACATGAGGCCGGTGTGTTGTCTATGGCTCGCTCCATGATGCCCGATTCGGCAGGTTCACAATTTTTTATTATGCACCAGGACTCGCCGCATTTGGATGGGGCGTATGCCGCTTTTGGTAAGATTACAGAGGGTATGGATGTTGTGGATAAAATTGCCGCTTGTAAAACGGATCATAGTGATAAACCCTTAGAGCCGATCGTGATGGAAGAGGTGACGGTTGATACATTTGGTATTGTATATGACGAGCCGGAGATGGCGTAGAGTAATGAGGGAGACGAGGTTCCTTTGTGGAAATGGTAAAGGCTGAAAAGCTGATATTTGAATATGACAAACGAGATAAAGATGGTAATATCATCGGCGCAAACAGGGCAATTGACCAAGTAGACTTGGACATTGCCCCTGGTTCGTTTATAGCTATTTTAGGTTCCAATGGTTCCGGAAAATCTACCTTGGCAAAACATATCAATGCTTTGTTATTGCCTACCGGTGGTACAATTTGGGTCAATGGTATAGATACAAAAAAGCCGGAAGAACTTTGGCATGTGCGTCAATCAGCCGGTATGGTATTTCAAAATCCGGACAATCAGATTATCGGAACGGTAGTAGAGGAAGATGTGGGATTTGGACCGGAAAATCTTGGTGTGCCAACCAGTGAGATTTGGCAACGGGTGGAGGATAGTCTAAGGTCTGTAAATATGCTGGAATATCGCAATCATTCTCCCAATAAACTATCCGGTGGACAAAAGCAACGTGTGGCGATTGCAGGTGTGATTGCTATGGAGCCGCATTGTATTGTATTAGATGAATCAACAGCCATGCTTGACCCGGCTGGTCGTTTGGAAGTGCTCCGTTCCGTTGCAGAATTGCGTCATAAGAAAAAGGTTACGGTTATTTGGATTACGCATTATATGGAAGAAGTGATTTGTGCGGACAAGGTTTATGTGATGGATCAGGGTAAGATAGCCATGAAAGGTACGCCTAAGGAGATTTTTAGTCAGGTGGAGCGAATAAAGAGTTATCATTTGGATGTTCCGCAAGTGACGCTGTTGGCAGAAGTGTTACGTGGTCGTGGTATAGAGCTACCGGCAGGGATTATAGAGCCTTGTGAGTTTGTGGTAGAAATTAAAAAAAAGGTAAAGAAAAACAGTGGCAGCAAAGGGGACAAGGGTGCCGGTTGCATGTATCTTAACAGTGAAAATGACAAGCGGGCAGGGGATATCCCTGCGATTCATTTAAAAGATGTTAATTATACTTATGGTGCGGATGGACCTTATGAAAAGAAAGCACTGTGTGATATTAATTTAGAGATTTTGCATGGTCAAATGGTAGGGATTATCGGCCACACAGGTTCTGGGAAGTCTACATTGATTCAACATTTAAATGGTTTGTTAAAAGCTACTTCCGGTATTGTTTATTACAATGGTGAAGATATTTATGCCAAGGGTTATGATAGAAAGAAACTACGTACCCAAGTGGGTATGGTGTTTCAGTATCCGGAGCATCAATTGTTTGAGGTAGATGTGATCAGTGATGTTTCTTATGGTCCCAAGAATCAAGGCCTTTCCGAGGAAGAAGCCAGGGTAAGGGCAATAGAAGCTCTGGAGTTGGTTGGTTTTTCGGAAAAAGATTATCATCAGTCACCCTTTGAACTTTCCGGCGGGCAAAAAAGGAGAGCGGCGATTGCCGGTGTGTTAGCGATGAAACCAAAAGTTTTGGTATTGGATGAGCCAACAGCAGGTTTAGACCCCAAAGGGCGTGATGGAATTTTAAATCAGATTGTGCGGCTTCACAAGCAAACGGGCATCACGGTTATTTTAGTGTCCCATAGCATGGAGGATATTGCCCGTTATGTAAAGCGTATTATTGTCATGAACCAGGGTGGTGTTTTATATGACGATAAACCAAGTGAAGTTTTTTCACATTACAAAGCGTTAGAAAAAATTGGCTTGGCAGCACCCCAGGTGACTTATATTATGCATGATTTGCAAGATGCGGGTTTTTCTGTGGATACCCATGTGACAACAGTAGAAGCGGCGGCAGATGAACTATTTCCAAATTGAT
The DNA here is from genome assembly GCA_009779895.1 of Lachnospiraceae bacterium. GTDB lineage: Bacteria > Bacillota > Clostridia > Lachnospirales > Lachnospiraceae > WRBB01. The sequence continues at coordinate 70,392 of WRBB01000001.1, forward strand.
TTAAAATGATGTATACTGGTAGAAGATAAATAGATGGGAGAAAGCCCCTTGATTAGAGATATTACTTTTGGTCAGTTTTACCCGGCCCAAAGCCCTATACATAGATTGGACCCAAGGGTGAAGATTGTTTGCACCCTCCTTTTTTTAATCTCTTTATTTATTCAACGAAGTATTTTGGGCTATGCTATAGCAACATTATTTTTGGCTCTTGTAATTTTGTTTAGCAAAGTACCTTTAAAGTATATTTTGAAGGGTTTGCGACCGGTTATTTTGTTATTATTGATTACAGTAAGTTTCAATTTGTTTTTAACCCGTGGAGAAGAATTATTGGTTCAGTTTGGTTTTATTCGCATTTACAAAGCGGGTTTGACGACGGCGGTATTTATGGGGATTCGCTTGATGTATCTTATTTTGGGTTCCTCTATTATGACCTTTACGACTACGCCAAATGCTTTGACAGATGGATTGGAATCTTTGCTGAAACCTTTGGAGCGGATTCGGGTGCCTGTTCATGAGGTGGCTATGATGATGTCCATTGCGCTGCGATTTATTCCTATTTTATTGGAAGAAACGGATAAAATTATGAAAGCGCAGATTGCCAGGGGTGCTGATTTAGATAGTGGAAATGTGTTTCAAAGAGTAAAAGGGATGGTTCCTATTTTAGTTCCTTTATTCGTTTCGGCTTTTCGTCGTGCCAATGATTTGGCTTTGGCAATGGAGGCTCGTTGTTATCACGGTAGCGAGGGGCGTACCAAGATGAAACCTTTATACTATCGGCGAAGAGATTATTTGGCCTATGGAAAAATGGTGCTTTATTTAGGGGCAATGATAGTCTTTGGACACTTTGTAGACTTTGACGTGTAGTGATTTTAGGGGCAAATAAGACTTATGAAACGGATAAAAGTGATTGTAGCTTATGATGGAACAAGGTATTGTGGTTGGCAGATTCAGCCCAATGGGATTACCATCGAAGCGGTGTTAAACCAAACGTTGGCAGAATTGATTGGTGAAGAGATAAAAGTAGCAGGTGCCAGTCGGACAGATTCCGGCGTTCATGCGTTGGGTAATGTAGCGGTGTTTGATACAGATAGTAACATACCATCCGAACGTATGATGTATGCTTTGAATCAAAAACTTCCGGCGGATATTCGGATTATGAATTCTGAGGAAGTGCCGGCAGATTGGCATCCCCGTTTTCAAAAAAGCATAAAAACCTATGAATATCGTTTAGAGACCGGTACAGTACCAAATCCACTACAACGTTTCACCCATTATTTTGTCACACAACCGTTGGATTTTATGGCGATGGAAGAAGCTGTGACATACTTAGTTGGGGAACATGATTTCGTAGGTTTTACACGGGAAGAATGTCAAGGGAAACATACAATACGAAAGATTTACTCGGCGACTTTGTTGCGAGCGGATACAGAGATCTTGTTTCAAATTAGAGGCAATGGTTTTTTATACAATATGGTACGTATGATTATGGGTGCATTGTTGGAAATTGGAAAAGGACGATTTCCGCCTGTATATATACAAGAGGTTTTAAAGGGGGAATCAAAAGAAGTTGTAAAAGTAACTGCACCGCCACAAGGATTGGTGCTTGTAAATATTGAATATATAAAGTGACGTAGATTTGGCATAAGGAGGGAAAAGATGAGATTTATATTAGCGAAAGATTATGAGGATATGAGCAAAAAAGCGGCTACCATTATCGGAGCACAGGTGATATTAAAGCCAAGTTCCGTATTGGGACTGGCAACAGGTTCTTCCCCTTTGGGTATTTATAAAAAGTTGATTCAATGGTGTAAAGCCGGTGCCATTGATTTTTCTAAGGTTTGTTCTGTGAATTTAGATGAATACCGTGGTTTGTCGGCAGAGGATGACCAAAGTTATAATTACTATATGAGTGAAAATTTCTTTCATGAAATTAACATAGACAAGAGCAACACGCATTTGCCTGATGGCATGGCAAAGGATGGTGAGAAAGCTTGTGTTGCATATGAGGTTTTGATTGAAAATCTAGGCGGTATAGATATGCAACTTCTGGGAATTGGCCACAATGGCCATATTGGTTTTAATGAGCCGGCAGAAGACTTTCCGGTTATCACCCATTGCGTTGATTTGGCTGAAAGTACCATTGAAGCCAATAAGCGTTTCTTTACGAATATAGATCAAGTGCCAAAACAAGCTTATACCATGGGCATTGGAACCATTATGAAAGCGAAAAAAATTGTTTTGATTGCGACAGGTGAAGATAAGGCGGATATTGTGGCCAAGGCTTTCCAAGGAGATGTGACACCACAGGTGCCGGCTTCTATTTTGCAATTACATTCTGATGTAACGATTGTTGGAGATGAAAAGGCATTTGCAAAAATCAAATTGTAGTAGGAAAGGGTAGAGAAAGATGAAGATTTATGAAGAGTTACAAGCACGGGGTTTAATCGCTCAAGTAACAGATGAAGAAGGTATTAAAGAGTTGGTTAACAATGGAAAGGCTACCTTTTATATAGGTTTTGACCCGACGGCGAATAGCCTTCATGTGGGCCATTTTATGGCTTTGTGTTTGATGAAACGGCTACAGGATGCCGGCAATAAGCCAATCGCTTTGCTCGGTGGTGGAACAGGCATGGTAGGAGATCCTTCAGGTCGCACAGATTTACGCCAAGTAATGACCCCGGAGATGATTGATTATAACTGCCAATGCTTTAAAGAGCAGATGAGTAAGTTTATTGATTTTTCGGATGGCAAAGCGATGGTGCTGAATAATAAAGACTGGTTGCTTGATTTGAATTATGTAGAAATGCTACGGGAAATCGGTGGTCATTTTAGTGTGAATCGGATGCTGGCAGCGGATTGTTATAAGCAAAGAATGGAAAAAGGTCTGACGTTTTTTGAATTTAACTACATGATTATGCAGGCTTATGATTTTTATGTATTATATCAAAAATACGGTTGTAACCTCCAATTTGGTGGAGATGATCAATGGAGCAATATGTTGGCAGGCACGGAGTTGATTCGCCGTAAATTAGGCAAAGATGCGGGTGCCATGACCATTACACTGTTATTGAATGCAGAAGGTCAAAAGATGGGAAAAACGGCCAAAGGTGCAGTTTGGCTTGATCCAAATAAAACCAGTCCTTTTGAATTTTATCAATATTGGCGCAATATTGCCGATGCAGATGTTTTGAAATGTATTCGTATGCTTACATTCCTGCCCATTGCAGAAATTCAAAAGATGGATTCTTGGCAAGGTGCTGAACTGAATGAGGCCAAAGAAATTTTGGCCTATGAATTGACCAAGTTGGTGCATGATGAAGAAGAGGCGAAAAAAGCGCAGGAAAGCGCAAGGGCTTTGTTTAGCCAAGGAAATGCCGCAGAGATGCCTATGGCTGAACTCACGGATGCGGATTTTGAAGCGGATGCCATTGATATTTTGAGCTTATTGGTGAAAAGCGGTTTGGTGCCATCTAAGTCAGAAGCAAGACGGGCGGTGCAACAAGGCGGTGTTAGCATTGATGGAGAAAAGGTAAACAATATTCGGGAAGTGTTTACCAAGGAGGCTTTTTCAGATCCCGGTTTGGTTGTGAAAAAGGGAAAAAAACAGTTTCGGAAAATTATTTTGCAATAAAAAGAAAAATGGATGTTGTCTCTTTTTATGTTGCCAGTTGTAGGACAACGCCATGTTCTTTCAAGTGACGCATGTATTTTTCTTCTGGTTCCCGATCTGTCACAATGTATTGCATAGAAGAAATTGGACTAAAAGTCATCAGCGTAAATTTATCAAATTTGCTATGGTCTGCCAATAAAATGCGAGTTTGGCTATTTTTAATAACGGATTTCTTGATTTCATATTCGTCAGTGGTGGCATTGGTCAGGCCGTTGTTTAAGGATAAGCCTGTGCAACAAAGAAAGGCTTTGTTGATATTGTAGGTTTCTAGTTCATGCATAATCTGGCTACCGACAAAGGAGAGGGTATCTCGTTTTAATGTGCCGGTGAGAGAAATTACGTTTAAATTAGGATAAGGAACAGCTTTCACAGAAACTTGCAAACTATTGGTAATAATGGTGCAGTGTTTGTTGGCGATATAGTCTACAAGGTTTTGGCTGGTTGTGCCGGTATCAATGTAGATGGTATCGCCATCATGGATAAAGGATGCAGCTTCACGGCAGATTGCATCTTTTTCTTTTTCTAATGTACTATTGCGTTTTGCGAAAGGTATAATGGTACGAAAGTTTGAATCTTGTTTTGAAATAGCAGTAACACCGCCGTAAACTTTTGTGATTTTTCCTCGTGTGATTAATTGGTCGATATCCCGGCGAATGGTATTTTTTGAGACATTGAAATTTTTACATAATTTATCTAAGGTAACCGTTTTGTTTTCTAACACATAGGTTTCTATCTGGTCAATCCGTTTTGTTCTCATGGATAAAATCTCCTTATTTGGGTTCGTTTCATTATATTTTAATATATTTTTGGTATATTTTGAATACTTTTTTATGAATTTCTATTGCAAGTTTGAAATAGGATGTTATAATAGTACCATAAGTTACTCAATATAACAAGCAGTTACCCAAAAATAGTGTTAAGTTGATAATATGCAATGGGATTTGCATGAAAGTGAGGAAAGAAGAGATGGCAGAAACAAAAAGATTAAAACCATTTATAAATGGGGCATTTGTTGCATCAAAAACAGAAATCTATACAGATGCATTCGACCCGAGTACCGGTGAAGTGATTGCCAAGGTGCCAAGCTGTACAAAGGATGAGGTTGTGTTAGCCATTCAAAGTGCCAAGGCGGCATATCCGTCTTGGTCGGCCACACCTGTGGTAAAAAGAGTGCAAGTGTTACATAAAGTGCGGGCTTTGATTGAAACGCATATGGATGAATTGACAGAATTGGTTGCGCGAGAAAATGGTAAGAGTTGGGCAGAGGCACAAGGTGATGTGCTAAAGGCTAAAGAGGGTACAGAACATGCCATTGCAGCTCCATCTTTGATGATGGGAGAGAGCTTGATGGACGCTTCAAAAGGATATGATACGGTTCTTTATTATGAGTCATTGGGTGTTTTTGCCGGTATTGTACCTTACAATTTTCCGGCTATGATTCCTATGGGTTGGATGGTTCCAATTTGTGTCGCTACAGGTAATACAATTGTGATTAAGGCAGCATCCTTTACTTCTCAAAGTGCTTTGCGTTTTGCAGAACTATATAAAGAAGCGGGTTTGCCGGATGGGGTTTTGAATATTGTGACAGCCTCCAGGCGTGAGGCAGAGATTTTCTTGAATCATCCGGATATCAAAGGTGTTTCTTTCGTTGGTTCGACTACAGTTGGTAAACACATTTATCAAATCGCCGCAGGCAATGGGAAAAGGGTACAAGCTCTTTGTGAAGCGAAAAATCATGCCTTGGTGATGCACGATGCTCATATTGGGCGTTCGGCAGCAGGTATCATCAATTCAGCGTTTGGTTGTGGTGGACAGCGTTGTATGGCACTCCCGGTGGTTGTTGCGGAGGAAGTCATTGCAGATGAACTGGTAGTAAAACTAAAAGAACTTGCTTCTAATCTAAAAATAGGCCCTGCTTATGATAAAAGTACGCAATTAGGCCCTGTTGTAAATGCAGATCATAAAAAATATGTTTCGGATTGGATTCAAAAAGGCATTGCAAAAGGTGCTACGGTGGTGTTAGATGGCCGTGATGTAGTGGTGGAGGGTTATGAAAATGGTTTCTATTTGGCACCTACTATTTTAGACAATATTACCCCTGAAATGTCAGTGGGGCAAGAAGAGATATTTGGACCTGTATTATGCATCAAACGTGTGAAAAATTTTGAGGAAGGATTGGCTGTGATGAATGCCAATGCATTTGCGAATGGTTCGGTGATTTATACACAAAACGGCTATTTTGCCAGAGAATTTGCGAGACATACGGATGGTGGTATGGTTGGTATCAATGTAGGTATTCCGGTACCTTTGGGTGTATTTCCGTTTTCAGGTCACAAAAATTCGTTTTTTGGTGATTTACACTGCTTAGGCAAAGATGGTTTCCGTTTCTTTACAGAAACCAAAGTTGTAACCACCCATTGGTTTGATGAAGAAGAAGCCAAAAAAGAGGTGACCGGTACTTGGGATGGGACTATTTAAGGGCATAAAAATAGTTTAAGGCGTTGAAATAAGTTACACTTTCCAAAGATGAAAGCGTAACTTATTTTTAATGGGTTTTTGAACGTTTTTTTTGCTTTAAAAGCATGGAAACCATTTCATGTTCGCCACATTCATAAAGTGTCGCTAGTTTCATAAGCATTTCTAGGTTTGGACGGCCACGTGCGTTTTCCCATTGTGATACTAATTGTTGTGATATGAATAATTTTGCGGCAACTTCTTTTTGTGTATAACCGCAGGATTTTCTTTTTCTTTGTAACCATTTGGCAAAACGCATATAAATTCTCCTTGCTTTTTATAAGAATCAAATTGGAATGTAAGTTTGGGTATGAAAATTACTATATCTAAAAAAGGTCGTTGATGCAATCATTTACGGCAAATACAAGTATTTCTAGTACAAGTAATACTTGTATTTTAAGGGCTGAAAAGGGATATTTATTGGTGTTGGAGATGAAAAGGACTGTATTGGTATTGATTTGTGTTAGTGTGATTTATTAAGATTAGATAAATGTATGATTGTATAAAAAATGTTCTCAGAATTAAGATGAAAGAGAGCATCCTCATCAATTGCGTGAGGATGCTCTTGGTTTGTGATATTATTGAAATTAACGTTTTGAGAATTGAGGTGCTCTACGTGCTGCTTTCAATCCATATTTTTTACGTTCTTTCATACGTGGGTCACGTGTTAAGTATCCTGCTGTTTTTAGAGTTGGTCTGTATTCTGTGTCTGCTTGTAACAATGCTCTGGCGATACCGTGACGAATCGCTCCGGCCTGTCCTGTATAACCACCGCCATGTACAGTGACCAACACGTCAAATTTATCCAAGGTGCTTGTTGTCACAAGTGGTTGACGTACAACAACTTTTAATGTTTCAAGACCTAAATAATCATCAATGTCTCTTTTATTGATTGTGATTTTACCTGTTCCCGGTACCAAATATACTCTGGCAATTGATTTTTTTCTTCTTCCGGTTCCGTAATACTTTGCAGTAGCCAATGTATTTTCCTCCTTTTAACCTTTTCTAAAATGTTAGTACTTCTGGTTTTTGAGCTTGTTGTTTGTGTTCCGATCCTGCATACACAAATAACTTTTTCATCATTGCACTGCCCAGAGGTCCTTTGGGAAGCATCCCTTTTACAGCTAGTTCCATTACCTTTTCTGGTTTTTTCTCCATCATGGTGGATAGTTTTGTTTCTTTCATGCCACCAATCCAACCGGAATGGTTGTAATAGATTTTTTGATCCATTTTTTTGCCGGTAACTTTGATTTTATCGGCATTTACTACGATTACATAATCACCGGTATCTACATGTGGTGTAAATTCAGCTTTGTGTTTTCCTCTAAGGACTTTCGCAATTTCAGAAGAGAGGCGTCCTAACGTACAGCCCTCGGCATCTACCACATACCATTTTCTTTCAATTGTGTCCGGGTTCGCCATATAAGTTTTCATGGGTAATCCTCCTATTGGTATGGAATGTTTTTGTACATTCCGTCGTTTTTAACAATTTTATTTATATATGAAATCAGTCGTACTCCGGGGCTGGTGTACACTGTTTCTCCTTTGGTCATGCCTATCTATTATAGACGCTGGCAGATGGCTTGTCAAGAAATTTTAATCTTCGCTTCCTTCTTTAATCTGCGTCATATTTGTGAATATTAGAAAAAAGGATTGTGTTATTTTGATTGTTGTGTTAGAATAGTCATTGTTTATTAACAGGAGGTTAGTGATGGAAATTTTAGGAACAATTTTAACAATCGTGTTTGTACTAGTTTGTATAGGGTTGGCAGCGATTATTCTTTTACAAGAGGGCAAGTCTGCCGGATTAGGAACCATCAGTGGAGCCGCAGATACATTTTGGGGGCAAAACAAAGGGCGTTCCACCGAGGGTAGATTGGTTAAGTTTACCAAGTTTTTAGCGATTGCATTTCTTTTATTAGCTTTGGTATTGAACCTACCGGTATTTAGTTAAGATTTTCGATAAAAGATTTATGAGCACTCTATTTTTATGGATAGGGTGCTTTTTACTATAAAGAAGAAAGTGATAGAGGACAAAAAAGTTGCGTAAAGGTTTTACAGAAAGAAAAAAATTGGTTTATGATTTTATTTGTGACGTTTCTTATATTCCTATGAAGTTCAAGGAAATCGCAGTATTATTGCAGGTTCCCAAAGATAGGAGACGGGAGTTACATGATATATTAGATTTATTGGAAGAAGAAGGTAAGGTTAGCCTGACTGCAAAAGGTAAGTATATAAAGGGTTCACATAGTATATTGCGTGGTACTTATCAAGGCAACCCCAAAGGGTTTGGTTTTGTACTTCCGGATGAGGAGGGGCAGGCGGATATTTTTATTGCAGGGGAAAATAACAAAGGCGCCATGGATGGTGATCAAGTAGAGTATATGATTACATGTTCTCCGGAGGGTAAGCGAAAAGAGGGATATATTAGCCGTATTGTTTCGCGTGGTGTGGTTCAAGTGGTGGGTCTATTTGAAAAAAATCAAAGTTTTGGTTTTGTACGTCCGGACAATCAAAAAATGTTGCAAGATATTTATATACCTGAGGGTAAATGGATGGGAGCAGTGACAGGTCAAAAAGTAGTTGCCGAATTGACCTCCTATGGAGAAAAGGACAAAAAACCGGAAGGGCGGATAATCGAGATTATTGGTTTTGCTAACGCACCGGGTACAGATATATTATCCATTGTAAAAGATTATGGTTTGCCTGTAGAATTCCCTGTACGTGTATGCAATCAAGCGGAACGGGTAGGAAAAGATGTCAGTGCGGCTGATATAATGGGTCGTATGGATTTGCGGAATTTAGATATGGTGACCATAGATGGCGAAGATGCTAAAGACTTGGATGATGCGGTTTCGTTGGTTCGTGATGGTGAAAATTATGTTTTAGGTGTGCATATTGCCGATGTGGCCAATTATGTTCAAGAAGGTAGTGCTTTGGACAAAGAAGCTTTGCGGCGGGGAACCAGTGTTTATTTGGTAGACCGTGTGATTCCTATGTTACCGCCAAAGCTTTCCAATGGAATTTGTTCTTTGAATGCCCATGAAGATAGATTGGCATTGAGTTGTATTATGACAGTAAATCCCAAGGGCGAAGTGATTAATCATGCGTTGGCTGAAACGGTGATTCAGGTAAATAAGCGTATGACTTATACCGCTGTGGCGAAGATATTAGAAGAACAAGATGCACAAGAAATGGCAGACAATCAAGAACGATTGCCTATGTTTGAGGATATGAGAGCATTATCATTGATTTTACGGGAGCGGCGGCGAAATCGTGGTTCTATTCATTTTGATTTTCCGGAAACAAAAATGGTATTAGATGAAGATGGTGTGCCTGTAGAGATAAAGGCTTATGAAGTAAATACAGCCACATGCCTGATAGAAGATTTTATGTTGTTGGCAAATGAAACAGTGGCAGAAGAATATTATTGGCGTGAATTACCCTTTTTATATCGGAGTCATGAGATACCGGATGAAGAAAAGATGAAGAAGTTAAGTTTTCTCGTTCATAATTTTGGTTTTCATATGCGGGTGAATGAGGAGATACATCCGATGGAAATACAAAAATTATTAAATAAGATTGCAGGTACCCCCCAAGAGGCAATGATTAGCCGCTTGACGTTACGTTCTATGCGACAAGCACGTTATACAACAGAAAATGCAGGTCATTTTGGTTTGGCTGCCAAATACTATACCCATTTTACTTCGCCCATACGTCGCTATCCGGATTTGCAGATTCATCGTATCATTAAGGAGAATATACGTGGTCGTTTGAATCAAGAACGTATTGCGCACTATGCGAAACGATTGCCTGAGGTTGCGTTGCAATCCAGTACCATGGAACGACGTGCAGAAGAGGCAGAGCGAGAGACCATTAAGCTGAAAAAAGCAGAGTACATGAAAGGGCATATTGGTGATGTATTTGTAGGTGTGATTTCCGGTGTGACCAGATGGGGCATTTATGTAGAATTGCCAAATACAATAGAGGGTATGGTTCATGTTACAAATTTAACAGATGATTTTTATGAGTATGACGAAGTACGTTTTGAGCTTGTAGGAGAAGCGACGGGAAAGGTGTTTCGATTGGGTCAACAAGTGATGATATCTGTTCTCGAAGTGGATACCCATCGCAGAACGATTGATTTTGAGCTTATGGAGGAACGCTATGATGGGTTGTCTTGCATTTGGGAAGGAAGTGAAATAAATGGCTAAGACAGACGGGAAGTTGATTGCAAATAATAAAAAGGCTTACCATGATTATTTTATTTTAGAGAAATATGAGGCCGGCATCGTATTGCACGGTACGGAAGTGAAAGCATTGCGTATGGGTAAATGTAGTATTAAGGAAGCTTTTGTACGCATTGCCCATGGGGAAATTTATGTTTATGGTATGCATATAAGTCCTTATGAAAAAGGAAATATATTCAACAAAGATCCTTTGCGGGTAAGAAAATTATTGTTACATAAAAGTGAAATCAATAAAATATCAGGAAAAGTCAAAGAGCAGGGCATTACGGTTTTGCCTTTGAAAATTTATTTTTCAGGCAGTCTTGTAAAGGTAGAGATTGGTTTGGCTAAAGGTAAGAAACTTTATGACAAACGAGCAGATATTGCCAAGAAAGATCAAAAAAGAGAGGCGCAGCGTGATTTGAAAATTAGAAATTTATAAGTTCAAGAAAAGGAGATACTATGAAACCTGTTGTTGTAAGAGGATTGGAAATTGGTGTTGGTATGCCTAAGATTTGTGTTTCCATTATGGGAAAAACCAAAGCGGAAATTATAGAAGAAACCAAGATTGCTTTGGCGACCGATGCGGATTTGCTTGAATGGCGTGTAGATTTCTGCGAATTGAATCATGCAACGGATTTGATTGATATATTAGGGATTTTGCGGGAAATGCTACATGAAAGGCCTCTTTTGTTTACATTGCGGACATTACGTGAGGGTGGGTGTAAAGAAATTGCGCCCTTGCAGTATGTTCAGATTTTGCAAAGAGCGATTGAATCTAGGTGTGTAGACATTGTAGATGTAGAAATTTTTGTTGATGTGTATGATTCATGGAAAACAGTGAAAGAATTGGATATTGTTCCACGTAATAATATGCATCAATATACCAATACAATTATTGCCCAAGCGCATAAGCATAATGTAAAAGTATTGGGTTCCAATCACAATTTTAAGGGGACATCTCCAATGGAAGAGATTGTATTGCGTTTATTAGAGATGAAAAATATCGGGGTAGATATTGGGAAAATTGCTGTTATGCCAAAGAGCAAAAAAGATGTGCTGACGTTATTAAATGCGACCCTTGAAATGTCTCATCGGGGCATGAATATACCCATTGTGACAATGGCAATGGGTGATTATGGAAAAATCAGTCGTATTTGCGGGGAGTTTTTCGGTTCCGCTGTTACCTTTGCGGCAGTAAGGGAAGAATCAGCACCGGGGCAAATAAAGGTAGATGTTTTGAAAGAGATGTTGGCACAAATGCATGTGGTGTTGTGATATTACAGAAAGGGTGTTGATTTGCGGGTCAACATCCTTTCTGTGTGTTTAGAAATTCTTATCTTTGTACACGGCCGGAAGCATCTCCCCCAGCCAATTTCAATACTTCATCCATGGAAACTTGATTGAAGTCACCCTCAATGGAATGTTTTAGGCAAGAGGCCGCTACGGCGAACTCTATGGTACTTTGAGAGTCTAGGTTATTTAATATAGCACAAATCAGTCCGCCGCCAAAGCTATCTCCGCCGCCAACACGGTCAACAATGTGCATGGCATATTTTTTGCTAAAGAAATAATCATATCCATCAAACAACATGGCGGACCAATTGTTGTCGTTGGCAGAAATAGATTCACGCAAAGTGATTGCTACTTTAGAAAAACCAAAACGGTCTTTTAATTGTTTTGCCACATGTTTATAGCCATCATGATTTACGGTTCCGGAAGTAACATCCGTACCGGTAGCGTGAATGCCAAAAACATCGGCAGAATCTTCTTCATTGGCAATACATACGTCTACGTATTTACATAATTTGCCCATCACTTCTCCTGCTTTTTTCTTTGACCAGAGTTTATTGCGGTAATTTAAATCGCAAGAAATGGTGATATTTGCTTTTTTTGCGGCCTTACAAGCTTCCAAACAAATGGCGGCTAAGTCATCATTTAATGCCGGTGTAATACCGGTAAAATGAAACCAAGAAGCACCATCAAAAATAATATTCCAATCAAAATCGCTACTGTTGGCAGTTGCAATGGAAGAGCCGGCACGATCATAAATAACTTTTGAAGGACGTTGTGAAGCACCTTTTTCCAGAAAATAAATTCCGACTCTATCTCCGCCTCTGGTGATGTGTGACGTATCTACACCAAAACGGCGCAAGGCATTGATAGCAGCTTGGCCAATTTCATGTGTTGGTAATTTACTGACAAATTTTGCGTCAAAACCATAGTTTGCCAAGGAAACGGCTACGTTGGCTTCGCCGCCGCCATAGGTGGCGAGAAAATTTTCTGTTTGCGTGAAACGCTGATATCCTTCTGGAGCGAGCCTTAACATAATTTCACCAAATGTAATTATTTTTTTTGACATGTTTACCTCTTCTTTCTTCTACTGAAATTGTTTATTTATATAGCATGGATTATATCAAAAGTTTTTATTTAATGCAAAGCCTCTTTACTTATGATAGAATAAGGGAGATGTAAAAATATAGAGACAGAAGGTATATGAGAAATGAATATTAGTCAAAAACTGACAGAAGAATTAGGTGTACAGTTGTGGCAGATACAAGCCACGATTGAATTGATTGATGCGGGAAATACCATCCCCTTTATTTCACGTTATCGAAAGGAAGTGACAGGTTCATTAGATGATGAGCAATTGCGTAAGCTTCATGAGCGTTTGTTTTATTTGCGCAATCTAGAAGAGAAAAAGGAGCAGGTGCTGTCTAGTATAGAAGAGCAGGGGAAGTTGACAGAAGAATTAAAACGTCAGATTTTGGCGGCGGAAACGTTAGTGGTGGTGGAGGATTTGTATCGTCCTTATCGCCCTAAACGTAGGACAAGAGCTACAATTGCAAAAGAAAAAGGCTTAGAGCCATTGGCAAATGTGATTCTTTTACAACAAATCGAAACACCTTTGGAAGAGGCGGCTGAGGCTTATTTGTCAGAAGAGAAAGAAGTGCTGACGATAGAGGATGCCATTGCCGGTGCCAAGGATATCATAGCAGAAAACATTTCGGATTCGGCGGATTATCGAAGTTGGATTCGGCGGGTTACCATGCAAAAGGGTTTGTTGATTTCTGCGGCAAAAGATAAAGAAACGGAGTCGGTTTTTGAAATGTACTATGGCTTTGAAGAGCCAATACACAAGCTTGTGGGACACCGTATTCTAGCCATTAACCGTGGTGAAAAAGAAAAAATTTTGACGGTGAAAATAGATGCACCGATAGAAGATATTCAGCAATATTTGGAAAAGAAAATCATTAGCCGGGAAAATCAATATACCACAGCTGTATTAAAAGATGTGGCAGAAGATTCTTATAAGCGTTTGATTGCGCCGGCGATTGAGCGGGAAATTCGCAATGAACTGACAGAAAAAGCAGAAGATGGTGCGATTACAGTGTTTGGCAAAAATTTAAAGCAGTTATTGATGCAGCCACCCATCGTCGGGCAAGTGGTTTTGGGTTGGGATCCGGCTTTTCGTACGGGTTGCAAGTTGGCTGTGGTTGATGCCACAGGTAAGGTGCTGGATACGACTGTGATTTATCCGACGCAACCAACCAATGACCACAAGATAAAAACCGCAAAAGCAACGTTGCAAAAGTTTATTCGTAAATATGGTATTACTTTGATTTCAGTGGGCAATGGCACAGCTTCACGAGAATCGGAGCAGTTTATTGTTGATTTATTAAAAGAAATACCGGAGAAAGTGCAATATATCATTGTAAATGAGGCGGGTGCTTCTGTTTATTCGGCCTCAAAGTTGGCTTCAGAAGAATTTCCTAATTTTGATGTAGGGCAACGCAGTGCTGCTTCTATTGCCAGAAGATTGCAAGATCCATTGGCAGAATTGGTAAAAATTGATCCACAGTCAATTGGAGTAGGTCAGTATCAACATGATATGAATCAAAAGAAATTGGGAGAATCTCTAAGTGGCGTGGTGGAAGATTGTGTGAATAAGGTTGGGGTTGATTTAAATACAGCTTCAGCACCATTGTTGGCTTATATTTCAGGGATTAGTGCCACCATTGCCAAAAATATTGTGACGTATCGGGAAGAAAAAGGTTCCTTTGCCAATCGCAGAGGTTTATTAAAAGTGGCGAAATTAGGACCAAAAGCGTTTGAGCAAAGTGCTGGTTTTATGCGTATTCAAGGTAGCAAAAATCCTTTGGATGCTACGGGTGTTCATCCGGAATCGTACGAGGCTGCTGAAAGATTAATCATGGCTCAAGGTCATCAATTGACAGATATTGTGGAAGGCAAGATGAAAGACTTGGGTCGTTCGATAGGAAACTATCAGAAATTAGCAGAGGAATTGGGCATCGGAGAAATTACTTTGCGTGATATCGTAGCCGAGCTGGAAAAACCGGCACGAGATCCCCGGGATGAAATGCCGAAGCCGATTTTGCGTACGGATGTATTGGAGATGTCTGATTTAAAAACGGGTATGGTACTAAAAGGTACCGTTCGAAATGTGATTGATTTTGGTGCTTTTGTAGATATTGGTGTTCATCAGGATGGTTTGGTCCATATTTCGCAAATATCCAATCGTTATATCAAACACCCCTTGGAAGTTGTTAGTGTTGGGGATATTGTAGATGTGCAGGTGATGAGCGTAGATTTAAATAAAAAGAGAATCCAGTTAACGATGAAATTGAGTTAATGAGAGGTGGTCATGGAATTAGTATACAAAAAAGCGTCATTCAATGATATTGATTTACTGGTGGAAACACGGTTGGAGGTGCTTAGAGCCATCAATCGGCTTAACGCTGCCGTTGACTTGAAATTTTTTAAAGATCAATCAAGGGCGTATTTTGAAAAGGCTTTGAAAGAGGATAGTCATGTAGCGTATGTGGTTTTTGACAATGGACAATTTATTGGTTCAGGTGGTATTAGTTTTTATCAAATATTGCCAAGTTATTATAACCAAAGTGGTATGTGGGGTTGCATTATGAATATGTATACACATCCGGCATATCGGCGCCGCGGGATTGCCAATCACACCTTAGATATGCTAGTAGAAACAGCCCATAGTCGCAATGTTACAAACATTACGTTAGAAACGACCCAAGAGTCACGTGTATTGTATGAGAAATATGGTTTTCGTGATTTGGACAATGAAATGCAGTTGGTTGAGCGATAACAAACAACGAGAGGAAATAGGTAAATGGGAGGATTTTTTGGGGTTGCAACAAAGCGGAATTGTACCTTAGAATTGTTTTATGGGGTGGATTATCATTCCCATCTGGGGACACGAAGAGCAGGAATGGCGACGCATGGTAAAGCGGGGTTTCAAAGAGCGATTCACAATATTGAAAACACCCCCTTTCGTACGAAGTTTGAAAAAGATGTAGATGAGTTAACGGGAAACTTAGGCATTGGTTGTATTTCAGATTATGATCCGCAACCTTTGATTATACAGTCACATTTTGGAAGTTTTGCTTTGACCGTGGTGGGAAAAATCAACAATTCCAAAGAGCTGTTGGAGCAACTATATCAAACGGGTTACACACATTTTCAAGAAATGAGTGGTGGTCGCATCAATGGTACGGAATTGGTGGCATCTTTGATTTGTCGGGCAGATAGTTTGCTGGAGGGTATCAAATCTGTCCAGGAAAGTGTAGATGGCTCTGTGACCATGCTGATTATGACTGCGGAGGGGATTTTTGCAGTTCGGGATAAACATGGCCGTTTGCCTTTGATGATTGGTCGAAATGAAGCGGGATTTTGTGTTTCTTCTGAGAGTTTTGCTTATATTAATTTGGATTATCAAGATTACAAAGAATTAGGTCCGGCGGAGGTGGTTTTTATAACGCCGGAGGGGATGGAAAGTTTAAGCCCCCCTTGCAAAGAAGAAATGAAAATGTGTTCTTTTTTATGGGTTTATTATGGTTATCCCACATCAGTTTATGAAGGTGTTGGTGTAGAAGAGATGCGTTATCGTTGTGGCCATTTGATGGCAAAGAGAGACAAGGGTCAGATATCTCCTGATATTATTGCGGGTGTGCCGGATTCCGGTGTAGCCCATGCTATTGGTTATGCCAATGCTTCCGGTGTGTCATATGCCCGTCCTTTTATTAAATATACACCCACTTGGCCACGTTCTTTTTTGCCGACCCATCAAAGGCAGAGAGATTTGATTGCTCGCATGAAATTGATTCCGGTGTATTCTTTGATTCGGGACAAGAAAATGTTATTGATAGATGATTCTATTGTACGGGGGACTCAACTCAAAGAGACCACGGAGTTTCTGTATCAAAGTGGTGCAAAGGAAGTACATGTTCGCTCGGCTTGTCCGCCTTTGTTGTACGGCTGCAAATATTTGAATTTCTCCCGGCCAAATTCGGATATGGAGTTGATTACCCGGCGTGTGATTCAAGGGTTTGAGCCGGATATTAGTGGAGAGGCCATCCGAGCATATGCAATTCCCGGCAATCCTTATTATGAGAAGATGGTAGAAGAAATTCGTCGGCAACAAAACTATACTTCTTTAAAATTTCATCTGTTGGATGATTTGATCGAATCAATTGGATTACCATCCAAGCAATTGTGTACATACTGTTTCAACGGTGATCAATAAAAGAAAGGCATGAAGAAGATATGCGATTTAATTTAATAGAAAATCCAATTATGCGGGCTCTTGGTCGTTTATGTGATTTTATGATTTTGAATGTATTATTTATCATTTGCAGCATTCCGATTTTTACGATTGGTGCGTCTATTACAGCGATGTACACAGTGATGTTAAAATTGGTAAAAAATGAAGAGGGTTATATTTTCAAAGGTTTTTTGCTTGCCTTTAAAGAAAATTTTAAAAAGAGTACTATTCTGTGGTTGATGTATGCACCACTTGGGCTGATTATTTTGCTCAATATTCATCTGACACAATTTATGGATGTGGAAATACTTCAAACGGTTTTGATGGTGATTTTTGTTATGATGGGTGCAATTCTTGTTTTTATGGGATTATATTTATTCCCAATGACAGCACGTTATGAAAATACAATCAAGGTCAATATTAAAAATGCTTTGTTGTTATCCATTGGTAAGTTGCCTTATACGATACTATTATTAATCATTCATGCAGCTGCGATTGTGATTACGCTTTTAACATTAGAAACAATCATAATCGGAACGATCATATGGATTTTTGTGGGATTTGCACTGGTGGCTTGGTTAAGTGCAAAGGTATTACGTAAGGTTTTTGAAGTGATTGATCCCAAGGAGGAAGAAGAGAAGTCTCCGATGGACGAGGTATAGTATGACAGAAAAAATAAGAAAGCGTTTGATATTTCATGGCCGTGTGCAAGGTGTTGGTTTTCGGTATCGTGCCACAGGGCTTGCCCTTTCGATTGGATTGACCGGTTGGGTGCAAAATGAGTCGGATGGTACTGTATCCATGGAAGTGCAAGGGTCGGGGGAACAAATAGACAAGTTACTGATAACGTTAAATAAAAGCGATTTCATTCGAATCGACCATTTGGATTCGGCTAAAATCGCTGTGAAAAGTGATGAAAAAAAGTTCCGCATTCAATATTAAAAGTTTGTACTTTTTTCTAATATTCCATTCATAAAGGCAATGGCCATTCCGTAATTGGTCATTGCTATATTTTGTTCTTTTGCAATGTTAAGTCGGTTTTTCATTTCTCGTTCATTCAATACACAACCTCCACAGTGTACTACAATGGCATAAGCGGTGATATCAAGGGGGAAATCATTTCCGCTGGTGAAGTGGAAGTGCAAGTGTTTTTTTGTATATTGTTTCAGCCAATGCGGTAGTTTTACAGTGCCGATATCTTGACATTGGCGATGGTGGGTGCACCCTTCGGAAATCAGGATGTAATCCCCGTCTTTTAACCGGTTTATTGCAAAAGCACCTTCGCATAGTTGTGTTAAACTTCCTTTGAATCTGGCAAATAAAATAGAAAAAGAAGTTAGGCGAATATTTGCCGGTGCAAGCGCATTTACTTTTTGAAAGACTTGGCTGTCGGTGATGATAAGGCTAGGGGGTTGTTTTAAGCCGTTTAAGGTGGTTTGTAGCTGTGCTACGTCAGTAACCAAGGCTGTGGCACCAAAGTCTATAATTTCCCGAATGACTTGTTGCTGCGGCAAAATCAAACGCCCTTTTGGTGCTCCTTCGTCAATTGGAGTGACCAAAACGACAAAATCCCCTGTTTGAATTAAATCTGCGACCAAAGGCTTGCTTATTTTTATATGTTCACCCAATTTGGCCAATGCTTCTTTTAAAACGTCAATATTTTCTTTTGTATGTGCACTGATATAGATACTTTCATCTGTTGGATGGGGTTTTGTATCTAATAAATCAGATTTATTTGTTACAATTAGATAAGGGATTTTTTTATCTTTGATGGTAATTAAAATATTTTCCTCCACGTTGTCCATACCAATGGTACCATCAATCACCAAAAGAGCGATATCGGTTTTGGCGAGAATTTGCTCTGCTTTTTTGATGCGTTGGCTGCCTAAAGCACCTACGTCATCAAGCCCCGGTGTATCAATGAGCACAACAGGGCCAAGGGGTAAAAGTTCCATGGCTTTTTGCACAGGGTCGGTGGTAGTGCCTTTTTGCTCAGAAACAATGGCAAGATTTTGCCCTGTAATGGCATTGATTACACTGGATTTGCCTGCGTTACGTCGGCCAAAGATACCAATGTGAATGCGATGGGAAGCGGGGGTGCTATTTAAACTCATTTGATACCTTGCCTTTCTGCTATAATCGGAAATCGCGCCTGTTATTTTGTGCAATCAAACGTAGGTTTTCCGTTACCAAAGCTCTCACTTTTTCATTGGGAATGTTATTAATTTCCTGCGCAATCCGTTGATTGGCCAAAGATTGGGTATTGGCGTTTGCATAATCAACGCTGTATTCTTTGAGTGTCATCAAGGAATTGGGGTGGCAAATATTTTGTAGTTGCCCGCTTTTACATAATTCCATAAAGCGGTCTCCTTTTCGCCCCTCCCGGTAGCAGGCGGTGCAAAAACTTGGAATATAACCCAATTCCATAAGCCAATAAACCACTTCATCTAAAGTCCTATTGTCATGGGTTTCAAATTGTTTTGTTTCTTGTGGCTCAATATTGGCATAACCGCCGACACTGGTTTTTGAGCCTCCGCTGATTTGTGAGATGCCAAGGGTCAATACCTTTTCCCGGCATTCTTTACTTTCTCTGGTGGATATAATCATACCTGTGTAAGGTACGGCAAGGCGGACGCAAGCGACAATTTTAGCAAATGTTTCATCATCTATACTATTGAAATCATCCGGGTTGATGCTATCAGCAGAACGCAAACGGGGCATGCTGATGGTGTGCGGACCGACACCAAAGGCGGACTCTAAATGTTCGCCGTGCATCAGTAGTCCCACATATTCATAATCATAATTGCTCAAACCAAAGAGTACCCCCAAGCCTACATCGTCGATACCACTTTCCATAGCCCGGTCCATGGCGGTGGTATGATAGTCATAATCACTTTTTGGACCACTTGGATGCAGTTTCTTATAATAGGTTCTATTATAAGTTTCTTGAAATAAGATATAAGTACCGATTTCAGCCTCATTTAATAAGCGATAATGATCGACGGTGGTCGCGGCAATGTTGATGTTTGCCCGGCGAATGGCTCCGTTTTTATGTTTGATGCTATAAATGGTTTCGATGGATTTCAAATAATAATCCATGGTATTGTGGATGGGATCTTCGCCGGCTTCAATCGCCAAACGTTTATGCCCCATATCTTGCAAAGCGATTACTTCTTGGCGTATTTCTGCTTGGCTGAGTTTTTTTCTTGGAATACATTTATTTTTCACATGATAAGGACAATAAATACAGCCATTGATGCAATAGTTGGACAAATAAAGGGGTGCAAATAAGACAATGCGATTGCCGTAAAATCGATGTTTGATTTTTTGCGCTAGGCTGAGTATGGCTTGATTTTTATCAGGTAATGGGCATAACAATAAAAGTGCACCCTCACGATGGGAGAGACCTTGCCCTTTTTCGGCTTTTGCGATTACTTCATCAATGCGTGTTTCATTGGTACAGTTTTCGCGTGCATAAGCCAAAGTATCTAAAATTTCTTGATGATTGATAAAATCAGCAGCATGTTTGGAGTTTACATCATACATAAGCCACATTCCTTTCGTCGAGATTTAAAGAATCCCCCTTGCAGACCACGATTTTGTAACCGATGGTGTTCATTCTGTTTTCCATGCATTGCCGACAATCACGGGCATCATCGTCCAGACAAATTTTGTTGTCATAGAGTTGATAGTTTTTGCGGGTATTAATGGGTGATAGATTGGGCATGACAACATTTGCACCTGCTAATATGCCTTTTTCACGTCCATCCGTTGCAATTGTGCCCAAAGAAGTTGTGGATGGCAACAATACTTTTGGTAGCATTAGGCGAATTAAACCAATCATAAATAAAGTCAATTCCAATGTGCCGGCGCATTGGTCATGGAAAGGTGTTGCATGGTGGGGAATAAAGGGGCCAATGCCAATCATTTGCGGGTTTAGTTTTTTTAAGAAAAGCATGTCTTCTGCTAAATGTGCAGAAGTTTGGAAAGGTGAGCCGACCATAAAACCGGTACCTACCTCAAAGCCGATTTTTTTCAAATCCCAAAGACATGCTTGTCGTTTACGGGCACTTAGGTTCTCGGGATGTAATGTTGCATAATGCGCATGATTATGGGTTTCATGGCGCAATAAAAAACGCTGTGCGCCTGCTTTGAAAAGCGTCTGATAACTTGCAAAGGAACGTTCACCAATGGATAACGTGATGGCACAATCAGGAAAAGCCTGATGGATATGGGCAATGATATGGCTTAATCTTTCGTCGGTGAAAAAATTGTCCTCGCCGCCTTGTAAAACAAAGGTGCGAAAACCCAGTTCATAACCCAATTCACAGCAGGATAAAATTTCGGCCTCAGACAAACGATAACGCACCACTTCCGGGTTGCTTTTGCGAATACCGCAATAAAAGCAGTCTTGTTTGCAATAATTTGTAAATTCAATGAGTCCTCTTTGAAAAACTTCCTTGCCATAATGTTGATGGCGGATATCACGTGCTTGTGCAAAGAGATATGCGGCCGAGTCTGCATCGTGTCCGTCAATTAAAGTGATCCATTCTTCTTTGGAAAGTGTTTTTGTGTTTGCGAGTTTATCAATCAGCATTTTTTGTGTTTGCATATCTTTGTGTTCCTTTCAAGTCTTTCTTTGGTATTCGTTTTTGGCATAAAGGGTTTTGCTACTGATGCCGGGTAACATCCCTAATTTCCCGGATAATGCGCTGATACAGTCGCCGGGCGCATCTAAAGTGACACTGATAATGGAAATTTGTTTCTCCCGATAAGGCACGCCCATGCGCCCGATTATATATTGACTATACTCCCCCAGCAACTGGTTTAACTGTTCGATGGAGTCATTGTTTTCAACGATGATTCCGATTAAAGCAATACGTGTATCCATATTTCCCTCCTAATAGAACAAAAAAACTCAGGCAAAAGGCCCGAGCAGAAAAGATATCCCTCACATAGGCATGCAAGGAAAGCTATATTCAGTCTGTGTGCCTTTTTACTCAGGTGTGTGCCTTTGTAATCAGAACATTTATTGGATACATCGTAACATGAACATTTCCAAAATGCAAGTATGCAAGTCGGGGTAAAATTTGTTATACTAGGAAAGGATGTGTTAGAGATTTGGATGGAAGAGGTATCGTTATGCGTATTCAAGGTTTGCAAAAACTGACTTTATTAGATTACCCTGGGAAGATGGCTGCTACTATTTTTACGGCAGGCTGTAATTTTCGTTGTCCTTTTTGTCACAATGCATCTTTGGTAACCCATATCCGTGAAGAAAATGATATCCCTACAGAGCAGGTGTTGGATTTTTTACATAAGCGAAAAGGCATTTTAGAGGGTGTTTGTATCACAGGTGGTGAGCCATTGTTGCAGCCTGATTTGGAAGATTTTATCAAAGAGATAAAAGAGATGGGATACCAGGTTAAACTAGATACAAATGGTAGTCAGACAAGAAAGCTTATATCTTTGGTTGAGAAAGCGTGCGTTGATCATGTGGCCATGGATGTTAAAAATACACTTAATAAATATAGCATGACCATTGGTTTAAATGAGAATGACTACGTAGGGGAGATTTTAGCTGCAGTATCTTATTTGAAATCCGATGTTGTGTCTTATGAGTTTCGTACTACCATTGTGCGGGAGTTTCATAAGCGTGAAGATATGGAAATGATTGGTCGTTGGCTCAAAGGCGCAAAAAGTTACTATATTCAAGGCTTTATAGATTCGGGAGATTTGATTGTCCCTGGTTTGCGGCCGTACAATAAGGAGGTTATGCAACAGGTGTTAGAGGTGGTGCGACAGTATGTACCAAATGCCCGTTTGCGTGGTGTGGAATGATGGAAAATAAGAAAAAAAAGCCTTTTCGGTTTATGGAAAAAATGATTATTGTGGTTATTATTACCGTTTTGGTAGGTGGTGCCGTAATGAGTATTGTAGCTTATGTAAATCCCGATGCAAAGAATAGATGTGCCTGCAATCGTCAAGTGTTATTAGAGGAGTTGCAAAGAGAGCGTGGGGTCAATTCGAATATCAATATGTCAGAAGTGATTCATCGGATGCAATATGAGGTTGTTTGCCCTTCGAGTGGAATTTACACAGAAATAGCGGTAACACTCGGCAGTGGCTTTATTGGCGGTGCTGTTTGTAGCGTTCACGGTGGTTATGATATTATTCCGGAGTGAAAGGATAAGCGATAAATATGTATCAAAAGAAACGTTTTACGGCAGTGGTTTTAGCAGGGGGTAGTGGCAAACGAATGGAGACCGACCTTGCAAAGCAATATATGAAACTAAACGGTTACCCGATGCTTTATTATGCCTTGTTGGCTTTTGAAAAGAGCAGGGTAGATTCCATTGTGTTGGTGACAGGAAAAGATGAAATGGATACTTGTCAAAAAGAGATTGTGGAGAAATATGGGTTTCAAAAAATAAGTAAGATTGTAGCAGGTGGCAAAGAACGTTATCACTCTTCGGCTTTGGGACTTGCGGCTTGTCAGCCTTGTGATTATGTGTTGATTCACGATGGAGCGAGACCTTGCTTGTCTCAAAAAGTGATACAGGATTGTATGGATGCAGTGCTGTTGTACGGTGCCTGTACGGCCGGAGTTCAGGTGGTGGATACGATTTGCCGGGTAGAAGAGAGTCAAAAAATATTGGAAATTCCCAATCGTAGCTCTTTTTGGTCGATGCAAACCCCCCAGTGTTTTGTTTATGACGAAATTTGTTTTGCGCATCAGATATTGGCAAAAAAGGAATCCTTGGCGTTTGCATCAAAAAGGATAACCGATGATGTGCGGGTGATACAAGAGTGCTTAGAACGTGAAGTGTATATGGTTGTTGGTTCTTATGACAATATTAAAGTAACAACAGCATCAGATATTGAAATTGCAGAAAGACTTTTAAAACAAGAGGATTCAAATTATGAAATGGACGAAATTTAGATTGCGAACCAAAGTAGAGGCCGAAGATATCATTGCCGGTGCCTTGTTGGATATTGGCATTGAGGGGGTGGAGATCGAAGATCAAGTGCCTTTAAGTTCCTTGGAAAAAGAGCAGTTGTTTGTAGATATTTTGCCGGAAGTTCAAGTGGATGTAGGAGAGGCTTATTTGAGTTTTTATGTAGAAGAGGGTGTGGATGTTGATTTAACTTTAAAACGTGTCAAAAAGGCTTTGGCAGAGGTGTCAAAATGTATGGATATTGGAGCAGGTACCATAGAGATAAGTCAAACGGAAGATATAGATTGGATGAACAACTGGAAGCAGTATTTTCATTCTTTTTATATTGATGATATTCTGATCATTCCTTCTTGGGAAGAAGTGCAGGCAAAAGATAAAGATAGGATGATCATTCACATTGATCCGGGCACTGCTTTTGGTACGGGCATGCATGAAACCACCCAATTATGCATTCGTCAATTAAAAAAATATGTTGCGCAAGGTCAAAGGGTATTAGATGTGGGTTGTGGTAGTGGTATCTTAGGCATGTTGGCTTTAAAATATGGGGCGGATTTTTGCGTGGGTACGGATTTAGACCCTTGCGCTATGGATGCCACCCATGAAAATATGCGAGAAAACGGCATCAACAAAAATCAATATCAAGTATGGGTTGGCAATATAATAAATGAAAAAACCGTGCAAAATCAGGTGAGTGCTTTCACATATGACATGGCATTTTCTAATATTTTGGCAGATGTTTTGGTACAATTAGCCCCGGAGGTGGTAAAATACCTTAATGTGGGAGGTGTTTATATTACCGGCGGTATTTTAAAAGAGAAAGAAGAAATGGTAAAAGAAGTTTTGGTTGATTGTGGTTTTGCAATCTTAGAGATTACAGAACAAGGTGAATGGGTTTCGATTACGGGGCAAAAGAAGTAGGAGAATATTTATGATGCAGCGTTTTTTTGTTTTGCCGACACAGGTAAAAGAGGGAAAAGTACACATCACAGGCAATGATGTAAATCACATAAAACAGGTATTACGCATGAAAATTGGAGAACAGTTGGAAGTTTGTGATAGCAGTGGTAAAATCTATCTTTGCGTTATCAAATCCTATGATTTGAAGGAGGTGGTTTTGCAAATAGAGAAAGAATGGAAAAATGATACAGAACTGCTCTCTAAAATATATTTATTTCAAGGCTTGCCAAAAGGTGATAAAATGGAGTTTATCATTCAAAAGGCAGTGGAATTGGGTGTGTATGAAATTATTCCGATGAAAACAAGCCGGGCGGTGGTCAAGTTGGATGTCAAAAAGGCAGAGAAAAAAGCGATGCGCTGGAATGGTATTTCTGAAAGTGCGGCGAAGCAGTCCGGCCGTGGTTTGATTCCCCGCGTCAAAGAGGTGATGCCTATGAAAGAAGCGCTTGCTTATGCAAAAGCGTTAGACATCCTTTTGATTCCCTATGAATTGGCCGCGGATATGGCGGAAAGCAAGGCAATCATAAAAAAGATGCAAGTAGGGAGATCCATCGGTATATTCATCGGTCCGGAGGGTGGTTTTGAGCAAGAAGAAGTGGCATTGGCGGTATCATATGGTGCTCGGATGATTACCTTGGGAAAACGAATATTACGCACGGAAACAGCCGCGATGGCAATGTTAGCGATTTTGATGTATGAGATGGAATAAAAATCTACAGATATTTCTTGTAGATTTAAAGGAGTAGCGAAAAGTGGAGATATATTTAGACAATGCAGCAACGACACAGTGTTATTTCGAAGTGGCAGAGTTGGTTTTAAAAGTTATGTGTGAGGATTACGCTAACCCCTCTTCCGTGCATTTAAAGGGTATGGAGGCGGAGCGTTATGTCAAAGACGGGAAAGCCAAATTGGCACATCGTTTAAAGGTAGAACCCAAGGAGATTATTTTCACTTCGGGAGGTACAGAGAGTGATAATCTGGCGATTCTTGGTGGTGCTTTTGCCAATCAACGGCGTGGTAAGCATTTGATTACGACTGTCATAGAGCATTCCGGTATTTTAAAGGCCATGCAACACTTGGAAGAAGTGGGTTTTCAAGTTACCTACTTGCCGGTGGATCAAGATGGTATTGTGGATTTGCAGGCTTTGCAAGAGGCTTTGCGTTTGGACACGATTTTAGTTTCTATCATGCATGTAAACAATGAAATTGGCACGATTCAGCCCTTAGAACAAATTGGGACAATCATCAAAGATTATAATAAGCAGATTTTATTCCATAGTGATGGGGTGCAAGGTTTTGGAAAAGTTCCTATTTATCCCAAGCGCGTGAGCCTTGATTTGTATAGTGTGAGTGCGCATAAATTTCATGGGCCAAAAGGCATAGGTTTTTTGTATAAAAATGAAAAAGCAAAAATACTGCCGATTTCCTATGGTGGTGGTCAACAAGGTGGTTTTCGTGCAGGCACGGACAATGTGCCGGGGATTGCAGGTTTGGTTTTAGCCGGCGAAAAAATGTATCAAAATATGGAAGTAAACAAAGCGCATGTATGGGCGTTGAAGCAAGGTTTTATTGCCGGTTTGCAAAAGATAGAAGATGTGCGGTTTCACGGTGACTGTGTGGATCCGGATAAAAGTGTGGGGCATATTATCAGCGTTGGTTTCAAAGGGGTGCGCAGTGAAGTGCTGTTACATGCTTTGGAAGAAAAAAAGATTTTTGTGTCAGCGGGTTCAGCCTGTTCTTCTTATAGCAAAAAAACAAGTAGTGTACTAGCCGCTCTTTCGTTGCCGGAGGGATATCAAGAGAGTACCATTCGCTTTAGTTTGAGTGAATTTACCACCAAAGAAGAAATTGACGTTACCTTAGAAACCTTATATAATGTAATACCAATGTTAAGGAAGTTTATTGCGAGGTAAAAGATGAAACAATCATTTTTAATAAAATATGGTGAGATTGGATTAAAAGGTAAAAATCGTTATTTGTTTGAGGATGCTCTTGTTCGTCAGATTAGATATAGATTAAAAAATTTAAGTGGTGCTTTTCATGTCCACAAAGCCCAAGGCCGCATTTATGTGGATTGTGCGGAGGCTTATGATTTTGAAGAGGTTGTAACAGGCTTGCAAAAGGTTTTTGGGATTGTGGGTGTTTGCCCTGTTTATAAAACGACAGATCAAGGTTTTGACCGATTGGCGGAAGATGTGATTGCTTTTGTACGGGAGACTTATGGTATGAGCAATCATACATTTAAGGTGGAGGCGCGTCGCAGCCGAAAAAATTATCCATTAAATTCTATGGAAATCAATTGTGATTTGGGTGGGGTGATTTTAGATGCTTTTCCTGAAATGCGGGTAGATGTGCATAATCCGGATATTATGTTGCATGTAGAAATTCGAGAGGATATTTATATATATGCAAAAATCATTCCCGGTTTGGGTGGTATGCCTGTGGGCACAAATGGAAAAGCGATGTTGTTGTTGTCCGGTGGTATTGACAGTCCGGTGGCGGGATATTTGATTGCGAAGCGTGGTGTTTCTTTGGAGGCTACTTATTTTCACGCACCCCCTTATACCAGTGAGAGAGCTAAGGAAAAGGTGGTAGATTTGGCACGTTTGATTGGAGCGTATGCCGGACCGATTAAACTAAATGTGGTAAATTTTACGGATATTCAGTTAGAAATATATGAAAAATGTCCTCATGAAGAGCTGACCATTATTATGCGTCGTTATATGATGCGGATTGCGGAGCATTTTGCAGGGGAATCAAAGTGCTTAGGTTTGGTGACGGGCGAAAGCATTGGCCAAGTGGCGAGTCAAACGATGCAAAGTTTATTGACAACAGATGCTGTTTGCGCGTTACCTGTGTATCGGCCTTTGATTGGTTTTGATAAACGGGAGATTATAGAGATTGCTGAAAAAATTGACACCTATGAGACATCTATTTTGCCTTTTGAAGATTGCTGTACAATTTTTGTGGCAAAGCACCCTGTCACAAAACCAAGGTTGGAGCGTATTGAAAAATCCGAGATATATTTGGAAGAAACCATAGACGCATTGGTGGAAAAAGCCATTCAAACGACCGAGGTGATTCATGTGCGATAAAAATGCAATAAAAATGAGCTACAGTATTTGTGCGGTAGCTCATTGGTATGTGTGCTTTATTACTTGATGATGTATGAATCCAAAATGGAAAGAATGTTGTCAACATCAGCATCGGCATGGATATTTAAATCAATCGGTTTAGAAAGGTCAAGGCTAAAGATACCCATGATAGACTTTGCGTCGATTACATATCTTCCGGAAACAAGATCAAAATCATTGTCGAATTTTGTGATATCATTTACAAATGATTTTACTTTATCAATGGAATTTAAAGAAATTTTTACAGTTTTCATCGGTGTAGTCCTCCTATATGAGACATAAAATAATAACAATTTAATCACATTCATTCTAAGTTAAAATGATAGAAAAGTCAAGAAACAAAAAGAAACTTAGCAATTTAAGGAAATAGGAAATGAAAAAACTAAAAAAAGTCGCAATTCATAACTTGGGTTGTAAAGTTAATTCATATGAGGCTGCGGCGATGCAGGAAAGTATAGAACAAGCTGGTTATGAGATTGTACCTTTTGTTACGGTTGCAGATGTTTATATTGTGAATACCTGTACGGTGACCAATATTGCAAGCCGAAAGTCACGGCAAATGTTGCACAAAGCCAGAAAGATGAATTCTGAGGCGATTATTGTGGCAGCAGGTTGTTATGTGCATACCGCAGAGCAGGAAAATACGATTGCAGATGTGGTTGATGTAATGATTGGGAACAACAAAAAGCAGGACTTACCGGCAATATTACGGGCTATGGAAAAACGTGATAAGACAGATTGTGTTTATAAGGCTGTGGTTGATATCAATACCACGCAGGAATATGAGCCCTTGAAAATTTCCAAGCCTCGTGCACATACCCGTGTGAATATTAAAATTCAAGATGGTTGTAATCAATTTTGCTCTTATTGTATTATTCCGATGGTGCGTGGACGTGTGCGAAGCCGGGCATTGAGTGAAGTTGTTTCAGAAGTAAAAGAACTGGCGGCAAGTGGTTGCCGGGAAGTTGTTTTGACAGGGATTCATCTAAGTTCTTATGGTACGGATTTTGATGATGCGTCGCATTTGTTGGCTTTGATACAAGCCATTCATCGGGTGGAGGGAATCTGCCGCATTCGTGTTGGTTCTTTAGAGCCGGGTATTATAACAAAGAGTTTTGTGGAAGGTCTAACGAAGTTGGAAAAGTTTTGTCCGCATTTTCATTTATCTTTACAAAGTGGTTGTGATGAAACCTTGAAGCGGATGAACCGTCATTATACTACAAAAACGTATTGGAAAAAATGTCAATTGTTGCGTCGGTATTTTGAACATCCGGCCATTACCACGGATATAATCGTAGGATTTCCGGGAGAAACAGAGGAAGAATTTCGGCAAACAAAGGCGTTTATTGATGAAATAGATTTTTACAAAACGCATATCTTCAAATATTCACGTCGTGTCGGAACAAAAGCAGCGACGATGCCAAATCAAGTGCCTTCTCGGACGAGTGGCAAGCGTAGCAAAGAAC
This sequence comes from Lachnospiraceae bacterium, assembly GCA_009779895.1. Lineage (GTDB taxonomy): Bacteria > Bacillota > Clostridia > Lachnospirales > Lachnospiraceae > WRBB01. The sequence continues at coordinate 99,910 of WRBB01000001.1, forward strand.
TGATTCAATTGGGAGAAATAAAGCAAAAAGCCTTTGAAACCTATTATATAGGCAAAGAGGTAGCAGTTTTGGTAGAAGATAAAATGGATGCGACAAAAGGCGTGTATCAAGTCGGATATACCAAAGAATATGTAAAAATTCGTATAGATGCCAAAAAAAATTTGCATAATCAGGTGGTTTCCGTGCATATTCAAGAAGAATCTCAAATTGTCCATTGATTTTTTATATGCTAGGCATTAGAATGAAAAGTAGTATAAATTGGAGGAGAAATAAATGAGCGACTTAAGCAATACCCAATTTTTTAAGGTTGAGCCGGGTTTACAGATATCGGCAAAAGATATTCTTGAAATTGTTTTTAAAGCATTGGAAGAAAAAGGTTACAATCCGGTTAATCAAATCGTTGGTTATATTATGTCAGGGGATCCCACTTACATAACCAGTCACAACGGTGCGAGGAGTTTGGTGATGAAAGTGGAACGTGATGAGTTGGTGGAGGAGTTGTTAAAATCCTATATTGAAAATCACTCTTGGGAATAGTAGATGAAACGGATTTTAGGACTGGACTATGGCAGCAAAACGGTTGGGGTGGCAATCAGTGACCCTTTGGGTATTACTGCCCAAGGTTTGGAAACCATTACACGGAAAGAAGAAAATAAGTTACGCAGAACATGCGCTCGGATTGAAGCTTTGATTGCAGAGTATGATGTTGAGACCATTGTTTTGGGTTTGCCTAAGCACATGAACAATGATGTTGGCGAACGTGGTGAGCGGGTTTTGGTTTTTAAAGAGATGTTAGAACGCAGAACTGCTTTGGAAGTTGTTTTGTGGGATGAACGATTATCAACTGTTTCAGCGAACCGAACGCTTATGGAGATGCATGTTCGTCGTGAGGATCGAAAGCAGTATGTAGATAAGATTGCTGCTGTTTTTATTTTACAGGGATATCTGCAATCAAAAGGAAACAAATAAGGAAACGAATATGGAAAAAGTCACATTTACCTTGGATAATCAAGAGGGAAGCGTTGAATTTTATGTTCTGGAGCAAACAAAGCTAGGCGGCTTTGTCTATTTGTTGGTGACCGAATCAGCAGAAGATGAAGATGGCGAGTGTTTGATTTTGAAAGGAACAGGGGTTGATTCAAGTTTCGAGGAGATTTATGAGGTTGTGGAAGATGACGCCGAGCTACTGGCAGTATCTAAGGTTTTTGAAGAACTGCTGGAGGACGTGGACATCGAAATATAAAAAAATGGAGGAAATTAGATTTTGAAAAAAAAGTATACAGGAAAATTGCGAATCGTGCCCTTGGGAGGTTTAGAGCAGATTGGCATGAATATTACTGCGTTCGAATTTGAAGACAGTATTATTGTTGTGGATTGCGGTTTGGCATTTCCGGAAGATGACATGTTGGGTATAGACCTGGTGATTCCCGATGTCACTTATTTAAAGGATCGGATGGATAAGGTGAAAGGTTTTGTGATTACCCACGGACATGAGGACCACATTGGTGCCTTGCCTTATGTATTAAAAGATGTCAACGTGCCTATTTACACCACTAAGTTGACCATGGGTTTGATTGAAAATAAATTAAAAGAGCACAATTTGATGCGATCCACCAAACGAAAAGTAGTTTGTCATGGGCAGTCAATCAATTTAGGCGATTTTCGCATTGAGTTTATTAAGACAAATCATAGTATTCAGGATGCGTCGTCCCTGGCGATTTTTTCACCGGCCGGCACGGTGATTCATACCGGCGACTTTAAGGTGGATTATACGCCGGTGTTTGGTGATGCCATAGACTTGCAAAGGCTTGCGGAACTAGGCAAAAAGGGAGTTTTGGCTTTGATGTCAGACAGTACCAATGCGGAGCGAAAAGGCTTTACTCAGTCTGAAAAAACAGTGGGTATTACCTTTGATCATATTTTTGCAGAGCATCAGGGGACACGGATTATTATTGCTACCTTTGCTTCAAATGTAGACAGGGTGCAACAAGTCATCAATTCAGCTTATAAATATGGGAGAAAAGTGGTAGTGGAGGGGCGTAGTATGGTGAATACCATTGGTACAGCCTCAGAGTTGGGTTATTTGGATATACCGGAAAATACCCTGATTGAGATAGAGAAGATACATAACTATCCGCCGGAGAAATTGGTTTTGATTACGACGGGAAGTCAAGGTGAATCTATGGCAGCCTTATCTCGTATGGCGGCAGATGTACATCGTAAGGTAACCATTGAGCCGACGGATACTATTATTTTTAGTTCGACACCGATACCGGGTAATGAAAAGTCGGTTTCGAAAGTAATTAATGAACTTTCAGCCAAAGGAGCAGAGGTTATTTTTCAAGATGCGCATGTTTCCGGACATGCTTGTCAGGAAGAATTGAAATTAATCTATGCTTTGGTGAAACCGAAATATGCCTTGCCTGTTCATGGTGAGTTCCGTCATTTAAAAGCAAATGCCGGATTGGCGGAGTCCTTGGGGATTCCAAAAGAAAATGTTTTTATCATTCAAAGCGGTGATGTGTTGGAGCTCAGTCAAGACGAAGCAAAAGTAGTGGATCATGTTCATACAGGTGCCATTTTGGTAGATGGTTTGGGTGTTGGTGATGTAGGAAATATTGTTTTGCGTGACCGGCAGCATTTGGCAGAGGATGGTATTATGATTGTGGTTCTTGCTTTAGAGAGGAAAACAAAGCGTTTGTTGTCCGGACCGGATATTGTTTCGCGTGGTTTTGTATATGTGCGGGAATCAGAGGCTTTGATGGAAGAGGCGAAGCAGGTGATGGCGGAAAGTTTAGAAAAAACATTGGCCGGTAAAAATATAGATTGGAATAAAATCAAAATGGTAATTCGGGATACCATGAATGATTTCATTTGGAAAAAAACGAAGCGGAAGCCGATGATTATACCAATTATTATGGATGTGTAGAATATGGATATGCCAGATAGACGTAAGCGTACATTTATCCATGCATTAGAGACAGAGAATAGTGAACTGCTGGAAGAAATAGAAGCACAGGCTTTGGTTGACCGAATTCCGATTATTCGCAAAGAAACCCAGAGCCTTTTGAAAGTTCTTTTGGTCATGCAAAAACCTATGCGCATTCTTGAAGTTGGGACGGCGGTAGGTTTCTCTGCTTTGTTGATGAGTGAAAATGTATCAAAGGATTGTCATATTACGACGATTGAAAATTATGACAAAAGAATACCGGTGGCTTTGGAAAACTTCAGACGTATGGGAAAGGAAAAGCAAATTAGCCTTTTGCAAGGGGATGCAAGAGAAGTATTAAAAGATATTACGGGTTCTTTTGATTTTATTTTTATGGATGCAGCCAAAGGTCAGTATTTGCATTACTTTCCGGAGATAATGCGTTTGTTAAGCCCGGAAGGTGTTTTGCTGTCGGACAATGTACTACAAGACGGTACCGTATTGGAATCACGTTATGCCATCAAAAAACGCAATCGAACCATTCATAGTCGTATGCGTGAATATTTGTATTTATTAAAGCATCATGAGGCGTTAACGACCTCCATCATACCAATTGGGGATGGTGTTGCTTTGAGTGTGAGAAAGAAGGGATAGTTTATGAGAAAGAGCCCTGAATTGTTGGTTCCTGCCGGGAGCTTAGAAGTATTAAAAACAGCCGTTATATTTGGTGCGGATGCGGTTTATATTGGTGGTGCGTCTTTTGGTTTACGTGCCAAGGCAAAAAATTTTACCGGGGAAGAAATGAGGACGGGAATAGAGTTTGCCCATCAACAGGGTGCAAAAGTGTATATTACAGCGAATATATTGGCCCATAACAGGGATATTCCGGAGGTCCGCAGATATTTCCAAGAGATAAAAGAAATGGGCCCGGATGGGCTTATTATTGCAGATCCGGGGGTATTTCAAATTGCCTTAGAAGAATGTCCTGAAATAGAGCGGCATATTAGTACCCAAGCAAACAATACCAATGTTGCAACCTTTGATTTTTGGCATAAAATGGGAGCGAGCCGTGTGGTGACGGCTCGGGAATTGACTTTAGATGAGATAAAAGAAATACGAGCCAATGTTTCAAAGGAGTTGGAAATCGAAACATTTGTGCATGGGGCTATGTGTATTTCTTATTCCGGTCGTTGTTTGTTGAGCAATTATTTTACCAATCGGGATGCCAATCGAGGGGCTTGTACCCATCCTTGCCGTTGGAAATATTATTTGGTGGAAGAAACCAGACCAAATGAATTTATGCCTGTGTATGAAAATGAGAGAGGCACTTATATTTTTAATGCAAAGGATTTATGTATGATTGCGCACATTCCGGCTCTAATCGAAAGTGGCATTGATAGCTTTAAGATAGAGGGGCGTATGAAAAATGCTTTATATGTGGCGACCGTTGCCAGAACCTATCGTAAAGCGATAGATGACTATTTGCAGAAACCGGAGATTTATGAGAGAAATATGCCTTGGTACCAAGAGCAGATTGCCAATTGTACCTATCGTCAGTTTACGACAGGGTTTTTCTTTGGAAACCAGGATGAAAATGCTCAGATTTATAATCAAAATACCTATGAGAAAAATTATACCTATTTGGGTATTGTGGAAGAATATTTGGAAGCGGGTGAATATGCAGGTTTTATTTTTTTAGAACAACGAAATAAATTTTCTGTTGGTGAAACCATCGAAATTATGAAACCGGATGGGCAAAATATTAAAACGAAAGTGCAAGGAATTATCAATGAAGCAGGTGAGGAACAGGAAAGTTGCCCTCATTCGAAACAGAAATTATTTGTAAAACTAGATCAGGCAGCTGTCCAATATGACATTTTGCGTCGGGCAGAATAAAAATGGTTGACAAAGATTTAGGAAGTGATAAGATAGGGGATGCAGTAAAGATACATAGCTGCATTCCCTATTTTTTTAGAGAAATCGTTCTCTGGAAAAATTCGACCGATTCGGTCAGGCATTCCCATAAAGTTTATGTAGGAAAAGAAAAAGGAGCGTAATGGAGGAGGAAAAAATGTATGGCATTTGGAACAGTATTATCTGCTATGATTGATGGTATCCGTGTAGAGATGGTTCAGGTAGAGGCAGATATGAGCAACGGCTTACCAATGTTTCATATGGTGGGTTATTTGTCGGCTGAGGTAAAAGAGGCGGGAGAACGTGTACGAACCGCATTGAAAAATTCCGGTTTTGAAAATCCGGTTAAAAAGATGATTATCAATTTATCGCCGGCAACGATTAAAAAACGAGGTTCTTCTTATGATTTGCCCATTGCAGTAGCAATTATGGTTTCATCAGGGTTGATTCCACAAAAGAATGTGCAAAACAAAGTCTTTATCGGTGAGTTAAGTCTCGATGGCAAAGTGCAGCGGGTAAATGGTTTATTGCCTATCGTTATGGCAGCAAAAGAGGCAGGGGTTGGAGCGTTTGTGGTACCGGAGGGCAATGCGAAAGAATGTGCCTTAGTCACAGGGGTGCATATTTATGGAGTAGGAACCTTAAAAGGGGTTTATGATTTGCTTTTGGGAGAAAGAGAGAAGCATCCTTATCAAAATTTAAAAGAAGATAATGAGACGGAAAAATGCACATTGGATTTTAGTGATATCTACGGTCAAAAAGCGGTGAAACGGGCAGTGGAGATTGCCGTAGGGGGCGGGCACAATATTTTGTTGTTAGGACCGCCGGGCAGCGGAAAATCTATGATAGCAAAGCGTATTCCGACGATATTACCACCTTTGAGTTTAAAAGAAAGTTTGGAAATCACAAAAATATATAGTATTCGCGGTTTATTAAATGAAAAGCATCCGCTGATTTATCAACCGCCGTTTCGTAGTGTTCATCATACAACAACCAAATCGGCTTTGTTGGGTGGTGGTTCGATTCCCGCAGTTGGGGAGATTACGTTGGCGAATTATGGGGTGTTGTACATGGATGAATTGGCAGAATTTCGCCGTGAAATGATTGAAGTGTTAAGACAGCCTTTAGAGGAAAAAAAGATTCAAATCACAAGGAAAAGCGGCAGTTATCAATATCCGGCAGATTTTATGTTGGTTGCTTCGATGAACCCTTGTCCATGTGGGATGTATCCGGATTTAGAGAGATGTCATTGTAGTCCAAAACAAATTTTGCATTATATTGAAAAAATCAGTCAGCCTTTTTTGGATCGGTTGGATATTTGTGTAGAAGCGCCTCGTTTGGCCTTTGAAGAGTTGGGGCAAAGTAAAGTGCCGGAAGAGGAAGTGTTGGAGTCTTCTGCACAAATCAGAGCACGTATTGAAGAGGTGCGTGAGATTCAAAAAAGGCGCTATGGCAAGCGAAGTGGTGATTTGACGGTGAAAGAAATAGAAACCCATTGTGTTTTGGATAAAGAAAGTCAATTTGTGATGGAGCAAGTTTATCAGCGTTTGCATTTGACGGTACGTTCTTATCATAAGGTTTTAAAGGTAGCCCGAACCATCGCGGATTTTGAAAAATCGGAGTCTATTTTGTCCAAGCATTTATGTGAAGCCATTGGATATCGGGGTGCAGATAAAAAGAGTTGGGGGCGGTAGCGGATGAACACAAATAAATATGAACATGAATTTTGGCTCCATTGTTTGCCCAATATATCTAATCTTGTAAAGTTTAAATTGCATAGTATATTCCCGGATTTAGAAGAGTTAAGAAAGGAAAAAGAAAAATCCTTACAGTGTTTGAAGTTTTTAAGTGAGACTCACATTCGTCGTATTTTACATGGTCAGAGCGACAAAGATATATCGAAGTTATATCAATCTCTTGCAAAGAAGTCGATTCAGCATTTTCCTTGGAATTCACCGAATTATCCCAGTCAATTGATGAATATTTTTGATCCGCCTTTTGGTTTGTTTGTAAAAGGAGATTTGCCCGTGTTTCAACAATATCGGGTGGCGATTATAGGGGCAAGAAAGTGTACGCCTTATGGAGAAAGGAATGCGCTTCATTTTGCGCAGGAATTAGGTCAATCCGGCTTGCAGGTCATCAGTGGTATGGCTTATGGCATAGATGGTTTTGGTCACCGCGGTGCCATACAAGGAGGTGGTAGAACCTTTGCAGTTTTAGGATGTGGTGTGGATGTTTGTTATCCTAGGGAGCACATTGGTTTATATCAAGATATTTTAAATCATGGGGGTGGTATTATTTCGGAATACCCGCCGGGTACTTCTCCTTTGGCTTATCATTTTCCGGCACGAAATCGTTTGATTAGTGCCTTGTCTGATTTTTTAATCATAATAGAAGCAAAAAAGCGAAGTGGTTCATTGATTACTGCGGATTTAGCTTTAGAGCAAGGAAAAGATGTTTATGCTTTGCCCGGACCTGTTGACAGCACCTTTAGTCAAGGCTGTCATCAGCTGATTAAACAAGGGGCGGGAATACTTTTATCACCGGAAATTTTATTAGAAGATTTTGGCATGATGACAAATAAAACAAAAGGAGGTAAGAAAAAAATACTTGATAGTTCAGAAAACTTAGTGTATAGTCTACTGTGTTTACAACCTAAAAGATTTGATGACTTATTGATAGAAACGAAAATGGAGATTGGCATCCTGATGGGTGTGTTGATTTCTTTAGAATTAAAAGGTTATGTAAAAGAAGTATCCAAGCATAATTATGTAAAATATTTGTAGTAATAGGAGGAGTGGTATGCCACATAATTTAGTAATCGTAGAGTCCCCGGCTAAAGTAAAGACCATCAAAAAGTTTCTTGGTAGTAGTTATACTGTTGCAGCATCCAACGGCCATGTCCGAGATTTGCCCAAGAGCCAGTTGGGCATTGATGTGGAGCATGATTTTGAGCCAAAATACATAACAATTCGTGGAAAAGGCGATACATTAGCCGCCTTGCGTAAGGCGGCCAAGAAAGCGGATCGTGTTTATTTGGCTACTGACCCTGACCGTGAGGGTGAGGCAATCTCATGGCATTTGGCGGCGTCTTTGAAGTTGGATGAAAAAAAGATGCGTCGCATTACGTTTAATGAAATCACAAAAAATGCGGTTAAGGCGGCTTTGAAACAATACCGCAGCATCGATATGGATTTAGTCAATGCTCAACAGGCCAGGCGGATTTTAGATCGTATGGTAGGTTATGGGATTAGCCCTGTTTTATGGGCGAAAGTCAAACGTGGTTTAAGTGCCGGACGTGTGCAATCCGTAACATTGCGGATTATTGCCGAGCGAGAAGCAGAAATCAATGCCTTTATTCCGGAAGAATATTGGTCCTTAGATGCAATCCTTGAAATTGCCGGTGAGAAACGCCTTTTGACGGCGAAGTATTATGGTTCTGAGCACAAAAAGCAAACCATTGGCTCCAAGGCACAATTGGATGAGATTGTAGCAGAAATTGAAAAAGCAACGTTTTTGATTACGGATATTAAGACAAGTCAGCGTTCACGAAAAGCACCTTTGCCTTTTATCACCAGTACCATGCAACAAGAGGCATCAAAGGTATTGAATTTTCCAACTCAAAAAACCATGCGTTTGGCGCAGCAACTATACGAAGGTGTGGATGTTAAGGGGAGAGGCACAGTAGGGTTGATTACCTATTTGCGTACGGATTCCACAAGGGTTTCTGCTGAGGCGGTAGAGGCAACGAAAGAATATATTACAAACAATTACGGGCAAGAATATGTGGCAAGCTTCACTGAAATGAAAAAATCAGGCAAGAAAACACAAGATGCCCATGAAGCGATTCGTCCCAGTGATGTGACTTTGACACCTGAGGTAGTAAAAGCCTCTTTGTCTAGGGAGCAATTGCGTTTATATCAATTGATTTGGAAGCGTTTTGTAGCCAGCCAAATGAAGCCGGCTCAGTATGAGGGTACTTCCGTGAAGATTGCTGCGGGGCAACATTATTTTACGGTTTCTACATCCCGTGTGGTTTTTGCCGGTTATCAATCGGCTTATGTAGAAAGTGAAGTGGAAAAGGCGGAAAGCAATGTATTAGTCAAAGGTTTGACAAAAGAAACAAAGTTAAAGCAAGCAGAGCTTGAAAGTAAGCAACATTTTACGCAACCGCCCCCGCATTATACAGAGGCTTCGTTGGTGAAAGCCTTGGAAGAATTAGGGATTGGTCGTCCCAGTACTTATGCACCGACCATTGCCTTGTTGTTAGGGCGACGTTATGTGACCAAGGAAGAAAAGAATTTGTATGTGACGGAAATTGGTGAGGTGGTCAATCGTATTATGTTGTCCTCTTTCCCGGCGATTGTTGATGTCAATTTTACTGCAAATATGGAAACCCTTTTGGATACGGTGGAAGAGGGAGAAGTGGAGTGGAAAGAATTAATCCGAAACTTTTATCCGGATTTAGAGGAAGCGGTTCAAGTGGCCGAGAAAGAATTGGAAGCTGTTAAAATTGAAGATGAGGTAACCGATGTGATCTGCGAAGAATGCGGACGCAATATGGTAGTGAAATATGGTCCTCATGGAAAGTTTTTGGCTTGCTCCGGATTTCCGGAGTGTCGCAATACCAAGCCTTATTTGGAAAAAATAGGTGTTCCTTGTCCAAAATGCGGCAAAGAAGTGGTGATTCGCAAAACCAAAAAAGGTAGAAGATACTATGGCTGCGAAGATAATCCGGACTGTGATTTTATGTCATGGCCAAAACCGACAGCAGAGATTTGTCCAGCCTGTGGTAAATGTTTGGTGGAAAAGGGCAGTAAATTGGTTTGCCCGGATGAAAAATGTGGCTATAATAGAAACAACGAAAAAAAATCATAAAACGCCTAGATATTATTTGGTGTTTTTTAACAACAACCCTTGCAATTTCTGGATTTGTGTGATAATATAAAAAAGTTAAAAGGAAAAAGCGAATTATTCCAACAATTATGATGGAGGTTTCTATGAGCGTACAATTATTGGATAAAACCAGAAAAATCAACAAACTACTACACAACAATAGTTCCAGCAAAGTTATTTTTAATGACATCTGTGCTGTGTTGACAGAGGTATTACAATCAAATGTTTTAGTGTTGAGTAGAAAAGGCAAAGTTTTAGGTATTTGCAAAGATTCCGGTGTAAATGTGATAGAGGAATTGCTGGAAGATGCAGTAGGTTCTTTTATTGACGACATGTTAAACGAGCGTATATTGAGTATTCTTTCTACCAAGGAGAATGTCAATTTGACAACATTGGGATTTAGCAGTGATTCTGTGAGTGGTTATAAAGCGATTATTACACCGATTGATATTGCCGGTGAAAGGCTTGGAACTCTGATTATTTATAAGCAGGAACATGATTATGAGATAGATGATATTATTTTAAGTGAAATTGGAACTGCCGTTGTTGGTCTGGAGATGTTACGTTCCGTCAATGAAGAAAGCGCGGAAGAGATTCGGAAAGAACAAGTGGTGCAATCAGCGATAAGCACATTGTCTTTCTCTGAATTGGAAGCGATCATTCATATTTTTGATGAGCTGGAGGGTACGGAGGGTATCTTAGTTGCCAGTAAGATTGCTGACCGTGTTGGTATTACCAGATCCGTGATTGTAAATGCTTTGAGAAAGTTTGAAAGTGCCGGTGTGATTGAGTCACGTTCTTCCGGTATGAAAGGAACATATATCAAGGTATTGAATGATTATATTTTCTTGGCGTTAGAAAAAATTAGAAGAGAGCGTTTGAGTAGATAAGTATACAATAGAAAGGTGTGTGTGCCATGTACGAGGGTTTTGTCGCAGATTTACAAATGGAACGAGTGATTTCTGCCGATGGAATTTTTGATGAAGGAACTCACCATTGTCGTGTTTTGCGTTATGAAGAGGATGGTGATTATATCCGGCTTCAGCTAGAGGGAGAAGACTTAAGTGTGATTTCTTTGGATGCAAAGTACCGATGTTATATCAAAACGAAAAGAGAGTCGCTCTTATGCACCGGTGTAATTTATAAAAGATTTCGCAGCGGAGATATCAATATTATTATCTTTCGCATTGAAAATGGTTTTTATCATGTGCCGGGAATTAAAAAATCAGTGAAAAGAACTTAATAGAAAATTAAAATACTCTGTTGACAAATTGTCAGCAGAGTGTTATTTTATATTCATGGGCTTTGGCACTCAACAATCATGAGTGCTAATAAAAGTTAAAAAATAATATAAAAACAATATAAGGAGGACTTGTCATGAAACTAGTACCATTAGGTGACAAAATTGTATTAAGACAGCTTGAAGCAGAAGAAACTACCAAATCAGGGATTGTACTTCCCGGTCAAGCCAAGGAAAAGCCGCAAGAGGCTGAAGTAGTAGCAGTAGGTCCGGGCGGCAACATAGATGGCAAAGAAGTAGTGATGCAAGTAGCGGTTGGACAAAAGGTGATTTATTCCAAGTATGCCGGAACGGAAGTTGAGTTACAAGGCGAATCGTTTATTATTGTAAAACAAAGTGATATATTGGCGATAGTGAATTAAAACAAAAAATGAGGTATTCAACTTCATTGTGAATCAAACAGAATAGAAGGAGATTAAGACAATGGCAAAAGAAATTAAACATGGTGCAGAAGCCAGAGCGGCCCTTGAAGTGGGGGTAAATATTTTGGCGGATACGGTTCGTATTACATTAGGACCAAAAGGTAGAAATGTTGTTTTGGATAAATCATTCGGTGCTCCATTGATTACAAATGATGGTGTGACCATTGCAAAAGAGGTTGAGTTGGAAGATGCTTTTGAAAATATGGGGGCACAATTGATTCGTGAAGTAGCATCTAAAACCAATGATGTAGCCGGTGATGGTACCACTACAGCGTGTGTATTAGCACAAGCTATGGTAAATGAGGGGATCAAAAACTTGGCAGCCGGAGCAAATCCGATTATTCTTCGTAAGGGAATGAAAAAAGCGACGGATGTTGCGGTTGGCATGATTAAAGATATGAGCAGCAAAGTGAAAGACAAAGAGCAGATTGCCAGAGTAGCTGCGGTTTCTTCCGGTGATGAAGAAGTAGGACAAATGGTAGCGGATGCGATGGAAAAAGTTTCAAATGACGGCGTGATTACCATTGAAGAATCAAAAACAATGCATACGGAGTTGGACTTGGTAGAAGGTATGCAGTTTGATAGAGGTTATGTTTCTGCTTATATGGCAACGGATATGGAAAAGATGGAAGCCAATTTAGAAGATCCGTATATCTTGATTACAGATAAGAAAATTACAAATATTCAAGAAATTCTTCCAATCTTAGAGCAAGTGGTACAATCTAGTGCAAGATTGTTGATTATTGCAGAGGATATTGAGGGCGAAGCCCTGACTACTTTGATTGTGAATAAATTGCGCGGCACATTTAATGTAGTTGCAGTGAAAGCACCCGGATACGGTGATCGTAGAAAAGAAATGTTGCAAGACATTGCGATTTTGACAGGCGGACAAGTTATTTCCGAAGAATTGGGCTTGGATTTAAAAGAAGCGACAATGGAGCAACTTGGACGTGCGAAGTCAGTAAAAGTGCAAAAAGAAAATACAATTATTGTAGATGGTCTTGGCGAGAAAGATGACATTGCGGATAGAGTTGCACAAATTCGCAAAGGCATTGAAGAGACAACTTCTGACTTTGATAGAGAAAAATTGCAAGAAAGATTGGCGAAATTGGCTGGTGGTGTAGCGGTGATTCGCGTAGGTGCTGCCACGGAGACAGAGATGAAAGAAGCAAAGCTTCGTATGGAAGATGCGCTAAACGCCACGAGAGCGGCGGTAGAAGAGGGTATTATTGCAGGTGGTGGTTCTGCTTACATACATGCAACCAAAGAAATTGCCAAATTGGCTGATACCTTAGACGGTGATGAAAAAACAGGTGCCAGAATCCTTTTAAAAGCGTTAGAGTCTCCATCGTATCATATCGTAACAAATGCCGGGTTGGAGGGTTCTGTGATTATCAATCACGTGAAAGAGCTAGAAGTAGGTATGGGTTATGATGCCTATAAAGAAGAGTATGTAGATATGGTAGAAGCCGGTATTTTGGATCCTGCAAAAGTGACAAGAAGTGCTTTGCAAAACGCAACGAGTGTGGCTTCGACATTGTTGACAACAGAGTCTGTTGTTGCAAACATCAAAGAGGAAATGCCACCGATGCCGGCTGGTGGTGCCGGTATGGGCGGGATGATGTAGATAGAAATAAGCTAAGCCCATGTTAAACATAAGAACAGCAACTGTGAGCGTGCTCATAAGTTGCTGTTTGTGAATTTAATTTGATGCCGGTTCTTATCGGAATTCGGATGGCTGATACCTTGACAGTATCATTAAATTACTGTACATTTAAAAACAGAAAGTTGAATCAACGGGAAAGGATTTTTACTATGGCGAAAACAATCGGTGAGGGCATTACTTTTGATGACGTACTTTTGGTACCGGCTTATTCGGAAGTGATTCCAAATCAAGTGGATTTGAGCACATTTTTAACGAAAAAGATAAAATTGAATATTCCTATGATGAGTGCCGGCATGGATACCGTGACAGAGCATCGTATGAGTATTGCGATGGCAAGGCAAGGCGGCATTGGGATTATTCATAAAAATATGTCTATTGCACAGCAGGCAGAGGAAGTGGACAAAGTAAAGCGCTCAGAAAACGGTGTGATTACCGATCCTTTTTACTTGTCGCCGGAGCATACTTTGGCTGATGCCAATGAGCTGATGGCAAAATTTCGTATTTCCGGTGTACCAATTACCGAGGGGAAAAAATTGGTGGGTATTATTACAAATCGTGATTTGAAGTTTGAGGAAGATTTCACGAAAAAGATTAAAACGTCTATGACTTCGGAGGGATTGATTACTGCCCTTGAAGGTATCACCCTAGATGAAGCAAAGAAGATTTTAGGAAAAGCCCGAAAAGAAAAATTGCCGATTGTGGATAAGGATGGCAATTTAAAAGGGTTGATTACAATCAAAGATATTGAGAAACAAATTAAGTATCCCTTGTCAGCCAAAGATTCTCAGGGACGTTTGTTGTGTGGTGCCGGTGTTGGTATTACAGCGGACCTACTAGATCGTGTTGCAGCTTTGGTAGAAGTAAAAGTAGATGCGGTGGTTTTGGATTCTGCGCACGGTCATTCTGCCAATGTAATCCGGGCGGTGGAGATGGTAAAAGAAAACTTTCCTGACTTACAGGTGATTGCCGGCAATGTTGCCACCGGCGAAGCCGCAAAAGCATTAATTGAAGCAGGTGCTGATGCGATAAAGGTAGGTATTGGTCCCGGTTCTATTTGTACAACCCGAGTGGTTGCCGGTATTGGTGTGCCGCAGGTAAGTGCTGTGATGGCTTGTTATGAGATAGCTAAGACATACGGTGTTCCCATTATTGCGGATGGTGGTATTAAATATTCAGGTGATATTACAAAAGCCATTGCTGCTGGGGCAAATATTTGTATGATGGGTAGTTTGTTTGCAGGGTGCGATGAAAGTCCCGGTACTTTTGAGCTTTATCAAGGCAGAAAATACAAAGTGTATCGTGGTATGGGCTCTATTGCGGCCATGGAGAGTGGTAGTAAAGATCGTTATTTTCAAGAAAATGCCAAAAAATTGGTTCCGGAAGGTGTGGAAGGTCGTGTAGCATATAAAGGTACAGTGGAAGATACCGTGTTCCAACTATTGGGTGGTCTGCGTTCAGGTATGGGTTACTGCGGTACTCCAAGTATTGAAGAGTTGAAAGAAAACAGTAAATTTGTTAAAATAAGTGCAGCTTCTTTAAAAGAAAGTCATCCTCATGACATTCACATTACCAAAGAGGCACCGAATTATAGCATAGATGAGTAGAAATATTTGTTTAATTGGTTTTATGGGCACGGGGAAATCTGCTCTTGCACGGTATTTTCAGCAGGTTTATGGTATGGAAATCATAGATACGGACGAGCAAATTGAAAAAAGCGTTGGATTGACCATCTCAGAGATATTTGAACAAAAAGGGGAAGCTTTTTTTCGAGAACAAGAACATATATGTTTGAAAAATCTCAACCGTTTGACGGATACGGTGATTTCTTGCGGAGGTGGTATGGCTTTAAATCCGGACAATGTGACGGAAATGAAACGGCTTGGTCGGATTGTACTTTTGGTGGCAACTCCGGAGACGATTTTTGAGCGGGTGAAACGGGATACTTGCCGCCCATTGTTAAAGGATCGTATTCATTTAGAATATATTACAAACCTGTTGGAAGAACGCAAGAGTCGTTATGAACGTGCGGCAGATTGGATTGTAGCAACAGACAATAGAAAAGTGGCAGATATTGGAAAAGAAATTTGGAGAAAGGCAATGATTGATGTTTAAAGCATTTTATCCCGATGAATATAAGGCGTCGGCTTATAAAATCAATTACGAAAGGTTGTTTCAAAAAGGGTATCGTGGCATTATTTATGATATTGATAATACGTTGGTGCCACATGATGCACCGGCAAACGAGCGAGCAATTCAATTGTTTCGGCATTTGGAAGAAATGGGGTTTAAAGCTTGTTTTATGTCAAACAACCAAGAGTCACGTGTGAAATCATTCAATGAAAAAATTGGGATTCCGTATATTTTCGATGCAAAAAAGCCTATGCGTGCCGGTTATATGAAAGCGATGCGACTTTTAAAAACAAAACCGGAGCATACGTTATGTGTTGGGGATCAGCTATTTACAGATGTGTGGGGCGCTTATAGGGCGGGGATTTATTGTATTTTGGTGAAACCCATTGACCCGAAAGAAAAGTTTTCTATCGTACTAAAGAGATATTTAGAGAAAATTGTGTTATACTTCTATCAGCGTAGTAAAAGTTTAAAAACAGATAGATAGGTGAGTTGATGAGAGATTATCAAAGAAATGTCATAAGAACATTAACAAATTTGTGTTGGGAGCTTCATGAAGTGATTTTGGGCGGTTTTGTGAAAGAAGACCAAAAGATACTGGAAGAACAGCTACAGATGGATATTACGGTAGAGGCTTTTTTGGCACGGTATCCGGATTTGATTGCAAAATATGAATTGCGAGCCAATCCGGACTGGAAAGAAGAAGATGGTCGTACCATTTCAACGAAGATGAAAAGTTTTTTACAAAAGTTAGATGAGCAGGATGTAGATATTTATATTAATTTTATGATGCAATCGCTGGAGCATATGTGCGCATTATGCAAAACTTGTCGAAGGTGTTAAGGAGGAGATACGGATGATAGCAGCAGGTGATTTTAAAAACGGTATAACCGTTGAGATTGAGGGAAATGTTTGCCAGATCATAGAGTTTCAACATGTGAAACCCGGAAAGGGAGCGGCTTTTGTTCGAACAAAAATGAGGAATATCATCAATGGTGGTATCATTGAAAAGACCTTTCGCCCTTCAGAAAAGTTTCCTAAGGCGCATATTGAAAGAAAAGATATGCAATATCTATATCAAGATGGTGACATTTTTAATTTTATGGATGAAGAAACCTATGATCAAATCGCATTGAATACTGAGGTGGTAGGGGATGCCTTGAAGTTTGTAAAAGAAAATGAAACAGTTAAAGTTTGCTCTTATAATGGCAATGTTTTTTCGGTGGAGCCACCATTGTTTGTAGAATTGGCGATTACAGAGACAGAGCCGGGTTTCAAAGGTGATACAGCCCAAGGCGCAACAAAGCCGGCAACAGTTGAAACGGGAGCGGTGGTTTATGTACCTTTATTCGTTGAAAGCGGTGATGTGTTAAAGATAGACACCCGTACGGGCGAGTATTTGTCAAGGGCATAAAAAAACGTATTATATTGTGATTGTTGGTTTTTAATGATGTAAAAAGAGATAGATTTGGTCTTGAGTACAGATGTAATCCGTAGGGGGAACATTTGTACTTTTTTTGCTCGATTTTATATACTTTTAAAAGATTTTCTGTTATACTGGTTTTTATGGAAAATGAAATGATAAAATTTAATTTAAAATCAGAATATCAACCAACTGGAGACCAACCTCAGGCGATTGCAGATTTGGTCGCCGGTTTTAGAGAGGGCAATCAATGCCAGACATTACTGGGTGTTACGGGTTCCGGTAAAACATTTACCATGGCAAATGTGATTCAAGATTTACAAAAGCCCACATTGATTATCGCACACAATAAAACGTTGGCAGCACAGCTTTATGGAGAGTTCAAAGAGTTTTTTCCGGACAATGCGGTAGAGTACTTTGTATCTTATTATGATTACTATCAACCAGAGGCTTATGTGCCTTCTTCCGACACATATATTGCCAAAGATTCCTCGATTAATGATGAGATTGAAAAGCTACGCCTTTCTGCGACCATGTCTCTTTCAGAGAGAAAGGATGTTATTATTGTAGCCAGTGTTTCTTGTATTTATGGTTTGGGTTGTCCGGTAGATTATCAAAACATGGTGATTTCTTTGCGACCGGGCATGGTAAAAGATAGAGACGAGTTTTTGTCCAAGTTGGTGGAGATTCAGTATGATAGAAATGAATTGGATTTTCACCGTGGTACATTTCGGGTCAATGGGGATGTGGTAGAAGTGATACCGGCCTATGTGACAGATAAGGCCATTCGTGTTGAGTTTTTTGGTGATGAGATTGACCGCATTACGGAGATTGATGTGTTGACCGGAGAGATGAAAAGGGAGTTACAACATGTTGGGCTTTTTCCTGCTTCTCACTATGTGGTAGATAAAATTAATATTGAGCGGGCGATTAAAGAAATTGAAGAAGAACTGGAAGAGCGGGTAAAAGAATTTAAGCGACAGGATAAGTTGATTGAGGCGCAGCGGATTGCGGAGCGTACCAACTTTGACATAGAGATGCTGCGGGAGACAGGATTTTGTTCCGGGATTGAAAATTATTCCAGACCTTTGTCTGGTTTGGCACCGGGACAACCGCCTTATACGTTGATTGACTACTTCCCGGGAGACTTTATCATTATGATTGATGAGTCACATAAAACCATTCCGCAAATTGGCGGTATGTATGCCGGGGATCAGAGTCGAAAAAGCACTTTGGTGGATTTTGGTTTTCGTTTGCCATCTGCAAAGGACAATCGTCCTTTGAATTTTTCTGAATTTGAGGGGAAAGTAAATCAGGCCTTGTTTGTGTCCGCCACACCGGGAGCTTATGAAGCGGAACATGAGATGTTACGGGCGGAGCAGGTAATACGTCCGACGGGTTTGCTGGACCCTGTGGTAGATGTACGGCCGGTGGAGGGGCAAATAGATGATTTGATCAGTGAAATTAACAAAGAAGTAGCCAATAAAAATAAGGTGTTGGTGACTACTTTAACCAAGCGTATGGCAGAGGATTTGACCGATTATATGCGTGAAATGGACATACGGGTAAAATATCTGCATTCTGATGTGGATACCTTAGAGCGGACAGAGATTATCCGTGATATGCGTTTGGATGTGTTTGATGTTTTAGTGGGGATAAATTTGCTTAGAGAGGGTTTGGATATACCGGAGATTACATTGGTTGCGATTTTAGATGCAGATAAGGAGGGTTTTCTGCGTTCAGGTACTTCTTTGATTCAAACGATTGGTCGTGCAGCTCGAAACGCAGAGGGTCATGTGATTATGTATGCAGATAGGGTGACGGATTCTATGGATATGGCGATTAAGGAAACCATGCGCCGCCGGGAAATTCAGATGAAGTACAATGAAATACATGGTATTACCCCCCAGACGATTCAAAAGGCTGTTCGCGATTTGATTCGTATTTCCAAGAAAGTTGCGGCCACTGAATTGCAGATGGATAAAGATCCTGAGTCTATGAGCCGAAAAGAATTGGAAAAACTCATTGCCGAGGTGAATAAGCAGATGAAGAAAGCGGCGGCAGAGCTTGATTTTGAACAGGCGGCGGTTTTGAGAGATCAAAGTGTCGAATTGAAAAAAGTATTCAATGATATTACATAAAAAGAGATAATAGAAAGAAGAATTGAAAATGACAAGGAACAATCAACAGTATATCAAGATTCGGGGTGCAAATGAAAACAATCTAAAAAATTTTGATTTGAATATACCACGCAATCAATTGGTCGTTTTGACGGGGATTAGTGGTTCGGGCAAAACGTCACTAGCCTTTGATACGATTTATGCAGAGGGACAAAGACGCTATATGGAGTCTTTGTCTTCTTATGCGCGACAGTTTTTGGGACAGATGGAGAAACCTGATGTGGAAAGTATAGAGGGTTTATCGCCGGCGATTTCCATTGATCAAAAGTCTACAAATAAAAACCCACGTTCAACAGTAGGTACCGTGACGGAAATTTATGATTATTTTCGCTTGCTTTATGCACGGATTGGCGTAGTTCATTGTCCGGTCTGTGGCAAAGAAATTTCGAAACAAAGTGTGGATCAGATGGTGACGCAGATTATGGAACAACCGGAGGGTACAAGGATTCAGCTATTGGCTCCTGTGGTTCGTGGGCGAAAAGGTCAACATACGAAGTTATTCCAACAGGCAAAAAGGAGTGGTTATGTTCGGGTGCGTGTGGATGGTAATCTTTATGAGTTGTCAGAGGAAATTTCTTTAGACAAAAACATTAAGCATAACATTGAGATTATTGTGGATCGCTTGGTGGTAAAACCGGGTATTGAAAAACGTTTGGCAGATTCGGTGGAAAGTGTGTTGCGTTTGGCAGAGGGTTTGATGATTGTGGATGTGGTGGATGGTAAGACCATCAGCTTTAGCCAGAATTTCACTTGCCCCGACCATGATATTAGCATTGATGAAATAGAACCGCGCAGTTTTTCTTTTAATAATCCTTTTGGTGCTTGTCCGGAGTGTTTTGGGTTGGGTTATAAAATGGAGTTTTCCGAGGAGTTGATGATTCCGGATCCTTCTTTGAGTATCCATGAGGGGGCGATTATTGTTATGGGTTGGCAGTCCTGCAATGATCCTTCTAGTTTCACTTACGCTATCTTAAAGGCTTTGTGTGAAGCGTATCATTTTGATTTAGATACACCGGTTGAAGCGTATTCCAAGGAAGTCCACGATGTTTTGCTGTATGGAACCGATGGAAAGTCTGTTAAGGTTTATTATGTAGGACAACGTGGTGAGGGTACTTATGATATTGCATTTGAGGGTTTGATTAAAAATGTGGAGCGTCGTTATCGAGAAACCAGCTCCGATACCGTCAAAGCAGAGTATGAGTCTTTTATGAATATTACGCCTTGTCCGGAGTGTAAGGGGCAACGTTTGAAAAAAAGCTCCTTGATGGTGACGGTTGGTGATAAAAATATTTCTGAAATTACAGCGTTGTCCGTGGCAAAACTAGAAGAATATATGAACCATTTGGAGTTGAGCAAAATAAATCAGCTCATTGGTGCGCAAATTCTAAAAGAAATCAAAGCGAGGATTCGCTTTTTGCTGGACGTAGGTTTGGATTATTTGACATTAGCCCGGGCGGCAGGTACATTGTCCGGAGGTGAAGCGCAGCGGATTCGTTTGGCGACTCAAATCGGCTCAGGTTTGGTGGGCGTTGCTTATATTTTAGACGAGCCTAGTATCGGTTTGCATCAGCGTGATAATGGAAAATTATTGGGTACGTTGAAACATTTGCGTGATTTGGGGAATACTTTGATTGTGGTGGAGCATGATGAGGATACTATGCTGGAGGCGGATTGGGTAGTAGACATCGGACCCGGTGCCGGTGAGCATGGCGGTACTGTGATTGCGCAAGGTACGGCAAAGGATTTGATGAAAAATAAAAAATCTATTACCGGTGCATATTTAAGTGGAAAAATGAAGATTCCCATTCCGGAAAAACGGCAAAAGCCTACGGGTTTTTTGCAAGTGATTGGGGCAAAAGAGAACAATCTGAAAAATATAGATGTAGAGATTCCGCTTGGTATTATGACTTGTATTACCGGTGTTTCCGGTTCGGGTAAAAGCTCATTGATTAATGAGATTTTATATAAAGCCTTGGCAAGAAAATTGAATCGCAGCCGTTTCATTCCGGGTAAGCACAAAAAAATTACCGGTATGGAACAGTTGGATAAGGTGATTAATATTGACCAGTCCCCCATTGGGCGTACACCGCGTTCTAATCCGGCTACATACACAGGCGTTTTTGATTTGGTGCGGGATTTGTTTGCAACCACACCGGATGCCAAAGCCCGTGGTTATAAAAAAGGACGTTTTAGTTTCAACGTAAAAGGGGGGCGTTGTGAGGCTTGCCGGGGTGATGGGATTATTAAAATCGAGATGCATTTTTTGCCGGATGTGTATGTGCCTTGTGAAGTTTGTGGTGGTAAGCGATATAATAGAGAAACCTTGGAAGTATTATACAAAGGTAAGTCTATCTATGATGTATTGCATATGACAGTAGAAGAGGCATTGTGTTTTTTTGCTTCTTTCCCTGCGATTCGCCGAAAGATAGAAACGTTAAATGACGTAGGGCTTTCTTACATTCGATTGGGGCAACCTTCGACCACATTATCAGGCGGTGAGGCACAGCGGGTAAAATTGGCAACGGAGTTGAGCAAGCGAAGCACCGGTAAGACGGTATATATTTTGGATGAGCCTACAACAGGTTTACATTTTGCGGATGTTCATAAGTTGACGGAGATTTTAAAACGTCTTTCTTCCGATGGCAATACCGTGCTTGTGATTGAACATAATTTGGATGTGATTAAGACAGCGGATTATATCATTGACATTGGACCGGAGGGTGGCGATAAGGGCGGCATGATCGTTGCGCAAGGTACACCGGAGGAAGTGGCGAAAAATGCAGATTCATATACAGGGGAATATGTAGCAGCCACATTGGAGAAAATGAGATAAAGATGCTTGATTTGGAAAGGGGGCGACATGCGGGTAGATATAGGTATTGATTTGGGCACTTCCAGTATTTTAGTATATGTGCGCGGTAAGGGTGTTGTGATCAAAGAACCTTCCTTGGTCGCTTTTGATCGGGATAGCAATGTGATTAAGGAAATCGGAGCAGAAGCTCGTATGATACTGAGCAAATCCCATGGGAGTATTGTGGCGATACGCCCTTTGCGCCAAGGTGTGATTATAGATTACACGGTGACGGAAAAAGTCATTCGTTATTTTGTGCAAAAGTCTTTGGGAAAGTTGATTTTCAAAAAACCGCGGATGGGGGTTTCTGTGCCAAGTGATGCCACCGAGGTGGAAAAAAAGGCTGTAGAAGCGGCGGCTTATGCTGCCGGCGCACGAGAGGTATTTCTTTTGACAGAGCCTATGGCAGCGGCGATTGGATCGGGTATTGATATATATAAACCAAGTGGTAATATGATTGTTGATATTGGTGGTGGCACCACTGATGTTGCGGTTATTTCGTTAGGCGGCGCGGTGGCGCAGAGTTCCATTAAAGTAGCGGGCAATGATTTTGACGAGGCAATCATTCGTTATTTGCGTAGGAAACATGATTTGTTGGTAGGAGAAACGGTGGCAGAAGATATTAAAATAAAGATTGGTACGGTATATCCAAAAAAAATAGAAGAAAGTATGGAAGTGGTAGGTCGTAATGTGGCGGATGGTTTGCCGAAGACAGTTTCCGTTACTTCTACGGAGATTGCAGAGGCATTAAAAGAAGCATCGACACAGATTATGGAAACGATTATGGAAGTTCTGGAACAGACACCGCCGGAGCTTTCGGCAGATTTATTAGAACGTGGTATTTTGCTGACAGGCGGGGGTGCTTTGATATCAGGTTTGGGGCATTTGATTGAACGGCAAGTTGGGATTCGAGCCAATTTGGCACCGGATCCTTTGAAGGTGGTAGTCATGGGAATTGGCCAGTATAAAGGAGAGCAATTTGGAAATAGTTGAGGGCTATGTTGCACATGTTGTATATCGCAATGAAGAAAACGGTTATACGGTGTTTCATTTAGAAACCGAAGATGGTGAAGTGACTTGTGTAGGAAGCTTTGCAGTGATGAATCTTGGAGAGCGATTAGAATTGCAGGGTGCTTATATCAATCACAGTGTATATGGTACGCAGCTCAAAGTAGAACGTTTTTCCGTGAAAGCACCGGAGGATGTAGTGTCGATTGAGCGTTATTTGGGTTCCGGTGCGATAAAAGGCATCGGTGCTGCGCTTGCCGGTCGAATTGTGAAAAAGTTCAAGGAAAAAACCTTTGAGATTATTGAAAAGGAACCGGAACGTTTGGCAGAGATAAAAGGCATCAGTGAGCGTAAGGCCAGGGATATTGCGATTCAAGTGGCAGACAAAAAGGATTTGCGCCAAGCAATGATTTATTTGCAGAAATATAACATTTCTACGACCTTAGCAGCAAAGATTTATCAGCACTATGGTAGCAAAATATATCAAGTGTTGGAAGAAAATCCTTATCAGATTGCGGATCACATCGTAGGTGTGGGTTTTAAAACAGTGGATGAAATCGCGATTCGGGGCGGTATTCAACTGACATCAGAGTTTCGGATTCGCAGTGGTATACTTTATATGTTGAATCAAGCAATTGGTGAAGGGCATGTTTATTTGCCGCAGGATATATTGCAACATAGGACGGGGCAATTGTTGGGTTTTGAATTAGAGGAGATCGATGGTTTTATCATGGATTTGGCCATGGATCGAAAAATTGTGAAAAAGGTAATAGAGGAAGAAGCAAGGGTTTATACGGCGCATTTCTATTACTTAGAGTTGCGCGTTGCCAAGATGTTGCATGATTTGGATATTCAATGTGAGATGCCGGAAGATTTAATCGAAAAGCGATTGAAAGAAGTGGAGATCGATAAAAATATCTTGTTAGACATAACCCAGCGACAGGGGGTTGTGGAAGCCATCAAACATGGTTTGATGATTTTGACAGGTGGTCCCGGAACGGGAAAAACCACAACCATCAATGCGATGATTCGTTTTTTTGAAAATGAAGGTATGTCCATTGCTTTGGCTGCGCCGACAGGGCGGGCAGCGAAGCGTATGACAGAGGCGACTGGTTTTGAGGCGCAGACGATCCACCGTTTATTAGAGGTAAACGGCAATCCGGAAGATGAAAGTTCCGGTGGTTTCCAAAAAGGTCAGGAAAATCCCTTGGAAGTAGATGTGATTATCATTGATGAAATGTCCATGGTGGATTTGAATTTAATGGATGCATTATTGGCGGCAGTCATTCCTGGTACAAGGTTGATTTTGGTTGGTGATGTGAATCAATTACCCTCTGTTGGGCCGGGTAGTGTGCTCAAGGATATTATTTCATCAAAGCGATTTCCGGTGGTTACTTTGACTAGGATTTTTCGGCAAGCGGAAGAGAGCGATATTGTTATGAATGCCCACAAAATAAATGCCGGCCAAAAGGTTATGCTGGACAATAAAAGCAAAGATTTTTTCTTTTTAAGGCGAGACAATCCGGATATGATTATTCGGGTTATGTTGAGTTTGATTCAAGAAAAATTACCCAAATATGTAGAGGCAAAGCCTTTGGAAATACAGGTGATGACCCCAACCCGTAAGGGTGTGTTGGGGGTAGAGCGATTAAACCAAGTGTTACAGACCTATTTAAATCCTGAAAAACCGGGAAAAGAAGAGATTGCATTTTTGGATCGCATTTTTCGTGTGGGAGATAAGGTCATGCAGATTAAAAACAATTATCAGCTTGAATGGGAAGTGCGTACGAAGTCCGGCATGGCAGTTGATTGTGGCATGGGTATTTTTAATGGGGATATGGGTATTATCAAGCGGATAAATACCTATGAAGAGGTAGTAGAGGTAGAATATGACGAGGGGCGCGTGATTTGTTATCCTTATGAGGCTTTGGTAGAGTTGGAACATGCTTATGCCATTACGGTACATAAATCCCAGGGTAGTGAGTATCCGGCGGTGGTGATTCCTCTTTTGTCGGGTCCGCGTCTTTTATTCAATCGAAATTTATTATATACTGCGGTGACGAGGGCGAAAAAGTGTTTGACGATAGTTGGGAGTGAGCAAGTATTTCAAGAAATGATTCAAAATCAAAGAGAGCACAGCCGTTATACAGGGCTAAGAGAGCGTATTTTAGAGTTTTAAATGGAGTCTTGGATTTGATTTATCCTAGAGTTTGTCCTTTTTGTGAAGAGATAGAAAAGGCAGGGATTTGTTCCTCCTGTCGAAAAACATTAAAATATATAAAAGGAGCGTATTGTTATTCTTGTGGTCGTTCTATGCATGCTTTGGAGCAAGAATATTGCCGGGATTGTCAAAAGAAAAATTTTGCTTATGATCAAGGACGTAGTCTTTGGTTACATCAAGGGCAGGTAGCACATGCGATCTATCAGTTTAAATTTCATAATAAGCGTGACTTTGGTAGAATTTTTGCGATGGAATTGAACCGGGAATTTGTAGCAACAATAAAAGCTTGGGGAATTGAAGAGATTATTCCGATACCATTACACGCAACCAAGCAAAAAAGCAGAGGATATAATCAGAGTGCCGTGATAGCAGATTATTTAGGTGAAATGTGGGATTTACCGGTGAATCACAACAAGGTATTTCGCATTTGTAAGACAAAACCGCAAAAAACCTTAGATGCCAAAGGGCGGATTGAAAATTTAAAACATGCTTTTGGCGTGAGTAAAAAGGAGCAAGTATATAAAAATATATTGCTAATTGATGATATATATACGACGGGTAGTACGATTCATCAAGTCGCAAAATTGTTGAAGATAGGTGGGGCAAAGAAGGTATATTTTTTAAGTGTAAGCATTGGACAAGGACTTTAAGGTTGTGATATACTTAGGACAATTGTGTAATACTTTTGGATGAGAGGTAAGGCATGTTAGATAAAAACAGGATTAAATTGATGATTAAAATGTCTTCTTACGAGCAGTCGGCGGGAAAAGAATATTTGAAGATTAGTACATATTATAAAAAAGATTATGTAAGTTTGAACACCTTGATTACGGTGTTGTGGGTTACATTGGGTTATATGTTGTCGGTTGGTCTTTTTATAGTTGTAACGATGGATAGTTTGTTGCAGGACTTAACATTTCAAAGAATCATTAATACGGGTGCGATTATTGCGGGGGCTTATTTTGTGGTGCTCATTATCTTTTGTATCGTGGCGGCTATATTTTATAGCAATAAACATAAAAAAGCGAAGCAGCATATCAAGCGATATTATCATGATTTGTCCCATTTAGAGAAAATGATGAGCAAGGAGACGAAAAGGCGATGAGTGTCATATTAGGTTTTAGAAAGCAGGTGCAAAA
Source organism: Lachnospiraceae bacterium (assembly GCA_009779895.1). Taxonomy (GTDB): domain Bacteria; phylum Bacillota; class Clostridia; order Lachnospirales; family Lachnospiraceae; genus WRBB01. The sequence continues at coordinate 125,989 of WRBB01000001.1, forward strand.
GTTATACGCACGCTTTTCTTTACAAGTTACAATTATTTTAAGATTTATATTAGGTCTCATTGTTTTTCAATTGATTAACTCTAATCTTGGTTTTATGGAGCAGTTTTCAACCCCAATCGTATCCTTTGGATTGGCGGCTGTATTGGCCTTTTTCCCATTGATGATGATGGCCCTGGCAGCCTCCGTTTTGATTATTTTGCATTTTTATGCTTTGGCGATGCCGGTTATGGCTGTAACCTTGCTTATTTTTATTATTTTATATTGTGTTTATTTTCGATTCACACCGGGTAAAAGTTGGTTGATTTTACTGGTGCCTTTGGCATTTCAATTTCAAGTACCGTTTGTGATTCCCATTGCCTTTGGTTTGATGGGTGCACCTGTGATGATTTTGCCTATTATTTCAGGAACCTTTGTATATAATTTGTTGTATTATGTGAAAACCACAGATGCGGTTTACTATGCGGAAGATGTACAAGGTATGGTGGATGTTGTTGTGGATTTTACAACGGCTATTTTCTACAATCAGGAGATGTGGATGATAGCAGGGATTTTGTCATTGGTGCTGCTGATTGTATATGCATTCCGGACACGTTCTTTTAATCATAGCTGGAAAGTAGCTTATATTGTGGGTGCTTTTTTTGCGGTATTATTTCTGGTGGCCGGCGATTATGTGTTTGAATTGGAAATGTCTTTGACAGCGATTGTGCTGGATGGGGTTTTGGCGATTTTTGTTGGTTTGCTCTTAGAACTTTTATTTTTGCGGGTGGACTATTCAAAAACAGAATACCTACAGTTTTCGGATAATGACTATTATTACTATGTTAAGGCGATTCCCAGATATTTGGTAAAAGAAGCGCAGCCGGATGGTAGCCTGGAGGAGATGGATGAAATTGATGAAAGTTGGCAGGACGAGGAGCGGCGTTTGGATCAGATACTAGAGCGGCAATCAGCTCAATTTGAAACGGGCGGGGAAGATTTGGGGCAGACTATGGTGATTGATGCTGCACAGGCGCATCAATTGGCGGTGGCGCACCAGAAAAGCGGTGATGGCAATCGGCAGGCAAGGAAACGTCCGCCGACAAATAAACCAAAGGGCAATCAAAGGCCAAAAGCAAGTGGAAATAGGCCGAGTGGAAAATTGGGTGACAGACCAAGTGATAGATCGGCAAATTCTGGAAAGCCCAGACCCAAAAAGCAAAACCGTCACCCAAAACAGGGCAAGCAGGCAGAGTTATTAGAGGGTCAGACGGACAATATATTATTGACACGCAGCTTAAATGAAGAGCTGGGTTTGAATAAGGATAACAAGAGATAAAGTATAAAGTGTGATGAGGTAATTTCATGGGCCAATGGTTGAGCGCGCTTTTGGATAATATATTAGGTGATTGGTATATTCCGGATATCGGGATTATTGATATTCTGGAGGTTATCATTATTACTCTGATTGTATATAGGATTGTGATATGGATCAAAAACACCAAGGCCTGGATGCTTTTGAAAGGTCTTTTGGTGTTGTCTGTCTTTATTTTGATTGCGGCTATTTTACAGATGCATACAATTTTATTTTTGGCGCAAGCATCCCTGAGTATTTTGGCCTTTGCCGCAGTGATTGTATTTCAGCCGGAGCTTCGGCGTGCGTTGGAAAAAATCGGTGAAAAAGATTTTATCAGCCGTATCAATCCTTTTGATTCCAAATCGGAGAATCTGCGGTTTCATGATGATACCATGCGTGCTATTGTCAATGCGGCAGGTGTGATGAGCGGTCAAAGAACCGGCGCGTTGATTATCGTGGAGCAAGCGACTCGCTTAAGTGAATATGAAATGACCGGGATTGAGATGGATTGTGTAGTGAGTGAGCAAATACTATTAAATATCTTTGAAAATAATACGCCCTTACATGATGGAGCTGTAATTCTACGTGGGGATCGGGTTGCATCAGCAACTTGTTATTTACCTCTGTCAGATAATATGCATCTAAGCAAAGATTTGGGAACCAGGCATAGAGCAGCTTTGGGGATTACGGAAGTAAGTGATGCGATGGCGATTGTATTGTCAGAAGAAACGGGTGCTATTTCCGTGGCCGTTCATGGTAGATTAGTCAGAAGGATTTCGATTGAGGAACTTACCCAGCAACTCGAACAAATCCAGATGAAGAGCCATGAGGGTAGGAAGTTTAGATTTGGGAAAAGGCGGAAAAGGTTTTAATGTTTGTAAGATTTATGAAAAAGCTGGGTAGATTATTGTTTCACAATTTACAATTTAAAATAGGAGCGATTATATTTTCAACATTGTTATGGTTGGTAGCGGTCAATATTGATGATCCGGTTGTTCCGGTTGTACTTCGAAATGTACCAATCAATTTTCAAAATGAAGAAATTATTACAAACCAAGGCAAGATTTTTCATATCGTAGGGGATAGTGAAAATCTCACGGTTACGGTATTTGCCAGACGTTCGGTAGCGGAGCGGATTACCCATGACCATCTTGTGGCAACAGCGGATTTTAGCCAAATGGAAATCAATAGTCTGATACCAATTTCTGTGAGTGTGTTGGGTTTTGATGAGCAGATTTCATCCATAGCCACCAGTCCGTCCAATGTGCAGGTGCAGATAGAGGATGTAGATCGGATCACCTTTCCTTTGGTGGTGAATGTTGCAGGAGAGCCACGTGCGGGTTTTGTTTTGGGTGAATTGGAGGTATATCCTGAAGCAGTCACGATCAGTGGTCCTGAGACTTTGATTGCCAGCATTGATAGAGTGGTTGCACAGGTTGATGTAAGTGGGATTCGGCAATCGGGCAGTTTAGCCGCAGAATTGGTTATTTATGACCACAATGGTGGTGTTATCAGTCAAACTTTGCTAAGCAATAGTTTGGGTGAGCAGGGTATTATGGTTGATGTTGAAGTACTCCATACCAAGAGTATAGCGATTGCGTTTGCGGATATTTATGATGTGCCGGACGGTTATATCGCCTCTGATATTTCGTCGGAACCGCAAACAATTTTGGTTTCGGGTACCCAAAGTGATTTGGCGAATATAACAGAATTATCAATACCTGCGGAGGCATTAGAGATTGGTGATCAGACCGGTAGGATTGAATTAATCGTTGATGTGATTCCTTTCCTTCCGGAAAATATTGCGTTGGTAGATGAAAATGCCAATATGATTGTAGTAAACATGTCTGTGGAGGCTTTGGGGACAAGAACCATTGAATTGCCGGTAGATGCGATATTGATTTCGGGACTTGCAAATAACTTGTCGGTTTCTTATCAAAGAGATTACGTAGAAGTTACTTTTTCCGGTGAGCAGGAGCGGTTAGATTTATTAGATATTCGTAATGCAGCATCTGTTGATTTGAGTGAATTTAGAAGCAGTGGAGAGCATTCAGTTCCTGTTATTATTGAGGTGCCGATAGGTGTTCGTTTAATCAATCAACCGACAGTAAGGATAACACTAACTACCAGAAGATAAGGAGGGCGATGAATGGTCAGCAAAAATATAGTAATTAAGAATCCGACCGGTTTGCATTTGAGGCCGGCAGGATTGTTTTGTAAGACAGCGATGCAGTTTAGCAGTCGCATTCTGATAGAAAAGAAAAGTAAGGCGGAGGACATTACGGCCAATGCAAAGAGTGTTCTTAGTGTATTGGGTGCTTGCATTAAGGGTGGTGATGAAATCAAAATCATTTGTGATGGTGAAGATGAAGAAAAGGCATTGGAAGAAATGGTCAATATTATTGAAGAAGGGCTGGGGGAGTGAACATGAATCAGAATGCAACATTAGTAATTATGGCCGCCGGAATTGGCAGTCGTTTTGGCGGGGGTATCAAACAGTTAGAGCCGGTGGGTCCAGATGGTGAAATTATCATGGATTATTCTATTTATGATGCTTTAGAGGCAGGGTTTAATAAAGTAGTTTTTGTGATTCGTAAAGATTTAGAGAAAGATTTTAAAAAGATTATAGGTGATCGTATCTCTAAGAAAATAGAAGTTGCTTATGCTTTTCAAGAGTTGGAGGATATTCCGGCGGTATATCAAACACGTTTCAAAGCGCGTGTAAAGCCTTGGGGGACGGGTCAGGCAATATTGGCATGCAGGGATATTGTAAAAGAGCCATTTGCTGTAATCAATGCAGATGATTATTATGGAAAAGAGGCCTATCAGGAAGCGTATCAATATTTGGTAGAAACAGCTTCAAAAGAAGATAAGCTTTTGCCGGAAATAGCGATGGTTAGTTTTTTATTAAAAAATACGCTCAGTGACAATGGAACGGTGACTCGTGGCGTATGCCAGATAAATGAACAAGGTTATTTGGAGTCTATTGTTGAAACATATGACATTGCCAAAGGCGATGGAAATGCAATTGTAGATGGCAAAGCGTTGTCTGTGGATACACCGGTCTCTATGAATATGTTTTGTTTGTTCCCGGCGTTTTTTTCCACATTGCAAGCGCGATTTGATGAATTTTTAAGCCATACAGAACAAAGTGATTTAAAAGCGGAGTATTTGATTCCCAGTGTTGTGGGTGAACTATTGGCAGAAAGGAAGTTGGTTGTAAAAGTGTTGCATTCGCGGGATCAATGGTTTGGTGTGACTTACAAAGAAGACAAAGAAGTGGTGGTTGAGGGAATACAGGCTTTGATTGCAAAAGGGTATTATTGATATAAAAAAAGAAAAGATGAAGTAAGAAGTAAGGAGATTTTTTATCGTTTGGAATGATAAAAAATCTCCTTTTTAAATGAATAAATTATAAAATAAATGTAAAATTAATTGAAAAAATAAAAAAATCATGCTAAAATTAATTAAATTATAAAAAAATAATAAAAAATAATAAAAATATATGTATATGCTTAGAATAATTGGAGGAGAGAAATTATGAGAAAGAATAGAAAATTGCTTTCGATGTTTTTGGTTATAGTATTACTTTTATTATCCGGTGCACAGGTGTTTGCAACAGAAGTATTTGTATTAGAAGAAAATCATGAATCCACTGTCCCTGTGGAAAAATTAAAAGCCTTTGAATTTGTATATATAGATGAAACTGTGATTTACGTACCGGAAGAACAAAACATTGCAGTAATCTTTGCGGATGAAACGTTGCGCGTGACAGCGGCAAGTTTGCATCTGCGTTCTTTGTTTACAGGGGAAGAGACGATTGTAGATGCGTCCAATATAGTTGGTAATTCTGTTTTATTTACAATTATGTACGGGGATGATGCGGTAGCGGATCATCTTATTTTGGAGCAGATTGTTTATCAGGTGGAGCAGATGGAATCGGATATATCTGTATATTTTGCTGCTCAGGCAATAGAGGCAGGTTATGTTGTGACTCATGAGACAAAACCTCAGGTAGGAGAGGTGGAACAAGCGGGTGCTGATGTGACGATACATACCGTGGACGCGTTGGGGGAACTTGTTTCAGAAGAGGCAAACATGGAAGATATCCCGGAGATTATCGGAGATATTATTGAGAATGCTGATATTGAAATAGAAGCTTATCCGTTAAATGATCTAACAAGTGAGAAAGATGCATCTGCTTTATCAGCAGCTTTTGATTTTTTGAAAACGACTTTTGTTGGTATAGAAACCAATGCAAGTACATCAAATACAATTATCGTGATTTCGGCGGGTCATTGTGCGACCCATACCGGAGCGGCAGCTAATGGTTTGTTGGAGCATCAATTGACATTTCAGGTGGCACAATACACAAAACAGGAGTTGGATAAATACGGTGGTGTTACAGTATATACCGATAGGCCGACGATTCATTGCAGGTACCCGGGTCAAACCATGGCATATTGTGTTAGCCAAAGAGTACGGGATGCCAAAGCCCTTGGTGCTAGTGTATATGTTGATATTCATTTCAATGCCGGCGGTGGAACCGGTGCGGAGGTATATTATCCCAATAATAGTTATAGCCAAACCATTCATCAATCCGGCCTGGCTTTGGCCAATCAAATTTTAAGCCAGTTATCCGCTTTAGGCTTGGTCAATCGTGGTGCAAAAATAAGAAACAATACTTTGGGGCAAACAGATGCCCAAGGGAATTCGGCTGACTTTTACACAAGCAATGCATTGGCCAAAGAACTAGGGATGGTGGGTATCATTGTAGAAAATGCTTTTGTTGATAATCAAGCAGATGTGGCAAGGCTTAGAGATGAAACATTTTTGCAAGATTTAGGTGTGGCCATTGCAAAGGGTATTGCAAATACTTATTCTTTGGGAGAGTCTTCTAATGTGTCGCCTCCTACATTGGCGCGGGCAAATATTAGAAATACGGATTCTTTTGCAGGCACATTTCAGGTGCATTTATCAGGGATGCCTGCAACAGGTGCCAATGTGGCAGTATGGGCTGAGATCGGCGGGCAGGATGACTTGAAATGGTACTCTGTTTCCGGCACAAGTGCTGTTTTAACGATTAATAGCAGCAATCATATGGATCAAAAAGGTTTATACCATATACATGTTTATAGTAGGCAAGGAGCCTTTCTTTGTGGAGCGGCGGCAAGGATTGCCACAAATACGATGGCAAATGTTTCAACGATTTCCCGTGATGGAGAAAATACGGTAGAAGTTCAGGTGAGTTTTCCGGTAACCGGTAATGAAATCACTAGGGTGCAGGTACCTGTTTGGGCTTCTTCTGATCAAAGGGATATTGTATGGTACAACGCAACAAGGGATCATAACGGGATGTGGACGGCAAGGGTGCATATTGGCAGCCATAGGCTGTCCGGTAGATACACGGCTCATGTATATGCGACCAATACAAACGGTATCACTAGGTTTGTGGGCGGCAGAACCTTTACCATTCAACAGCCTTCCGTAAGAACCATTGCAATAAACAACTACAATAGAAACGCCGGTACTTATGATGTGGTGTTAAGTGGAATCCATGCAGTTTCCGGGGTAAATAGTGTGCGCATTGCCAACTGGAGCAAGGCAGATCAGAGTGATTTGATTTGGTATCAGGCGACGAGGCAACAAGACGGTAGTTATAGAGCTACGGTGAGCATTGCACGGCACGGTTTTAATGTGGGAAGATATCATGCCCACGCATATTTAACAACAAACAATGGTATGACAGTCTTTCGAGGGACGAGTCATATGGTATTTTCGCCTTCTGTTGTAATCGCTGCCGCAGACCGGGCAAATACAGAAACCCTGTATGAGCTTTCAGCCGCAAATGTTGCGATGTTAGGGACGGTCAGCCGCGTGCGTTTTGCTGTATGGAGCAACCAAGGCGGACAAAGTGATTTAAATTGGTATGCCGGTACAAGAAATGGAAATGGTGCATGGGTAGCGACAGCTGATATTCGAAAACATAAAACAGCCGGACTATATCATGTGCATGCTTATGCAACGGTGAATGGTGGTACGGAAAGGTTTATAGGCGGTACAAGTTTTCGTGTAAGTGGTATTCCGATGGGTAGGTTGACGGTAGACAATGTGAATGGTGATACAGGGGCTTTTCGTATTGTGATTTCAAATGTTAATCATCCCTCCGGTATCACAAAAGTGCAGTTGCCGGTATGGAGCAGAGCAAATCAATCGGATATTGTTTGGTATGATGCAATTAGGCAAAGCAATGGCAGTTATCGGGTGGATGTAAATCCCTCCAACCACAACATGAATTCCGGTATTTATATCGCACATCTTTATGTGACAACCGGAAATGGAATGGTCGCTTTTGCCGGTGGAATGCAAAGAAATGTCAAGGCACCGGATTTGTATAGCATTATGGGTAGCACGCAAACAACGGCGGCGCAGTTGGTAAGATATTATAGAGCCAGATCACCGATTGCATATCCGGCAGCAGAGCTTGGTAGAGGGGGAGCGCCAACCCTTGAGATTTTTGCGCAAATGTATATTGAGGAAGCGAGAATAGAGGGCGTTCGGGCTGAAGTTGCTTTTGCTCAGGCAATGAAAGAAACGGGATTTTTGAGATACGGTGGAATTGTACAAATTAGCCAATATAATTTCTGTGGGTTGGGTGCATTGGATGGAAATGCAGTAGGTGAGGCTGCTTCTTTTAGAGATGTGCGGACGGGAATCAGAGCCCAGATCCATCATTTGAAAGCATATGCTTCTACGGAAGCGTTGGTAAATTCAAATGAGAGTCCACGTGCAATTTATGTAACAAGGGGTATGGCACCTTATGTAAACTGGCTTGGTTTGGGAGAAAATCCAAATTATCCAACAAGAGGATGGGCGACAGATCCTAATTATGGTAAGAGTATTGTAAATGATTATATAAAGGTATTATTAACATTTTAGTTTGTTTGCAACAATTGCCCTGATATGGTATAATTACACAGCTTTCAACATTATGAAATAAGGAGTACCGGATGGGAAAGAAAAAGATAATTGGAACGATATTACTGATTCTGATTGGTATAAGCTCAAATATATTGCTGGTGGTAGTGTTTCAAGGCTTTTCCCATTTCAATCGGATCTTTTATATAGTTTCAATCATTGTATTATGTTTGATTATAGATGTGATCGTATGGATTATGATAAAGAAATCAGAGAAACTCGTTGCCATACCACTTGAGATATTTCGAGATAGAAAATTAATTGCCCGTTTAGCCTACAACGATTTTAAGCAGAGGTTTGCAGGCTCCTTTTTTGGTCTGTTTTGGGCTTTTGTACAACCGGTGGTTACCATCGTGGTATTTTGGTTTGTATTTGAACATGGGTTAAATGCCGGCAGGCAGCAGATGGCCGATGGCATTACAGTGCCTTTTGTTTTGTTTTTGGTATCCGGCCTTGTGCCTTGGTTTTTCTTTTCAGATGCACTGAGCAATGGGACCAATTCACTCATTGCATACAATTACCTGGTGAAAAAAGTGGTATTTCACATTAGTATTCTTCCGATTGTGAAAGTGGCTGCTTCTCTTTTTGTACATTTATTTTTTTTGACTTTTGCGATTATATTATTTATGGCATATGGTTTTTATCCGGATTTACATACGTTACAGGTGGTTTATTACTCCTTTGCGTTATTTGTGTTGGTGCTAGGTGTCAGTTATTTGACCTGTTCAGTTGTGGTTTTTTTCAGAGATTTGACAGAAATCATCAATATCGTATTACAGGTTGGTATGTGGGCTACGCCCATTATGTGGAATATACATGCACTGAATCCAAGTCCGCTGACCGGATTTCTCATTCGTTTAAATCCGATTTATTATATCGTTTCGGGATACCGGGATGCTTTTATCAATAAGATATGGTTTTGGGAGAGGCCAGAGGTGACCATTTATTTTTGGATGGTAACCATAGTGATTGGTACCGTTGGATTTTTAACATTCCGAAGATTGAAGATACATTTTGCAGATGTTTTATAGAAAGAAAAGCTAGGAGAGTTTTGATGGATGCAACAATTGTAATACCAACGAAAAATGCCGGTGATATCTTAAATCGTACGTTAGGGATGGTATTTTCGCAAAAAACCCAATTTACATATGAGGTTATTTGTGTTGACTCCGGTTCCAAAGACAATACATTAGAAATTATAAAACAATATCCTTGTATCTTGTATGAAATACCGGCACAGGAGTTTGGCCATGGAAAAACAAGGAATTATGGCGCGTCCCAAGGAAAAGGTGAGTTCATTGTATTCATTACTCAAGATGCGGCACCGGCAAAGGAAGATTGGTTGGAACAATTGATTTTGGCGGTGAAATCAGATGATCAAATTGCCGGAGGATTTGGTATTCATTATCCTTATGAAGATTGCAATGCCTTAGATCGTGTTGATTTGGTGCGGCACTTTCAAAACTATGGTATGGAAAATACGATTTTTTATATTGATGATATGGAAAAGTTTAAAAATGACAATGCTTATATGCAACATCTGGCTTTTTTTTCAGATAACAATTCTTGTATTCGTCGTGCTGTTTGGCAGCAATATCCATATCCGGATGTGAATTTTGCGGAAGATCAAATATGGATGCGTAAAATGATGGAAAAGGGTTATAAAAAAGTATACTGTCCAAAAGCACCGGTATACCATTCCCATAATTTTAAGTTAAGCACCTATTATAAGCGTTTTTTTGACGAATATCGAGGCTTGTATGATGTATATGGTTATATTATTTCAGATAGTTGGTGGAGCTTGCCCATTCACTGGGCAAAGCATATTCGTAGGGATTTAGCAAATATTCGTTCACAGCAGATGTCCAGGAGTCGAAAATTATATTGGTTGGGTTATTCTATCATTCGCAATTATTGTCGTTATTATGGCGGTTATAAGGGTGGGATGTGGCATAGTTTCTCTCCTGCAAGGCAACAGAGGATTGACCGCAGATTTTCCCAGCAATATAAAGAGAAAAGAGCTTAGAATGATAAAAAAGTTATTGGGATTTTCCAAAAAAGTAATCAAGAAAATATTACGAATGTTTCGCTTGTGGCCCGCAGAAACCCTCACGGCAGATCATGCCGAGCCAAAAGTTGTCCCGGATTTTGATATGCACGGGCGGGAGCGACCTGTTATCATAAAAACAGCAGGTGTGCTACTGGATGAATTGCGGGATGTGAAAAACCCCAAAATTGCCATACAAATTCATATGTATTTCCTGGATGTGATAGATGAAATTACAGCGGTTTTAAAAACAATACCATATCCCTTTGATTGCTTTGTGACAACGGACACAGAGGAAAAAAAATTAAAGATAGCGGAGCAGTTTGGAGTAGTTTGTGTTGATGGCGTATTACAAATTGATGTATTTGAAAATCGCGGACGGGATGTTGGTCCCTTTTTGCAACAGCTTTCATCAAGGATTGGGCAATATAAATATATCGCACATCTTCACACAAAAAAATCTTGTCATACAGATTTTGGGGATGATTGGCGCAGATATCTCTTTAAAAACATGTTTGATAGCAAAGAGAATGTAGCGGCAATTTTAGAACAGTTTGAGAAAGATGATACATTGGGGCTTGTTGTCCCGGAAATATATCCCATTGTGCGTGGGTTATTGCATTGGGATGATACCAAAGATGCCGTTTGTAAATTATTGCGAACCCTTGGTGTAGATAGAGAATTGCCAAAGCGTCCCATGTGTCCGGTAGGTGATATTTTTTGGGCGAGAGTAGAGGCGGTGCGTCCTCTTTTTGAAAAGGGTTATACACAAAAAGATTTTCAGGAAGAAGATGGTCAATTAAATTATACCTTTGCGCATGTGGTGGAAAGAGTGTGGTGCTATTTGGTTGCGGGGCGGGGGTATCGCTACCAGGTTCATGTAAATATGATAGCCGATTTTGTTGAAAAAATAGCTACAAATTATTTGGTTTATGCATATACAAATGATAAATTTACAGATTCTTATTTGCAACAGATACAATCGATGATAGAGCAGTTTGATGATTATGTGATTGTTGTTTCAAGTGGATTGTTGGAGCGGAGCGATTGTTCTTTTTTGCGCCGGTTTCAAGATAAGATTCTTTCTTACGAAGGTCCTGTCTGTAATATTACGATGTATCAATATGCAATGGACAAGAAAAAAGAAGAAATTAAAAAATATGAAACATTATGTGTATGTGATGCGTCATGGATTGGCCCTTTTTATGATATATCAGCTATTTTAAATGACTTGCAACAAATGAAATCTAAGGTGGTTGGGATATTTTATACCACCATATCGCAAGCAGGTTTGGTATTATTTCATTTAAAAAATAATTCTTATGCTATAATACAAGAAAGTTTGCGTGCAGATGTTATGGTTGATGCGGCTTATGTTTCGGAAAGCCGGTATATAGGAGAATGGTTACATACAAAGGATCCGGTCAATGTGCTTGCTTATGACTTTATTATACTAAATGCGCCATTGATTAAAGCAGCAAGTTTGCGACAAGTGCGTCCGCAGGAAAAAGTATTATTAAAAGCGTTTTTGGATGCCCAAATGATACAATAAAAGGAGACATATGAAATGAAAAAAAACATAATTCGGCGTGGTATCAGCTTGTTGAAACGACGTGGTGTCCGTGGTGTTGTGGAAAAGGTCAATGTGATTCCAAGAAAAGATGAACTGATTCACAATATGCAATATATTATGGAACAAGAAGAGATTCCTTTGGATGTAGAGGCGATGGAGCGCCATAAAAAGGATGAAGTAAAATTGCTGAATTGGGTTATTCCGGAGATGGGAAAAGGTTCAGGCGGTCATACAACCATATTTCGGATGATGTCACATTTGGAAAATATGGGTTATCATAGTAGGGTATATTTGTTCTATTCTCCGAATTATAGAGACAATCAATCGGTTGTAGCTTTTGTACGAGAGCATTTTCCTTTATTGGATCATCGTGTGGAGTTGTTTTGGGATTTGTCGCAGTTGACTTATGCCCATGCAACCTTTGCGACTTCGTGGGAAACGGCATATTATGTTCGCCGTTACAAAAATACTTCTGTCCGGTGTTATTTTGTGCAGGATTTTGAGCCTTTTTTCTTTCCCAATGGTTCTTATTATCATTTGGCGGAAAATACTTATAGATTTGGTTTTTATGGCATAACTGCCGGGGATTGGCTCAAAGAAAAGCTCAACAAAGAGTACGGCATGTGGACTAGAAGTTTTGGTTTTTCTTATGACAAGGAAGTATATAAAGCCTCCGTCAAAAATGAATTTAGCAAGAAAATATTTTTCTATGCACGTCCTTATACACCAAGAAGAGATTTTGAAATTGGTTTGTTGGCCTTAGATGCAGTGTGCAAACGCATGGAGGATGTGACAGTTGTATTTGCAGGGGAAGATATCAGCAATTATGTCATTCCTTTTAAACATGAAAATCATGGTATTGTTACGGTTGAGGCGTTGGCATCATTTTACGCAGAATGTGATATGTGTTTGGTGATTTCCGGTACAAACCTTTCCTTATTGCCATTAGAGATTATGGGTTCGAACTCAGTGGCCATATGTTCAAAAGGTGATAACAGTTCTTGGTTGGTAAATGAAGAAAATGCAATTATGGTTGATTATGATCCTGTGGAGATTGCCAATACGATGATTGCTTATTATAATCGGCCGGAAGAATTGGCTTTAATTCGGGAGAAAGGCCTTGCTTTTGCTAGACAGACAGCATGGGAAAAAGAAGCAGAAAAAATAAAAGTAGCTTTGGGAGAGATTTTGTAAGTAATCATAACAGGAGTTAAAAATGATGAAGACCAAAGAAGCATCCGCTACGGTTAATATGTCTGAGGTGGCGGAACAGGCAGAGGCAGCAAAGGCGGGAAAGCCGAAAAAAACAGTAAAAGAAAAAATATTTCTGATGATTCGAATTATTTTGATGGTTATGGTGGCACTAATCGCAGTTATGGCGTCCATTGTGTTCACCGGCGTTCGTTGGATGCTTGCGACATGGCAACATTTGACCATGGACGAGCTTATCTTTACGGTTCGCCATTCCTTAGGCGGCGCAGATTCGGACTTTGTTCGAGATGTGTTGCATTCCGTATTACCAACCACCCTTTTGGTGCTGATACTTTTGCTAGTTTCTTATATTGTTTTTTTCAAAAAAAGAAAAGTATTGTATCCGATTATGAGTGTTACGGTTGTAGCTAGTATCGTTGTAGCATTAATAACGGCAAATATTACAATCGAAGAGTTGGATGTGGTGGAGTTTATAGAAAATCAAGAAGTGATTTCAGATTTTATTGGTGATAACTATGTAAACCCTCATCATATGGAGTTGATTTTTCCGGAGCAAAAGCGAAATTTAATCTATATATACTTAGAGTCTATGGAGACCACCTTTGTGGATGTGGAAAGCGGAGGTGCATTTGCGTATAATGTGATACCGCAATTGACAACACTTGCCAAGGAAAATGAAGATTTCTCAGGTGCAGAGTCGGCAATCAACGGAGCTGTAACGCTTCCGGGGACAACCTGGACTACCGGTGGTATGTTTGCGCAAACAGCAGGATTGCCTCTTTTGATACCGATTGATGGAAGTGCCATGGATACGCAAGATGAGTTTTTTCCGGAATTGCTGACCTTAGGTGGTATCTTGGAGGAGGAGGGTTATGCCAATTATCTTTTGATTGGTTCGGACGCTGCTTTTGGCGGCAGGGAGCTTTATTTTACGACACATGGCAATTTTACCATTTTTGATTATTACTATGCCCATGATAATGGATTGATACCGGAAGATCATAGAGTATGGTGGGGATTTGAGGATTGGCGTTTGTTTGATATCGCGCGTGAGAAACTTTTGGAAATTGCGGAAAATGAGGAACCTTTCAACTTTACTATGTTGACGGTAGATACGCATTTTCCGGATGGGTGGTTATGTGAAGAATGTCCGGACTTTTTTGATGATCAATATAAAAATGTATTTTTATGTGCAGATGATCAGGTGGCTTCGTTTATTGCGTGGGTGCAGGAGCAGGATTTTTATGAAAATACAACGATTGTGTTATCGGGAGATCATTTGACGATGGATGGCAATTTTCCCAAGCATAAAACAATCGAATATTTCAGAAAAACATATACTACGGTGATTAATTCTGCGGTAGAAGTAGAGGATTCTACCTTGCGGAGACATTTTTCTACGATGGATTTATTTCCGACTACATTGGCCGGTTTAGGTGTTGAGATACCCGGTAATCGTTTGGGATTGGGAGCAAATTTGTTTTCAACAGAGCCAACCAAGTTAGAGCGATACGGCATTGAGAAAGTAACGGCGGAATTACGCAAGAACTCGGACTTTATGGATCGGTTAACAGAGAACATCAACGCAGATCATCCACAAATTGTCCGGCGACGCTTGGAAAATGAGATGTATCATGGTAGTTTCACGACGATATTTCCCTTTGATGAGGAGAATTATCTTCTTTCTGTATTATTCGATGCAAGTAGTTTTGAGGTGATTATGTGTGATTTCCATGTAATTGCGGCGGTTTGGTCTTTACCGGAGCAAGAAGACATGCAGTGGATTCGGGGAATACAGGCAGAGAACGGACTTTGGATTATGAATATAGATATGATGAGAACCGGCTTGCATACAGGAGATCACCATGTTCATATCTTTATTCGGGAGAATGAAGACAATGAGGTGATCGCATTTCATACAACGCATGCCTATATTCCGGAAATAGAGGAAGAAATATTCTATGATGAATGGGGTAACCGGGTGGATGCAGAAGGTTATCGAATTGACGAGGAAGGTTATCGTATGGATGAGTGGGGCAACCGTATTTATGTAGACGAGTGGGGCAATCGTATAGATGAATGGGGTAATTTTATAGATGAGTGGGGCAACCGCATTTGGTAAAGTTGAAAATTGTGGTTGATAATGGTATAATGATTCGATTAAAAATGGAGGAATTGCGATGAAAACTTATCTTGTAACCGGTGGTGCCGGTTTTATTGGTTCCAATTATATTCATTATATGTTTAAAAAATACGGAGAAAATATTCGTATCATCAATGTGGATAAACTGACCTATGCAGGCAATCTGGAAAATTTAAAAGAGGTTGCGGATAGGGAGAATTATACGTTTATAAAAGCTGACATTTGCGACTCGGAAGCAATCTTTAAAATATTCGAAGAAAATGAAATTGACCGTGTGGTACATTTTGCTGCGGAAAGTCATGTGGATCGAAGCATCAAAGATCCGGATGTATTTGTGAAAACCAATGTATTGGGTACTTTGGTGATGTTAAATGCCGCAAAAGCTGCCTGGGAATTGCCGGATGATACATTTAAAAAGGACAAAAACTTTTTACATGTATCTACAGATGAGGTATATGGTTCTTTAGAAAATGAGGGCGAGTACTTTTATGAGACCACCCCGTATGATCCCCATAGCCCTTATTCCGCAAGTAAGGCTGCTTCGGATTTCTTAGTGAAATCCTACATGGATACCTATCGATTTCCGGCAAATATTACCAATTGCAGCAATAATTATGGGCCCTATCAGTTCCCTGAAAAATTGATTCCGCTGATTATCAACAATGCACTTCAAGGAAAAAAGCTACCCGTTTATGGTGATGGAAAAAATGTACGGGATTGGCTTTATGTAGAAGATCATGCCAAAGGTATTGATATGGTGCAAGAAAAGGGTAGGTTGTTTGAGACTTATAACATCGGCGGGCACAACGAAAAAGAAAACATTAAAATCATCCATATTATTTTAGACACATTACAGGAGATGTTGCCGGAAGGTGATCCAAGAAAAGAATTGGTCAGTGAAACGTTGATTACTTACGTGGAAGATCGCAAAGGGCATGACCGGCGATATGCCATTGCACCGGATAAAATCAAAGAAGAAGTAGGTTGGTATCCGGAGACGATGTTTGAAGATGGGATTAAGCTTACGATTAGGTGGTTCTTTGAGAATGAAGATTGGTTGCAGCGTGTAACCAGTGGTGATTATCAAAACTATTACGAAGATATGTATCAGACGAGATAAATGAGTAGACAGGCAGTATCGCAAGGTACTGCTGGTTTATGTTATAATGAGTATGTTGGAGGTGAACTATGAAAGGAATTATATTAGCCGGAGGTTCCGGTACGAGATTGTATCCCTTGACGAAAGTTACAAGCAAGCAACTATTACCAATTTACGATAAACCGATGGTATATTATCCGCTTAGTATTTTGATGGAGGCAGGTATCAAAGAGATATTGATTATTTCTACGCCGGAGGATACGCCAAGGTTTGAAGCGTTACTTGGTGACGGTAGTCAATTTGGGATTCATTTAAGTTATAAAGTACAACCCTCACCGGATGGATTAGCACAGGCCTTTTTGTTGGGTGAAACATTTATTGACGGAGATAGTTGTGCGATGGTTTTAGGGGACAATATATTTCAAGGGCATGGTTTGAGTAAGCGCTTAAAAGCAGCGGCACAAAAGGAAAAGGGTGCTACGATATTTGGCTATTATGTAGATGATCCGGAACGCTTTGGTGTGGTGGAGTTTGATCAAACAAGTAAGGCGATTTCCTTAGAGGAAAAACCAAAAAATCCAAAATCAAATTATGCGGTGACCGGTTTGTATTTTTATGATAAAAATGTAGTGGAGTATGCAAAGAAAATTAAGCCCAGCGCACGTGGTGAATTGGAAATTACAGATTTAAATCGTCTTTATTTAGAGGAGGATAGTTTGGATGTGACATTGTTGGGTCAAGGTTTTACATGGCTTGATACAGGCACCCACGAATCTTTGGTTGAGGCAACAAATTTTGTGTATACATTGGAAACCCATCAAAATCGTAAGATTGCCTGCTTAGAAGAAATCGCTTATAACAATGGTTGGATTGAGAAAGAAAAATTGTTGGAAGCATATATGCTTTATCAAAAAAATCAATATGGTCAGTATTTAAAAGATGTTTTAGATGGAAAATTCATTGATCGGTAGGAGCAAATATGGGAAAAATAACAGTTGAAACATGTCAGATAGAGGGTCTGAAAGTGATTACACCGACCGTTTTTGGTGATGATCGCGGTTATTTTATGGAAACATATCATTATGATGATTATAAAGCGGCCGGCATTGATATGGCGTTTGTCCAAGACAATCAATCAAGTTCCGGAAAAGGTGTATTGAGGGGTTTACATTATCAAATCAACCACCCCCAAGATAAATTGGTACGTGTGATTCATGGAGAGGTGTTTGATGTGGCGGTAGACTTGCGTATAGGTTCAAAGACTTACGGTGCCTGGTATGGAGTAGTTTTATCTGCAACAAATAAAAAGCAGTTTTTTATTCCGAAAGGATTTGCCCATGGATTTGTGGTTTTATCCGATATGGCAGAGTTTGTTTATAAATGTACGGACTTTTACCGGCCAAATGATGAAGGTGGTTTGAAATGGAATGATCCGAAGATAGGTATTGATTGGCCGATCCCGGATGATATGACGTTGCTTATTTCGGAAAAGGATCAAAAGTGGCAGGGTATGGAGTAGATGGGAATCATAAGGCGAGGACAGGAACGATATCAAAATTACATTCGTGCAAAAATGGAAAAAGGGCTTCATGTGCGTCTGGATAATATCAGGTTAGATGGTATTTATTTTTCTGTAAAAGGTTCTGTTTTTCATGAAACAAGAAAAATAGAAGGTCTGTTTTTGTTGTTTGATAATGGCGAAACACAAATAAAGTATCCCCTTGCTTTTGATTTGGATTTTTCTTCTTGTTTAGAAGTAAAAATTAAAAAAACAACGAAAGTGCAGTTATTGGTGCTGTTTAAAAGATGGTCAAAAGTATTTGATTTGCAGATTTTTTCCGGCAATGTGTACTTTGGTGATGTGGAAATGGAGATTACAGAGACGGACTACGTATTAGATCCGCTTCATATGCACATAGATTTTTTAGAGTTAAAAGATACGAAATTTATGATCAGAGGTTGGATTTTTCATGAAAAAGAAGTAATAAAAACAGCGCGTATTGTTTTTGATAGTGGTTTTGTGTTGGAAGAAATCAGTTTGGTGCCACACCAACATAGAGAAGATGTAAAAAGGGTTTTTCCTCAGGAAAATGCCTATGCCAGTGGTTTTTTTTGGAAAGGGAAACTGAGAATTTCCGGGGATACACAAGTACTGTTGTTGGTTGAAATAGAGGGAAAACAAAGAGAGTTTCCTTTGTGTGTTCTTTCGGCTAATATTTCCGGCGATTTTCATACAATTTTAATCAATGAAGCAGCAGAAAATATATTTCGTGCGGTGCAGCGTTATTTTGTGAATCCGGTGCTTTTTAAGGAAAATCAAGAAGAGACGATAGATATTGTTGTGCCGGTATATAATGGATATGATTATCTGGTGAAATTGTTGCCCGGTATAGCAAAAACAAAGATGAAATATCAAGTTTTTTTGGTGGATGACGCTAGTCCGGATGAGAAAGTAAAAGAGAAAATCAAGGAATTTTCTCTTTCACAGTCAAATGTGACTGTATTGACCAATGAAGAAAATTTAGGTTTTGTTAGAACTGTAAACAGGGCGTTGGCATTGTGTAATAACCATGTTGTGCTTTTAAACACAGATGTTGAATTGCCCGAAAGATGGTTGGAGCGTTTGCTTGCGCCGATTCTTTACAATGAAAAAATCGCTTCTGCAACACCATACACCAACAGTGGTACAATTTTTAGCTTTCCTGATTTTTTAGAGGATAATCCAATCTATTTGGGGAAAAGTGTGGATGAAATAGATGCTGTGTTCCGACAGTTTAAGCCCGGTTATACAGTGGTGCCGACAGGTGTAGGTTTTTGTATGGCGATGAGCAAGCATGCTTTAAAAGAAGTTGGTGGATTTGATGATGAGACATTTTCCAAAGGATATGGTGAGGAAAATGACTGGTGTCAAAGGGCAAAAAAAGCAGGATATCAAAATGTTCATGTAGAAAACCTATTTGTGTACCATAAGCACGGAGGTAGTTTTACTTCTCAGGAGAAGTTGGCTTTGATACAAGAAAACATGAAAAAATTGGAAGTCAAGCATCCGGACTATACAAGGGCTGTTGAAAGATATATTTTGAACGACCCTAATAGTTTGCAAAGAAGTTTGGCGAAATTGTTATTGGATACAAAATATGATGTAGCAAACGTTATTTTGGTTTTTAACCATCATTGGGCCGGCGGTGCTTCTTCTTATTTGGATGAAAAAATAAATGCAGGTATGGATCAAAATGAAAAATATTTTGTGGTTCGTACCCGCAAAGAAGAAGTAGAAAAAGATATTGAGGAAACGGTGGCAGGTTTTGAGTTGCAATTTTGTAGTAGTGATGAAAGAATTACATATGTGTTTGAGCAATTAGAAGAGCTTCTATGCATTATGGAATATTTCCCCATTGATGCAATATGGGTCAATGAATTGGTTACGTATCCAAATATATCTGAAACATTGGCTGTTATTATGGCTTTGCATCAAAGCAAAGGAAGCAGCCTTAAGTTGATGGTACATGACTTTTTTTCTGTTTGTCCGACAATCGATTTGTTGGGGCAAGCAGATACTTACTGTAATCTTCCGTCCGGGTCAGAATGTGATGATTGTTACATGTCTTATGGATTTCAGGAGAGGCATAATCTGCCAACGGTGGGTCAATGGCGTGACATGTGGAAAGCGTTGTTGCTGGTCTGTGATGAGATATTGGTTTTTTCAGAGGATTCCAAAAAGCGTATGGAGCAGGTTTTTGGTACGTTACGAAGCTTATCTTTGCAACCGCACAAACCAAAGCGGATAGAAGCCATTGCAAAGCAGTGGTTTCATGGAGATGGTGTAACCATAGGTCTTTTGGGTGCCTTGGGTCGTCATAAAGGCAAAGCTGTGGTTCAAGAGATGCTGGATATTATTCATGCAGAAGAAAGAAATGTAAGGATTGTATTGATTGGATATACGGATGCCGTTGATTGGGAAGAAAAGTATGGCGCACATGTTCATATAACGGGACCATATTTGCAGAATCAATTGTCTCAGTATGTAATAGAAAATGAAATAGATATTATTTTTATACCGGCGATTTGGCCGGAAACGTTTTCTTATACAACAGAAGAGGCGATGATGATGGATATACCGGTTGTTTCATTTCCGATTGGAGCACCGCCGGAGCGTATTGTTCAGTATGAAAAGGGAATGGTATTACCCAATATGAATCCCCGGATGGCATTGGATGCTATTTTAGCATTTGTAAAGGGGTTTGAATTGAAATAGATGGGCAATACAAAAAGTAAGAAAGGTATCAATTATGAGTGAAATTGCAATCAAGGTTGATGACGTAAGCAAGATTTATAAGCTTTATGACAAGCCGATGGACCGTTTGAAAGAATCTTTGCGTATTAGTCGAAATGTACGATACAAAGAGCATTATGCTCTACGAAATGTAAGTTTTGAAATCAAGAGGGGTGAAACGGTTGGTATCATTGGAACCAACGGTGCCGGTAAGTCTACGATTTTGAAAATAATTACAGGTGTTTTAAATCCAACGGGTGGCGTGGTAGAAATTCAGGGTCGTATATCGGCTTTATTGGAGTTGGGTGCGGGATTCAATATGGAATACACCGGTATTGAAAATATTTATTTGAATGGTACGATGATTGGTTTTAAGCGCGAAGAGATTGACGCAAAACTAGAAAGCATATTAAAGTTTGCTGATATTGGTGATTTTGTGTATCAGCCGGTTAAGACTTATTCCAGCGGTATGTTTGTGCGATTGGCTTTTGCTGTTGCGATTAATATTGAGCCGGAGATACTGATTGTAGATGAGGCTTTATCCGTGGGGGATGTTTTTTTTCAAGCAAAGTGTTATAAGAAGTTTGAAGAATTTAAGGAGCAGGGTAAAACCATATTATTTGTAAGTCATGATTTAAGTAGTATCAGTAAGTATTGTGATACGGTTGTGTTGTTAAATCAAGGTGGAAAGATAGATGAGGGTACTCCAAAAGATATGGTAAATCTTTATAAGAAATTGTTGGTGAATCAATTGGATATTTCTTCGGATTCGGAACAGGCAGAGGAGGAAACAAGTTCCATTGAGATAAAAAGCAGGAAAGAAAAAATGAGTGGAAGTCAAGGCAATGAAAGACATTTACTTACCTTAAATCCGAACTGCAATGAATATGGTACCAAAGAGATTGAAATCATTGATTTTGCCATATATGACAATCAGGATATTGTGTCAAGTACAATAGAAAAAGGAACAAAATTTCAAATCATGATGCGGGTGAAGTTCCATAAAAAGGTGCAGGGGCCGATTGTGGCCTTTACAATAACCAATCTAAAAGGCGATGAGGTATCCGGCACTAATACCATGATTGAAAAAGAATATTTTTTTGCAGAAAAAGAAGAGGACGAGTTTGTTGTGACATTTTCACAAAGGATGGATTTTCAGGGTGGTGAATATTTGTTGAGTTTGGGATGCACAGGTTTTGAGCAGGATGATTTTCAAGTATATCATCGGCTCTATGATGTGTGTAATATTTCTGTTATATCAGATAAAAATACAGTGGGATTTTTTGATATGAATTCAAAGGTTGATGTGGAGGCACTGCAATAATGTTTAAAATGAATGTGGATTTCCTAGAATGGAATGGTATGGACTTTTCTATTCGAGGTTGGGTTTTTCACGAAAATGAGGGAATCGATCAGATTGAAATTGTATTTGAGAGTGGTGCAATACAAGAGAAAATCATACCGGTAGCAAAACAGTATAGAGAAGATGTGGGGCGTGTTTTTCAGCAAGAAAATGCCTATGTCAGTGGTTTTTTTTGGAAAGGTAAGTTGCGGATTTCTGCAAAAACGCAGGCTTTTCTAGTGGTGGCAGGAAAAGGAGAAACAAAAAAATTTTTACTTCAATCTTTGGCGGCTAATATGGATGAAGTTGGCAATGAGATTTTGGTCCGTGATGTAGCAAAGCATATTTCAGAGATGCCAATCAGTGCCGGGGATGTCGATGCGAGGGGGGCAATTCTTGTTTTTGATCACCTCTGTAAAGGGGGGGCTGCTTATTATATACAAAAGAGAATAAAAGCAATTTTGACATTGCATAAAACCTGTATCGTAGTGCGCTGTTATCAGGTAGAGGTACAAAAAGATATTAAAGAAGATCAAATCCGATTTCAATTGTTGCATTATGCTAATGGGAAAGAAGAACGTTATGTCTTTGATCAATTAGAAGAATTGGAGCCTTTTGCAGCAAAGTTGCGGATAGATGAAATTTGGGTCAATGAGTTGATGGCATATCCCGATATTTGTAAAAGTATAAAATATATTGTGGATTTAAGTAGGGAGAAAAAGGCGACTCTTAGATACATGGTACATGACTTTTTTTCTGTTTGCCCCTCTACGACCTTGCTTGGGCAAGATGACCGTTATTGTCAATTGCCTAAGGGAAGTGATTGTGATTCTTGTTTTTTGGAAAAATCCTTTTCAAAAAAGTACAATATGCCATCGGTTTTGCAATGGCGTGATATGTGGAAAACCTTGTTGCGGGCATGTGATGAGATATTGGTTTTTTCAGAAGATTCAAAAAAAAGAATGGAAGCTGTTTTTGGTGTTTCTCTTCCGTTATCTTTGCAGCCGCATAAATTGGAGGGTATCAAGGCGGTACGCCGCCGTTGCCGTGTTAAAACCGGTATTACAATCGGGATATTAGGTACATTAAATTTAGCAAAAGGTAAATTGGTGATACAAGATATGTTGGATATCATCAAAAATGAAAAAAGAAAGGTTCGGATTGTTTTGATTGGTTATACAGATGCAGTAGGTTGGGAAACTGCGTATGATCAAGTATTGCAGGTTACGGGTTCTTATGATCAAACCCACTTGGCGCAATATGTTGCAAAGTATAAAATAGATGTGTTTTTTATACCGTCTATTTGTCCGGAGACCTTTTCTTATACCACGGAGGAAGCGATGTTGATGGGATTTCCCGTAGTATCTTTTCCGATTGGGGCTCCGCCGGAGCGCCTGCAAAACTATGCAAAAGGTTTGGTTTTGGATAGTATGCATGCAAGGGAAGCATTGGATCGGATGTTAGTTTTTGCAGAAAGATTTAAAAAGAAGATAGGGAGGTTTTATATAGATGTTTGAAATCGGTAAAGTTTTGATTGATGATAGCCATTATGCTGGTCAAGATGTATATAGTGACGGTACCATTGAGGATGAGATGCTTGAAATCGCAAAAACCTATGCAAAGCAGGATTACAATAAAATAATAGCACAGCGGGAAAATTGGCCTATTTTTTATCATTTTTCTCATATAAGAGAAAATATTGTATCATGGCTTCCAATGGACAAAAAAGAATCCGTATTGGAAATCGGCGCAGGCTGTGGTGCGATTACCGGTGCTTTGTTAGAGAAAGTCGGTGTTGTTACGGCGGTGGATTTGTCTATGAAAAGAAGTTTAATCAATGCGTATAGAAATAAGGATATGGGAAATTTAAAGATATCTGTTGGAAACTTTGAAGATGTGGAAAAATCTTTAACGGAGAAATATGATATAATAACGTTGATTGGGGTATTTGAATATGCAGATGCCTATATACAGTCTCAAAATCCGTATGAAGATTTTTTGTTGAAAATAAAAAAGCATTTGTCTAAGCAGGGTAGGATTGTCATTGCCATAGAAAATAAATATGGATTGAAATATTGGGCAGGTTGTAAAGAAGATCATACAGGTGGTTATTTTGAAGGTTTGGAGGGATATACAAAGTCTAGCGGTGCAAAAACCTTTAGCAAAAATGCCTTGCAGAATATGTTTGCGCATACAGGTTTTGAGCAGGTGGAGTTTTACTATCCTTATCCGGATTATAAATTTCCGCAAAAGATTTTTTCCGATGATTTTTTGCCGATACCGGGTGAGTTGAGTAACAATCGAAGAAATTTTGATCAGGATAGATTGGATTTATTTGATGAGAGAAAAGTATTTGATGGTTTGATTGAAGATGGTATGTTCCCTTATTTTTCCAATTCATTTTTAGTGATTATCAAATAACAGGGGGTCATGTGTGGAACAGATACGATATGTGAAATTTTCAAATGAGCGGGCGGATGCATTTAATATACGAACAGAAATTGTAAAACAAAACGATACAAAACTGGTTCGAAAAATCCCATCAACAAAGGCCGGGACGGTTCATGTAGCCAATATTATGCAGATTAACCAATCCTTGGAGAAGCGTTATGAAAACAGCCCTTTCCGACCGGCAAAATGTGTGATGGAGGGGTCGGTAGCTTGTTTGGAGTATGTAGAGGGAGAAAGCTTACAAAAAACCTTGGACAAGGATTTACTTTATGATGATATACAAGGTTGGAATGCAAAAGTGGCGGCATTTATGGCGGCGTTGAAAGAGGTGTATGATAGTGAGCCTTTTCAAAGTAGTCATGGGTTTGAGTTTGTGTTTGGTAAGGTTGATTTACCGGTGGATACGGTAGCATCTCGTGATATCAATATTGATTTGGTGTTTGAAAATATTATAATCAAAGAAAGAAAATGGGCGGTGATTGATTATGAGTGGACGTTTGATTTTCTCATTCCCTTGCACTTTCTGTTTTATCGTATTTTGCATGCGTGTTTTTTGGTTACACCTTATAAAGACAAATTGGATATTAATGAAATTATGGAGTCTTTTGGGATTTCTGAACAAGAACGTATAGAGTATGAAAAGATGGATACACATTTTCAAACCACTTTTATCAAGCAAGATTATGTGCCATCTCATGAAATGCGCGAAAAAATCGGGAAAGATGTGGTATCCTTGGACATGCTACTGGCGGTTCATAATCATGTTCACAATTGTTTTGTACAAGAGGATGCTGCTGTAGATAGCAATGCAAGATCTTTTTTGGGTATGATGGTGAGAAGATTAAAAATGCGTATAAAAAACATAAATTAGATGTTAATTATAGAGAGGGTCTGATGATGATTCAATTGACGTTATCTTTGCTTTTGGTTTTATTGCATATGGTGATTTTTGGCTTGTTTGGTGTTGGTGTTGGAAAGATATTGAAATTGGACATAGGCGGGTTGGAGACATTGCTGTTGGGTTTCTTCTCTTTTTTTGCCGTTATGCAGTTTGTTTATCTTCCCAGCATGTTATTAAAAGTTGGTTTCCATATTTTTGTGCTTATCTGGGCTGTTGTGATGCTTGTTATATTAGGCGCAATAGTGATATGCTTTCATAAAAGGATAGGTGAAGTAGGAAAAGCAATATATCATGAGTTATATACGACAAAAAAAAGTCTTTTTTTTCTAACAGTGTTGATTTTTGTTATACTCGTCCTCTTTCAAGGGCTTTGGAATCATCATGGATTTGATGCCTCTTTTTATATAGGAACGGTGAACACTACTTTGTATACGGATACGATGTATTTGTATAATGGTGAAACAGGACGTATTGCAACTAGCATTGACATGCGATATGCGTTATCCGGTGCATTTTATATGAATACAGCATTTTGGTGTAGGATTTTGAATTTGCCGGCTTTGATGGTACAGAAATATACAATGGGAACACTCACTATGATTTTGCATACGCTTGTGGCTTTTTTGATTGGTCGGAAAGTTTTTGTGAACAATGTGAAGCATGCTTATTTATTTACAAGTGTTGTATTGTTGGTGAATGTGTTTTTTACGAGCAGCATTTATACCACATCGACTTTTTTGCTATTGCGTACCTTTGAGTCTAAAAGCGTAGGTGCAAATGTTGTGATTCCGGCAGTATTTTATATTGCGTTGTGTATCTGGAAAAGTAAAGAAGCAGGAAGTTATTGGAAGCTTTTGTTTGTATTTTCTCTTGCAAGTGTTCCGATTGCGATGTCAATGATTGTTATTTTACCAATGATGGTATTTGTTTTGATGGTAGCAGAGTATGTTTGTAAAAGGGATAAAAAAGTATTGTTGCAAGGTGGTATTTCCTTGGTTCCCAATGCAGTGTATACAGTTCTATTTTTTTTGTTTTTGCAAAGAATATGGCTGATTCAAATTTAGTGAGATAGAGGTGGTGTACATATGTATGGAGCGGGCAATATATATGAGATGGCGATGCGATACATAGGAAATGTATCACTTGTTCTGATTTTTTTGTTATTTCTTATTCATTATTATAAAAAGGGAACTCAGATAGAAACAAAACGTTATCATGTTATCTTTATATTAGCATTTGTTTTGGTTTTGAATGACTTATCCTTGCGAGTTGTTGGAAGAATTGTTAGTTACGCGACATATTATCGTTTTTTCTGGGCAATTCCGGTCGTATTTTTAATTGGGTATGGTATTGTAAACGTATTGATTCGAACAAAGGAGAAATCTAAAAAAACAGTAATTATTCTTTTGTTTGTCCTCATATTCTTTTTGAGTGGCAGTGGTTTGCCGGATTGGATACTGCGCCTACAGATGCCTGAAAATAGGTATCATATTCCGGAAGAGGTTATTCAGGTGGTTTCCATCATAGACCAAGAGCGCTCCCAAGAGCGTCCGGTTATTGTAGCTTCCTTTGACGTGTTATTGCATATTAGACAGTATGATGCTTCTTTTATATGGGGCATCAATAGACGTAGCGTTCGCAATGTGTTGGGTGGAGTGGAGGAAGATAGATTGGAGAGCCTGCCGGATCTTGTGTTTCATGTGGTGCAGAATGGCTGGTGGGATGAAAGTCGTGTAGGCGATTTGCAGCAAGCTGTAGATGAGTTGGAGATTGATTATCTTGTTACATTGACATATTTTGATTTAGGTGATTTTTTAAGTGAGATAGGGTTTGTTGCAGTTGGTGGAACAAACACTTATACGGTTTTTGTACGGCAGTTTTAGAGCGGAGAGGATGAACATAAATGGGCTTATCTGTATTGATGTCGCTTTATAGAAATGAAAAAAAAGAATATCTAGAGCAGGCAATTCATAGTATTATGCAACAAACCCTTATGCCGGATGAGATTGTTTTGATAAAAGATGGGTCTTTGACTGATGCATTGGACAAAGTGGTGGATGCTTGGCAAAAAGATTGTCCCATTTTAAAAATCCATGGGTTTGCAGAAAACAAGCAATTGGGCAGAGCCTTACAAAAAGGTGTGACTTTGTGTTCAAATGATCTGATTGCGCGTATGGATACAGATGATATTATGGTAGCAACACGTTTGGAGCATCAATTTGCTTATATGCAAAACCATCCTGAAATTTCAGCGGTGGGTGGTTATATAGAAGAGTTTGATGATAAAATGGAATACGGAAAAGTAAAAAAGATGCCTTTCGGATATAAGGTAGTTGGGCAATATGGAAAATTCCGAAATCCCTTGAATCATATGACGGTGATGTTTCGGAAAAAAGCTGTGCTGGAAGCCGGGAATTATAAGCACTTTCCTTATTTGGAGGATTATCATTTGTGGATTCGGATGTTAGCGATAGGACAAAAATTGGAAAATATGTCTGAAGTTTTAGTTCGGGTTAGGACCAATGAGGGGGTTTACAATAGACGAGGTGGTTTGAGATATTTTGCTCGTTATTGCAAATTGCGAAAGATGCAGTATCAGCTAGACTTACTAAATATGTGTGAGTTTTTACAAAGTATTTGTTTTACGATGTTTATGACATTGATACCGAGTTTTTTGAGAAAAATCGTTTATCGTAGAGGATTGAGAAGAGAATGAGACATAATTTTTTAGAAAAATTGCGTGAAACTTCATGGAAAGATGTTATCCATATTTTTTTGTTTGTAATAGCGTTGCCGTTTGCTTTTTTTTTGAAGAGAAAACGACCGGATATGTGGTTGATTTGTGAATATGAAAACGAAGCAAGGGATAATGGTTATTGGTTATACAAATACATACGGGAAAACCATAAAAACCAAGATGTTACTTATGCAATCAACAAGCAATCGGAAGATTATAAAAAAGTAGCACATTTGGGGCGTGTGGTTTCTTATGGTACATTGCGGCATTGGATTTATTATTTGGCAGCACGCAAAAACATCAGCAGCCAAAAAGGTGGTAAACCAAATGCGGCGGTATGTTATTTGCTGGAAGTATATGGAATACGAAAAAATACAAGAGTATTTTTACAACATGGCATCACAAAAAATGATGTATCCTTTTTGTATTATAAAAATGCAAAGATAAGTTTGTTTGTTTGTGCTGCAAAACGGGAGTTTGATTTTGTTGTAAAAAAATTTGGTTATCCGGATGGGGCGGTACAGCAATTGGGTTTCTGTCGATTTGACAATCTTTACAACAGTAAGGTGAATCAAAAACAAATTTTGGTGATGCCTACTTGGCGGAGCTGGATATCACCGCCATCTAATACCAAAAGTCGGTTTGATGTGTTGGAAAATATGAAACAAACGGAGTATTATAGGAAATGGAATGGTTTTTTGCAGAATAAGGAACTTTTGGAATGGCTTCATGAAAATGGGTTGCACTTGGTATTTTACCAACACCGTGAAATGCAAAAATTTACGGGATTATTTCAAAGCCCGGATGCAAGTATTAAAATAGCCAATGAAGAGGAGTTTGATGTACAATCGCTGTTAATGGAGTCAGCATTATTGATTACGGATTATTCCAGTGTAGCTATGGACTTTGCTTATATGAAAAAGCCGTTGGCTTATTTTCAATTTGATCAAGCAATGTTTCGTAAAAACCATTATGCAGAGGGTTATTTTAGTTATGAAGCTGATGGTTTTGGGCCGGTATGTAAAGAGAGTCAGTCGCTATTGGAGTTTTTGAAAAGGCAAGGAAGAGTGAATTTTGCCAATGAAACCTTATATGCAAATCGAGTGGAAACATTTTTTGATTTGTGGGATAGTAAAAACTGTGAACGAAATTATTTAGCCATTCGTAATCTAAAATAAATAAAAGGTTAGTTGATATGACAATAGATATGTTTTTGAAAAGTGAAAAAGAAAATGATTTATATCGTAAGGAAATAGAGGGTATTCCTTATTGGTTATATGGGCGCAATGCGATATATCAACAGCATATTATAGCAAAAAAGGCAATGTTTCGGTCAATGACCAAACCAAGCACATTTCGGAATAAAGTAAAAAAGGTTTTTAAAATAATGTTCTATGCAAGTGTGGGGCGTGGAAAGCTTAAGCGAAACATAGATGTATGTTTTGTTGATTTTAGTAGAAAAGAAAAACGTGGTGATTATTACTACTCCCAGTATATAGAGGATATTAGACAACAATTCTCAAACAGCATTACGTTGGAAATGCCTTATAATCATCACTTTTATGCGCCGATTGCTGATAAAAAAATATATAGTCTATATGGTATATATATGATTGGAAAGATGTATCAATTGTTTCATCAAAGGTTAAGGACGAATTACTACCAAAAGATTAAAAGTGAAATAAAAAATCAGGTAGAAGCTCCATTGACTAAAATAGCAATGGATTATCAGGTGGATTTAGATGCAGAGTCAATATATAATATGTTGGTTTCAGGTTTTTTTCGGGCAAAGGCAGAAACAAAGCAATACCGTCTTTTGCTGAAGAAATTAAACCCCAAAGTGATTGTGGAAGTGATGGCGATTCCACGAGGTAATATGATAATCAATGCAATCGCAAAGGAGTTGGGCATACCAACCATGGAGCTGCAACATGGCATGGTAAATATTTCATATCAATATGCAGATACTGCGTCGGTTCAACATTTGCCTGACAAGCTTTTGTTATTTTCCGATTACTGGAAGCAGTTTATAAGATTGCCCATGGACGAGAAAAATGTTATATCAGTTGGTCTTCCCAGATTTGAAAGGGAATTAGTACGAGATAAGGCGATGAAAACGGATGTGCATGTTGCGTCCGGCAAAAAGGTTATTTTATTTATATCTCAGGTGCCAATTGGGGTTAAGATGAGTAAGTTGGCAGTTGATGTATATAAGCAAATGAGCGACCGGTATGATATTATTTATAAATTACATCCCAATGAATATACAGAATGGCAGAAAAAGTATCCCTGGCTTGCTGAAATAAAAGAAATGACAGTGATTGCCAATGATGAAATAAGTATTTATGCGTGTTTTGCCAAAAGTGATATCCAGGTAGGTGGGTATTCTACCGGTATTTTTGAAGGTTTGGGTTTTAACCTGGCGACTTATCTGATACCCTATGGGCATACATTTATATTTGAACCGTTGGTGGGTTTGAATTATGCGAAATGGGTTCACAATAGTCAGGAATTGTGCTATTATTTATCAAGTGAAAGCCTATTCGGGCAGGATGATGTATCGGCGTATTTTTGGAAAAAAAATGCATTGCAGAATATTGAGCGAGAAATAGTGAGGTTCCTGTAGTGAAAAGAGGATAGTAGATGTCTGCATTGAGAAAAATAGGTAGTATACTTGATAGAAAAACGAAAATAAAAGTATTGATTTTGATTATTGGTATTATTTTTGGAGCACTGTTAGAAACAGCGGCCTTGGCGGTTATTTCACCATTTATTTCTGTTATGCTAGATTACACAATCATTGATAGCAACGAAATATTGAATTTTATTTTTGTGACATTTAACTTTAGGAATATAAATGCATTTTTGGGGTTTTTAGCATTTTCCTTGGCATGTATTTATATTTTGCGTGGCATATATACATTTTTACTAAATAAGATAAAGTTTAGATTTATTTCTCGTCAGCAGATCTATTTTTCGAATAAAATGATGGGTATTGTACTAGCTAGACCGTATATGTTTCATGTGAACAAAAATGTCGCTGAATTACAACGGATGATAACGACAGATGTTTCACAATTTACACAGCTTATGACGGTGGTTTTGTCACTGTCTTCTGATTTATTTATGTCGAGTTTCATTTTAGTATTTTTATTGACAACGTCTGTTTCTATGACCCTTGGTGTGATGATCTTAGCTTTATTATGTATGGTTATCTATTTTAAGCTTTTTCGAAAGAAGATTAAAAGTGCCGGGAAAGAGAATCGTGTAAGGTCGGTCGCAATGATAAAGTCTGTGCAGCAGGCAATAGGAGGAATAAAAGAAGTAAAGGTATTGCATAGGGAGGGGTATTTTTTATCACAATTTGAGAAAGATAGTAATCGTTTTGCAAGAACAAATCAAAAGTTCCAAGTGTATAATACGATTCCGAAACTGATGATTGAATCGGTTTGTTTTGGAGGAGCTTTTATTATGATTGGTTTTATGGCCGCGAGTGGGGTAAATATGGAAAATTTAGTCCCTCAATTAAGTTTGTTTGTTTTGGCGGCTTTTCGATTGTTACCGGCAGTAGCAAGGTTTGCCGGATATGTGAATAGTATCATATTTAATAGGCCATCCATTGATGCGGTATACAACAATCTAACGCAAAATATAGAAGCTCCATTGCCACCTGAAGTGGTCAATACAACGAATGAAACAGCAGATATTGTAATTGGAAATTTAACATTTCAATATCCCGAAATGGATAGTCCTGTTTTGGAAGACGTAAGTATATGTATTCCATATAAAAAATCAGTGGCTTTTGTTGGCCCCACCGGGGCAGGAAAAACCACTTTAGCAGATATTATTTTGGGAATATATACCCCTAAAAAGGGTGGCGTATTTTATAAGGGAAAATCCATCCATCACAATTTTGATGAATGGAGAAAGTTGATTGGTTATATTCCGCAGCAGATATATTTATTAGATGAATCAATATTAGCGAATATTGCGTTTGGAATAGCAAAAGACCAGATTGATATGGAACGTGTTTGGAATGTGGTTGAAAAAGCGCAGTTGAAAGAATTTGTTGTATCTTTGCCGGATAAGTTGGATACAATAGTTGGTGATAGAGGAGTAAGATTGTCCGGTGGGCAGAGGCAAAGAATTGGAATTGCAAGGGCGTTGTATACGAATCCTGAGGTTTTAGTGTTGGATGAAGCGACCTCAGCTTTGGATAATGAAACAGAGAAAGCTGTAATGGAAGCGATAGAAACGTTTCAAGGCAATAAGACCATGGTAATAATTGCTCATAGGTTAAGTACAATTGAAAATTGTGATATGATATATCGGGTTGAAAATAGGAAAGTAGTATCTAGGGAGGTTGGTTAGTGAATGGATAGTAATGTTGTGACAACAGATACATTTCTGCAAACGGAAAAGAATTATGGTTTGTTTGAGAATCGTATAGATGGAGTGCCATATTGGGGCTTTTATCGAGGCGTAATTTGGAATTTTCATATATTAGGTCCCAGATTAGCTTTGGATTATCAAATGCGTGAAAAGGCCAAGGATCCGGATTCACGAATTGTTAAGATAGCCAAAAGTTTATTTCATGCAACGATAGCGTATCGCGGAAAGCTAAAAAAGGATGTAGATGTTTGCTTTATAGGGTCAGGTAGAAAGGTGAAAAAGGGTGATTATTATTATTGCCCATATACTGATAATATAAAAGAGGTTTTTGACCATAGTAGTATTACATTGGAATTACCTCATTTGAGGCAACATTATAAACCTTCTAAAAATAATGACGTCTATTATTTGGATTATATTACTTCAATTGTGGCAATCTATAGTTTTATCAATAAAAGGTTAAATAAAAGTTATTATAAAAGGATTCAAGAGCTTATATATGAACAAACGGCACCGGCTTTTATGGCATTGGCAAAGGGATATCAAGTGGAGTTAGATATTACAAGGTTGGTCGAGTCCTTGTCGGTAATAGTAGTGCAGAATAAAATGAGGTTCAAATTATATAAAAAGCTTTTCAAAAAAATGAAGCCAAAGTTGATTGTGGAGGGAGATAATAGTGGCAATAATATGGCGATAACGGAAGTTGCGAGAAGTATGAATATTCCAACCGTATTATTGCAATATTGTCCTTTTACGAAATATACGTTAGCATATCAATATGCTACGGAAAGGGAAATTTCTTGGTTTCCGGATAAGATATTTCTTTATTCTGACTTTTGGAGAAATACGATTAAATTGCCAATTCCGGATGCAAATATTGTTTCCGTTGGTTGCCCGTATTTTGAAGAGTCAGTGAGAAAATATAAAGCGCATAGTCGGAACTGTAATAAAAAGACACTTCTTTTCTTATCTCAAGATGCGATTGGTTATGAATTTAGTAAGTTTGCCGTGGAAGTATGGAGAAGACTACCGCAAGAGGAGTATCATATTATTTTTAAATTTCATCCACGTGAGTATAGCATCGGTGTTGAACAATATACTTGGCTTTCGGAAACAAGTATTGAAGTAGTGGATTCTCCTGAAAAAAATCTGTATGAGTGTTTTGCTCAAAGTGATATTCAAATAGGAGTGTATTCTACGGCGGTTTTTGAAGGTTTGGGCTTCGATTTGGTTACTTATCTCTATAAGATTGGTAAGTCTGATGCGGTGGAGGACTTGGTACAATATGGCTATGCGAATTGGGTTCATGACAGTGAGGAACTGTGTCAATATATTCAAGCAGCTGATAAAACAGATAAAAATATGTCAGGTATGTTTTGGGAGAAAGATTCGTTGAATAACATGAAACGAGAGATTGAAAAAATACTGGCTGAGGAACATGTTAAAAAAATACAAGAAGTAAAAGGAGAATAAAAGATGTATCATAAACCAATTGTTATAGCAGAAGCAGGATGTAATCACATGGGAAGTATGGAAATTGCTCATGATTTGATTTTAATAGCGGCAAAGTATTGTGGTGCAGATGCCATTAAGTTTCAAAAACGCTGTTCCAGGGAGCTTTTAACAGAGGAGCAATATAATGCCCCGCATCCAAATTCGGAAAATTCTTATGGTAGCACGTATGGTGCTCATCGAGAGTTTTTAGAGTTTACAGTTGAACAGCATGCTAAGTTAAAGGAATGGTGTGAAGAAGTTGGCATAATTTATTCCACATCTGTTTGGGATTTAATAAGTGCAAAGGAAATAGTATCGTTGAATCCGACATTTATAAAGATTCCATCGGCCAGTAATAATAATTTTGAAATGTTACAATGGTTATGTAAAAATTATAAAGGGGAAATTCAACTATCATTTGGTATGACAACTCATGCGGAAGAGGAGGAAATAGTGGGCTTTTTTGAGCAAAATGGACGTGCCAAAGATTTGGTTTTATTCGCATGTACTTCCGGTTATCCGGTACCATATGAAGATGTATGTTTATTGGAAATCAATAGAATAAAAAGATTATATGAAAATCGAGTTAAGGATATTGGCTTTTCCGGACATCATTTAGGGACGGCGATTGATACAGCAGCGTATACGCTTGGTGCGTCTATCATTGAGCGACACTATACTTTAGACCAAAGCTGGAAAGGAACAGATCATGGTGCTTCTTTGGAAGCAGATGGGATTAGGGAGTTAGTGGTTAACTTGAATAATGTTTATGCTGCATTGAAAACAAAAGAAATTGAGATTTTGCCGATTGAGCAGGTACAACGAGATAAGCTTAAGTATAGAAAGCATTAATGTTCTATGGAAAAATTTGTGAATTATAAAATTGAAATGTCAGCAACAATATTGGAAGCACTTATTAAAATAGATAAAAATAATAATGGTTTCCTAATTGTGACGGATGATAGTAATAAAGTAGTGGGCACATTGACGGATGGTGATATAAGGCGAGCCTATATAGCCGGATATGATAGCAAAACGAATATTAGTAATATTTGTATTAAGAAATTCAAATTTTTGATGTATACGGATAGTGTTTCGGATGTAATCGAAATATTTAAAATTCGTGCAATCAAGTTTTTGCCGATTGTAGATGGCGAGAATAGGTTGATTAATATTATTACCAAGACACAAATACATGCCTTATTATTGCAAGATATTAGGGCGGATATTATGTATGACTTCTTTAGTTTGGATGATGGTATTATGGATCAAGAGATATTACATCGCCCTTGGGGATTTTATAAGTCCACGCTAATTAATGATTATTTTCAATCTAAGATTATTTGTGTGAATCCAAAGGAGCAGTTGAGTCTTCAATCACATAGATACCGAGAAGAGCATTGGACGATAGTAAATGGTATTGGAACAGTTCAATTAGATGATTCAGTTATTGAGGTGAAACGAGGTAATACGGTTTTTATTCCGAAAGGCTGTAGGCATCGATTGGTAAATACGGATGATAAGGAAACGTTAATCATCGCTGAAGTTCAAATTGGTGAATACTTTGGGGAAGATGATATTATAAGATATGAGGATTCATATGGAAGGAAGTAAGCAAAAATGAAAGGGAGTTCCTAATTTGATGAATATTGCATTTATTCCAGTACGTGGGGGGAGCAAATCGATTCCTCTTAAAAATATAAAACCAATTCATGGCGAACCATTGGTTTATTGGACGGTTCGGGCAGCATGCGAATGCAAAGATATTGATAAGGTGTATGTTGTGACTGATAGTGATGAAATAGCGGATGTGGTGAAAGCGTTTCGTGATAGAAAGGAGAGGGGTTTTGGAAAATTAGAAGTCGTTGGGCGAACAGCAGAATCAGCTACTGATACAGCATCAACCGAGTTTGCAATGTTAGAGTTTGCGAAGAAGTATGATTTTGATAACATTGTTTTGATTCAAGCGACATCCCCTTTGCTGATGAAGAGCGATCTTGAGAAAGGATTTGATATTTTTAAGGAGGAGCTTGTTGATAGTGTATTGTCTGTTGTGAGGCAAAAGAGATTTAATTGGAATATTGATGATTTTGGTTACGCATATCCGGAAAATTATGATTTTTTCAATCGTCCGCGACGTCAAGATTTTGATGGTTATTTTGTTGAGAACGGAGCTTTTTATATAACGAGTAGAACGCTTTTGCTGAAAAGCAAAAATAGGATTTCGGGGAATATTAAAGTAATTGAGATGAATGAAGATTCATTTTTTGAGATTGATGAATTATCGGATTGGGTGATTGCTGAAAATTTGATGCAGAAGCATTATAAAAAATGTTCGAAAAAGATATCGGAGATAAGAATGTTTTTGACAGATTGTGATGGTTGTTTAACGGATGCTGGTATGTATTATTCAGAAAAGGGTGATGAGCTGAAAAAGTTTAATACGCATGATGGAATGGGTTTTGCTTTACTCCGAGAGCGAGGAATTATTACAGGGATTATTACGAGTGAAAAGGTCGAGTTAAATCAGCGACGAGCCAAAAAAATGAAATTGGATATTTTAGAAGAGGGTTGCCAAGATAAGCTAGAGGTTGTTGAAAGATTATGTCAGAAATATCAAGTGAATCTTGAAAATTTGGTTTATATTGGAGATGATGTGAATGATCTTGAAGTGATTAAAAATGTAGGGTATAGTTGCTGCCCATCAGATGCACTTCCTATAATAAAAAAACATGTGGATTATATTACTACAGCAAAGGGAGGCGAGGGAGTGATTAGAGAAGTAGTGGAGAAGTTGATAGATGAGTAGAATAAATGCTTTACACATTGCAAGTTTTAACGGGAATATGGGTGATAGTGCCAATCATAATGGGTTTAGAAGACGTTTAATAGAAGTTCTGGGAAATATTGATTTTGAAGAAATTGAAATAAGGGAGTTTTATCAGTCGTGGAATTTGCGAGATTTCAATAGTGATGAATTTGTTGAATTATGTAATAAAAAGGAATTGGTGATTTTTGGTGGCGGCGGTTTTTTTGAGCCTATTTGGGATTATTCTTGTACGGGAACAACCTTGAATATAAGCAATGAAACATTGGATAAAATTAAAACACCAATTCTTTTTCATGGCGTTGGTTGTGACATAACAAAAGGTGTAACGGAGAAGACGATTAAAAAGTTTCGTTTATTTTTAGATAGATTGGTAAACGATAAGAATATTTTTGTGAGTGTTAGAAATGAGGGTTCATTTGAAGCGATTGAGACACTTTTTGGTAATAGGTTTGAACAGAAAATTTGTTGCGTTCCGGATGGTGCATTTTTTTTAGAAACTCAAAAATTTGAGTTTCCGGAGGTAAGAAAAAACTATCGTTTAATAGGGATAAATATCCAAGAAAACTTAAAAAATATTCAATTTTCTTTAGAGAATAGCTCAGTGACATATGAAGGATTTTTAGAAGAATTGGCAAAGAGTATCATGGATTTTTTAGATAACTACACAGATTATCAAATCATTTTTTTTCCTCATATATACAGTGATTTGCTTGCAATATATGAGTTGATGAATCTGATTGGAGACCAGTATCGCAGAACAAGAATGATAGTGGCTCCTTTGTTGACTGGTTTAAGTTCGGGAAGTTACTTTTTTGGGTTATACAAAGAATGTGATATTATAATTGGCATGAGGTTTCATACAAATGTTTGTGCAATTGCTCAAAATATCTCTAGTATTGCAATGACCACCAAAGGATATAGAAGAATAACAGATTTGCATCGAGAAGTAAATTTGATGGATCGTTTGGTAGATGTCAGCGAAATGGGATTTGGTGGAATACTTAATAAAATGATAGATGAAACATTGGTAGAACGTGTTGTCATTGAAAAGGCTTATCAAGAAGTTAACGTACGGATGTATGAGGATAGTTTGGCCTTTTATAATGGTGTCAAGACCTGGTTTGGGCAAGTTAGTTAAAAAGAAAGATATTTTAACAATGAATAATGAAATACGTGGTGCATTACTAAAGTATTTAGGATATTTAATATTAATTGCTTTCCAAGGGATTTCTTTTGGGTATGTTTGGTTTGTAATTTTTGCACCCTATATAGAAGAAATCGGACGCGGTTTTTATTTTTGGGGCAATTATGCGGTGATTGGTGTATATGTTCTATTTACTGTATTTTTCACCAAAAATTTTGATGGTTATAAAATAGAAACCTTAAAAACCAGGAACACCTTATTATCCAATGTATTAGCAATTTTTTGCGCCAATGTACTGGGTTATATTCAAGTGGCTTTGATTAGTGTGTATTTTTTCAGCATGCTGCCTATGCTGATTCTTGTGGCTGTGCAGTGGTTGTTTGTATTACTTTGGTGTATTATGATGCGACTTCTGTATACCCGTTTGGTTCCCCCAACAAAGTTATTGGTTGTTTTTGGTGAGCATGATCCTAAAGATTTAGTAGAAAAGACGAGTAAAATCAAAAATAAACTGCATGTTATTTCACGGATTAGCATTTATGCAGGTGGAAAGGCTTTGGAAGAAGCGGTTTTGAAACATAAGTCTATTTTATTATATGACTTACCTTCTGACCAGCGTAGTGCGATTTTGAAGTTCTGTTATTACCATAAGAAGTCCGTGTTTTTAACCCCGAAACTATCTGATATTATGATTAGAGGTGCAAAGGAAAGAAATTATTTTGATACCCCTATGATGGAAGTTCAAAAAAGTGGTCTAAGCATCGAGGATCGAATCGTTAAGCGTGTTTCGGATGTGATTATGGCAATCATTGCGATTGTTATTTCGTCACCGTTTATGTTGATTTTTGGAATGTGCATCAAACTGTATGATCGTGGCTGTGTTTTTTATTTGCAAGAAAGAATGACAGTGGATGGAAAGCTTTTTCGGATGATTAAATTTCGTAGTATGCGTGAGAATGCAGAGGTAGAAGGTGCTCAGTTGGCGAAACGCAGTGATAGTCGTATTACGCCTATTGGAAAATTTTTGCGGACAACGCATTTGGATGAATTACCTCAAATCTTTAATATTTTAAAGGGAGATATGTCCTTTGTAGGACCAAGACCGGAGCGAGCAGAGATTGCAAAAGAGTATGAAAAGCATGTGCCTGAATTTGGTTATCGGCTTTCGGTTAAAGCGGGACTTACGGGTTATGCACAGATTTATGGGAAGTATAATACAACACCCTATGATAAATTACGGTTAGATTTAAAATATATCGAAGAGTACAGTTATTTATTGGATATAAAATTGTTGTTTATGACATTTAAAGTGATGTTTCAAAGTGAAAATACAGAGGGGGTTCAAGAAGAGCAAAAAACAGCGGTAAGGCGCAATCAAAAAGGAAATCAAAAATAAAGTTTAATTTTACATCGGGTCTTTTTTATGTTACTATATGTTCAAAAGTAGTTTAATTATAGTTGCAACATTGAGGGAGTTTATTATGTTTTCGTGTATACTCGGAAAGAATAATTTTGGAAAAAGAATCATGTATAGAATCTTAGTCGTTTTTATGGCTATATTGTTTGCTGTGGCTTTTGTGCCAACAAATATTGTAGTGGCAGACGATGTAATTGGTGACCCCGGTGATGGTGGCGGTGGAGATCCTGATCCCGGCCCTGGTGATGGCGGCGGCGGAGATCCTGACCCCGGTCCCGGTGATGGCGGCGGTGGCGGAGATCCTGACCCCGGTCCCGGTGATGGCGGCGGTGGAACTCCTGACCCCGGTCCCGGTGACGGCGGCGGAGGCACAACAAATCCCGGCGGTGGTGGTGATTCCGGTTCCGGTGGTGGTACGAGTAATCCCGGTGGTGGCGGCACCTCTAATCCTGGTGGCGGTGGTACATCCAATCCCGGTGGTGGCGGTACAAGTAGTCCCGGCGGCGGTGGCGGCACGGCGAATCCCGGCGGTGGTGGTGGTGCAAATACACCCGGAACACCGAATTTAAACAGTGATATCGATACAACAATTCCGCCTTGGTTGAATCTTTCCGATTTAGAGTCTGATGATGAGAGTGGATTGGATGCAGATGATAGCTCTGATCAATCAGCTCGTAATATACCGGTGATTTTACCCTCTGCAATACCAAGTGCTTTGGTTGGAGCACCGACTATGATTATACCGGCAAGAAGCATGCAAGGTGACGATACGTTGCAGGGAAATGATGGTAATGCCAGACCGGGTGGAGGTATACTCAGTGGAGGTATACAGCATGGTAGTGCGACTGCCGGAGAGAGCTGGGCGATTTTTAATTTGATGTTGATTGCTGTGGGTGTTGGTATTTTACTGCTGCGCGGTATAAAAGCGATTGCGAAGCATAGACGCAACAAAATAGAGATTCAGACAATCAATATGGAAAAGATTGATTATGATGATGATATACTTGGACATCGCTATGAACCGGAAGATGTGGAAGAGATATTGCAAAATGGTATTCAGCAGATGCAAAAGGAGCCAAAGAGCTTTTTTGAAGAGTTTGGTTTGAAAAAATTGTTGTATGCGATTCCTATGGCTTTGGCTATCGTTTTATTTGCTTTCACCCAAGATATGGATATGCAGGCATATTATGTGGATGCTTGGACGATTGTGTTTGCAGTGCTTCTTTTGGTGCAGTTGGGTGCGATGTTTCAAGTGCCTGTATTGGAGTTTATTCGGAAAAGGGCGGCTATAAAAGAAAGAGGTGTAGCCTCATCGGAGGCAGAAGAAGCTTCAGAATCACTGGTATAATTGTTTATCTTTAAAGGTAGGTTGATTTCAACCTACCTTATTAAAGCGTTAAAACGGAGAAATGTGGATGAGATTATTACTGAAAAAAAGAGGCTGGTCCATCGCCACAAAAATATTTTTTGTTTTGTTAGATATTATATGTATCAATTTGAGTTCTTTTTTGGTGTTCATGATTCGTTTTAATATGCAATGGGCGGAAATCCCGTTTGAAAATTTTTATGCGGTTTTAGATACTATGATTATCAATACCATTGGTACATTGGTTATTTTTGCATTGTTTCGATTATACACAAGTATGTGGCGGTTTGCCAGTATCAAAGAATTGATGTATATTATTCAGGCCTCGTTTGCTTCTGTAATATTTAATTTATTGGTATATGTTGTGTTGGAACGCTCTATTTTTTGGAGTTATTTCTTTTTTTATTTTGTGGGAATTTTTCTGTTTACTTGTACCAGCCGTTTTGCTTATCGTTTTGTGCGACTGGTTTATCGGGGCAGTGTTCATACACCATACATGCGCAATACAATGATTATTGGTGCGGGTGAGGCTTGTAATGTGGTCATGAAAGAGTTGGAGCTTAGTACAAGGTTAGATGCCAAAGTGTGTTGTATCATTGATGACGACCCGCAGAAGATAAATAAATATATTCATGGAGTTAAGGTGGTA
The DNA here is from genome assembly GCA_009779895.1 of Lachnospiraceae bacterium. Taxonomy (GTDB): domain Bacteria; phylum Bacillota; class Clostridia; order Lachnospirales; family Lachnospiraceae; genus WRBB01. Next base: position 167,370 of record WRBB01000001.1, read on the forward strand.
GGAAACCGCGAGTCCATTTTAGAAAATGCAAGTAAGTATCAAATCAACGAAATCATTGTAGCGATTCCCGGTGTGAGCCGCCGGACACAACAAGAGATTTTAAATATTTGCCAAAAAGTGGAAAATTGTGATTTGAAAATCATACCCGGTGTTTACCAATTGGTGAAAGGTGAGGTAAGTGTTTCCAAGCTTAGAAATGTAGAATTGGAGGACTTGCTAGGGCGTGAGCCTGTGGCAATTAAAACAGAAGCCGTTGGTCGTTATGTGTCCGGGAAAGTGGTGTTGGTAACAGGTGGTGGCGGTAGTATCGGTAGTGAGTTGTGCCGCCAGATTGTTGCAAATGGCGTTCGGAAGTTGATTATTTTTGATATTTATGAAAACAATGCTTATGACATTCAACAAGAATTAAAGGTACGTTATCCGAATTTAGATTTGGTTGTGTTAATTGGTTCGGTTCGTAATAGCCGTAGATTAAATTATGTTTTTGCGCAGTATCGGCCGCATATCGTTTATCATGCGGCGGCGCATAAGCATGTTCCTTTGATGGAAGACAGTCCCAATGAAGCCATTAAAAATAATGTTTTTGGTACTTATAAGACGGCTGTGATTGCAGATCAATATCATGTGGAAAAATTTGTGCTGATTTCTACAGACAAAGCAGTCAATCCCACTAATATTATGGGGGCAAGTAAGCGGATTGGTGAAATGATTATTCAATTGTTTAACAATCGTTCCAAGACAGAGTTTGTAGCGGTGCGTTTTGGCAATGTATTAGGAAGCAACGGCAGTGTGATTCCTTTGTTTAAAAAACAAATTGAAAGTGGTGGACCGGTGACAGTGACCCATCCTGATATTATCCGTTATTTTATGACCATTCCTGAGGCGGTTTCATTGGTGTTGCAGGCTGGAGCGAGTGGGAAAGGCGGAGAGATTTTTGTGTTGGATATGGGAGAGCCGGTTAAAATTGTTAATTTGGCGAAAAATTTGATTCGTTTGTCCGGTTATGTTTTGGACACGGATATAGAAATAAAATATATCGGATTAAGGGCCGGAGAGAAATTGTATGAAGAACTGTTGATGGAAGAAGAGGGCTTGGAAAAAACTTCAAATAGCAAAATCTTCATCGGTAAACCGATTGAGTTTGATGAAGAAGAGCTGTTACAGGATTTGGATGTGTTGTATGCAGGTATTATCGGCGAAAAGTCTGATGTGAAACAAGTAATCAGTCGGATTGTGCCGGAGTATCAATCCAACGAAGTAGGTACAAAATCGGAAGAACAGGTTCGTGATGATTGGAAAAGGGAATACGCAGAAAGTGATGAAACTCTGGCCGGTAGGAGGTAGTGTTCATGTATAGGAGATACATCAAGAGGTGCTTGGATGTGGGGCTATCTACTTTTGCATTTTCTGTTTTATTGCCCCTGTTATGTCTTATTGCAATATGGATTAAACTAGATTCCAAAGGACCGGTGTTTTTCATTCAAAAGAGAGTGGGTATCCACAAAACCTATTTTCAGTTGTATAAATTTCGAACCATGAAAATAAATACGCCCGATAATATGCCGACGCATATGTTGGAAAATCCTGACGTATATATTACCAAGTCAGGTAGTTTTTTGCGTAAAACCGGATTGGATGAATTACCGCAGTTGATTCATATTATGAATGGTGATATGTCTATTGTGGGGCCACGTCCGGCATTGTGGAATCAAACAGATTTGATTGTGCAGCGTGATTTGTACGGTGCCAATGATGTATTTCCGGGATTGACAGGGTTGGCGCAGGTTAGTGGTCGGGATGAGTTGTCGATTTTTACGAAAGCCAAGTTGGATGGAAGATATGTCCAAAAGTTAAGTTTTTTAATGGATGTATATTGTGTTTTGGAGACTCTTTGTTGTGTGGTGAAGCAACGTGGATACCGAGAAGGAACGGAAGAGGAAGAAACAAAAGAGAGAGAAATGGAAGAGGAAAAAATGGATGAAGCGCATTTTAATCACGGGTAAAAGCAGCTATATCGGTAGGTCTTTGGAAAAGTGGCTATTGAAGTATCCGGATTGTTATTTTTGTGAGCGTATCAGCATTAAAAATAAAGAATGGCATCAAATCGACTTTTCCGGATTTGATGTTGTTTTTCATGTTGCCGGTCTTGTTCATGTAAAAGAGACAAATCAAAATAAGGTACAATACGATGCGGTGAATCGGGATTTGACTTATGAGGTGGCAAATAAAGCCAAAAGGGCCGGTGTGAAACAGTTTGTTTTTTTAAGCTCGATGAGTGTATATGGTTTGGAGATTGGTAAAATTACTGCGGATGTACAACCAAAACCCAAAAGTCATTATGGGAAATCTAAATTAGCAGCTGAAAAGCGGTTGAATCGTTTGGAAGATGTACATTTTAAAATGGTGATTGTTCGACCGCCTATGGTTTATGGCAAGGGTTGTAAGGGGAATTATGCAACTCTTTTTCGGTTTGCATGTTGCACCCCGATTTTTCCGGAGATAGAAAACCGACGTAGTATGATTCATATCGTCAATTTGTGTGAATTTATACGGATTTTGATAGATCAAGATAGGTCAGGTACATTTTTTCCGCAAGATAAAGATTATGTGAAAACTTGTGATATGGTGCAGTTGATCGGGCAAGCTCATGGAAAAAATATAAAATTGATCAAAATACCAAAGAGAATGGTTGGGTTGATGTTTCGGGCACCCGGGAAAATAGCAACTATTTTTACAAAGGTATTTGGTAGTTTGATTTATGACAAAGAAATGAGTGAGATTGGTGTAGATTACCGCGTTTGGAAATAAGTAGTATGAAAGGAAAGTGATTTTTATGAGCAATATGTTTCAAAAAATAGCAGAGATGGTCGTGCAAAAAAAAAATACGGTGTTAGTTACCGTGATTGATAATACCGGTTCTACGCCGCGAGAGAAAGGGTCTCGTATGCTGGTTGGTGAACGGGGGCGTATTGCCGGCACGATAGGTGGTGGTACCGTTGAGTTTATGGCGGAAGAATTGGCGAAAATCTGCGTTACAGAAAAGAAAAGCTGTACGAAATCCTACAATTTGGCACCCAATGAAGTGGCTGACTTAGGCATGATATGCGGTGGCAGTGTGGTAGTATTATTTCAATATCTTTCTTATGAATTACCGCATTTGGGAGAAATGTGTCAAGAAATATCAAGTTACATGATTCAAAATAGGAACTTTTATGTATTATCAAGTTTATCAGAGACGCAAACAGTACCTTTTGTGTTGCGGAATGAAAAAACAGAAGATTTTGAGGAGGAAAAATATTTTATTGAAGAGTTTGTTGCGGCAGGAAAGGTCTATATTTTTGGTGGTGGTCATGTGGCGCAGGCTTTGGTGCCGATTTTGCATGGTTTGGATTTTTATCCGGTGGTTTTAGAGGATCGGGCGGACTTTTTGACGGCGGATTTATTCCCTTTGGCAAAAGAGCGTATTTTAGTGGATTTCAAAAATATGCAAGGAATGATTCAGATTACAGATAAGGACTATGCGATTGTTATAACCAGATGTCATCAGTTTGACTATGACTTGGAAAAGCAATTATTGGCAACGCCTGCTTATTATATTGGGGTGATGGGTAGCAAGCATAAAGCGGCAACCCAAAAAGGCATGTTAAGAGAAGCGGGTTATTCCAAGCAGGAGATCAATCGTTTGCACATGCCCATTGGAATTAAAATCAAGGCGGAAACTTTGGCGGAATTGGCCATTAGTATTTCTGCGGAATTGGTTATGAAACGAGCAGAAAAACCAGAGGAGAAGAAATAAAGTCATTGTATTTTTGTGTTCATAGTATTATAATGCTTGTGACAAAGATAATGTTTTTTGCATGATGGATAAAAATGCAAAGGAAGAGGAGGCAATATGTCATTTGTTACACCAAAGAAAATGTTATTAGATGCACAAAAGGGAGGCTATGCAATTGGAGCCTTTAATGTAGAAAATATGGAGATGGTGCTGGCGGTGGTTGCGGCGGCAGAAGAACTAAAAGCTCCGGTTATGTTACAGACCACACCTTCAACTGTAAAATATGCTTCGTTGGATATGTTTCATGCTATGGTTTCAGCTAGGGCCAAGAAAGCATCCGTGCCGGTTGCGTTACACTTGGATCACGGAACAGCGTTTGATTTGGTTGCTGATGCAATAGAGGTCGGTTATACATCGGTGATGATAGACGGATCCCATGATTCTTTTGAGATGAATGTAGAAAAGACAAAAAAAGTGGTGGAATTTGCCAAAACAAAGGGCATTCCGGTAGAGGCAGAATTGGGCAAAGTAGGGGGCAAGGAAGATGACTTAGAATCAGAGGGTAATGCAAATACAGATCCAAAGGAAGCGCAAGTTTTTGTGGAACGTACAGGCGTTGATTCTTTGGCGATTGGTATCGGCACGGCCCATGGTTTTTATGCGGGGGAGCCGGTGTTAGAAAAAGAATTGGTTTCTAAAATCAGAGAAGTGGTAGATATTCCCCTTGTACTGCATGGTGCTTCCGGACTTTCAGCAGAGGATGTAAAAGAATGTATCGCAAGAGGTATGTGCAAGGTAAATTTTGCAACAGAGCTTAGAGTTGCTTTTACAGATGCAACAAAAAAATTATACAAAGAGAATCCGGATGTGTTTGATCCTAAGAAAAGTGGAAAATTGAGTATGGAAGCAGTGAAAGAAATGGTAAAAAGTCGCATTATGATATGCGGAAGTGCCGGTAAGGGAGAGTAGAGATGATATTAACAGTCACTTTAAATGTGGCCATTGATAAGCGTTATGTGGTGGAAGATGTGCGACTTGGGGAAGTCAATCGTGTGAAAGAATGTTCTTATGTGCCCGGGGGCAAAGGTTTAAATGTTTCAAAGCCTGCTGCCATTTCAGGCTCTAAGGTAGTTGCCACAGGGTTTGCGGCAGGTCATGCGGGGAATTATGTAAAAGAAGCACTGAAAGAATTTGGCATAGAAAGTCGTTTTTGTGAATTGTCGGGTGAGAGCCGTAGCTGTATCAATATTTGGGATCCTGTGAATAAGCAGCAAACAGAGTTTTTAGAGCCGGGACCGGCGGTAAGTGCTGCGGATAAACAGAGATTTTTGGATCGCTTTACAGAACTGGTAAAAGATGCAGATGTGGTTTCCATGTCAGGGAGTTTGCCGACCGGTTTGGATGGTAGTTTTTACTGTACGTTGATTGAAATTGTTAAAAGCCTTGGAAAAAAGGTGATTTTAGATACCAGTGGTTCTTTATTGGAAAGGGGCATTGAAGCGGCTCCGACGATGGTGAAACCCAATGAAGATGAAATTCGACTGTTAACAGGCAAAGGGTGTAAGGATATGCCGGAGCTCATTGCGGCAGCCAAAGAAATTCATGGACGTGGTGTTGCGTTTGTTGCGATTTCCTTGGGGAAAGAGGGTTCTCTTTTGGTTTGTGCTAAGGGTGTTTATAGAAGTATTGTACCTCGGATTGATGCAGTCAATACGGTGGGTTGCGGGGATGCTTTTGTATCCGGTTTTGCCATTGGCTTATCAGAGGGTATGACCATTGAAGAAACGTTGCGTGAGGCCAGTGCCATTTCTGTGGCATCTGCCCTCAACGAAAAAACGGGCATTTTTGATCCTGCCGACAAGGCATTGTATCAAGAAAAAATAATCATTGAGAAAATTAGTTGATGTTTGTATAACGCCATTCTCTTGGTGAGCAGCCATAGGTATTTTTAAAAGCTCTCGAAAAGCGCAAGGAATTGGGATATCCCACTTGTGTGCCTACTTCATTGAGCAGTAAACTTTTGTCATGGAGTAATTCGCAGGCTTTTGCCATACGATAGCGAATCAAGAAGTCTTGGGGTGTTGTTTTTGTTTTTTCTTTAAATATTTTCCCAAAGTAACTACGATTTATATTTACAAAAGTAGCTATGTCTTCAACAGAAATGCTGAAGGCATAGTTTTTTTCAATAAAAGCAATGGCTTCTTCGATGTAGAAGTCGTTCATATCACCTTGTTGGAGCTCTTTTCTGTTGCCGGAAGATTTTTGCAGGGCATCCAAAAGAAGAAAGAGGTGGCCGACCACATTGAAAGTGCTTTCTTCTCCGTGGTTTACCAAATACCACAGCTCATCCAATAGGTCTCGATGGGCGAGTTTTACGTTGTTTGGTGTATAGAGTAGGTTGTCAAAGTCAAAACCTGCTAAGTTGAGGTATTCGTTGGCTTTTAATCCGTCAAATTCTACCCAGAGGTATTCCCAAGGCAAATCGCTGTCAGCCACATAAAAAGCATGTTGGTTGGGAAAAATCATAAAGCCCTGATTTTGTTTCACTTCAAAGTCTATGGGTTGTCCTTTGCTGCTCAAAACGGATACGGTTCCTTTTCCTTTCAAGATATAGTGGAATAGGAAATGGCTTCTGGTTGCCGGTCCCACAGAATAGTTTGGCGCACAAGCCTCCCAACCACTTTGGACAATGTTGCAATCTACAAAGGCTCGAATGGGATAGTTGTTGTAAATAAGGTTGTCACTTCGTGTTGTGTTTTTTAAAAAGGGCATAGGCACCTCCATCTTTTTTACGCTTATTTCGTATTTATATGAACAAATTATGAACAAATTATATACAGATTAAAACCATTATAAGTGAAAATATATCAAAATGCAAGACGACTTGATATTTTTTTGCATTAAACAAGCATATTGATAGCTTTTAAAGCAACTAAGATATTTACGTTTTTATGCAATGCGTATATAATCTTAAGCAGAACTGACGCATTGCGCCATAAATTGCACAATATAAAATATGGATGATGCGGAAAATCAAACAATTGAAAGGGAGAACAATCATGAAGAAAAAGTTGATTAGTACAATCATTGCGGCGACACTGGTCGCGTCTACTTTCTTACTTGGAGCATGTGGCGGAAACGATGGAGATACTGCAGCTGACACAGGTAATGAAACAGTAACGGAAGATGAGACAGATGATGCAGCGCCTCCGGCAGATGATGTGGAGGAACCGGATGATTTTGAAACCGGTACGGTAGGCACAATTAATGTAGGTATTTGGGATTCCAACCAAAGACCCGGCTTGCAACAAATTGCTGATTTATTTACAGAGGAAACAGGCATTCCCGTAGAGATTTCGGTAGTTCCTTGGGGTGAGTATTGGACGATGCTTGAAGCAGCAGCAGCAGGCGGAGACTTACCGGATGTTATGTGGATGCATAGCAATGAAATTCAAAGATACATGGACAACGGTATGTTGATGAATTTGAATGATATGATTGCAGCCAGTGATTTGTTAGATATGAGTGCTTTCCCGGCGGGTCTTGTAGAACTATATCAAGACAATGGGAATCAATATGGTATTCCAAAAGACATTGATACAATTGCTCTTTGGTACAACATTGAGATGTTTGACGCAGCAGGTGTTGATACACCAACGGAAGATTGGACATGGGAAGATTTTTATGAAGCAGCCGTTGCATTGACAGATGCGGATAATGGTATCTGGGGAACATCCTGGGCACCCGGTGACAACCAAGTTGGTTATTGGAATGTGATTTATTCCTTTGGTGGATATGTAATCAATGACGCACAAGATGCTTCCGGTTTTGACAATCCGGAAACAATTAGAGCGATGGAGTTTACGGAAAGACTTGTAAGAAATGCTATGCCTCCGGTAGAGATTCAAGCAGAAAATGAGAAGAGTGTTTTATTTGGAGCCGGTTCAATTGCGATGACAACAGAAGGTGCTTGGATGATTCCGGCCTTTAAAGAAAATGAAGCGTTCCACGAGAATGTTGGTGTTGCGATGCTTCCTGTAGATGCTGTAACAGGCAGAAGAGCAAGTATTGAAAATGGCCTTGGTTGGTCAGTAGCGGCGAATACAGATATGGCGGAAGAAGCTATGGCATTGGTTGAGTGGTTTGGTTCTGAAGCAATGCAAAGAATGCAAGCGGAGCTTGGTGTTACAATGGCAGCTTTTGAAGGGGTTTCTGATGATTGGGTAAACAACACAGATCTTTGGGATTTAACACCATATGTTGAATTGTTGGATTATGCTGTACAACGTCCATATTCCAGAAATACAACAGTTTGGGAATTTACAATCAATGATATGTTGATGGAAGTTTGGGCAGGTACTGCCGATTTGCATGAAACATTGGATGCCATTGTTGTGATGATGAATGATGCATTAGCAAATGAATAAAAGTATGGTATTATAATAAAGGATGAAATAAATAAACAACAAGAGTGGCAAGGCATAAGCTTTGCCACTTTATGGAGGAAAAGAAATGGCGAGGCGAAAAAGTGCGAATTTATGGGGGTGGCTATTTGTACTACCAACGATCATCGGCCTGATTGTGCTAAATATTTACCCAATGATAAGAACCATTTGGCAGAGTTTTCACCGAGTAGGAGATTTTGGGTTAGGCAATGAATTTGTTGGCATGGATAATTATGAGCGATTATTTGCCGGTGGGATTTTTGGAGCGGAAATTTGGCAAGCAGCAGCAAACACGATATTTTATACACTTTTGGAAGTGCCTCTTTCCATTGTGATTGCCCTGATTTTGGCAGTTTTTCTCAATGGAAAAATACGAGGCAGGACAACCTTTCGTGTTATTTTTTTCCTGCCTATGATTGTGGCACCGGCTGCCGTTGCTATGGTTTGGCGTTGGTTATTTAATACGGAGTTTGGTTTGATTAATAATGTTTTTGGCATCCGTGTAAGCTGGTTGTCGAATCCGAATATCGCCTTGTTTTCATTGGCGATTATTGGTATTTGGTCTGTGATTGGTTACAATATGATACTGTTTTTGGCTAGTTTGCAGGATGTGCCCAGAGATTACTATGAAGCGGCAAGTATAGACGGGGCTTCCCCGATTCGTCAGTTTTTCTCCATTACGTTGCCTTTGATTTCGCCTATGATTTTCTTTGTTACGGTGACAAGGGTGATAGCCGGACTGCAAATTTTTGATTCCATTTTTATGATTATGGGTATGGGAACCGGTGGAAACCCGGCCTTACCAAGAACCCAATCATTGGTATATATATTCTATCGCTATGCCTTTATCAATCGAAACTGGGGCATGGGTGCTACCGTGGTAGTATTCTTATTGGTATTGATTGCTTTGGTAACAGCAGTACAAATGATAGCACAAAAGAAATGGGTACATTATAACTAGAAAGGGGGAGCCTATGAAAACAAAAGCAGGAAATGTGGAAAAATCAAGTAAGTTGGGCAGAATTTTGGTTTATATTATTTTGCTGATTGTGTCATTTACGATGTTGGTTCCTTTTCTTTGGATGGTACTCACAGCATTTATGACACAAACAGAGTCAACACAGGTAAATCCTTTTGTGATTATTCCGGCCAATTGGCAGTTGAATAATTTTCGGGACGTGATTGACTCTATGAATTTTATGCGCTTATATGGCGTTACCGTGGCATTGATTGTAGGTCGTGTGATTGCAGCTGTTTTGACGGCGACTCTTGCAGGATATGCCTTTGCCAGACTAGAATTTTTTGGCAAAAAAGTTTTGTTTACAATTGTAGTAGTACAGTTGATGATACCATCACAAATATTTATTATTCCTCAATTTCAAATGGTACAGAGTCTGGGGCAATTAGATACCTTTTTTGCACTGATGTTTCCGGGGTTGGTAACAGCTTTTGGTACATTTTTGCTTCGGCAGGCATATTTAGGATTGCCGCGGGATTTAGAGGAAGCAGCTATTTTAGATGGTTGCAACATCGGTCAGGTGTTTCTTTTTGTTATGGCACCATTGGTGAAGGCTTCTATGGTCGCTTTGGGAATTTTCACAGCAATTTTTGCATATCGAGAATTGTTGTGGCCATTGATTGTCAACCGTACCTTATTACCTTTATCGGCAGCCCTAGCCTCTTTGCAAGGGCAGTTTGTAACACATTTTCCAAGATTGATGGCAGCGGCGGTTTTGGCTACGATTCCAATGATTATTATCTACCTTATCTTCCAAAAACATTTTGTGGAGGGTATTGCTACTGCAGGTGGAAAATTATAGATAGGAGAGGATTTGATTATGAAAATTACATTTTTAGGAGCAGGCAGTACGGTATTTGCCCGCAACGTTTTAGGAGATGTGATGTGTACACCGGCCTTACAGGCATGTGATATTGCACTCTATGATATTGACGCAGAGCGTTTGGAAGAATCAGAAATTATTTTAAAGGCAATCAATGCAAATGTAAATGAAAGCAGAGCAAGTATCACCTCTTATTTGGGTGTGGAAAACAGAAAAGCTGCTTTGAGAGATGCAAATTTTGTGATTAATGCGGTGCAAATCGGCGGTTATGAGCCTTGTACAGTGATAGATTTTGAGATTCCTAAAAAATATGGTTTACGCCAAACCATTGGAGACACCACCGGCATCAGTGGTATTATGAGAGGTTTGCGAACCATTCCGGTGTTGCAAGCATTTGCGGATGATATGGAAGCAGTTTGTCCGGATACATTGTTTATGAATTATACAAACCCGATGTCCATTTTGACAGGTTATATGCAAAGATATACCAAGATTAAGACGATTGGCCTTTGTCATAGTGTTCAGATGTGTCCCAAAGAGCTTTTAGAGGCTGTAGGCATGGAAGATAAAGTGCAGGGTCATACGGCTTATATTGCCGGTATTAATCACATGGGCTGGTTACTGTCTTTGTGTGATCAGGATGGCAATGATATTTATGAGGAAGCAAAATCAAAGGCAATTGCAAAAAATAATAGCGAAAAGCATAAAGATATGGTACGCTTTGAATATATTCGTCATTTTGGCCATTATTGCACGGAATCCAGTGAACACAATGCGGAGTACAATAACTTTTTTATTAAGGAAAAGTATCCGGAGCTGATTGAACGTTATAACATCCCGTTGGATGAATATCCCCGTCGTTGTATTGCGCAAATTAAAAACTGGAAAGAAGAAAAAGAAAATATCCTAAAGGATGGAAAAATTACCCATGAGCGTTCGAAAGAATATGCTTCTTATATCATAGAAGCAGTGGTAACAAATACGCCATTTAACTTTGGTGGAAATGTAATAAATACAGGTTTGATTGACAATTTGCCTGCGGATGCTTGTGTGGAAGTGCCTTGTTACGCAGATGGCAATGGGATTAACCCCTCTCATGTAGGTAAGTTACCGGTGCAATTGGCGGCTATGAATATGACAAATATAAATGTTCATTTATTGGCCATTGCGGCAGCAAAAACAAAAGACCGCAATTATATTTATCAGGCAGCTATGTTAGATCCTCATACATCTTCAGAATTGTCGGTAGATGAGATTAAGGCGATGGTGGATGAAATGATTGAAGCCCATGGCACATATATGGTAGGTTATTAGAAAGGCAACGCATACACAGGGCTTATTTCCTGTGTATGTTTGGTCGTAAGAGGAGGAATGTGAGATGTATTATCTGGGAATTGACGGAGGCGGCACAAAAACAGCCTTTGCTTTGATGAATGAAGAGAGAGAAATCATTGCGACTTATGAGACAACAGGTTGTTATTATGCGACTCTAGGTAAGGAGGGTCTGTTTCAACATCTGGACAAAGGAATCAAAGCTTGTGTGGGTAGCATTGATTTTTCAGAAGTGGTGGCTTGTGCCGGTATTCCGATTTATGGGGAGTCAGAGAGTCTGATGGAAGCTTTAAAGGAAATAGGGCCGCGTTTGCCTGTTAAAATTATTTTTGTGAATGACGTAGAAGTGGGTTATTATGGTGCATTGGGTTTTCAACCGGGGATTAATATTGTATCAGGTACAGGTTCGATTGCCATTGGTTTTGATGAGGCAGGCAATGTAGCCAGAAGCGGTGGTTATGGTCCGGAATTAGAGGGGGATGAGGGCAGCGCACATTACATTGGACGAAAATTGATTTATCATTTTACCCGTCAGGTAGATTTAAGAGAAACCCGTACGCTTTTATATGATGCTGTGATGCAGCATTTTGATTTAAAAAAAGATATTTATATTATGGGTCATTTGCTGGAAGAGGATAGATTGCAACGAGATAAAATCGCCTCTTTGTCTAAACTTGTTACAGAGCTTGCAACAAAAGGGGATCCAACCTGTTTGCAAATCTTTGATCAGGCAGCAGCAGAGTTGGACTTGTTAGCGGTTGGCTTGATGCGACAATTGGCATTTCAAAACAAACCCATTCAAGTTTCTTACAGTGGTGGTGTGTTTCAATCAGGCGATTTGATTTTAAAGCCTTTGATGAAACGATTGGAAACCCATGACATGGAATTGGTGGCACCGCTGCATATACCTGTTTATGGTGCCTGTTTAAAAGCAACAACAATAAAATAAACAACTTTAAAGTAGAAAGGGAAAAAACGATGGATTTTACATTTGAACATTACGTTGCAACCAAAGGTGGTGTTACAGCAAGAGAGATTGCACAACAACCTGTGATGTGGCAAAAAACAGTAGAAATCTTGGAGGAGCGTTTATCGGAAATCACTTCTTTTATGGAACGTGCTTTGTCATTTGAAAAATTAAATATTATTTTTACCGGTGCCGGCAGTAGTGCTTTTTGTGCAGAGATGGTTTTTCCGGGTGTAAATAAATATTTGGGTTATAATACAACGGCCATTCATACAACAGATATTGTAGCTACGCCGGATAGTTATTTGAAAGCAGAAATTCCAACGATGTTGGTTTCCTTTGGGCGTTCGGGTAATAGCCCGGAAAGTGTGGCAGCTGTAGAATATGCCAGAAAACGAGTCAATGATTTATTTGAGGTCGCAATTACTTGTGCGGCGGAGGGAAAATTGGCTTTGATGACAGGGGAGTCGGATTATCGTATGACAATCAATTTGCCGGAAGAAACTAACGATGCGGGTTTTGCGATGACTTCCAGTTTGACATCTATGGCGCTTGCGGCCTATGGTGTTTTGGCTTTTGGTCACTTTGCGCAGTTTAAAAAAGATGCACTTTTTTTAAGTGATGTGATAGGAGATAAATTGCAATATTTGGCTGATGAAGCAAAAGCAATTGCCAACGTATTTGATTTTGATAGGGCTGCTTTTTTGGGTTGCGGTACTTTGAAAGGTGCGGCGCATGAGGCGACTGTGAAAATGTGTGAATTGACAACGGGTGTAGTGAATGTGGTTCATGATACTTCCATGGGATTTAGACATGGGCCTAAGTTTATGGTAAAAGACAATACAATTACATTGCATATGATTTCGGATGATGCGTTAACGCGCAAGTACGATCTGGATTTCTTAAAAGAGGTGATGGCGGAGAGAGGAAAAAATAAAGTATTGGTGGTATCCTCAAAACCGGTTGAAACCTTTGGTGCGGATTTTGCAGTAACCTTTGGTGTGGCTTTTGAAAATGATTTTTTCTTAGCTGTGGCGAATGTTGTGTTTGCGCAATTATTGGCGTTTTTTACTTCACAAAAAATGGGCTTTCATACGGATAGTCCCAGTGTGGATAATCCTGTGGCAAACCGCGTTGTGCAAGGTGTAATTATTTATTAGAATATGTAACTGTAAGGAGATGAAATGAAAAAAATTGCTTTTATCGGGGCGGGAAGTTTTGATTTTACAAGTGCTGTTGTGAAAGATATCTTATCCTACCCTGCATTTGATGATGTAGAAATTGCTTTGATGGATATTTCTTCTGACCGTTTGGCAGCGATTACAAAGGTTTGTGAAAAGATTGTAAATAAACGTGGTAGTGCGGCGACAATCACGGCAACGACCAATCGAATAGAAGCTTTAACAGGAGCGGATGGGGTTATAATTACTATTTTAGCAGGTGGTGTTCAAATCTGGCGTCATGATATTGAAATTCCTAAGAAATACGGTGTGGATATCTGTGTGGGTGATACCCGTGGGCCGTCCGGCATTTTCCGTGCGGCTCGGACGATACCGGTTTTGCTGGAAATATGTCGTGATATTGAACGGGTTGCACCGGAAGCGGTGGTGTTGAATTATACCAATCCCATGGCGATGCTTTGTCGTGCCATGCAAAGTGAAACCAAGTTAAATATTACAGGATTGTGCCATAGTGTGCAAGGAACCGCTCATATGTTGGCGGATTGGATTGGTGCTAAATACGATGAAATCACCTATACTTGTGCCGGCGTGAATCATCAAGCGCATTATTTAGATTTTAAATGGAATGGCAAAGATGCATATCCATTGATTCACAAGGCGATTACGGAGAGAAAAGAAGTGTATCATGAGGAAATCGTCCGAAATGAGTTATATTTGAATTTTGGCTATTATCCCACGGAATCAAGCGGTCATGTATCGGAATACAATCCTTGGTTTCGGAAACGTCAGGATTTGATTGAAAAATATTGTTTGCCGGGTACGGGTTGGAATCCGGGTGCTTATGGTTATATTTTAGATGAATATTTGGAAAAAGAGAATTCTTGGAAAAAGGAGATGGATGATTACGTTGCCAAAGAAGATATTGATATTTCTCGTGGTGATGAATATGCTGCTTATATTTTTAATGCGGTATTTGGGGATAATGAAGTCTTTGAGTTTAATGGTAACATACGCAATTGGGGCATCATTGATAATCTGCCGGAAGGATGTTGTGTTGAAGTGCCGGTGATTGCTTCTAAGGCTGGGCTTCGCCCTTTAAAAGTAGGTAAATTGCCTGCGGTTCTCGCCATTATGAATCATAGCACAGCTTGTTGTGAAGAATTGGCTGTAGCAGGTATTTTGGAGGGGGACAAGCAAAAGATATTTGAAGCTATTGCTTTTGATCCTTTAACCGCTTCTGTATTGAGTTTGGAAGAAATTAAAAATATGGTAAATGAAATGTTTGAAAAAAATAAGGAGTATTTGCCGCATTTTAACAAATAGTTAGGCAAGTGATGAGTAGTCATTTTTGTAAACGATTAAAGTTTATGAAAGTGGCTATTTTTTATTATAATTAATGAAAAAGGAATATATGTATTAGAAAATAAAATGAAAAGAATATAAAATTTGTAGCGTAGGGTGATATTGTGATTTCGATTTTGCAAGGAATATGGGGGCTGTGCTGTATTTATAATTGGATTTTCCTCCAATAAGTTATGAATTGTTGAATACTTTGATGGGGATATTCTCCCCTTTATTATGATGAAAGAGAGAGGTATAATCAGGTAATCAGTTTAGCAAGAAATGTCATAGCTACGAAATATTAGGAGGTATATTATGCAATTTATGGGTTTTAGAAATTTAAGTAATGAGGAAAAGGTAAATATTAAAGGAGGTTGGTAAGGGAGAAAAAAGTGGAAATTTTAAAAACAATTAATTTAAAGAAAATATATAAAGATGGCGATTTGGAAGTGCGCGCCTTAGATAAAATTAATATAAGTATACCAAAAGGAGAATTTATTTCTATTGTGGGTACGTCGGGGAGTGGAAAAAGTACACTATTAAAAATGTTGGGTGGATTAGAAACTCCAACATCCGGAGAGGTTTTGGTTCAGAATCATTTGTTGAGTCAGATGACGGAAGATGAACGTAGTAGGTTTCGGCGAAGAAATGTTGGTTTTGTATTTCAGCATTTTAATTTATTGGATACTTTAAATATATATGAAAATATTATGTTTCCGCTTCGTTTGGATGGAGAAAATGTTGAACAAGGATTTGTTGGTAAGATAGTGGTATCATTAGGACTTGCAGATAAATTAATGCAAATGCCTGACCAGCTTTCAGGCGGTCAACAACAAAGGGTAGCAATTGCGCGAGCGTTGGTTGCAAAACCGGCTATTATTTTAGCAGATGAGCCAACTGGAAATTTGGATTCGCAGACAACAGTGGAAGTGATGGTATTATTCCGGGAAATGGCAAAAGAATTTAACCAGACTATGATTATTGTCACGCATGATTTGCGCGTGGCGGAAATGGCGAGTCGAATGATTCAAATTAAAGATGGAAAGATTTATAGTGAAAGGTATTTATGAGCGGAAAGGATAAGGTTCTATTTGAGCTTGCAAAAGCCAATAATAGAAAAAATAAGAAAAGTTCAACGATTGTAATAGTGACAATTGCGTTTGCTATTTTAGGAATATCCGGTATTTTCTCTTTGACTGTGGGAAAAATTACAATGGATCGTCTTGAAATAGTGCGAGAGAATGGCACGTTGGCATCAGGGGTGCTGATGAATGGAACAGAAGAACAGGTTTTAAAATTACAAGAATTAAGTTATATAAATCAAGTTGGTGTTGTAAAGGAAATTGGAATTTGGCAGGAAGAGAATTTGCAAATTGCGCAAATAGTAGTGAGTGATAAGATTACCTTTCAAAATTTTTTTGAACCAACATATATTGATATTATAGGAAAATATCCGGAACAAGCCGATGAGATTATGATATCACAGACAACATTAGAAAAAATTGGAATTGATAATCCGCAAATTGGCATGAAAATTCCTTTTTTTCTTTTATGGAATGACTGGGCATTGAATCAAAAAGGGGCAAGCTTATATAGTGTACGATTGTCAGGTGTTTTCGTTGCGCATACAAATATGGTTGATGAAGAGCTGCCGGTATACTTATCAAATGCATTTTTAGACAAAGGAAAAAAATTGAAACACCCTGTAAATATACAGTTTACGACAGTATCTTCTAT
The DNA here is from genome assembly GCA_009779895.1 of Lachnospiraceae bacterium. Classification (GTDB taxonomy): domain Bacteria; phylum Bacillota; class Clostridia; order Lachnospirales; family Lachnospiraceae; genus WRBB01. Next base: position 183,989 of record WRBB01000001.1, read on the forward strand.
GTATGACAGAAATGATATTGAAGCAAGGATATATCATGATATTGAGATAAAAGAAGGACAAAAAATTATTGGAATAAATTCACCAACCTACGAATCTTGGGAAAGGATGATTGGTGGATATAGTGTTGCCATTGTAAGTGTTTTTGTTTTTCTTGTGAGTATTTTTTTGTTGGTTTACAATATAATGACAATTTCCATGTCAAGTCATATGTTTAGAATCGGGATTATGAGAACATTGGGTATGACGAGGGCGCAGTTGACTAGGATGCTGTGGGTTCAAAACATAGAAATTATTGGTGTGGGCTGTGTTATAGGAATGTTGATATCATTGCCTTTCGTATATATGGCAGCTTTTTCATGGCACATTTATATTGGTGTTGGTATTTTTGTGTTTATAGTATCAGTTTTTGTGGTATATCGAACGAACAAAAGCTTAAGTGCGCAAAAGCGATTAAAGAAAAAAACAACAAGAAGAAAAGAATTAAAAATAAAGGGCAAGGAAAGGTTTTATTTATTTCACTTAGCCTGGCATAATGTAATTAGAATTAAAAAACGATTTTTTTTGGTAATTATTTCAATTACATTAGGATGTATCATGGTATTATGTTCAGTTGTTATTTCAAGAGGTGTTGACATACAAAATCAATTAGGGCAAAATCCGGACTTTTCGGTTGGGGTGTCTGCTTTGGGTATGCGTGAATATTCGTGGGGTGAGCCAAATATGAACGCATTTTATCTGATTAAGAACCAAATGATAAAAGATATAGAGAAGATTACAAAAAATAGTAAAGATAGCATAAGATGTGTAAAAGGGGGATTAGGATATTTTATGGAACCTTATGGTGCTCTTCAATTACTTATAAATACAAGTAATAAAAATCTTAAAACAAACACAGCTGCTGTTATTCAAGGTGTGGATGATGAGACATTGAAGGTTTTGGAAGAATATGCAAGGAATTATGATAAGAAAATAGATTGTCAATCGTTAATATCGGGTGATGGTATATTGGTATTGCATAACCATATGCTTTCGCTGCGAGAAGAGATGGATGCAATAGAGCAAATTGGAAAAAATGTATATATGTTTGATGCCATGAGTGAGCAAGAATATGGGCTTGTTTGTAGTGGTTATTTAGATGTCACGGATAAGCATTTTCCTCAGATTGATATGGCCTGGAATGAAGAATATATTAATTATTTTATGGTTAGTGAAGAGACCTTTCGGAGAATGGGATTTGAGGAGGTGGCTTTTAAAATATCATTTGATGTAGAAAAAGGATTAGAAATAAAAGAGGAATTGTTGAAATACGTTCAGGAAAAAAATAATGATTTATCGCAAGCGTTTATTGAGCTAGTTGCAAATTCAGATGTGATAGAGGAATATGTTGGGTATTTGACGATAAGTCGTGTTATTATGGCGTTGATTAGTATAACGTTATTATTGATTGCGTTTGTAAATTATATAAATACGTTAGTTTCCGGAATGTTAGCAAGGGAAAGAGAATTTTTATTAATGAGAGATATAGGAATGGAGCGAAAGCAAATATGGAAGGTATTGAGTTATGAAGGATTATGCTATAGCTTTATCAGTATAATAGGAATATTGATAGGTGGAAATATTATTATGCTGTTGTTGTCAAATGCAATTTCTTGGCACGTATCATATTTTACTTTTTATTATCCGTTGAAAGAGCTAGGCGGTATAATTGTGATTTTGATTGTTTTATGTGTTTTATTTCCAATTGGTATGTTTATAAAACGAGATAAGAAAAGATCAAAATTAAGTTGATAGAGATAGATTTGATAAAATATAGATGCAGATTACATAATTGTTTGTAATGTGATAGAATTAGGTATCATATCTTTAAGATGGGTGAAGAAAAGGAGCTTAAAAATGGCTGTTACATTACAACAAATAGCTGATAAAGCCGGTGTGTCAAGAAGAACGGTCGATAGAGCACTGAATAACAAAGGGCACGTAAATTTGGAATTAGCTGAAAAAATCATTGAGATCTCAAAGGAATTGGGTTATATGCCAAATAAGGCGGGACGCGCGATGGCGATGGCGAAAAGGAATTTGAAGATTGGTGTTATTGTACAAGCCGTGGAAACACCTTTCATTCAAGATGTTGTTGCGGGAATTGAAGATGCGAAGTTGAAAGTGGAAAGCCTAGGGGGTACTGTGGATATTTTTCAAACACCCGGTATCAATGCGAATACAACGATTGAGATTATGGAGACATTAAAACGCAAAGGATATCATGCCATTGCTCTAATGCCCTCTGAGAGCAAGGAGCTTGCTTTGGCGATGCGGTGTTTTGTGAAAGAGTATAAAATACCAATTGTTACATTTAATAGTGATTTGGAAAATACGGGGCGTTTGTGTTTCATCGGGCAAAACGGTATACGCAGTGGTCGGACGACAGCACGTCTTATGGGGGATATCATAGGAAATCAGGGTAAGGTTTTGGTGGTTTCCGGGGAATCTACAAATAATTCTTTGAATACACGGGTAGAGGGATTTGAAGCAGAAATCAAAAAGAATCATCCAAATGTTATCCTGTTAGAACCACAGTATGCAAATGATCAAAATGAGTTGTCACGAGAAATTACAGAAAAGATTTTGGATGGGCATCCGGATATTCGAGGGATATATATTGTAGGTTATGGTGGAAAAGGAGTGTGCGATTGTTTGATTGCACGTAAAATAGAAAAAAAAATAAAAGTAATTGCCCATGATTTGATTGAAGAAAATATTCGGTATTTGGAAAAGGATTGTATTGATTATTTGATTGGTCAAGATCCCTTTGTACAAGGGTATGAGCCGACAATGCTTTTATATCGCTTGCTTTTTGAGAGCGTTAGTCCCAAGTCACCCTATCGTTATACAGACATTTTGATTAAAACAAAATATAATATTTAGTATAAAATATATAAAAACCCATCATTTGGTGAAATCTGTTTAGTGGATTAAGCTAAAAAGATGGGTTTGTTTTTGGTTATTTCGCCACTTGTGCCCACGTGGGCACAAGTGTTATAATCTACGAAACAAAGGAAAATGAAAAACAAATTAACACTGAGGTTGATTATGAAAAAATATGCTTTGTCTAGTGCAGATTTTGCACCGAAGTCGGCACCGATTCTGTTGCAAGGTAGCGTTCAAGATAATATAAAAAAAGCGGCGGAATTGGGTTATCAAGGTCTTGAAGTTCATATGCGGGAAACTACGATTTTAAATTATGATGAATTGATTAGAGTGTCTGATGGCCATGGTGTTAAAATTTCGGCGATCGTAACGGGGCGTTTGCACACGCAAGGTGGCGTAAGTTTATTAGATGATAGACCTTACATAATCAAAGCAGCAATGGAGGGTATGGGCTCCTATATAGAGATGGCTTCGAAGTTAAAAACAGATTTAATAATCGGTTGGATAAAAGGAAATGTTCCGGAAAGCGGATGTCGAGCGTATTACATGGAGCGTTTGGCAAATAATCTCAGAGTTCTTTCCGATCAAGCGGCTGCGCAGGGTGTGAGAATGATGTTAGAGGTGATTAATCGTTATGAAGTAAATGTATTTACTACGGTAAAAGAGACGTTGGATTTTCTTGTAAAATGGAATATTCCAAATGTTTATGTTCATTTGGATACGTTCCACATGAATATTGATGAAGCAAATCCTTTGGAAGCAATTCGTATGTGTGGTGAAAAATTGGCATACTTCCATATTGCGGATAATACACGTTGTTATCCGGGGAGTGGAACGCTTGATTTTAAAAGTTATTTAGATGTGTTAAAGGAAATAGCATATAAGGGATATATTTCGGTAGAGTGTTTGCCGGAGCCTGATGGTGAAACAGCAGCAAAAAAAGCACTGGCTCATTTGCATAAATGTGGATAGAGAAAGAGGTGAAAGGTATGAAATTGGGATTTAATGAAGCGACATGTATGAAAAAATCAAGTTTGGAATTGGATCTTCGGTTATGTGAGAAATATGAGTATACCTATATCGAGATACGTTTGGATATGCTAAAGACCTATTTGGAAAAAAATACGGTAGGTGATTTGCAAAAGTTTTTTGCATCAAGTCAATTAAAACCCTATGCGTTTAATTCAATCGAAGATATCAATTTTTGCACAGCAGATAAATGGGCAGAGGTAGTAGACTTATTTCAATTTGCTTGTGAAATATCTCAGGCAATTGATAACCCATATTTGGTTGTTGTTCCTACGATGGGTGCGGATATGCATTTGAAAACAAAAGAAGATATTTTTGCAGATAGTGTAGAGGCATTGCATAAATTGGCGGAGATTGCGGCTCCTTATCAAGTGGGATTGGCTTTTGAACCAATTGGGGATCCGCGTTGGTGTGTACGAAGTCTTGCGCAGGCATTGGAAATTGTCAGGGCGGTAGATCGTGAAGAGGTAGGTTTGGCATTGGATGCTTTTAACTTATATTTATTTAATAAGCTGGAAGATATCAATTCTATAGATGATGTACCACTGGAAAAATTGTTTGTTTATCATATAGATGATTGCGAAGATTTGCCCCTTGAAATTTTGGATCACTGTCATCGTTTGTATCCGGGAGATGGTGTTATGCCTTTGGAAGAAATCAGTAGAAAATTAAAGGCGAAAGGATATGATGCAATATGTTCTGTGGAATTATTTAGACCGGCTTATTGGGCCATTGACCCGGAAGAGGTTATAAGGACGGCTGCGAAGAAAACGCAAACGTTTTTGTAATACAACTGAAAAACAATTTAAAAGAAGAGGAGAAAAGGTATGAAGAAAAAGATTTTGGCACTTATAATATCAACAGTTATGGTCGCTTCCTTCGTAATTGGTTGTGGTGGGAATGGCACTACAGGTACCGAGACTTCAGATGCAGTCGTTGTAGATACAGCTGATATAAATGAAGATGATGCAAATGGTGTGCAAGAAACAGATGAAAGAGATATTTCAGATATTAGAATTGGTGTTTCAATTGGACATACACAAGAAGAACGTTGGCAACGGGAAATTGAAATGTTCCGTGCATTTGCAGATGAATATGGATTTGAATTATTGGTACAATCTGCGGAAAATGATGTGCAAAATCAGATTGCGCAAAGCGAAAATTTAATTGTGCAGGGCATCGATGTACTTATTTTGCAATCAATTGATGCGGATGCAGTTTCTCCAATTATTGAGACCGCTCATGCCGAGGGGGTCCCGGTAATTTCTTATGACCGTTTTGCTATGAATTGCGCAGTTGATTTTTATATTACGTTTGATTCATTTGACGTTGGTGCCATACAAGCGCAGTTTGTAGTGGATATGGTCTCAAGTGGAAACTTTATTTGGCTGAAAGGTAGTCCGGATGATAATAATGCGCATTTGGTAGCAGATGGGCAAAGAAGTGTATTACAACCTCTAATTGATAGTGGTGACATTCATATTGTGATGGAACAATGGTGTATCGGTTGGGATCCGATGGAAGCTTTGCAGCATACGGAAAATGCTTTGACAGCAATGAATAATGATGTACAAGCAGTAATTGCATCCAATGATGGTACGGCCGGTGGTGCAATTCAAGCTTTGAGTGCAGCAGGATTAAATATACCAATCGCTGGTCAAGATGCTGATTTGGCGGCATGTCAAAGAATTGTGGAAGGAACGCAAACCGGAACTGTGTATAAACCATTATGGAAATTGAATCGTGCGGCTATGGAATTGGCAGTTGCCCTTGCACTAGGAGAAGATCCAATGACTTCAGTTGATTTAAGTTTAGGTGAGTGGACGACATTATATAATGGGTATGGTGATATACCAACCTTTAATATCGAAGTTACTCCAATTGATGTAAGTAATATTTATGAAATTTTGATTGTGCAGGAACAATTCCATTCGCTGGAAGATGTGTTTCGAAATGTGCCAAGAGAAGAGTGGCCCGGTAATAATTAAATTTGAGTGCGGGAGCCGGTGGGAAATATGCAAAGGCTCCCGGTTTTTCTGAAGGAGGCAGAACCATGCATCAAGAAGATTTTATTCTCCAAATGCGAAATGTAACGAAAAAATTTCCGGGCGTGATTGCTTTGTCTGATATAAATTTGGATATTTCAAGGGGAAAGGTCCATGCGATTGTGGGTGAAAATGGTGCAGGAAAATCAACATTAATTAAGATTATCAGTGCGGTATATCCCTATGGGCAGTATGATGGAGAATATATTTATAATGGAAAAGAGTTGAAATTACATGGGATTAGAGATGCGGATAAAGCGGGGATTGCCTGTATTCACCAAGAGTTAAATTTGGTTATGGATATGAGTGTGATGGAAAATATATTTTTAAATGAAAAACCTACGAAATACGGTTTTATTGATTTTGATCAAATGTATGCAGAAACAGAGGTATTGCTGAAGCAAATAGGTATGGATGGTTTGATTAATCCGGAAGAAAAGATAAGAAATTTAGGAATTGGTCAAAAACAGATGGTAGAAATTGCAAGGGCATTGGCCAAAGAGGTAGCGTTTCTGGTTTTGGATGAACCAACTGCCGCACTTACAGAAGCGGAAGTGGACATTTTGCTTGGTATCGTAGAAATGTTAAGAAATAAGGGCGTGACTTGTGTATATATTTCTCATAGATTAGATGAAGTTATGCGTATTTCAGATGAGATTACGGTTTTGCGGGATGGTGAAAAAATTGAAACAAGAAAAAGAGCTGATATGAGTAAAGATAATATGATTCAGCTTATGGTGGGTCGTGCTCTTTCAAACTTATTTCCAAGAGTAGTTCATACACGAGGGGAAAAAGTTTTTGAAGTGCGTAATTACTCTGTTTCTCATCCGGATATTTCGGGTAAGAAACTCATTGACAATGTATCTTTTGATGTATTTCAAGGTGAAGTGTTAGGTTTTAGCGGATTGATGGGAGCAGGACGAACGGAGTTATTTACTGCAATTTATGGTGCGTTTCGTGAAAAAGGAAAAGGGGAGGTTTATTTAAAAGGTGTGCCATTTAAAGTAAAAAGTGTGACAGAGGCACTAGAGCAAGGCTATGTTATTATTAGCGAAGATCGCAAACGATATGGCTTGAATTTGCGGATGGATATTAAGGAGAATACAACGTTGGCTGCATTGCGTAAAATAAGCTCTCGCTTAGGCTTTTTAAATGAGGATGAAGAAGTAAAGGTGACGCGTGCGTATATAGAAAGTATTCGAATTGTAACACCCGGAGTTGATACTTGCGTTGCAAATTTAAGTGGTGGAAACCAGCAAAAAGTTGTTTTGGCAAAGGCTTTGTTTTGCGAACCTAAAATTGTTATTTTTGATGAGCCAACCAGAGGCATTGATGTAGGTGCAAAATATGAAATTTATAAACTAATTAATGATTTGGTTGACAAAGGTGTTGCGGTTGTGATGATTTCTTCGGAAATGGAAGAAATATTAGGCATGAGTGATCGGGTGTTGGTTATGGCTGATGGTAGAATTACAGGTGAATTTGACATTTCTGAAGCAAATCAAGAAGTTTTGATGACAGCATCTGTTCCAGGTGGAAGTGGCGATGCCTTGGAGCGATCAAAATATAAATTAGAAGAGAGGTAGGTGGAATCGTTGGCAAACAAACAATATATGCGGACGAAGAAAATTGATATTCGTGCTTTTACCATGATTGCGATTTTAATTTTGCTTTGGCTCGTGTTTACATTTTTTACAAGTGATCATTTTAGGAGTCTGGAAAATTCATTTATTTCACCACGTAATATTTCTAACTTAGCGCGCCAGATGGCGATCGTTGGCATTATGGCGAGCAGTATGACCTTGGTAATTGTTTCAGGCGGAATTGATCTTTCGGCAGGAACGGTAGCGGGTTTCATAGGGTGTTTGGTGGCGGCACTTCAGGTGCTGGTAGGTCTGCCAACGCCGGTTGTAATCGGGATTGCATTGGTAACAGGGGTGGTTGTTTATTTGATACAAGGTTATATCATTGCTTATGCAGGATTGGTTGCATTTATTGTTACGCTAGGAGGGCAATTGCTGTTTCGAGGGTTAATTTTAGCCGTCACCGGTGGACGAACAATCGCACCATTAAATGAGTCTTTGGTGTATTTTGGACAAGCGCATATAAGCGAAATGGTTGGTTTGGTGATTGGTATCGTGGTGTCTGTTGTACTGTTGTTGAATGAAATACAAAAGCGTAGGAACAAACAAAAACATGGAACCCTTGCGGAAGGGATTCATATGATGTTGATTCGTTGGGGTGTGGCGGCAGCAATCATCATGATAGCGATTATTGTTATGAATCATTTTAGGGGTGTGCCGGTGCCGGTATTGATTATGGGGATTATTGTTGTGATTCTCACATTAATTGCACAGCGAACGTCTTTTGGTCGTAGTATTTATGCCATTGGTGGAAATTTGGATGCAGCCCGTTATTCCGGTATTCATGTACGCAAAAATATGGTTATGGTGTATATGATCCATGGTGTTGCCGTAGCGGTTGCAGGTATGTTATTGGCGGCACGGTTAAATGCCAGTCCAACAACGGCAGCAAATATGAATCTTGAATTGGATGCCATTGCCGGTGCGGTCATTGGCGGAACAAGCATGAGCGGTGGTGTTGGCAAAGTGGCAGGTGCGATTTTAGGTGCGCTGATTATGGCAACTTTGGACAATGGTATGAGTATGCTGAATATGGATGCTTATTGGCAGTTTATAGTAAAAGGTATTATTTTGGTCGCAGCAGTGTGGCTAGATGTATATACAAGAAGAAAAGACAAAAAATAAGTGTGGAGGAAAGACGATGAGAGCTTTTTATGTAGAAGCAAACTTTGTACCAAAGCCGGGTTATAAGCTGTCACAGCGGGAAGAAAGCAGCGGTAGATCGGCGCGGGGCAATTCCATTTGGAAAGATATAAAAGGGGCAGTTACGGATAGGCCTACGCCGGTGCCAAAAGCAGATGAAGTGCTATTAAAAATCGGTGCAGCGGGTATATGTGGTACAGATGCCCATTTGCTCTTTCAAGATGAAGATGGATATACCAAATATGATGGGCATAGTAAATATCCGATTATCACCGGTCATGAGTTTTCCGGAGAAATTTTAGAAGTTGGCAAAGAGGTACAGCAAAATTTGAAAATCGGTGATTTGGTTAGCGTGGAGTCTATGAATTGGTGCGGGGCGTGTGATGCTTGTCGCATGGGCATGTTTAACCAGTGTCAATGCTTAGAAGAGCCAGGCTTAACCTTTGATGGCGGTTTTGCGGAATATGCAGTGATAAAAGGGAAATACTGTTATTTGTTGAATGACATTGTGGATTATTATGGGGATAAGATGACAGCTTTTGAAATGGGAGCCATGATTGAACCTGTAGGGGTTGCATACAACGGGTTATTTGTACGAGGTGGTGGTATTCGCCCCGGTGGCCATGTGGTGGTATTTGGGGCAGGTCCAATTGGATTGGCAGCCATTGCACTGATGAAAACCAGTGGTGCCGGAAAGTTAATCTGTTTTGAGACAACAGCGGAGCGTCGCCAATTGGCAAAAGATTGTGGTGCGGATTATGTTTATGATCCCATCCAACTTTCTGAAGATGGTAGAGATGCATCAGAGTTATTGATGGAAATTACCAAAGGCAGAGGTATTGCTTTATTTGCAGAATGTTCCGGTGCAACCAATGCAACTTATCCGGTAATGGCAGGTGCTTTGGCCATTGGCGGAAAGACAGTTCAAATCGGACATTCGATTGGTAAAACAAGTATAGATTTATATCCATATATGTTTCATGCCGGTAGTATCAGTGGTTCGAATGGCCAATCAGGGCAAGGGATATATAATGATGTAATTGCTTTGATGGCAAGTGGACGGATTGATACACGTAAGATGGTAACCGGGCGTGTGCACTTAGAAGATATAGAAAATGGCCTGATACAGGCAGCGAACAGAGTTTCGGGTAAGGTGCTTGTAAGCATGGATTATTTGAGGTTATAGAAAAAAGATTGAGAGGAAATGAATATGTCAAAATGGCAAATCCCCGCAACCGGCGGAAACATGGAAGCGGCAAATGGAATTTATTATCAAAATATGACAACTTTAGAAGTACAAGCGCGTTTGAAAACCAATGATGTTTTGTTGTTGCCGGTGGGTTCTACAGAGAATCACGGACCAAGCGCACCATATGGCGAAGATACCTTTTTGGATACTCGTCTTTGTGAACAGGTTGCAAAAGCAACGGGTTGTACGGTGGCACAACCGATTTGGTATGGTTCACATCCGTATCATCATTTGGGACAAAAGGGAACCATTATGATTCCGGAAGAAACATTGGTGGATTATCTGTGTTATGTATTTGCCGGTTTTTGGAACACCGGTTTTCGTAAGATTATTGTTGTAAACGGGCATGGGCAAGATTATGTAATACCGGCAGCGATTCACAAGTTTGGTAAAAAATTTCAAGTGCCCGGTATTATCCTTTATTTACACTTTTGGAATGCAGCCAAAGAACAGTTAGATACAATGGACAAAGGTGGCCCATATCAAACACCGTTTATTCATGCAGATGAAGTGGAGCAATCTTGGTCACTGGCTCTTTTTCCGGAACTTTGTAAGCAAGCGGATGCTACATCGGCAGCGGCGGCTCCTTTGTTGCCACCCGGACATATCAATAATTCGGCAGAACGTGGTGTGGGACCAATCAAATGGTACAATGCTTTTGGTTCTTGCGGTATGGAATGTGTTTGCCAACCGGAGGGAGTAATCGGTGATGCTTCTTTGGCAGATGCTGAAAAAGCTCGTGTTGGTGTGGAAAGAACTTTGGATTATATGGAAAAATTAGTCCATGATATCTTGGAAAAATATCCTGCCGGTACTTTGCCGCCGATTGAAATGATGACACAAAGGAAACGAGAAGATATTGAAGCGGTGATAAAAGGTCCAAACAAGCCGGGCGGACGTCATATTTATACATTAACCTATTAAATATAAGAAGATTCAGGAGGAAAAAAAATGAAGTGTAAACAGGCATTTATGTATGGACCCCATGATTTGAGAATAGAAGAGGTAGAATTGCCAACGTTGCGTCCGTTTGATATTTTGATTCAGTTAAAAGCTTGTGGCATTTGTGGTTCTGATGTAGAGTGTTTGGAGGGTGAATCAGCGGAAGGACGTTATGACATTGCACCTTTTACACCGGGGCATGAGTGGGCAGGGCAAGCGGTAGCGGTAGGCAGTTCTGTAACAAGTGTAAAAGTAGGCAACAAAGTAGTAGGTGATTGTGTACTTCCTTGTTACAATTGTGCAAATTGTAAAGATGGTTTGATGCCCTCGGCTTGCTTAAACATGAGAGAAGTTGGTTTTCGCCCGGATTCTCCCGGCGGCATGGGTGAGTATATGATATTGGAAGAAAGCTATACTCATGTGATTCCGGATGATTGGGATTATGAATTGGGGGCTTGGGTGGAGACGTTTAATGTTGGTTATTGGGGCTTATGGGGAACGGGTTGCAATCCGGATGCTTCTGATACAGTGGTAGTAATTGGAGCCGGTCCGATTGGCTTGTGTGCTTCTATGATTGCGAAAAATTCAAATGCAAAAGTAATTGTGACAGATCCATTGGAATCACGTCGTGAAAATGCGCTGAATTATGGAGCGGATTATGTGGTTGATCCGAGTAAGCCGGATTTTTTGGATGAAATTTTGAAATTGACAGATGGGCGTGGTCCGACAGTGGTTTGCGAATGTTCCGGCAATGATGCCGGTATTGCTTCTTTGTTTGACCTTGCCGGGCATAGTGCCAGAATTGGTCTTGTGGGACATTCCATTGGGCGTAAAGTGCCTGTAGAATTGGGGAAAGTGATTTGGAAGACACTAAAAATCTCCGGATCCGGTGGAACGGACAGATGGTTTCCGCGTACCATCCGTTTTATGTCTACGATAAAAGATAAATATGATTTTGCGGCATTGAACACACATCATTTTAATTTTAAAGACATGGATCAGGCATTTGACGTAGCTTGTAATGATAAGGCCAATGCACGCAAAGTTATGCTGACGTTTGATGATTGATTATAAATAATGAAAAGATGGAGAGCGAAAATGAAGAGAGAATTAAGAATCGGTTTGATTGGAGCAGGGCGCATTGGTCAATTGCATGGTAATAATCTAGTATGTTCTGTTCCGGAGGCTAAGTTGTCAGCGGTTGCAGAAATTAATTTAAACGATTCAGTGATTGCTTGGGCAAAAGGTTTGGGTATAGAGAAAATAAGCGAAAACCCCGGTGACGTGATCAATGACGAGAATATTGATGCAGTATTTATTTGTTCTTCAACGGATTCGCATGCGGAATTGATTATACAATCGGCACAAGCCGGAAAGCATATTTTTTGCGAAAAACCAATTCATACAGAAGTAAAAGAGATTAAAAAAGCATTGGAAGAAGTTGAAAAAGCCGGTGTGAAGTTGCAGATTGGATTTGTACGTCGCTTTGACCACAATCACAAAAAAGTAAGGGATACAGTTGCGTCCGGGCAATTGGGCAGACCTCATATTGTAAAAGTGACGTCCCGGGATCCGGAAATGCAGCCGCTAAAGTATATTTTGACTTCAGGGGGCATATTTATGGATATGACCATTCATGATTTTGATATGGTGTGCTACTTGACGGGAAGTGAAGTTACAGAGGTGACGGCTTATGGTTCCATTATGATAACGCCTGAAATTGAGCAGTGTGGTGATGTGGATACAGCCATTGTGATGATGAAATTTAAAAATGGTGCACTTGGGGTGATTGATAACAGTCGAGCGGCTAGATATGGTTATGACCAACGTACGGAAGTTCATTGTGATAAAGGTTGCGTTCAAGTGGCCAATGATTTAAAAGACACATCTATGATTAGTACTGTGGATGGTGTGATTTGTGAGAAACCGACATGGTTTTTTCTGGAACGTTATAATGGCGCATTTATTGCAGAATCAAAAGCTTTTGTTGCGGCTGTGTTAGAAGATAAAGAAATTTTCGTTGGTGGTGCAGATGGCTTAATATCGGTATATATTGCTATGGCAGCAGAGATATCTTTGAAAGAGAATCGTTCAGTAAGACTGGAAGAAGTCATGTAATGAATGAACGTTGAAACGGTAGTGCAGAGGCGGGGTTCATGGAATCCCGCCTCTATGTTTGGACGGAGGTGTTGTAGGTGTAACAAAGAAAAATAAAAAACACACAAAAAGCACATACAACTTGCGTGCCTATTTCGTTTGTGTTATACTGTAGCTTGTAGAAAAGGAGGATTCTTATGCCAGTAACGATAGTTGATATAGCAAAAAGGGCAGGTGTTTCCAGAGGAACTGTCGATAGAGCCTTGAATAACCGTGGTAGAGTGGCACCTGATGTAGCCAAGCGGATTGAAGATATCGCGGCAGAGATGGGATATGTACCAAAACGCTTGCTGCGGCAAAGTAAGAACCCCAAGATTGGTGTGGTGACCCAGTTGTCAAAAAGTTCTTTTATGGATGAAATCCGCATCGGGATAAATCAAGCGCAAAAAGAGTTTGAAGCACGTGGGATTCATGTGTTTATAGAAGAATGTGCCGGTGTTGATGAAGCGGAGCAGTTAAAAGCGGTATGTCGTTTAGAGGCGCAAGGGATATCCGGTCTGGCGATTATGCCGGTTTCCGGTGATCAAATACGTGCCAAGTTAAATGAACTAGTGGATAAAGGTGTGGCGGTCGTTACGTTTAATTCAGACATTGTCGGTACGAATCGTTGTTGTTATGTAGGGTTGGACAATATGTCCAGTGGTCGTACGGCAGCAGGGTTGATGGGGATGTTAACACGTGGCAGTGGGAAAGTATTGGCGATTACAGGTTATTTTGAGAACAATGTAAATACCATGCGCATATCCGGTTTTGTAGATGAGCTGCGAAATACCTTTGAAGAGATAGAGCTGGTTGGTGTTCATGGTGGCTTTGATGATGCGGACGAAGTGGAGCGGATTGTGACCAATACGTTAGAGGTGTATCCGGATTTAGACGGCATTGTTATTTTTTCCGGTGGTCAAAGTGGGATTTGCAGAGCTTTGGCAAAGTTAGGTATAGAAAAGCGACCTTTTATTATTGTGTATGATTTGACGAGGAAAAACAGAAGGGCATTGTTGGAAGAACGGGTTGATTTTGTGATTGATCAAGATGGATTTATTCAGGGTTTTCAGAGTTTGCAAATCGTAGCCGAGTATTTATTAGAGGGGAAAAAACCTGCACGGGAATATAATTATACGGACATAATGATTAAGACAAAATATAATGTATGAAACAGGTAAAACTTGTTGCGCACGCAATAAAAGTGTGCTATTATAACATAAACACGCAAAATATAAGAGCGCACGCAAAATTCACAGGAAATGGAGAGGGGTTCATGGCAAATGTAAAGGAGCAAAAGTTATTCGCTGCTAAGATTCGCTTGGAGACAGTGAAACAAGTAGGTGTGAGAGGATTCGGTCATTTAGGAGGTGCCCTCTCTGTTGTAGATGCGATTGCAGTATTATATAGTGGTGTGATGTATATTGATCCTGCAAATCCGGATAAAACAGATCGGGATAAGTTGGTGATGAGTAAAGGCCATGCAGGGCCGGCACTTTATTCGGCTTTGGCTTTAAAAGGTTACTTCCCGATGGCGTGGTTGAAAACATTGAATCAACCGGGAACAAAGTTACCCAGTCATTGTGACTGTAAGTTAACACCGGGGATTGATATGACCACCGGTTCTTTGGGGCAAGGAGCATCTACAGCATGTGGGTTGGCGTTGGCACAGAAAATGGATGAGATAGATGCTTATACCTACCTTTTTGTGGGGGATGGCGAGAGTAATGAAGGTCAGGTTTGGGAAGCGGCTTTATTTGCCAATCAGCATAAGCTAGACAATTTGATTGCATTTGTGGATTGTAATCAGAAGCAATTGGATGGTACCACAGAAGAGGTTATGGCGATGGGAGATATTGCAGCGAAATTTGAAACATTTGGTTGGCATACTCAAAGCATTCAAGGTGATGATGTGGTGGCGATTGAAAAAGCCATTAAAAAGGCCAAGGAAGTGAAAGGAAAACCATCTTGTATTGTATTAAATACAATCAAAGGTGCCGGTGTACCCGAGATTGAAAAAATAGAGTTTAACCATCATATTGTATTGGATGGTGCCTTGTTGGAAAAAGCTGTTGCAGCGTGTGAAGCAACGGTAAAAGAGTTGGAAGGAGGGGCAGTATCCCATGGCGATTGTATATGACGGTAGTATGGATCAAGCGGTTTACAAAATCATTTTTGCACAAACCATAGAAGCACTTGCGGATGCGGATCCGGATGTGGTGTATTTAGATGCGGACTTGATGAATTCTTTTGGTACTCATGACTTTTGGAAAAGAAATAAAAAGCAGGCGGTGAATTGTGGTGTGGCAGAGGCAAATATGATGGGTGTGGCGGCAGGATTAGCAGCCGCCGGTAAGAAACCCTATGTACATACCTTTGGTCCTTTTGCAACAAGGCGTAGTTATGATCAAAGTTTTTTGTCCATCGCTTATGCAGGCAACAGCGTAAGGATTATCGGCTCTGACCCCGGGGTAACCGCAGCGTTTAACGGTGGAACCCATATGCCTTTTGAAGATGTGGCCTTGATGCGGGCAGTGCCGCATAGTACGGTGATTGATGTTTCGGATGGTGTGCAGTTGGAATGGGTTTTAAAAGCAATCAAAGATAGAGAGGGGCTTACGTATTTAAGAGTGACAAGAAAACATTATCCGGCTGTTTATAGCAAGGATCATGGGTTTGCGCTTGGTAAAGGTGAAATAGTCAAAAAGGGCACGGATGTTACAGTGATTGCTTCCGGTTTGATGGTGGGCGAAGCTTTAAAAGCAGCAACTGTGTTAGAAGCGCAGGGTGTTTCTGTGCGAGTGGTAGATATGTTTACCATCAAGCCCATTGATACGGAGTTGGTGGTGGATTGTGCAAAAAGCACCAAAGCCATTGTGACGGCAGAGAATCACAATGTGATTGGTGGTTTAGGAGATGC
Organism: Lachnospiraceae bacterium; assembly: GCA_009779895.1. Classification (GTDB taxonomy): domain Bacteria; phylum Bacillota; class Clostridia; order Lachnospirales; family Lachnospiraceae; genus WRBB01. Next base: position 200,022 of record WRBB01000001.1, read on the forward strand.
GGTGGCAGATGTATTATTTGAAAACAACTGTCTGATACCGATGAAAAAAGTTGGTGTAAAAGATGTATTTGGTTCCGTTGGACCACAGGAGTATTTACAAGTACATTATGGTTTAACAGCAGACGAAATTGTAAAAGTAGTGGAGGAGATACTATGATGATGACAGGCGAGCAGTATATTGAGAGTATTCGGAAATTAGATTTAAAGGTGTATTTATTTGGTGAAAGATTAAAAAACGTGGTGGATAATCCAATTTTGCGTCCTTCCTTGAATTCTGTAAAGGCGACATATGACTATGCAGCAAAACCGGAGCATGAAGATTTGATGACGACTACCTCTCATTTGACAGGAGAGAAAATCAACCGTTTTACCAATATTCACCAAAGCACGGATGATTTGATCAAAAAGGTTAAGATGCAACGTTTATTAGGACAAAAAACAGCTTCTTGTTTTCAACGTTGTGTTGGTATGGATGCTTTTAATGCTGTGTATTCTACGACTTATGAAGTGGATGAAGCATATGGCACATCTTATCATAATAATTTTCTGGAGTTTATCAAAAAAGTACAAAAAGAAGATTGGACAGTAGATGGTGCGATGACGGATCCAAAAGGAGATCGCTCTTTGCCGCCACATAAGCAGGCAGATCCGGATTTATTCTTGCGTGTTGTGGAGCGTCGTTTGGATGGTGTGGTTGTAAAAGGTGCCAAGATGCATCAAACAGGTATTACAAACTCTCATGAAGTTTTGGTTATGCCAACCATTGCCATGGGACCTGATGACAAGGATTATGCAATCTCATTTTCTGTGCCGACAGATAGTGAGGGTGTTTTCATTATTGTTGGTCGTCAAAGTTGTGACACACGTAAATTGGAGGGTGGTGACATTGACGTAGGTAATAGTGAATATGGTGGTATGGAGGGTGTTACTATTTTTGACAATGTATTTGTGCCCAATGACCGCATTTTCTTAAACGGTGAAACGGATTTTGCCGGTATGATGGTGGAACGTTTTGCCGGATATCATCGTCAGAGTTATGGTGGATGTAAGGTTGGTGTAGGTGATGTTTTGATTGGTGCGGCTGCTCTTTCGGCGGAATATGCCGGTGTTGAGCGTGCAAGTCATGTAAAAGATAAGTTGATTGAGATGACGCATTTGAATGAAACGTTATTTGCCTGTGGTGTTTCGTGTTCTTGTGAGGGGCATCCTACCAAATCAGGTGCCTATATGATTGATTTGTTATTGGCCAATGTCTGCAAACAAAATGTGACACGTTTTCCGTATGAAATCGTTCGTTTGGCAGAAGATATTGCAGGTGGTTTGATGGTTACGGCTCCCTCGGAGCAAGATTTTAAAAATGAAGCATTGGCACCATATTTGGAAAAATATTTACAAGGTGTATGCGGCGTATCCATTGAAAATAGAATGCGTGTATTGCGTTTGATTGAGAATTTGTCATTGGGTACGGCAGCGGTTGGGTATCGTACGGAATCTATGCATGGAGCGGGTAGTCCGCAAGCCCAGCGGATTATGATTGCCCGTCAAGGTAATATCAATGGCAAGAAAGCGTTGGCGAAGCATATTGCGAAGATTTCCGAGTAAATATCATGGACATAGGAATCAAATATTGCGGCGGATGCAATCCACGGTACGATAGAACAAGTATTGTTGTCCGTTTGGAAAAGGATTTTCCCGGATTGCAGATTACAAGTGCAGCAGCACTTCAGTTGTATGACATTGTGGTTTTTTTAAAAGGTTGTATGCGCCCTTGTATCAAAGAAGAAGATTATCCGGCTAGGATTGCCCAAATGATAGTTTCTTGTGAAGCGGATTATCTTCATTTGTATCAAGTCATTTATAGTAGCAAAAAAGGAGGAAGAAAATGAGCTGGAGGGATGCATATCAGTCCAAGCGAGTAACTGCAAACGAGGCGGTAAGCCATATAAAGTCAGGTGACCGAATTGTGTTAGCCCATGCTGCTGCAGAGCCGATGATTTTGGTGGATGCGATGGCAGCCAATGCGGACGCGTATCGTGATGTTGAATTTGTAAATTTGGTTTGTTTGACCGAAGCACCTTATTGTGCACCGGAATATCAAAAAAACTTTCGTTTGAATAGTTTGTTTGTGGGAGCTCCGGCAAGAAAAGCGGTTGCGGAGGGTCGGGCTGACTTTACACCGGTATTTTTTCATGAGGTTCCGGCTTTGCTTCAAACAAGATTACAGCCGGATGCGACATTTTTACAGCTGTCACCTCCAAATGCGCATGGTTATTGTAGTTTTGGTGTATCGGTAGATTATACCAAAACAGCGGCGCAAAAGTGTGGTGGCATCAACATTGCACAAATCAACAAGCATATGCCTTGTACTTATGGTGATAGTTTTATTCACGTTAGCGAATTGGATTATATTGTAGAACATGATGAAACCTTGGTTGAGTTACAGCCTCCCGTATTGGGTGATGTGGAAAAGGCCATCGGCCGCAATGTAGCATCTCTGATTCAAGATGGTGATTGTTTGCAATTGGGGATTGGTAGCATTCCGGACGCGGTATTGGCTGGTTTGACAGACAAAAAAGATTTGGGTATTTATACGGAGATGTTTTCTGATGGTGTGGTTGACTTAGTAGAAGCCGGTGTGATTAATAATAAGCATAAAAATATCCATAATGGAAAGTTGGTTGCAACGTTTTTGATGGGAACACAAAAGTTATATGATTTTGTAGATCACAATCCTATGGTAGAGATGTTATCCGTTGATTATGTGAATGACCCAAGGATTGCCGCTCAAAATGATAATTTAGTAGCCATCAATGCTTGTGTGCAGGTAGACTTACTGGGTCAGGTTGTTTCTGATTCTATTGGTTTAAGGCAAATCAGTGGTGTGGGTGGTCAGGTAGACTTTGTGCGAGCGGCCAATATGAGCAAAGGCGGTCGAGCGATTATGGCGATGCCTTCTACCACCAAGGGTATTTCTAAGATTGTTCCTTTCATTGCGGAGGGGGCGGCGGTTACGACAAATCGGTTTGATGTAAATTATGTTGTGACAGAACATGGTATTGCTGCATTAAAAGGTAGAACATTAAGAGAGAGAGCGGCTGCACTAATCAAAATTGCACACCCGGATTTTAGAGAAGCGTTGGCAATAGAGTACGAGAAACGTTTTCATGCTAAGTTCAAAGAAAGTGAGTGGGTAAAAGGATGAATTATGTGAAATATGAACAAAAAAACGGAATTGGCACGATAACGATTGATAGACAAAAAGCACTCAATGCTTTGAACCAGGAAGTTTTAGCTGAATTGGAGCAGGTGGTGGATGGTGTGGACTTGGATACGACGCGCTGTTTGATTTTGACGGGAGCCGGTGAAAAGGCTTTTGTAGCCGGTGCGGATATAGGTAGTCAATCGACGATGACAAAAGAAGAGGGTAGGCAGTGGTGCTTATACGGAAATCGAATTTTTCGTAAACTTGAATTGTTACCTGTGCCGGTGATTGCAGCGGTAAATGGTTATGCTTTGGGCGGCGGCAGTGAATTGGCACTGGCCTGTGATATTCGTATTGCTTCAGAAAATGCCGTATTTGCGCAACCGGAAGTTGGTTTGGGGATTACCGCAGGTTTTGGTGGAACACAGCGTTTACCTCGTTTGATTGGTATCGGAAAGGCCAAGGAGCTTTTATATACCGGCGATAGAGTAAAAGCAGACGAAGCCTTGAGGCTTGGTTTGGTGAATCAGGTTGTACCTTTGTCAAAATTGCTTGAAACAGCTAGTGTTATGGCAAATAAGATTGCCGGGAATGCGCCGATTGCAGTAAGGGCAAGTAAAAAGGCCATTCATGCAGGATTGGAAACAGATTTAGATAGTGGTATTCGCATGGAGTCAGAGCAATTTTCAATTTGTTATGAGACCAATGATCAAAAAAATGCAATGGGTGCATTTTTAGAGAAGAAAAAGCCGGACCCATTTACAAATAGTTAACAGATATACGCAAGGAGGAGAGAAGCGATGGATTTTGTATTATCAAAAGAGCAAGAGATGGCTCGGAAATTATTCCGTGACTTTGCAGAGAATGAAGTGAAAGATTTGGCGCAGGAAATTGATGAAACAGAGCGTTTCCCAAAGGAAACCGTGGAAAAGCTGGCGCGATATGGTTTTTTCGGTATTCCCCTGCCCAAAGAGTATGGCGGACAAGGTTGTGATGCTTTGACTTATGCCATGTGTGTAGAAGAGTTGAGTAAAGTTTGTGCAACGACAGGCATTATTGTTGCGACACATATCTCTCTTTGTGCCAACCCGATTAAAACCTATGGTACATCGGAGCAAAAGGAAAAATATTTGACTCCTTTGGCAAAAGGGGAAAAGTTGGGTGCCTTTGGTTTGACGGAGCCAAATGCCGGTACAGATGCTGCGGGTCAGCAGACAACGGCGGTGTTAAAAGGTGAGAATTATATTTTAAATGGCAGTAAAATTTTCATTACCAATGGTGGTGTGGCAGATGTTTATATTATCATGGCTATGACAGATAAGAGTCAGGGCACAAGGGGTATTTCTGCTTTTATTGTAGAAAAAGAGTTTCCGGGTTTTTCAATCGGAACCAAAGAAAAGAAAATGGGGATTCGTGGTTCTTCTACAACAGAGTTGGTATTTGAAGATTGTATCGTTCCAAAAGAAAATCTGTTGGGTAAAATTGGTAGAGGGTTTAATATTGCCATGGAAACTTTGGATGGTGGACGTATTGGCGTTGCGGCACAAGCCCTTGGTATCGCCCAAGGTGCATTGGATGAAACCATTCAATATACCAAAGATAGAAAGCAGTTTGGACGTTCAATTTCCGCATTCCAAAATACGCAATTTCAGTTGGCAGATATGTATGCCCGTGTGGAAGCGGCTCGTTTGTTGATTTATAAAGCAGCTTGTGTAAAAGATACAGGTGTGCGCCATTCTTTGGAGTCGGCAACAGCAAAATTGTTTGCTTCCGAAACAGCCATGGCAGTTACCACGAAGTGTGTGCAATTGTTTGGTGGTTATGGTTATACCAGAGAGTATCCAGTAGAGCGAATGATGCGTGACGCAAAGATTACAGAAATTTATGAAGGTACCAGCGAAGTACAACGTATGGTAATCGCCGGTTCTATTTTGAAATAGAACGGAAAGGAGGCAAAAAGTCAATGAATATTATTGTGTGTATAAAACAAGTGCCTGATACAACAGAGGTGCGTTTGAACCCGGAAACAGGCACTTTGATTCGGGATGGTGTTCCAAGCATTATGAATCCGGATGATAAAGCCGGTTTGGAGGCAGCTTTGCGTATCAAAGATAAAAATGCTGCAACCGTCACGGTGATTTCCATGGGGCCACCCCAAGCGGAGGCTATTTTAAGAGAGTCTTTGGCGATGGGTGCGGATGAAGCTTTTTTAATCACAGATAAGGTGTTTGGTGGCTCTGATACGTTGGCAACCAGCTCTATTTTGGCAGCAGCCATAAAAACCATGTCTTATGATTTGATTATAACAGGCCGTCAGGCCATTGATGGGGATACGGCACAAGTAGGCCCACAGATTGCGGAGCATTTGGGTTTGGTTAATGTAAGTTATGCCGAGGGCATTGAGGTAGAGGGAAATTATGTTGTGGTAAAACGTCAGTATGAGGATCGTTACCATATGATAAAAGCAAAAATGCCTTGTTTGATAACGGCTTTGAGTGAATTAAACGAGCCGCGTTATATGACGCCGGGTGGTATTTTTGATGCTTATCGGCAGAGGGAAGTGAAGATTTTGGCACGCCCTGACCTAGATGTGATAGATACCAACATTGGTTTAAAAGGTTCGCCCACTCGGGTTGCAAAATCTTTTACCAAAGAGTTAAAAGGCAAGGGTACAGTGGTGCAATTGGACGTAGAGGAATCTGTAGATTTTTTGATAGAAAGTTTACAGAAGAAATTTGTGATATAGGGAGGAAAGCAAAATGAATTTACAAGATTACAAGGGCATTTTTGTTTTCGCCCAACAAGTAGACGGAAAAATTTCCAGTGTATCTTATGAGTTGGTAGGGGAGGCCAAGCGCCTTGCCGCTGATTTGAATACGGATGTAACAGCCGTGTTATTAGGTCACAATGTGACGGGACTGGCAGATAAATTGGCAATCTATGGTGCGGATCATGTGATTGTGGTAGATGACCCTGCATTGGAAACATATATGACAGATCCTTATACCGTTGCACTGCATGCGGTATTGCAGGCGAAAAAGCCGGATATTTTACTGTTGGGTGCAACGGCCATTGGCAGAGATTTAGGGCCTCGTGTTTCCGGTCGTGGTGCAACAGGTTTGACAGCAGATTGTACAAAGTTGGATATCGACCTTGAAACAAAGGGACTTCGTATGACAAGACCTGCCTTTGGTGGTAACATTATGGCGACCATCATTTGCCCGGTGCACAGACCACAAATCGCTACTGTTCGTTCCGGTGTGATGCAAAGGTTGGATGTGAATCCCGATGCAAAAGCAAGGGTAGAGGTATTTCCGGTGCCTGGTTTAGAAAATGCCATTGCGGTGGAAATCTTAGAAATTATCAAAAAAACTACGGCAAAAATGGACATTCAGGATGCCAATGTTTTGATTTCCGGTGGCCGTGGTATGGGCGGAGCCGAAAACTATCAAATTTTGGAAGATTTAGCAAAAGTATTGGGTGGAACAGTGTCTTCTTCTAGAGCGGGCGTGGATGCCGGTTGGATGGATAAGGAATTGCAGGTTGGACAAACAGGAAAAACCGTTCGTCCGAATCTTTATATTGCCTGTGGTATTTCCGGTGCCATTCAGCATTTGGCCGGTATGGAAGAGAGTGAAATCATCATTGCAATTAACAAAGACCCGGATGCACCGATTTTTGGTGTGGCGGATTTTGGTGTGGTGGGCGATGTATTTAAAATTGTTCCGGCATTGACTGCGGGTATCCAAAAGATAGTAGATGAGAAATAGATATAGCCGGAGGAAGAAAAAATGAATTTTGTAGTAAGACCGGAAATTAGTTTATGTAAGAGTGTTGCTGTGTTTTTGCAAAGTCTTACAATCGGTAGAGCGGATCTTGTTGTGAGCAATGAGATCATTATCAAACCGTATTTAGAGTTATTGACTAACGGTAGTGGCCTTTTGTTGACTGAGAAATATGGCAGTGGCGAACCAAGCAACGATATGTTAAATGCGATGATACATGACATAGAGGGTAAGGATTATAAGCGGGTGATTGCCATTGGTGGTGGTGCCGTTTTGGATATTGCCAAGCAACTTTTGTTTGAAGATGGTATGACTTGTGAAGATTTATATGTAAATGTGGCAGACCTTGCAAAGTATAAAAGGCGTGAACTCATTGCCATACCAACTACCTGTGGTACAGGCAGTGAGGTGACTTCTATTTCTGTGACGTTATTTCCGGAAAAGAAAACTAAGATTGGTTTGGTAACACCTGCCATTGCTCCGGATCGTGCTGTATTGATTCCGGAATTGTTAGAGTCTATGCCTTATGATGTATTTGCAGCTAGTTCCGTGGATGCTTTGATTCATGCCGTAGAGTCTTTTGTGTCACCAAAGGCAACCGTATTTTCGAAGCTGTTTAGTAAAGAGGCCATTGCATTGATTTTAAATGGCTATAAAAAGATTGTAGATGAAAAATTGGAACCGATGGCATTGATGGAAGATTTTGTTGTTGCCAGTACTTATGCCGGAATCGCATTTTCCAATGCCGGCTGTGGTGGTGTTCATGCGTTATCGTTCCCATTGGGCGGAAGCTTCCATATTCCCCATGGAAAATCCAACTACTACTTGTTCTTGGCTGTATTTCATACTTATGTGGAAAAAGGGGCGGATTTGTCTGAACTGGAAGAACTTATGGCAAAAAAGCTGGGTGATGGTGGTGTATGGAAGAATTTGGAAAACTTATTGGAAGCAATTTTACCAATGGTGCCATTGTCAGAGTTAGGCGTAAAGGAGTCTGATGTTGCTGCTTTTGTTCCGGCGGTGCTACAAAACCAACAACGTTTGTTGGTGAATATGCCGATTGCCTTAGATCAGGAAAGTTTGAAAGGGATTTACATGAGGTGTTTGTAATGAAATATATAGAGTTTGATGACGGTAGAAAATATGATCTGATTTTGTTGGGACGAGTGGCAATCGACTTCAACCCTGCGTATACGGATGCTATAAAAGAGGAGTTTAAGCCCTTAAAAAAAGTGCATTATTTTGAAAAATTTGTAGGTGGTTCACCGGCAAATATTGCAGTAGGTGTGACACGACACGGCATGAAAGCCGGGTTCATTGGTAAGGTTTCGGATGATCAATTTGGTGAATTTGTGGTAGATTATTTTAAGGAACAAGGAATTGATACATCTCAGATTACAAAATGTACAAATGGTGAGAAACTTGGTTTGACTTTTACAGAAATGTTATCCTCGTCAGAAAGCTCTATTTTGATGTACCGAAATCGTGTCGCAGATTTGCAACTGCATGTGGAAGACATTTGTGATGATTATATTAAAAATGCCAAGGCAATCTTGATTTCCGGAACGGCTTTGGCAGAGAGTCCATCACGGGAAGCGGCTTTGAAAGCGGTTATGTTGGCAAGAAAATATGACACCAAAATTATATTTGATATTGATTATCGTGATTATAATTGGAACAATACAGATGAGGTTTCGATTTACAGTTTTATGATTTCCAGACAAGCAGATGTGATTTTAGGTTCCAGAGAAGAGTTTGATTTGACGGAAAAATTAATCAAAGTAGGTATGACGGATGCGGAAAGTGCGGCTTATTGGCATGGATTTAATACGAAGATTGTGGTGATTAAACATGGTATGAAAGGCTCTACCGCTTATACCAAAGATGGTCAGAGCTTTTCGATTAAGCCATTTCCGGTGAATGCCAGAAAAGGTTTTGGTGGTGGTGATGGTTATGCTTCCGGCTTTTTATATGGATTATTCCAAGGTTGGGAGATTATAGATTGCCTGGAATTTGGTTCAGCAGAGGCTTCTATGATGGTTACTTCAAACAATTGCTCGGATTCTTTGCCTACGACAGAAGAGGTACAAAGTTTTATCAAGGAAGAAAAAGAGCAGTATGGTGAAATGATAGCAAGGAGATAAAGATGATGCGTACAATAAAGATGACAACTGCACAAGCCATTGTCAAATTTTTAGATAATCAATATGTTTCTATGGATGGTCAAGAAACAAAATTTGTGGAAGGTTTTTTTACAATATTCGGACATGGCATTGCAGTTGGTTTGGGTGAGGCTTTGGATAGTGATCCCGGTTCCTTGCGTGTACTGCAAGGCCGCAATGAGCAAGGCATGTGCCATACAGCGATTGCTTATGCAAAACAAGCAAATAGAAAGAAAATCATTCCTTGTGCAGCTTCTGTTGGCCCGGGTTCTGCGAATATGGTCACAGCTTGTGCCACGGCGACTGTGAATCAGATCCCTTTGTTGGTATTTCCGGCAGATACCTTTGCTTCCAGACAACCGGATCCTGTGTTGCAGCAATTAGAGCAGAGCAGTAGCTTGGCGGTTAGTACCAATGATGCGTTTCAACCGGTTTGTAAATACTGGGATCGTATCACTCGCCCGGAGATGATTATGACGGCTTTGATTCATGCAATGCGTGTTTTGACAGACCCATCTGAAACAGGGGCTTGCTGTATCTCTGTTTGTCAAGATGTGGAGGGAGAGTCTTTTGATTTTCCGGAAAGTTTTTTTGTAAAGCGTGTGCATAGAATTACACGTCCTGTTGCCGTGGAAGAAGAGTTGGAAGATATTGTGGCTGTGATAAAAGATGCCAAAAAGCCTTTGGTTATTGTTGGTGGTGGTGTGCGTTATTCAGATGCCGGTGCTGTTGTGGAAACGTTTTGTTCAGAATTTCATATCCCATTTGGCGAGAGTCAAGCCGGAAAAAGTGCATGTGTTTCCAATCATCCATATTGTTTAGGTGGTATCGGTGTAACAGGTACATCTGCTTCTAACAGCATTGCCAAAGATGCGGATGTTGTAATTGCCATTGGTACCAGATTATCTGATTTTACAACCAGTTCAAAATGGTTATTTCAAAAGAAAGATGTGAAAATTGTAAGTATTAATAACAGTCGTTATCATGCTTATAAAATGGATGCAGTGAAAGCGGTTGGGGATGCGAAGATGACGGTGCTTGCTCTAAGCAAACGTTTGAAAGAAGTGGGATATCAATCTGCTTATGTAAATGAAATTGCAGATGCAAAAAAAGCATGGGATGAAGAAATGCTTTATTTAAGCGGGATTCGGTATACAGGTGATTCTTTTGAGCCGATTATGAAAAACCGCGATCCAAGAACCGTGCCTGAGTTTGTAAAATTGACAGGTGGTGAACTAACACAGACAGCAGCCATTGCTGCAATTCGTGCAACGATTGCAGAGGATGCGATTTTGATTACAGCCGGTGGTTCTTTGCCAAGTTGTTTGCAGCGTATGTGGACCACAAACAAACGTGGTGGTTATCATGCGGAATACGGTTATTCTTGCATGGGTTATGAAGTTGCGGCTACTTTAGGTGTAAAATTTGTTGCGCCAAACGAAGAGGTGTATTGTGTAGTAGGGGATGCCAGTTTTCAAATGCTTCATAGCGAAATTGGAACCATCATACAAGAAAAGCAAAAAGTAAATATTATTGTGTTTGATAATTGTGGCTTTGGTTGTATCAATAACCTGGAAATGAATCATGGCATTGGTAGCCTTGCAACGGAGTTTAGATATACAGATGGCAAAAAACCGGCGGGTGATTTGATTCCTGTAGATTATGCCAAAGTGGCACAGGGATATGGATTGCATGCTTATACTTGCAAAACCATTGAAGAATTGATTGCTGCTTTGGAAGATGCAAAGAAACAAGAAGTTGCTTGTTTGTTTGACTTAAAAGTGATTCCGAAGACTATGACCGATGGGTATGATTCTTGGTGGAATGTAGGGATTGCGATGACTTCTGCAAATGAGTGTGTCAACGAAGCACGTGATGGTGTGATGAAAGGGCGAAGTAATGCAAGAGTGTACTAATATGAAAACATTTGGTTATCCAACGTATGATGCGCAAGGTGAGATGATCCTGTCTACTTATGACAATGCATACAAAGAAATGTTGATGGATGTGCGTGTTTATTTTATGAAAGCCGGGGCTTCCAGAACGTTTTCATCGAGTGATGAAGAAATTGCGGTATTGTTATTAAATGGTAACCTGACATTTTGCTTTGATGAAGAAAGGCATAGTGTTACCCGTAAGGATGTGTTTACGGAGGGTTCTTGGTGTGTGCATATTTGTCAAGGTGATACAGTTGTGGTTGAAGCAAATGCGGATACGGAGATTTTGGTACAAAAGACCAAAAATGAAAAGCGTTTTGCGGCCAAGTTATACAGGCCGGAAGATGCACCTTGGAGATATGTAGGTGTGGGGAAATTTGGTGATGTAGCCAAACGTCGTGTCAGCACGATTTTTGATTTGGATATTGCGCCTTATTCTAATATGGTTTTGGGTGAAGTTCTCAATGACAGAGGAAATTGGTCAGGTTATTTACCGCACTGTCACCCACAGCCGGAGTTGTATTATTTTTTGTTTGATAGACCGGAAGGGTTTGGTGCCAGTTTTGTAGGTGATGAAGTTTTTAAAAGTGTGAACCAAAGCTTTTCAGCGATTCCTGGTGGATTACTTCATCCGCAAGCAGTGGCTCCCGGTTTTCAAATGTATACTTGTTGGATGATTCGTCATCTGGATGGACAGCCTTGGCACCAAACAGATCGCAATGAAGATGAGAAGTATATGTGGTTGCATGAAGTGTAGTTTTAAAAACGGAGGACGAATTAAGTGAAAGAAGTTTTCATTGTATCGAGTTGTAGAACGGCAATTGGTAGTTTTGGTGGTAGTTTAAAAGATGTATCTCCGGTGACTTTGGGTGTTGCCGTAGCAAAAGAAGCATTAAAACGTGCAAATGCGACACCGGAACAAGTGGATGAAATGAGTTTTGGTTGTATTTTGGCAGCCGGGCAAGGACAAAATGTGGCACGTCAAGTTGCTTTGGGTGCGGGATTGCCGGTTACGGTGCCATGTACCACAACCAATATGGTTTGTGGCTCCGGTATGAAAACAGTGATGGATGGAGCGCGTGGGATTTTGGCCGGTGATGTGGATGTGGTTTTAGCCGGTGGAACAGAAAGTATGTCCGGAGCACCTTATTTGATGTCAAATGGTCGTTGGGGTGCAAAAATGGGTCATACAACAATGGAAGATTCAATGATTCGGGATGCCTTATGGGATGTGTACAATGATTACCATATGGGTGAAACCGCAGAAAATCTTTGTGATCAGTGGAATTTGAGCCGTGAAGAATTGGACGCCTTTGCAGCAGATTCTCAGGTAAAAGCGGAAAAAGCAAAAGCAGCAGGTCGTTTTGTAGATGAAATTGTACCAATAGAAATAAAAACAAGAAAAGAAACGATTGTGTTTGAGCAAGATGAGTATATTCGTGGTAATACTACGGTAGAGAGTTTGCAAAAATTGCGCCCGGCCTTTCGCCGTGATGGTGGCCGTGTAACAGCAGGAAATGCTTCCGGTATCAATGACGGAGCTGCTGCGATTTTAATTGCATCAGGCGAAGCGGTAGAGCGTTATGGTTATAAGCCAATCGCTAAGTTGATTGGTTGGGGACAAGCAGGTGTTGACCCTGCTATTATGGGCATTGGCCCGGTTGAAGCTTCTCGTAATGCCTTGAAAAAGGCCGGGTTAGAGATGGCGGACATGGATTTAATCGAAGCGAATGAGGCTTTTGCGGCACAGGCGTTGGCAGTTGCAAAAGAGCTTGGGTTTGACATGAACAAAGTCAATGTAAATGGTGGTGCAATTGCTTTGGGTCATCCGGTTGGTTCATCCGGTGCCCGTGTTATGGTTACTTTGTTGCACGAAATGGAAAAACGAAAAGATAAATATGGTTTGGCGACACTTTGTATCGGTGGTGGTATGGGTGTTGCAACTGTTGTGGAACGTTGTGAATAAGGAGAATAGTATGCGTGTGAAAAAATCAGTTTTTATAGGAGGTGCCAGTACCATGGGTTCCGGTATTGCGCAAGTCTTTGCCGGTGCGGGTTGGAGTGTGACCTTATTTGATATATCCACTGATGCTGCTGTAAAAGCGATACGGGGCATGGAGAAAACACTTTCTCGCTTGGTAGAAAAAGGTAAAATTTCGGAAGATATTAAAAAAAGCACATTGGAAAATGTCACAGTGGGGCAGACGTTGGAAGATGCAGTCGATTGTGATTTGGTGTTGGAGGCAATCGTAGAAAAAGCAGAAGTAAAAAGTGGATTTTTTAAAAGTTTAGATTCTATTTGTAAGCCGGAAACGATTTTTGCGACCAATACATCTTCTATTTCTATTACAGAGATTGCTTCGGCGATTTCCAGACAGGATAAGTTTATTGGGATTCATTTTTTCAATCCGGCTCCTGTGATGAAATTGGTTGAGGTGATTCGGGGTTTTTCTACTTCTGACGAAACGTTTGAAGTGGTTTTTGAAATGGTGCAAAATCTTGGAAAAGAAGCAATTGAGGTAAAAGAAGCACCCGGATTTGTGGTAAACAAAATCCTGATTCCGATGATTAATGAAGCCATTGGTGTGTTGGAACAAGGCATTGCGACAGCAGAGGATATTGATAAGGCGATGCGCTTTGGTGCAGGTCATGCGATGGGACCATTGGCTACATCAGATTTGGTAGGCAATGATATTATTTTAGATATCATGAATACCATTCATGAAGAGACAGGGGATCCGAAGTATCGTCCTTGTGCATTGTTAAAGAAGATGGTACGCGCAAAGAAATTGGGGAAAAAGACAGGCGAGGGATTTTTTGTATATTAAGGATATTATATTTTTTTTAATATCTCATATAATGTTGCAATTGGCAAGCCCATCACATTGGAATAATCCCCTTCAATCCGTCCAATGTGTTTGGCGAACACGCCTTGGATACCATAACTACCGGCCTTATCCATAGGTTCGCCACTTTCCACATATGCCTGAATCTCTTTGAGACTCATTTCATTGACAAACACTTTTGTACATGCAACGAAGGTGTTTGTTTTGCATTGATGATTATATTCGAACATAAGTAAAGAAACCCCTGTAAAGACTTGGTGTGTTCGGCCTTGGAGCTTGGTTAACATGGCAATGGCATCCTGTTTGTCGGTTGGTTTTCCCAACACTTCACCATCCAAAACGACAATGGTATCAGCACCGATGATTAAAGTATTGGAGAGAGGTAAAGCAAAAGATTTTGCCACGGACGAGGCTTTTAACAAGGCCAGTTCTTTGACAATTTCTTCCGGTGTATCACTTTGATAATGCTCTTCTTCATTGCTTGGCATCACTAAAAAATTTAAGCCCAGCTGTGTCAGCAATTCTCTTCGTCTGGGAGAAGAAGAGGCTAGAATAATTTGTATCGCATGTATGTTTTTTATCATAATATAAGCACCCTTTAATAATCTTTTGGTTTCACTCCTGTTATTTTCTTGAAAATCCGAGAAAAGTAGACAGGATCCGGTATACCGACTTTTTCTCCGACCTCAAAGACCTTTAAGCTTGTATATTCTAGCAACTTTTTTGCTTCTTCAATCCGTACTTTTTGAATATAACTACTTAAATTTTCGCCGCGGATTCGTTTAAATAAACGACTTAGATAACTAGGACTTAGATGTACCAATTCAGCCAGTTTCTCTAATGGTAAATCATTCATGTAATGCTTGTCAATATGGTGTTTTATTTTGGCGACAATTTGTACGTGTTCATCTTCTAAATCATGTAATTCATCATAAATATAATGCATCATTTCTGCCGGAATATCGGGCACTTCTTCTATGCTGACAATGGCCGTATGATGGGTATGTTTGGCATATTGGACAGCCTGCTCTGCTTGGTATTTATGGGAATTATCATCAAGATTTCCGTTCCTTCTCCCGGTACCGAAGTAATTTTTAAACCAAAGTTGGCACCATACAATAGTTTGATCCGCCGATCAATATTATGCAATGCCACCTGATTGTGTTTAGAGGACTCATGTTCTTTAATTTTATTGGGTGTAAATCCAATGCCATTGTCAGCTACTTTAATCCAGATTTCATCGGTTTCTTCCCAGATGGAAATGTGTACCCAGCCTTTTTCGCGCTGATTTTCCAATCCATGAACAATGCTGTTTTCTGCCAGTGGTTGAATGCTCAGTTTTGGTAGGTAGTGCTTTTTGATTTCTTGGTCAGCAATATGGATGGCATACTCTATTTTATCGCCAAACCGTTCTTTTTGTAATTCTAAATAATAATTGACGTAATTTAATTCTTCGGCAATGGTGATGGTTTGCTTCCATGCATCTTACATTGATAATCTCTAGTATATTAAAAATAAAATGGGGCGATATCTGATATTGCCTATTAAACTATGACGTGATATAGTGCAAATGGACGAGAAAATAAAGAAGACAAGGTTTGATGGAGTAATCTATGTATGATGTTATTGTGATTGGTGCGGGCATTTCCGGTTCCACTACGGCAAGGGAGCTATCTCGCTATCAATTGAAAATTTGTGTTGTGGAAAAAGCAGAAGATGTTTGCTGTGGTACTTCAAAAGCCAACAGCGGAATTGTTCATGCCGGTTATGATGCAAGGGCGGGTTCGTTGATGGCAAAGCTGAATGTGCAAGGAAATCAAATGATGGAAGCGGCTTCAAAGGAGTTGGATTTTCCGTTTGAACGCATTGGCTCTCTTGTGATTTGTTGCGCAAAAGCGGATATACCTGTTTTGCAAAGACTCTATGCGCAAGGAAAGGCAAATGGAGTACAAGGCTTAGAGATTTTGGGAAAAGAAGCTGTTATGGCAATGGAGCCAAATATCACCGCGGAAGTAGTGGCGGCATTATATGCTCCAACGGCAGGGATTGTATGTCCTTTTACAATGAATATTGCTTATGCGGAAAACGCCTTTGAAAACGGGGTAGAATTTCGATTTCACACAGAGGTAAAAAAGATTCAAAAAGTAGAAGACTTGTTTGAAATAGAAACAACAAAAGGGTTGTTGCAGGCTAAGTGTGTAGTCAATGCTGCCGGGGTATATGCAGATAGGATTCATCATATGTTAAGTGCAGAGCCTATGCGGATTACGCCAAGAAGAGGAGAGTATTTGTTGTTGGATAAAACAGCGGGTGCACATGTGTCTAAAACTATTTTTGCCTTGCCGGGGAAATTCGGCAAGGGTGTTTTGGTGACACCAACCACCCATGGAAATCTGTTGGTTGGGCCAACGGCCGTTGATATCATAGATAAGGAAGGTACAGATACTACGGCGGAGGGATTGGCCAGATTGCGGAAACAAGGGGGCGACCACGTAAGAAATATTCCGATGGAAAAAGTGATTACTTCTTTTGCAGGTTTGCGTGCTCATGAAGATGGCCATGAATTTATGATTGCGGCAGCCAAAGATTGTGAGAATTTGATTGATTGTGGCGGCATTGCGTCACCGGGCTTAAGTAGTGCGCCGGCCATTGGTAAAATGGTAGCAGAGATTGTGGTAGAAAAGCTTTCACCTCGATTTAATACACAGTTTTATGGTAGGCGAAAGGGTATTTTAAGTCCTGCCCGGTTGTCCTATGCGGATAGGGATACTTTGATACGGGAAAACCCCATGTATAGCAATATTGTTTGTCGTTGTGAAATGATATCAGAGGGTGAGGTGGTGGATGCCATCAGACGTTCTTTGGGGGCCACTACACTAGATGGTATCAAGCGTCGTGTCCGTGTAGGCAGTGGTCGTTGCCAGGCGGGTTTTTGTACACCTAAAACCATGGAGATTCTTTCACGGGAATTGGGTGTGCGTATGGAAGAAATCAAAAAATCAGGCAGTGATGCACAAATGATATTGGGTAAAAACAAAGAGTGGTTATAAACGAGGAGAATATAAGTGCTTATTTATGACATTGTAATAATAGGAGGTGGCCCTGCCGGTTTAGCAGCAGCCCTTGCAGCAAAAGAAAAAGGAATTGAACAGATTCTCATTTTAGAGAGAGATTGTGAGCTTGGTGGTATTTTAAACCAGTGTATTCACAGTGGTTTTGGCTTACATATTTTTGAGGAGGAACTAACCGGGCCGGAATATGCCTTACGTTATATTGAAAAGATAGAGGCATTCAAAATAGAATACCGGCTCAATACCATGGTAGTAGATATTTGTGCAGATAAAAGAGTAACGACGATGAGTCAAGCAGATGGTATGTGTGTGTTACAAGCAAAAGCGATTGTTTTGGCGATGGGTTGTCGTGAGCGCCCCAGAGGCACGTTGCATATTCCGGGTTTTCGCCCGGCAGGTATATATTCAGCCGGAACAGCACAAAAATTGGTCAATATGAATGGTTTTATGCCGGGAAAAGAGGTGGTTATTTTAGGTTCCGGTGACATTGGTTTGATTATGGCCAGGAGAATGACCTTGGAGGGTGCCAAGGTGAAAGTGGTAGCAGAGTTGATGGCAAAATCGGGAGGTTTGCAAAGAAATATTGTACAGTGTTTGGAGGACTATGGCATTCCCCTGCGATTGCAAACAACAGTAGTAGAGATTCATGGGAAAGAACATATTACAGGTGTTACTTTGGCTTGTGTAGATGAAGCGGGCAGAGTCATAGACAGTACCAGGGAATATGTAAGTTGCGATACATTGTTATTATCCGTGGGTTTGATACCGGAAAATGAATTGTCTCTTAAAATGGGTGTGAAACTGGATATGAGAACCAATGGTCCTGTTTTGAATGATAAGTATGAAACAAATATTTCGGGTGTATTTGCTTGCGGTAATGTCCATCATGTCCATGATTTGGTGGATGATGTGTCAAAAGAAGCGGAAAAAGCCGGTACGTATGCGGCGATGTATGTAAAAGGGGGCGCATAAAATTGGAAAAGAAAAATTTGATTTGTATTGCTTGTCCTTTGGGTTGTGCCCTTGTGATTGTAGTTGAAAACAGTGCCGTATTATCTGTGACAGGTCAAAAATGTCCTCGAGGAGAACATTATGCCATAAAAGAAATCACAAACCCAACCAGAATTGTGACAACAACGGTAACACTAATTGGTGGAGATATAGAGCGTCTTCCTGTTAAAACGGAATCAGAGATACCAAAAGATAAGATATATGACTGTGTTCGGGCTTTAAAGGGCATTGCAGTGAAAACACCGGTTTATGTGGGTGATGTGATTGTAGAAAATATTGTAGATACCGGTGTGGATATTGTGGCAACTAATACAAAACGGACTAGAACGAGTGGTTAAGATAGACCTTATTTTTTGCATCAATCTTTAAATAGAGTGGGTGTTTGGGATTGCCGCTGCTGTTGATTTGATAAGCAAAGATTTGGATGGATTCTTCACGCAACATATCCAAAAGGGCATTTCGCCCTTTTTTTAGGTGCTCATATTTGGTTTCGCCCCAAGCCCCCCAGACTTCTTTGATGTTTTGTTCTTTGAGTAGTTGGCGGATTTGTGCTACGTTTTCTGTGATGTGATTTTTATCAAAGTGATCTAGCATAGCAGCATCTGTGGCTCGTTCCGGATAGATGTTGACCACAAACCAACCATCATAACCCAGATGGATGGATGTTTGTATGACACGGTTTACAGTTCGATCGGATACATTATCCCGCGCGGCGGAGGGATTCATACAGATGGCAACCAAAGGATTTTTTCCTGTTTTTCCGATGATGTAACGGTAGGGTTGATAGTTTGTAGGAGAAATGGTATCCGGCTCCTGTCCAGTTGGATATGTTAAGGTTAAGTTGGTTATTTTATTTTTTGCCATAGATGCCTCGTTTCCTTTATTTTTATCTATTATCCCATTAGTGGAGCGATAAATCAACGCTAACGTTTTGTGAAAAGTGGACTTCTATTTGTGTGTGTGTTATACTTCGGAATAGAAGCTTTTGGCGCAATGGATGAAGATAGTATGGATATACAGAGTAATAAAATCAAAAGTATTCGTTTTGCTGCGATTACAGCGGTGGTGGGAAATGGGATTCTGGCAGTGCTCAATGTCGTAGCCGGTATACTCTCGAATAGTAATGCATTGATTGCAAATGGAGTGGATTCCTTTTCAGATGTAAGCATTGGTATTATGACCTTTGTGGTGGTTCGGATTATCTCTAAGCCGGCGGATCAAAACCATCCGTGGGGGCATAAGCGGGCGGAAACCGTAGCGACGGCGTTTTTGGCGTTTCTCCTTTTTTTTATGGGTGCGCAGCTTATAATCAATGCTGCAAGTGCTCTGATTTCCGGTGAGCAAGAGCTTATGTCCTCCGGCTTGGCTATGGGTATAGCAGGTGTTTCTATTGCGGGAAAACTTTTGCTTGCATATAGTCAATATAGATTAGGCAAACGTGCAGATTCTGCAATGATAAAAGCAAATGCGAAAAATATGACAAGTGATGTGTTGGTGTCGGTTGGTGTTTTAGTGGGGCTTGTCATCTCAACCGTCACAGGTGCGGCACATGCCGATTCCATCATTGCAATCCTGATTGGCGTGTGGATTATTAAGACGGCGGTTGGTATTTTTATGGAAGTGAACCTGGAATTGATGGACGGTAACAATGACATTGCGCCGTATCGTATTATTGTGGAAGCGGTAAATGCAGTGGATGGGGCGAGTAATGTTCATCGTGCGAGAATTCGCCGCATTGCCGGACTTTGGGATATTGTATTTGATATTGATGTGGATCCAAATTGTACGGTTCTAGAAGCCCATAACATTGCTTTGGCTGTGGAGGATGAAATTAAGCAACGTCTTGAAAATGTGTTTGATATTATGATACACGTAGAACCACA
The DNA here is from genome assembly GCA_009779895.1 of Lachnospiraceae bacterium. Classification (GTDB taxonomy): domain Bacteria; phylum Bacillota; class Clostridia; order Lachnospirales; family Lachnospiraceae; genus WRBB01. The sequence continues at coordinate 219,919 of WRBB01000001.1, forward strand.
AGGGGATGATGCAGATGAAACATTTGGATTGTCGGAAAACATAATAGATGGAAAAGATTAAGATGATGATATAAATTGTCATCGAATTAACTTAAAACTAAATGGAGAGGTATTTTGATGAAACCTGGAAAAATAATGAGACAAACTGCGCCATTTCTCATTCTCAAGGCAATATTTACTGCCCTTCCTATGTTTGTTTGGGGCGGGGCTTTCCTGTGGTTTGTGTTTGTTGCATCTGACATTATCAGGCTGATAATGCCAGATGATGTCAGCGTTGTAGCTTGGCATATTATGTTTGATAATATATATGAGCGTTTCCCATACGCATTAGATATGGCGGTCGACCTTAGAGCTCCTTTTCTGATACTCATCCTGTTTCCCATTATCTATGCGATTGTTGGGCGCATCCCGAGATATCTGGTGCGCGTGGGGCACATAGCGGTGTTGACACATGTGATAATTAACGGAAAAGCCCCCGAAAAGCAACTGTCATATGGCTTTGGGCAAGTGAGAAGAAACTTTGGAAAAGCTACCGCCTTTTTCTTCCTAGACCGGCTGATATATCAAGCCGTGTCACAACTTAGCCTGCATCTAAGGAGAATGCTGGTGGGCCTTGGCCCTGCCGCTTTTTTCATCAACCGCTTTAAGTCGAAATTCATAAAGTATGTTGATGAATGTATCTTGGCTTATACTTTCGTTTTCCCCGACACCGGATCTTTCAAATCCTCTCTGCAAGGCTTTCAGGTCTATATGAGAAACTGGTCAGCAATGGCAAAAGCCGCCGTGTGGACTTCCCTGCTTGTATGGTTTATAACCTTCATTTTTAACATCGCTACGCTTGCCTTGATTGTGTGGGGCGTGATGATGGGCGAACCTTTGCTTGTCATTGTCGGATTTTTGGTATATGTTTTTTTCGGGACGCTAAAAAAATGCTTTTTGGATAGCTTGGCGATGATACGTATGCTAAACGTGTTTCTCAGCAGTGCCAACGAAGCGCAGGAATTGGTTGTGGGAGACCTAATGCAATATTCCTCAATGTCCCCAGGTTTTAGGCAGCTTGTTATGGCAGCAGACCAACAAGAAAAAATCTTTTCACCCGAGGATAAAGAAACAATTTTCGCTGCCAGACCAACAACTTTTTTTGGGCGGCATAGGAATAACAATTGGCATTAGCAAGTCAGATTAGTAAGGAGCTAAGAGAAAAGATAATGAAAAAAATACTAATTCTAACCCTCGTCATGATTATGGCAACACTCGCACTTACAGCCTGTGGAAATGGTGATAACAATGATACCAATCAAGATGTATCAACACAAAATAATGACACACAAGAAATAACAACAAACGACCAAACAATCAATAATGTGGAAATCGTTGAAGAAAGGAATGGAGCGAATTCTTTTAGAGAACCTCAAAATGATAAAGAACGATTTGCTATGGATGCAATAAATATGTTTTCTTACATTTCATCCTATGGCTCTTTTGAGATATATTCTTTAGACAATGCAGATGAATTATTTGAACAAATGTTGGCCTATGTGCAAATAGAAGCATTAGAAAATGAAGCTGTTGATGGAAGAAGTACTGAAGATCTATTCAATTTGATTTCCAGGGTAAGTTTTTACAGTTATGATGAAATTAATGAAAGTATGAGATTTCAAATAGGACCTTTCCTTGATACAGGAACAAGTCTTGGAATTATTGAGAATGTTGAAGGTTTATTCAATGAAGTTTGGTTAGAACAAGATTATTTTGATACGAGAATATTTGATGATTTGGTTGCGGTTTATCACTCACCAAGTGGCGAAATTGACGACAGAAATTCTAATATAACCTTTGTTAGAGTTTCCGAAATAAATGGACAATTAAGTTTAATTCCGTTTGACCCCAATGTTTCAATCATCGGAGCAAATAGAACAGCAAGGGAGGTTCTTGCTGAAGCATTAGATGTTTATTTAACAAGTTTTAGTGAAATAACAGCAGACCCTCTTCAATTTAGAGTGCCAAATGAATTAGAAATTATTTATAATAATGATTTTAGATTAGCCAACAATCAAATGGGTCAAAATGTAGACACATATTTAATATACGGTACAAGATATGGAATGTTTTCTCCTATTTCAATTTTTCTTGGGAATCACATTGGAGAACTCTCAGGATATATCATGGCAGACACTACATCTGTCGGGACCGGTGGCGGGGACAATTGGTTTGCTTCAACTACACGAGGAATAAGTTTTAACATAATGGATTTAGCAATAACAATGCCAGAATTTAAAATCCTTGAAAATGAGATTATGACTCGAACGGAAGAGCTTGTTGACTTGTTTTATACTTTCTTAGATAACGATGATAGAGAGGGATTTCATACAATAGCAATTGATGAAGAAAGATTTGGAAGTGGTGGGAACGTATCAAGCTCATATAGAGGTAGGTTTGACGAGTATCAAAGAAGTGGAGAAAGTTTACATGGAGCATTGAGAGAAATTACAATCACAGATATTGAAATTATTAGACCTGACTCTGTTAGAATAACGTTCAATCAATATCTCACTATTGCTGCATCTGGTAATCAGTTTTTTGCTAATGATATGCAACTTGTTTTGGAATATACAGGAAATAATTGGTATATTGTTAATATGTCTAATGATATGTTTGGATTTCGTAATGATGTGTGGTCTGAAGTGAGCTAAATACACAGCTAGAAAATCATAGATATACGAAAGGGTGCTTTTAGAATCGGCTGGGATATTTTATAATGAAGAATCATTATGAATCCCAGCCATTGAAGCTTGTAAGGAGCGTTATAGTTATATTAATTATATTTTTCAACAAGTTTCGCCAACGTCACATAATCATCTTTTACATTTCGGTAAAGGCTTTTGAATAGCTGATAGTATTCCATATAGCGTTTGTTCATTTCTTTGTTCGGTTCCATATAATCCGAAAATTTGCGTTTTTCTTTTGCGATGGAAAAATCCGGAAAGACGCCTACGGACACACCTGCAAGGATGGCATCTCCAAAGGGTGCGCCTACGCGATTTTCCAAAAACGCGGTGGGTTGGTTGAATATGTCCGTTAGAATACGCCGCCAAAGTTTGCTTTTTGCGCCTCCCTCATTTAAAACAATGGGGAAATTGGCCTTGATCCCTTTGTCCATCATCACTTCGAAATTTTGATATAAGGCAAAGGCGGCACCCTCCATCATGGCACGAATCATATGTCCTTTTGTATGATGCAAGGAAAGTCCAAAAAATGCACCACGTGCATAAACATCCCAAAGAGGAGTACGCTCTCCCATCAAGTAGGGCAGTGCAATCAGACCTTCACAGCATGGTGGGATTTGTTCTGCTTGCATATTCATAAAATCATACACATCAATGTCCGGCACCTGTTTTGCCATGACACTTTCCGTCTGGCAAATGGCATCTCTTAAAAAACGCAGCACTTGCCCGCCGCCGATGATTGCAGCAATTGTAATGTAATCATTGCAGGAATTTGTTGTATAGGGATCGTTTAAAAGCAGGTCGGAAAAATTAAGATTATTATTTACGATGCCTAAGATTCCGCCGGTGCCTAAATTAATCTGTACATCTCCTGGTTCAATGGCACCCCCGCCTACCCAAGCAGCATTACAATCCACTTGGCCGGCACAGATAGGTATTCCGGGTACAAGTCCGGTTTCTTTGGCAGCTTTACTTGTTAGTTCTCCTACAATTTCTTCACAAGCAAACATATCTGCCATAATATCAATGGGCATATCTATTTTTTGCATGATTTCTGAATTATATTCTTTTTTGATAATGTCATAAGCAATGCCCCAAAAACCACCGGCAGAATAACTCATGGCGGCTTTTTCTGTCATTCTAAGACGTACAAAACCATCAATGGTAAGTGCTTTCCATACTTTCTCAAAGTCTTTTGGCCGATTCTTTTTTTCCCACATCAAATTGACCATAGTTGGATGGTCTTCAATGCGATTTCCACTTACTTTGAAAATTTGGTCTGTGCCGATATTGTCCCTAAGCCACTGAACCTCCTTTGTAGCTCTTCGATCCATCAGGTTGTAGGCACGGTTAATCGGGTTAAATGCTTTGTCTACCATAACAAGGCAGGGCTGTGCCGATGATATGCCAATTCCGGCGATATCCTTTGGATTAACACCTGATTTTTGCAGACATTCTTTTATGGTTTCACATGCCATTGTCCAATAATACTCTGCATCGTGTTCTGACCATCCCGGATTGTCTACGTAGATGGGATATTCTCGAAACGAGTATGCCAAAACATCCGCATTTTCATCTATGATACAAGTTTTTCCTCCGCCTGTTCCAAAATCCATACCAATCAAGTATTTCATAGTATATCCATTCCTTTCTTGTTATTTTGTGTTATTTTTAGAGACCATGTACGGCTTCTCCAAAACAATCTAAGGCTGCTTCCCGTACCATTTCCGAAAGTGAGGGATGAGCCACAATCAAATCTTCCCATTGCTGAAGTGTTGTTTTATTCGCAACAGCAAGGGTTGCCAAGGAAATCATCTCAGGTGCACCCTCTCCCAAAATGTGCACACCGATGGTTTCTTTGCTGTTTTGCTCTGCAATCACTGTGAGCATACCGTCTTGGCCTTCTGCAAGTGCCATGCCATTTGCGGTATAGTGGAAGTTTCCGATTGCAATTTCAAGTCCGGCTTCCATTGCTTGCTTTGATGTCATTCCTACAGCCGCATATCCCGGTAGCGTATAGATGCACCGTGGTACGGCATAGTAGTTCATCTCTTTTTTGCCGGAAAATATGTTGTGTACGGCACATGCAGCTTCTGCGTAAGCAACATGGGCCAATTGATAGTTTCCAATCACATCGCCAATGGCATAGATATGGTCTATGGATGTTTTCATGGTTGCATCCACAACAATTTCATTTTTTTCATTCAATGCAAGCCCTAGCTCTTGTGGGTTCATTCCGTTGAGATTTGCTTTTCTTCCGATGGCACTTAAAACAACATCTCCTTTGATTTCACAAACCTCTTCCCCTTTGCGATAGCGTATTATTTTTTCGGATGAGTTTGCGAAGATGTTCTCTACTTGTGCGCCGGTAATAATACGAAGTCCACTTTGTTCAAGAGCAGCCACAAGCTTTTTGATGCTCTTTTCTTCTTCGGCCGGATACAACCGATCCAACATTTCAATCACGGTAACTTCTGAACCCAGCGCATTGTATGCACTGGCAATTTCCAAACCAATCACGCCACCGCCAATGACAACCATGCTGGCAGGAGGGCGTTTCATTTCTAGTGCATCTGTGCTGTTAATGGTATACTCGGCTCCGGCAATTGGCAGTGGTATAGGTGTGGAGCCTGTGGCAATGATTATGTTTTTTGCCTGATATTCTTTGCCGTCACATACTGCCTTTAAGCCAGGTTTTAGTTGTGCATATCCGTTTATTACGGTTACTTTATGTGCCTTTAGTAAACCGGTAACTCCGTTTACAAGTTTATGAACGACTTCTACTTTTCCTTGCTGTATTTTTTGGAAACTGTACATTCCAGCGTCTTTGAATAGCCCTTGATTGCTACACTTTGTTATCTTTGAGATTAATTTTGCTTTATCCAGTAAATATTTTGTTGGGATACAGCCAATATTTAAGCAGGTTCCGCCCAAGCTGCTCTCTTCAAAAAGTATGACACTTGCCCCTTTTTTGGCGGCGAGGATTGCACTTGTATATCCGCCCGGCCCTCCGCCGATTACCATTAAATCATAGATGTTTGACATGTTTTTATCCTTTCGTGTGTGCTATACAAGTAAAGCGGGGCATTCCAACAGTTCTTTTACATATGCCATGAACTGTGCACCATATGCACCGTCCACAACTCTATGGTCAAAGGTTGCGGTCGCTGATATGGTAGGTACTGCTTGTACGTTTCCATCTTGTAGTATCACTTTGTCTTTGATGCTTCCAAGAGCCAATATACATACTTCCGGTGGATTAAGAATGGCTGTGAAATGCTGTACCGGATACATGCCTAGATTTGAAATGGTAATGGTACCGCCTTGCATGTCTTCGCTTTTGAGTTCTCCGTCACGTGCTTTGTTGATTAAGGTCCTTGCTTTCTCCGCAATTTGTCGTAACTTCAAATGTTCCACGCCATGAATGACCGGAACAATGAGCCCGTTTTCTACTGAAACAGCAAGGCCAACATGCACGCCTTTGAATTGGCGAATGGCGTCCTCTGTCCACATTGCATTGACATTTGGATATAATTCCACTGCTGCGGCAATCACTTTCATGATGATATCGTTATAACTGATGTTGTTGTTCGGATATCTGGCATTCACGGACTTACGAAAATGGATACATTCCGTCATATCAATTTCCGTGGTTATTTGGAATGTTGGTATGTTTTGCGTGCTTTCCAACATACGCCGGGCAATTGTTCTGCGCATATTTGTATGGGGAATATCCGTGTATTCTGCGGTGGTTATTGCATCAGAAATCCCGCTATTTGTTTGTTTTCTTTCGATGTATTGTATCAAATCTGCTCGTTTGATTACTGCAAGGTTTAATTCTTTGGCTACATCGTCAAGAGGAATCTGTTGTTCTTTGGCGAATTTCTTCGCATTCGGCATGGCTTTGATTTTATTAGTATGTGATGTGATTTTTTGCCCAATTGGCATATATTCATCATCCGGTTTCACTTCTGCGATTGGAGTGGTTGCTTTGCTTTTATCGGTGCGACTGTTGCTTTGTTCTTCCCAGTAAGCGGCAACATCACTTTCGTGTCCAATCACTGCCAGTACCTCACCTGTTGTGGCGAAATCACCCTCTTCAACCAGGATATCAATCACCACGCCCTTTGCAAAACTTTCCACAGGTAATGTGGCTTTGTCGGTTTCTACTTCCAATAAAACATCACCGCGATTGACGGGATCCCCTTTTTTTACATTCCACACTGCAACCAGAGACTGATCCGTTGTTTGTCCGCCCGAAGGCATGATGATTTTTTTTATCATATGTCACTTATCCTCCGTTAAAACGCTTTGTTTTCCCCATGAAATGCTTTGATGTAGTCTGTTACCACATTCATAATCGCTTCTTGTTGTTTCACCATGATATCCCATTCCATACCTCTTCCGAGGATATCGTTTACGTCCATTTTGTCAACGTCGTTTTTGTTATAATAATCTTTTGTTGCATTGACGGCGGCACGTTTTAAGGCTGTTCCAATGTTGACTTTTGTGATGCCGACTTCGATGGCTCCTTTGAAATCTTTTAGGTCAACCCCTGTTCCGCCATGTAGCACGAGTCTAAGATTTTTTTCGGTCATGGATTTGATTTTATGAATCAGGGAAAAATCAATGTCCGCTTTTGCATCTTCCATGAGGTGACAATTTCCTACCGCAACCGCAAGCGCATCAATTCCTGTTTCTTTGGCAAAATTTACCGCCAACTCCGGATCTGTGTTTTCTCCTTTGTGAATGTCACCGGTGGCTGAATTTACCATCGGTAATTCGCCGACTTCTGCTTCTACCGCAACATTGCACCTATGGGCATAATGAACAATTCTCTTTTGCACTGCGATTTGTTCTTCTATGGGCAGGGCATTTGCGGCAAAGATGGGTGCGAACATAACCATATCAAACTTTTCTTGCACTCCTCTGTAGACCAATGTTTCATCATCAGATTCGTTGAGTAATACAGCGACCGGTACTTTGGCCTGTTCTGCAATTGTATTAAGCATAGCACCATATATGCTAAGGTTTTCTTTGTATGTTCGTTTTGGCTCTGCAATGTAGGTTCCACAAACACCTATCATGACCGGTGATTTTAGTATTTCCGCTGCTCTAACCACTGCAAGTGTAGACTCAAGATTCCAACTTTCAAAATAACCAACTGCATATTTGTTTGCTTCTGCGTGGTCTAATAGTGCTTTTCCATTTATTTTCGCCATTTTTCTTCTCCAATCATGATTGCGTTACAGCTTTGCCAGTTTTATAATTTCGTCGTAAATTCGTTCTTTTGATGGAATGACATGATTTTCAAGATTGGGTGCAAAAGGAATGGATGTATCCGGTGTGGCAATTCTGACAATCGGTGCATCCAGATCATAAATGCATTTTTCGGCAAAATGCGAGGATAGTTGCGCACCCCATCCATTTGTGTAAACATCCTCGTGAATGATCATGAGTCTACCGGTTTTTTTGACAGATTGTTCTACTGTTTCATAATCAAATGGAACCAGTGAACGAGGATCAATCACCTCACAGCGAATACCATCCTTTTCAGCCATTGCCGCCGCTTCCTGTGCTTTATAACTCATCAGCAAATTTGCTACGATGGTCATATCTGTTCCTTCCTGTCGTACAGCTGCTTTACCAAAGGGAATAACATATCCGTCTTCCGGTACTTCGCCTAAGGTTTGAATGGCTCCTTCTTCATGGCGCAATCCGCCGTATAAGAGTTTGTGCTCAAATACGATCACGGGATTATCGTCTTGAATGGCTTGTCGAATCATTCCCTTGGCATCATATGGTGTAGAGGGGCAAATCACTTTTAGACCGGGAACATGTGTGAAGAATCCCTCGAAACTTTGTGCATGTTGGGCACCACGGTTTGTTGCGCCGCAGGGTGCACGCATAACCATGGGTACTTTAACGGTTCCGCCTGACATATAGCACATTTTTGCAGCTTGATTGACCAATTGATCCATCATGCAAAATAAAAAGTCACCATATTGTAAATCTGCAATCGGGCGCATACCGGTCATAGCAGCTCCTACAGCGGCCCCGGCAATTAGTATTTCTGATATAGGGGTGTTTATCACCCGTTCCGGTCCAAACTCTTTTGTAAGACCTCTGGTGACTGTAAATGCACCTCCCATACCGTTTTCTATATCAATATCTTCTCCTAGACAAAAAACGCTCTCATCTGCCCGCATTTCTTCGATGATACCTATTCTGAGCGCATCTGCGATTCCCATAACTGCCATTATATTTGTGCTCCTTCCCAATAATTATCACGCAACGCATATTCCAAAGGGGGTTCTGCTGCATTTTGTGCATATTCAACGGAATCTTCTACTTCTTGCTGAATACGTTCCTCTATTTCATTCAGATTCTTTTGATCTGAAATGCCATTCTCAATCAAGTAGTTTCGGAATAAAGTAATCGGATCCCGTGCAAACCAAGCTTCCTGCTCGTTTGGACCTCTGTAACCGCAAGCATCATTTCTGGAATGTCCTACATGTCTGTATGTTTTTAGTTCCAGGATGGTTGGGCCTTTTCCTGCTCTGGCTTTTTTGATGGCACGTGTTGCGGCATCATATACTGCCAAAACATCGTTTCCATCCACTACTTCACCCTCTATACCATATGCTGCGGCACGTCCTGCGGCCACATCTTCGATTTTAGTAGTCAATCCGATGGAGGTCGTAGCCGAGTATAGATTATTTTCACAAACATATATCACAGGTAAGTTCCAAACGGCTGCTGCATTCAACGCTTCATGGAAAGCACCCTCGTTTGTTGCACCATCTCCTAAAAAGCAGACAATCACATGATTTGTTTTTCTCATTTTGCACGACAAAGCAACACCTGCCGCAATGGGTAAGTTTCCGCCAACAATGGCATTTGCCGGTAGGGCACCTACGCTGATATCGCCTGTATGCATGGCACCACCCTTTCCGCGGCAGCAACCTGCTTCTTTACCAAACATTTCACACATCATAGATTTTAGCGTGACGCCTTTTGCAAGACAGTGCCCTGCCGGTCTATGTGTGGAAGCCATATAGTCTTCTTTTTTTAAGTCGATTAACATGCCCACAGCACAGGCTTCCTGTCCAGTGGACTGATGTATGCTACCCGGCATAATACCCTCCAGAAAGAGATAGTAGATGCTTTCTTCATACTTTCTGATCAATACCATTTTTTCGTACATTTCCAATAACTTTTTTTTGCTGAGTTTTGGTTTCAAAAAACTTACCTCCAATTTTATTTTTTAATGTAGAAAACTTTTTTGTTCGTTTTTGTTCATTGCTTGGCATGCTGATTATGTAACAGATTCAATGTGCGCATTCGTAGTGTTTGATTGATAGTGACAGATAAAGGAAAAAGATATCCCAGATATGACGTTCTTATAAATATGTTGTATCACAAACACTATATGTTTGTCAAGGATCAATATTATTATATTATTGTTCGCTTTCTAATTACTTCCCTGTTTGCATGGAATAAAAAAGAGCAATCCTCCAATGGGAGTCTGCTCATGTTTGGTCTATAATCCAAGTGCTTCGCCTGCATGATAGGAACTTCTGACAAGGGGTGCGGATGCGACAAAATCAAACCCTTTTTGTCTTGCTACCTGGCCATATGCTTCAAATTGGGCGGGTTCGATATATTCATATATCGGGATATGTTGCTTAGAAGGTGCGAGGTATTGCCCGATCGTCAAAAATTCACAGCCGACCTCCCGCAAATCATCAAATAGCGCATGGACTTGTTCTTTTGTTTCGCCTAAACCGACCATAATTCCGCTTTTTGAATGGATGTTCGGATGAAGCAATTTGATATGTTTGATCAGGTTTAAGGAGCGTTTGTATTCAGCCTGTGGGCGTACAGTGGTATAAAGGGATGTTACAGTTTCCATGTTATGGCTGATGACAGCAGGAGAAGCATCCGTTATGATTTTGAGTGCGGCAATATTCCCTTGTAAATCCGGTATCAAAACTTCAATGGCGGTTTCCGGTGCTATGTGTTTGATTGCTTGAATGACATGTGCAAAATGACCTGCCCCTCCATCCGGCAAATCATCTCTTGTGACGGATGTAATGACCACATATTTTAGTTTCAGTTCTTTTACCGCTTGTGCAATATTTCCGGGCTCTTTTGCATCTAGCTGCTGTGGTTGTTCAAAAGCAACGTTGCAAAACCGGCAGTTGCGGGTGCAGTTTGTGCCCATAATCATAAAAGTTGCCGTATTGCGCGAAAAGCATTCCATATAATTCGGACAGTGGGCTTCTGCGCAGACAGTATTTAAATTTAATTTTTCAAGTATTCCTTCAACAGCAACTCTGTTTGCTGTATTAGAATAACGGATACGCAACCAGTCCGGTTTTCGAAGCATAATCTATCTCCTATGATTTAATCAAAAATACAAGACAATAGTTCGTCTTTGCTAATATTGCCGAGATAAAGCTCTAAGGAAACCTCGTTCAGTACCTCTTCAAAGCTTTGATATTGAAACAATTTGCCTTCAAATAGTTTTTCAAGGGCAGAAATTGATGCAACCCCAAGGAAATCACCTCGTATGGAACAAGAAACAACGGAGCCTTTTACAACATCTAAATATACTTCTACCTTACCGTCCTGAAAACGCTTGCTATTTTGAAATGAAAACTTTGGCGATTGTACAAAAGTCCAGGTGGGGTTTCCGTATTGCTGTTGGTAGATTTGATTGATTTGTGCATGGTCATGTTCTGTCAGTGTATATGTTTGAATTGGTTTTTGATCAAACAAGTGTTGTTTTAGAAGTTCCCGAAATGCATGAGTGGTGCAGGGTTGGTTTAAATATTCTTTTAGATTGGTAACCCGGCTCCGTACGGAGCGTAGTGCTTTGGAACGGATTTTCTCCTCATCCACTTGGAGGACATGTGCAAGGGTGTCTAAATCCGTATCGTACAACAGTGATCCATGGGTACAGATTCTGCCATGGCGGACATATTGGGCAAAACCGGAAACTTTTTTGCCATTTACAAGAATATCATTGCGTCCTTTGATATGAGCCGGAATCCCGATTTGATTTAAGGCTTCGACGATGGGTGTTGCAACTTTTTCTTTTGCGATTTCTAGTGGAGACTGCCCTTTTGTGTAGGGGCGTATGACGGTATACAAAAGCGTGCCTAAATCTGTATAAATGGTTCCGCCACCACTGGAACGGCGGACGATTTGTATCCCTTTTTGTTTTGCGTAGTTTATGTTAATCTCTGCATCGGCCACTTGATTGCTGCCAAGCATGGCGCATTTTTCTGTCTGCCATATCATCATGACCGGTTTGTTCCAGGGGTAATGCTGCATGATGTACGCTTCAAGGGAAAAATGAAAAGCGGCATCTTTGTGTTCTGATTCAATGTATATAATCAATTTATATCTCCTCTGCATTCATGTCGGCGATTAGGATTTCTTTTCCTGTATTTCTGAGGCTTTCGATTTGAGTCGCTGAAGTATTGCTATCGGTAATAATCGTGTCGATTTTTTCAAGCGGCATTGATATGCATAGCGCATTTAAGCCGATTTTTGTGTGGTCAAGGAGCAAGACAACCTTTTTGGCAAGGGAAGCCAGATATTGCTTTGGCGGCAGCAGGGTTAAGCTTTTTTCGTGTGCACCACCGGGTAGATTAAAAGCAAAAGTCGAGATAAACGCAATGTCTGAGCTAAGATAACCATAAGTATCCAAGGATAAATCGTTGAATGTGGAATAGGTATCAAAATTTATGGTGCCGCCAACTTGAATGATATGCATGTTTGGATTGGGTTTTACTTCAAAAGAGCAGCATAAGCTTGTTGTAATAATGGTAACAGGAAAGTCGGCCGGTAAATGTGCGGCCACTGCCCGGGAAGAGGTGCCTGCATCAATGCAAATTACACTGCCCGGTTCCACCAGTTTTGACGCAATCTTACCCACGGCATCGATTTCTTTTCGAAAGTTGGCAAAAGGTCTTTTGGTAGGAAAAGCCAATACGGCACCACCGGGTAGACGTTTGATGATCCCTTCTTTCTCCAGCGCATCAAAATCACGGCGAATCGTCATAATTGAGCAATTTAGTTTTTGTGCGATATCGCTGACTGTGATATAGGATTTTTGTTCCAATTCAAAAATGATTTGTTTTTTTCTATTTTCTCGCATAAGCACACCTGACTGGGAAATTAAGTTGTTTTTGTCATGGATTATTATACAATAGAATTTTTGAAAATGCAAGCAAAATGGTAGAAAGAGAACAATAATGTGATAAAAATTGATACTTTTCGAAAATTGATGATACACACAGCTCATAGATTCTTGTTGTGCGTGATTGCTAATTTTTTTATCATTAAATCACTTGAATTTAGATAAAAAATTTAGTAAAATATAGTAAATAAATTTAGTGCAATGAAATGTCTGTGAAATCCGCAGATTTTAAGTACGAACCGATGGGGAGGAAAATATGTCATTGAAAGCAAAAGATTTGGCAAAGGAGTTTGGTGTTTCAACCGCTACGATTTCTCTGGTTTTAAATAACAAACCGGGTGTGAGTGAAAAGCTTCGTAGGGAGATTATTCATAGAATTAAAGAACGTGGCTTTGAGTACATGTTAAAAGAGCAAAGAGGAAATAAGGGAGTAATTGTTTTTGTGGTGTATAAAAGGCTTGGTAGTATTATAGATGAATCGCCTTTTTTTACGTATATCATTGAAGATATTAGCAATCGTGTAAATAAGTACGGTTATATCCTGAATTTTCTTTTTTTGAATAGTAAAATGTCCGAGGAAGAATTGGAGGAGTTGGTTAATTCCAATGGATATAAAGGGTTGATTATATTTGCAACAGAAATGCATGTGGATGATTTGCGCCTTTTTAAAGACTCCAATATACCTTTTACATTATTGGACAATCATTTTGCGGAAAACGATGTAGATTCGGTGGCAATTAATAATGTACAGGGAATCAGCAAAGCGGTTAATTATCTGATGGATATGGGGCATACAGAAATAGGTTACATTAAAAGTAAGGTTCGGATTTGTAGTTTTATGGAACGGGAAGAGGCATTTAAAAGCAAGTTGCTGTCATGTGGGCTCAAATACGAAAAAAAAGACATTATTGAAGTGGAGTATTCGGAATACAGAATAAAGGAAGGTGTAAAAAAATATTTGGAAAACCAAAGGGATTTACCTACAGCTTTTATTGCGGAAAATGATTTCATCGGATGTAACGCTCTTGGAGCATTTCAAGAAAAAGGCTATCAAATACCGGAGGATATATCCGTTATAGGTTTTGATGATCGTCCCATTTGTACCCTTGTGACACCGCAGCTCACAACGATTCATGTACCAAAAAACATCTTTAGTTACATGGCTGTAGATTTGTTGGTTTCAAAGATGGAGCAGGAAAGAGCGTGTTCTTTGAAGATTGAAGTGGGAACCAGCGTACTGAAAAGAAATAGCGTAAAGGATTGTAATAGGAATGTTAAAAAAATATCATAAATATTGTTTAGTAATTATAAAGTATATTTGCTAAACTAATTTAGTAAATATACTTGACATAAAAAACTGATTTTGTTAAACTGTCCACAGTAACAAAAAACTGAAATATGGAAGGAGGAAGTATGAAGAAAAAGATTTTGAGCGTATTGGTTGCTGCGATGTTGGTATTTACAATGGTTGCATGTGGTAACGGTGCAAATGATGGAGGTGCGGATGAACCCGCAGGAACAGTTGGAGAAGCTCCGGCAGGGATGAGAAGTTTGGCAGATCCGAATTTTGAGTTCACGCATGTTCCTCAAAGAGATGAGTATAGAATTTTCATAACCTATAAACTTGTTCATGCTTGGTATGATGCCATTTATGCCGGCGTTCAGGCAGCGATAGCGGATTTTGCTGAAATGGGCGTTGTGATTGATTATGAATGGGTTGCGCCGATTGAGCCGGATGCGGTTGATCAGGTAAACACCATTGAAACGGCAATTGGTCAGGGTTGGGATATGATTGTTGTTGATGTTACGCAAGAAGAATTGACATCAGCGGCTGTAAATTCAGCAATAGATGCCGGTATTCCGGTAGCGATATTTGCAGGTTCAGACTTACCTGATACAGATCGTTCTTTCTTTGTAGGTAATAATGATAATTATGGTGATGGTGCTGCAATCGCAAGAGCAGTGGCAGAAGCGATGGGTGGAGAAGGGCAAATAGCCATTCTTTCCGGAACAATCGGGGCGCCTTCCCATGAACACCGTTTGTCAGCTTTTAAAGAAGTATTGGCTGAATTCCCTGATATTGAAATCGTAGACGAGCAACGTGATAATGACTTTGTTGAAAATGCCGTTCAAATTACGGAAGCTTGGTTGCAAGCATTTCCGGAGTTAGGCGGAATCCTAGCCAACAATATGTCCAATCCTGTTGGTGCGGCGGCAGCAATATCTGATGCAGGCCGTGATGGAATCGTGCTTGGTGGTATGGATCACGACTTACGTTATTTAGAATATTTAAGAGATGGCGTGGCTTATATTGCACAGGTACAAAACTGTTTTGATATGGGATATAAAATGATTTATTATGCTGTAATGACAATTGATGGCGAGACCGTTCCTGAAGTCACAGATGTAGGGTCCACTTCTGTTTTCCAAGCAGATGCGCAGAGATTTATTGACCTTCTTTTTGGTAGCAATTAGGAAATCGGTGCGTTTGACGTTAGAACAAACTTATATTGGAGCTGCCAAAATGTGACTGGTGGCTCCATTTTTAAAGAGAGGAAGTGTGCACTTGGGTGAATATTTAGTTGAAATGAAAGGTATTACCAAAACATTCCCGGGAACAAAGGCATTAGATCAGGTGGATTTGAAACTGAAAGCCGGTGAAATCCATGCTTTGCTGGGCGAAAACGGAGCCGGGAAAAGCACGATGATGAATATCCTGACAGGTCAGATTCCTATGGATGCGGGTGATATATATATTGATGGAAAATTGGCAAAAATATCTGCGCCCAAGGATGCATTTAGTCAAAATATCGTGTTGGTTCCGCAGGAGTTGAATTTGATACTGGAAGCCAGTATTGCAGAAAACATTTTTTTGGGCAATGAGCAGACAAAAGGACGATTGATTGATTGGAAAGCAACCCAGGAAGAGGCAAAGCGCTTGTTGAAACTGTTGGACGTGGAATTAGATGTAACCCAAAAGGCAGGTAAACTTTCAGCGGCTTATCAACAGCTGGTGTCTATTGCCAGAGCTTTAGCCTATAATCCACGGCTTTTGATTTTGGATGAGCCGACTGCTGTTTTGACTAATAGAGAAGCGGAGTCATTGTTTGCTTCCATGCATCGGCTTCAGAAGCAAGGAACAGCGATGGTTTTTATTACGCATCATCTCGACGAAGTGATGCGTGAAGCAGATTGTATGACAATTATGCGAGACGGAAAGCTAGTCAGAGTGGCTGATGTAAAGGATATTACCAAAGATGAAATCATCAATGCCATGGCTGGTCGTACGGTAGAAAAGGCGGCTCATATTGCAAGAACCGTCTCGGAAGAGATACTGTTTCAAGCCAATCATTTATCCAGAGACAGTGAATTTCAAGATGTTAGTTTTGATATTAAAAAGGGAGAAGTTTTGTGTGTTGCCGGTTTGGTGGGGTCCGGGAGAACGGAGATTTTTAAAACGGTCTTTGGTATTACAGAAAAAGAACCGGGGGGTAAAACCTATTTTGAGGGCAATGAGGTAAATATTAGAAGTCCAAGAGATGCAATTGCTTTGGGAATGGGTTACGTTTCAGAGGAACGCAGGCATGACGGAATCACGCCGGGCATGTCTGTTTTGGAAAATATGCTGCTCCCGACGTTTCACAAAATTAAGAAAAAAGGGTTCATTGATTTTAAACAGGCATCGGTGTTGGCCGATGACTTTATCCATAAATTTAAAATTAAAACACCTTCGCATGAGACACTGATTCGAAATTTAAGCGGTGGAAACCAACAAAAGGTAATCGTTGCCAGATGGATTGCCAAAGGTGTGAAAATGCTGATTTTAGATGAACCAACCCGCGGAATTGATGTGAATGCTAAGGTTGAGATTCATAAGCTGATTCATGAATTGGCGCAGCAAGATGTCGCCGTAGTGGTGATATCTTCGGAAATGGAAGAGGTTTTAGAGTTGGCGGATCGGATTATGGTAATTCACCAAGGTAAGATAAGCGGCTTTGTTGAAGATGTAGATTTGGCAACGGAAGAAAGTATTTTAAAAATAGCATTTAACTCATAGGAGGAAGTTATGAACAAGGTTTTAAATATAACAAAATCTACACCCGGTATGGTTTTTATCGTAACCTTATTAGCAGGTTTAATCGTACATCTGCTGACGGGTAATTTTTATACTTTATTTAATATTAGTATGATTACAAGAGCTGCCTCCTTTATTATCATAGTTGGTTTTGCTCAAACTTTAGTTTTGTTGACGGGAGGAATTGACCTTTCGGTGGCATCCATTGGATCTCTTAGTGCTATGGTTTCTGCTATGTTGATGGTGGAACAGGGAATTACGCCCATCATTGCACTGCCGCTTTCTTGTATGCTCGGATTTCTTCTTGGTGCTGTGAATGGATTCTTTATTGCGTATTTGCGGATTACTCCATTTATTGTAACTTTGGCAATCGGGGAAATCTATCGGGGTATTGTTTTTGTGGTAACCAGAGGTATGCCAATCACCGGTGTACCGGAGGAAGCGGTAGCTTTGGCAAGTGGAATTATTGGTGGTTTCTTACCTCACATGGTGATTATCATGGGCATTATTTGCGTGATTTTGACAATTATGTTAAAAAAGACAGTATTCGGACGACATATTTATGCGGTAGGAGGAAACCGGCATTGTGCCAAGATTGTAGGTGTTAAAACGGAACGTGTTGAGCTTATGGTGTATTGTTTAAGTGGTTTCTTGGCGGCGACAGCAGGTGTTTTGATGACCTGTCGGCTTTCTTCATTCCAGGCAACAATTGGTTCTAACTGGGTGATGCCCTCTGTAACCGCTGCTGTATTGGGTGGTACCTCCATGATTGGTGGGGTAGGCGGTGTCATCGGAACTGTGATTGGTGGTTTGTTAAGTGGTGTCATTGCCAATTCAATCACGTTGCTTCGGGTATCTTCTTATTGGGAAACCATCGTTACCGGTGGTGTTGTGATTACGGCTGTGTTGATTGACGTGTTAAAAGGCAACAAAGCAATTAGTGATAAAATCAAACGAATTTTTGTTCGGAAGTAGGAGAGTCAATGTATGGAAAATCTTAAGGTTTTATCTTATGATCTGAGAGAAGATGTTGTAGATATGATCGTGGAAGGAAAATGTGGGCATATCGGCGGTGATATGAGTGTGATGGAAATTTTGGTTGCTTTGTATTTCTCCCAAATGAATATTAGCCCGGAGAATCAAAATGATCCAAATCGTGATAAATTTGTGATGAGTAAAGGTCATTCGGTGGAATCTTATTATGCAGTTTTGGCAGAAAAGGGCTTTTTTGATAAGACAGATTTGATTGCAAATTTCAGCAAATTTGGTTCAGAATACATTGGTCATCCAAACAATAAAATACCCGGCGTTGAAATGAATTCCGGTTCTTTGGGGCATGGTTTGCCCGTTTGTGTGGGGATGGCTTTGGCCGGGAAAATGGATGCTTTGGATTTTCGGGTTTATACTGTGATGGGTGATGGTGAATTGGCGGAAGGTTCCGTTTGGGAAGGTGCGATGGCAGCGAGTCATTTTGGTTTGGACAATTTATGTGCGGTGGTGGACCGCAATCGCCTCCAGATTTCCGGAGATACGGAAGATGTGATGGGTCATGATGTATTACAGGATCGGTTTTCTAGTTTTGGTTGGCATGTGATTGATGTTGCGGATGGCAATGATATAGATCAACTAAATGCAGCTTTTTCGGAAGCAAAAACAAGAAAGGGGAAACCGACCGTTTTGATTGCCAATACGGTAAAAGGTAAGGGTTCCGATGTGATGGAGCATAAGGAGAATTGGCATCATAGGGTACCATCGACGGAGGAATTAAAGCAAATACGAAAGGATTTTGCGTTGAAAAAGGAGGCGTTTTTAAATGAATGAAATACCGAATCGGCAAGCGATTTGTGACGTTTTGCGTAAGGAAGCGAAGTCAGACAAAGACATTGTGGTTTTGTGTAGTGATTCAAGAGGATCCGCTTCGTTGACTTCTTTTGCCAATGAATTTCCGAAGCAATTTGTAGAGGTAGGAATTGCTGAGCAAAATTTAGTGAGTATTTCGGCCGGTTTAGCCAAATGTGGTAAAAAACCGTTTGCGGCCTCACCGGCAAGTTTTTTGTCTACAAGAAGTTTTGAGCAATGCAAAGTGGATGTGGCATACTCTGATACGAATGTAACTTTAATTGGCATCAGTGGTGGCGTCAGTTATGGCGCATTGGGAATGAGTCATCATTCGGCACAAGATATAGCCGGTATGGCAGCGATTCCCAACATGCGGGTATATCTCCCCAGTGACCGTTTTCAAACGGCGAAATTAATCAAAGCATTGTTGTTAGATGAAAAACCGGCTTATCTTCGTGTTGGTAGAAACCCGGTTGCGGATATCTATTCTGCGGCGGATTGCCCTTTTGAAATGGACCGGGCTACGGTTTTATTAGAGGGAAGTGATGTGGCGATTATTGCTTGTGGTGAAATGGTTCAGCCATCCTTGGTAGCGAGTCAGATGTTAGCTGAAAAAGATATTTCAGCTACGGTGTTGGATATGTATTGTGTAAAGCCTTTGGATATCGAAGCAATATTAAAAGCGGCGGAGAAAGCAAAAGTAGTGATAACTGTTGAAGAGCATTCGCCTTTTGGTGGTTTGGGTTCTATGGTAAGTCAAGTGATTGCTCAAAACTGTCCGAAAAAGGTTGTGAATCTAACCTTGCCGGATGCGCCGGTCATAACTGGAACATCCAAGGAAGTGTTTGCTTATTATGGATTAGATGCAGAAGGGATTGCCAACAAGGCAATAGTGTTATTGGAAGATGAGTGAAAAATATATAATTAGTATTGATCAAAGTACACAAGGTACCAAAGCATTGCTTTTTGATCGCTTGGGAAATTTGCTTCATCGTACAGATAAATCCCACAAGCAGATTATCAATGCCAAAGGTTGGGTATCACACAATCCGGATGAAATTTACCAGAACACCATTGATGTTGTGAAAAAATTGTTGCTTGAAACGGCAATTGAAAAGAGTCATGTAGTAGGTATAGGCATCAGCAATCAACGGGAGACTGCTCTGGCATGGGAAAAGGGAACAGGCAAATCGATCGGTGAGGCAATTGTTTGGCAATGTGCACGTGCGGTGGATATTTGTGAGAGGGTTGAAAAGCAAGGTTTTTCGGAAATGGTACGGCAAAAAACAGGGATTAATTTATCGCCTTATTTTCCGGCATCTAAAATCGCTTGGATTTTGGAAAATGTGGTCGGAGCCAAAGAAAAAGCCGCTCAAAAAGAGATTTGTTATGGTACCGTTGATAGTTGGCTGATTTATAAATTAACGGCGGGAAAATCCTATAAGACAGATTATTCCAATGCTTCCAGAACGCAATTATTTGATATCTTTGCGTTAAAGTGGGATGCGGAAATATGTGCATTATTTGGAATTGATGTCAATAACCTTGCTGAGGTTTGTGATTCGGATTCTTGTTTTGGGTATACCGATTTGGCAGGTGCTTTACCGCAAGCGGTTCCGATTCATGGTGTGTTGGGTGATTCTCACGGTTCCTTGTTTGGACAAGGTTGTTTGGAACCCGGCATGATAAAGTCTACCTATGGTACAGGCTCTTCTATTATGATGAATATTGGCGAAACGCCGGTTTTAAGCACCCATGGTGTTGTGACATCTCTGGCTTGGGGAATGGGTGGAAAAGTGAATTATGTTTTGGAAGGAAATCTAAACTATACCGGTGCGGTGATTACTTGGCTGAAAGACGATTTGCAGTTGATTGCTTCGGCAAAAGATTGTGAAGAAGTGGCAAGGAGTGCTGTGTCTGATGATAATTTATATTTGGTTCCAGCGTTTTCCGGATTGGGTGCGCCTTATTGGGATAGTTATGCCAGAGCATCTTTTATCGGTATGACCAGAGTAACCAAAAAGGCAGAAATTGTTCGGGCCGGTTTGGAATGTATTGCTTATCAAATCAATGATATTGTGTGTGCCATGAGCAAAGATGCCGGCATTGTGGTTGAAGAGTTGCGGGTGGATGGCGGACCGACAAAAAACGCTTATTTAATGCAGTTTCAAAGTGATATCTCCCAAGCGACAGTACAGGTTCCGGATGCGGAGGAACTTTCCGGTATCGGACCGGCTTACGCTGCGGGTTTGGCTTTGTCCGTTTGGGATGAAAGTATCTTTGAAAAAATTCAGCGTATGAAGTATGAACCACGGATGGAAAGCGAAAAAAGAGAAAAGAAAATAGCAGGTTGGCAAGATGCGGTAAAAAGGACTCTGACAAATTAGAAGCGTGTATGATTTGAGAAAGGAAGGTAGCATTTATGGAAGGGAAAATGAAAGTAGCGGTAATGACAGCTCCGATGAAGATGGAATGGGTAGAACGTGAAATCCCGCAACCGGGCGTTGGTGAATTACAAATAAAATTGGAATATGTGGGCGTTTGTGGTTCGGATTTGCATTTTTATTCTGAGGGAAGATTGGGAAATTGGGTGCCGGATGGTCCGTTGGTACTGGGGCATGAGCCGGGCGGTGTTGTGACGGCGATTGGTGCTGATGTGACAGGCTTTGAGATAGGAGACAAGGTGGCAATTGAACCGGGTGTTCCTTGTGGGCATTGTGAAGATTGCTTGCGTGGGCATTACAATTTATGCAAGGCGGTTTGTTTCATGGCCATTCCAAAAGAGAAAGACGGTGTATTTTCGGAATATTGTGTTCACGCTGCCAGTATGTCTTTTAAGTTACCTGAGAATGTCAGTACCATGGAGGGTGCTTTGATTGAGCCGTTGGCGGTAGGATTACATGCATGTGAATTATCAGGGGCGACATTAGGTCAATCGGCGGTGGTTTTAGGAGCTGGTTGCATTGGATTGGTAACCTTGTTGGCACTGAAAGCGCGTGGTGTGAGTGAGGTATATGTAACGGATGTTTTGGATAAGCGCCTTGAGAAAGCAAAAGAATTGGGTGCAACTAAGGTTTTCAATAGCAAAACGGAAAGTATTGAGGAATTTGTGAAGCAATTGCCCGGTGGTGGTGTGGATCAGGTGTATGAATGTGCAGGCAATCGATTTACCACTTTGCAGAGCAGTCGTTTGATTAAAAGAGCCGGTAAAGTCACCATCGTTGGTGTTTCTCCGGAACCGGTGTTGGAGTTGGATGTTGCAACCTTGAATGCGATGGAGGGTTCGGTTTACACAGTGTATCGTTATCGTAATCTTTATCCGGCAGCGATTAAAGCAGTGAGTGGTGGTTTGATTAATTTAAAAGCAGTGGTATCCCATACCTTTGATTTTGCGGATTTGTTGGAAAGTATTGATTATTGTTTGACCAATAAAGATGATGTAATTAAGGCTGTTATAAAAATGTAGTAAAATTTATAAATTAAGGGGAGGTAACTCCCCTTAATTGTGATATAATGAGTTTGTTA
The DNA here is from genome assembly GCA_009779895.1 of Lachnospiraceae bacterium. Taxonomy (GTDB): domain Bacteria; phylum Bacillota; class Clostridia; order Lachnospirales; family Lachnospiraceae; genus WRBB01. The sequence continues at coordinate 242,297 of WRBB01000001.1, forward strand.
TGAAAATATTTTTTTTGGAGAGGGATACCTATGAAAAAAATTATCAACAATGCAGAAAATGTTGTTCCGGAAATGATGGAGGGTTTTATTCGTGCTTATAGCAACCATTATGTAAAACATCCGGAAGTAAATGGGGTAGTCAGCAAAAAGAAACGCAAGGATAAAGTGGCTTTGGTGATTGGCGGTGGCAGTGGCCATGAGCCAATTTTTGCTGGTTTTGTAGGAGCTGGTTTGGCAGATGCTGCCGCTTGTGGAAATGTGTTTGCTTCACCTGATCCAAATACCATTTACGAAACGGCGCAGATGGTTCATCAAGGCAAAGGTGTGTTGTTTGTTTATGGCAATTATGCCGGTGATAATCTGAATTTTGATATGGGCGAAGAGTTCTTAAATGAGGTTGATATAAAGACCGCGCATGTGCGTGTTTGGGATGATGTGGCTTCGGCTCCTTTGGAGCGGATTGAAGACCGCAGGGGTATTGCCGGAGATGTGTTTGTTGTAAAAATCGCCGGTGCCGCTTGTGATGCAGGATTGGATTTGGATGCGGTTGTAAAAGTAACGGAAAAGGCGAGAGACAATACCCTTAGTGTTGGTTTGGCAACTTCGCCGGGGCAAATCCCGGGGGCGGAAAAGCCGACCTTTGAATTGGGTGCCGATGAAATTGAATTTGGTATGGGGCTTCACGGTGAGCCGGGTGTAGAGCGAACCACAATGAAAACGGCCGATGAAATGACCGAAACGATGATGAACATGTTGTTGGCTGAAATGGACTTAAAGCAGGATGACGAGGTTTGTGTGTTGGTCAATGGCTTGGGCGCAACCACCATTCTTGAGATGAGTATTGTTTATCGGAAAATCAGTCAAATTCTGGAAGAGATTGGTGTTAAGGTTCATGATGCCGATATCAATAGTTATTGTACTTGTATGGAAATGGGCGGTTTTTCGATTAGCCTATTAAAGTTGGATGCGGAATTAAAAGCATATTATAATGCTCCTTGCTATTGCCCATTTTACGCAAAGGAGAAAAGATAAGTGAATAAACTAAATGTTCAACACGCAAAGGATATGCTTCTTTATGTTGCAGATCAAATCATTGCTGCAAAACCGTTATTAACAGAAATTGATAGCAAAATAGGAGATGGAGATCACGGAATTGGTATGGCTGGTGGTTTGCAAAAAGGGTCGGAGAAGCTTTTAAAAACAGAGGAATTTACAGGTGTTTATCAGGTCTTTGAAATCGTTGGAAAAGCCATGTTGATGTCTATGGGCGGTGCCTCCGGTGTTATTTTTGGCAGTCTTTTTTTGGCAGGCGCCAAGGGCATGGAGCCTAAAGCAGAGCTGACAGCAGAGGAATTCGCTGTGATGAATCAAAAAAGTTTGGCTGCCATTCAGGAGCGAGGGAAAGCGCAGGTTGGTGATAAAACCATGGTTGATGCCCTTTCGCCGGCGATTGAAGCTATGAAAGTCAATGCTTCACGGGGATTTTTGCCTATGTTGGTTGCAGCGGAGAATGCTGCTTTGGCAGGTGTGGAAAAAACCAAAGATTATGTAGCGAAATTTGGTAGAGCAAAATCCTTGATGGAAAGAGCCGTAGGGCATCAAGATGCAGGTGCGACTTCGGTTTGGATTATTTTTAAATCCATGCGTGAATATGTGGAGACGATTTAAAACAAGATAGGATAGAATGCGACTTGTATATGGAGTGATTATGGGTAAGAAAATTTTATTTGGTAGTAATTTAAAGATGTATAAGGGAGTGGAGGAGACGATTTCTTATTTGCAAGAGTTACAAGACTTGACAAAAGAGATGAGCCGTGCGGAAATGGAGTTGTTTATTATTCCCTCTTATGTTACATTAGAAAGGGCAGTGAAAGCTGTTGATACAAAACTTATTAAAATTGGTGCTCAGAACATGTGCTGGGAAGATGCGGGGCAGTTTACAGGTGAAATATCACCGGTGATGCTAAAAGAGTTAGGTGTTTCGTTGGTTATGATTGGTCATTCTGAACGTCGCCATGTTTTTGGTGAGACGGATGTTCAAGAAAATCAAAAAGTCTTAGCGGCTTTGCAACATGGTTTTACAACACTATTGTGTATTGGTGAAACAGCAGAAGAAAAGGGTTATGGAATCAGCAAAGAGATTTTGCGCATTCAGTTGAAGAAAGGTTTGCATCAAGTGAGCCGAAAACATTTGGATCATCTGTGGATTGCTTATGAGCCGGTTTGGTCAATTGGTGTAGCAGGAGTTCCAGCAACCGTAGATTATGTCAGGGAAATTCATCAGGCAATCAAGGAATCTTTGGAGGAATTATTTGGAGCTGACGGTGCCAATATTCCTGTTCTTTATGGTGGCAGTGTCAACGCAGATAATGCCAATGAGATGATTGTTGAGCCATTGGTGGACGGTCTTTTTGTTGGACGTTCTGCATGGCAAGCTGACAAGTTTTCAGTGCTTCTGCGTGCGGCAAAAAAAGCAAAAGAAAGAGGATAAACAGTATGAAATTAGCGATTGGTTGTGACGAAGCGGCATATGCTTTAAAAGTTGAATTAAAAAAACATTTGGAGATGGTTCATCCGGGTATAGAGGTGATTGATTTTGGTGCTGATGAGGGCGAGGTGGTTCTTTATCCTGATATCGGATACAAAGTTGCGGATGCCGTTGCCCAAGGTGAATGTGAAAGAGCGATTTTGGTATGTGGTACAGGGATAGGTATGGCGATATGTGCCAACAAGGTTCCCGGTGTTCGTGCTGCTGTTTGTCATGATCCCTTTTCTACGGAGCGTTCAAGAAAAAGCAATGATGCGCAGGTTATGTGTTTGGGTGAGCGGGTGATCGGAGTTGAGTTGGCAAAATACCTTGTAGATATTTGGTTAAAATGTGATTTTTCAGGTGGAAATTCAATACCTAAGGTTGAGCGGATTCAGGAATTGGAACAAGCGCATTTGAAATAAGTTTGTATGTTCGTATGATAAAAGGATTTGAGTTAACCTGAAAGAATGGATTTGTTCATTCTTTCAGGTTTTTTTGCTTTGTGCTGTAAGCATAAGAATATAAGCGAGTAACATTAAGACAAATCCAATGCCATCAAAAAGGATGAAGCGTAGCAATGACGTACTTAAAATGAGACTTTCAGAGGCTGTTGTTTGTTTTATAAAGCTTTCTCCAATCAATCCTATGAATTGTTGAACGAGTATAATTACAAAAACAATGCGGTATTTCCATGGATTAAAAATGGCGACCGGATAGGTCGCATTCCACATCAAAAAAGCAATCCCCAACCCTTGTATTGCGGCAAGACCGCCGATGCCGCTCAACGCGTAAGCCTCCAAGAAATTCTGTGGAGACACAATGAAAGCAAAGGCGCATTGCAGATTCCATGCAAATACAATTGTGATGACAATACGTGCAAACCAAGTGGTAACGGTTATTTTCGTTTTCATGGTAGTGCCTTTAACATATTGTGTTTTCCGCATTTTGGGCATTTTACTTCACAGCGCCCACCGAAAAAGTGTGCCGTGAAAAAATACTTTGTAAAGCTTACTTTGAAGTGTTCTCCGCAGTTGGGGCATTCAAAGTGATAACGTGCAGATTTGTAAGCAATGCGAATGATGTTGGCAATTAGGACGAGGCATATTATAATGATGATAAGGATAATGGAATTTGGCATTTTGTAATCCTCCTTTCCTTTATTTAAGTATATTTTAATATGTAAAGCCTTTAATTGCAAGACTATTATAGAAAAAAATATAATATTTTCAGAAAAGAGGTAGCTGAGATTGAATGAAGGATATTTCGTCAGCGAAGATGCAAATGTTTATTATCGTAAAATGGGATCCGGAGAAATGATTGTATTACTTCATGGAAATCGTCAATCCCATAGAAGTCTTATGAAAATTGCCCGTATTTTAAGTAAAAAGTATCAGGTTGTGTTGATGGATAGCCGTGGTCATGGTAATTCGCAATTTGGCAAAAGAAGATTATCGTTGGATTTGATGGTGGAAGATTTGTATTTGCTTTTGGAAGAGATTGGGGTAAGACGTGTGATTTTATTCGGTTTTAGTGATGGCGCAAACTTAGCGATTCATTTTGCGGCTAGTTATCCGAATCGGGTGAGTCGGGTAATAGCGGTGAGTTCCAATGTTCGTGCCGAGGGATTGAAACCATTGTTTTTGTCTGGTTTAAAGGCTAGTATGGTTGTATTTCGTTTTTTCGGAAAATTACATATTCCCACCGGCAGGCAGATGGCGTTAACAGATTTGATGTTACGATATTCAGATATTTCGGATCAGGAATTAAGCCAAATCACGGCACCTGTGTTAATATTAAGTGGTGACAATGATATTGTGCGTAAGAAACATTCTTTGGAGATGGGACATTTGATTAAGAATGCAGAGGTAAAAATCATCAAAGGTGCCGGTCATTTGACGATGTTTTCAAAGACGGAGATGTATATGGCTATTATCAGTGGATTTTTGGGGGTACAATTGTATGAAAAAACATAAAGCCCTTGTGGTATTTGTGATGCTTTTGTTTTTGTTATTGTTATTTGCGATGGTGATACAACTGTTTCCTCTTATTTTAGAGATTGTGACCCATGCGAGAGATGAGGCGTCGGTGGTTTCTAGTATTCATGCTTTTGGTTGGCGCGGTGTACCGGCTTTGATTGCTTTGTCAGCTCTGCAGGTGATTATTCCTGTGATTCCTGCTCCTGCCATTGGTATTTTGACGGGGTTGAGTTATGGTATTTATGCGGGTCCATTTATCTTTTTGGGTGGTATTACACTGGGCAATATTTTTGTGATGGTTTACGTGCGTCAAGTAGGCGGTTGGATTGATGCAAAAAGAAAACACCAAGCAAAGCCAAAACCCAATAAAACGGCAGAGCGATTCCAAAAAATAAAGCGACCGGAAATTGCAGTTTTCTTTTTATTTTTACTGCCTTTTGTATCAAGTTTAGGACCTTATATGTTTGCAAGGACAAAAGTTGTTTTGTGGAAATATTCATTGGCAGTCCTTGCTGGAAGTATACCATCTACGGTTATGTATATATTTTTGGGAGATCGGATTTCCGCCGGTCATTATACCGCAGCGATTATTACAGCGGCTATTGTAGCTGTTGTTTGCGTGTTTATTTTAATCTTTAGAAAGAAATTGATGGAAAAAATATTGGATGAAACAGAAGCATAGTATTATGTTTCTGTTTCACTTCCTTTGTTTTTTTCATTTCCTTTGAAGATTGCTTTGATATAATCTAAAATCCCTTGTGGATTTTGAATACGTACTACAGCATAAATCATTTGGGGTGTGGGGACTTTGGGTAAATAGGTAAAATAGCCCGGTTTCCAATCATTGGGACTGTACTTTTTCTTAGCAGAATACAATGATTTAAAGCCATAAATATTGTTTAAATTTTCATAAGCAAAGGACATGATTTTAGCGATAAATGTTGTTTGTGTACCTGCTTCTATAATGTTTGCCAAAGGTGCAATACCCATGCTGCCCCATTTTTTTCCTTCTTCTTTGAATGTTTGAAAAGCTTCATAAATAATTTTTTCATTGATACCGCCGGGTGCGTCATTCAAACGTCTGGTCACATCAGCCATATAACCTTCCCCTTTGGAATCCGTAAAAGGTACAAATACAACGAAACCTTGCATGACACCCTCCGGATTGATGGCATAAAAGTAACGTTTATCCATGGGCTCTTTTAAGCCGACACCACCTACGGAAAACTCCAGTTCACCGCTGGATTTTGCATCCAGCCATTCTCTGGTAATTCGGTCAAATGCGGCATCTAGCTGTGGCTCACGTTTTTCTAGAACTTTATATTCATGTACAGTGAGTCCGGCATTGGTAGCATGGTGAATGTTTGAGCGCATACGTTGCCCTTTTTTGCCGGTAATATTATATTCTTCTAAATCAAAACGTGCCTCTTCGCCACATTTTACAAAACCATACCCTTGTTTTTTATATTCTTCTAAAAAAGCATCTGATGTACCGAGGAAAAATAGATTATGTGCACTTTTTATGGCATATTCGGTAAATTCATCGAGTAAAGCAGTAAAATCAGCTGGTGCGCAGATAGGATCTCCATTCACAACAATGGTACTTCCAATGGTACCATAAGCAACAACACCTTCGACGATTTGGCTAAAATATAATGTTTTATCTTCTTCTAATGTGAGGTAGGAGCTGGGATTTTGCCCATAGCGACGTAGCAAGTTGCGCGCCTTTTCCTGTTCTTCTTGCGTGGTCATTGATTTTGGCATAAATGGGCGTAAAACAAAAAGCAAAGCCATCAAAGCGGTAATCCACGCCATCCACGTTGAAAATGTCTCTAAGTGGCTATTTGTGCCAAATAGCTCATGCAATAGAATGCCAAACAAAGCAAGCAGTCCTAAAACAGCACTGATGCGGGTGGAGCGTTTGTCCGGCGGACAGCAAAAATCAGCATGACACACAAATAAGACAATGAGGACAATACTTTTGATAATAAGTAATGTAGTTGGTACGAAGTGACCCAGCCGTAAAATATGAGTTATAATACTGATGATTAAGGCGGCAACCGTGATAATCCAAGCCATACGTTTTCTTTTGTATAGATTTACAACCATGATGAGCATAGCAATGCCAACAAAACGTTGTACAAAGCGACTCATTTCCAGTAGATTGTAAAGGGCATCTTCTAAGCGATGGACATGAAGAATGCTGACCAGTAGCATTACGATGGCAATCACTGCGGTGGTATAAATGGCGATGTTTTCAATTAAGATTCGTCCTTTTTTTAAGTACTTCATGCTTTTTTTCCTCCGTTTCTTTTAGTCATTTACTAAAAAATTCAGAACTAAAAATGTTATTATAATTATTATCTGATACTTGATGAGGAAATGCAAGTTGAAAAAGGGAATATAAGAAAAAATTTCTTCTTTTTTCTTACAATACAAATAAAGCAGACTAGATGAGTTTAACTTGTCCATCTACCGGAAGCACCGCAGGGCAGTGTCAGTCCATTAGACGAAACTTTTAGACCGATTTCTCCTGCGTCTACAGTACCACCCCAAGGTTTTAACTCTGTGGCAAGCATGTAAGATAGCACTGTTGGGGCAAGTCCGGTGGTGTAGGAGTTAATCAAAAAGAAAAGTGGGTCCTTGGAGAGCACTTGTGTACATCGTTTTATAAAAGGATGTATACTTTCTTCAATTTTCCAGACTTCACCTTTGGGTCCCCTGCCATAAGAGGGCGGATCCATGATGATGGCATCATAAGTATTGCCGCGTCGTATTTCTCGTTCTACAAATTTGACACAATCATCAATTAGCCAACGTACCGGTGCGTCGATTAAATTCGAAGAAGCGGCGTTTTCTTTGGCCCAATGTACCATACCTTTGGAAGCATCAACGTGCGTGACGTGAGCACCGGCTGCCAAAGCGGCTAATGTTGCACCACCTGTGTAAGCGAATAGATTTAATACTTTGATGGGACGATTGGTTTTCTTGATTTTTTTCGAAAACCAATCCCAGTTTGCGGCTTGCTCAGGGAAGAGACCGGTATGTTTGAAACTGAAAGGTTTTAAGTGAAAGCATAAGTTATCATATTTGATTTGCCATTGCCGGGGTAAATTAAAAAATTCCCATTCGCCACCACCACTATTGCTACGGTGGTAATGGCCGTTTAGTTGATTCCATTCCGGCAAGATTTTGGGGGTGTCCCAGATGATTTGCGGATCGGGTCGAAGTAAAATATAGTTGCCCCATCGTTCTAATTTTTCACCTTTGGAACAATCTAAAACGGTGTAATCTTGCCATCTATCTGCTATCCACATAAAGTTAACCCCTAAATTCTCTTTTTGTTTATTATACAACTTGTCTCTTTTTTTGTATACAGTCAAATCCAACTGCCAGTGCAAGTACACAGCCTCGAACAATCATTTGCGTAAACATACTAATATCCATTAGCACCATTCCATTGGTGAGAATACCAATAATTAGTACACCAGCAATAACATTAGAAAACTTACCGGATCCCCCATTGATAGAAACACCACCAAGGACAACGCAAGTAATTACATCAAATTCCCAACCCATTCCGGAGGTTGGCTGAGCTGAATGTGTTCTCGAAAGAAGCACAATTCCTGCAAGCCCGGAAAAGAATCCGGATAAGGCATAAACGGCATATTTTATTCTTTTGATACGAATGCCGGAAAGTCTGGAGGCTTCTTCATTTCCCCCAATTGCATAAAAATATCTGCCAAAATAAGTTTTGTTTAATATAAAGCTACCTGCAGCGAAACAGAAAATCATAATTAGTATGGGAATGGGTACGGAGGGAATATGATAAAAAGATTCAAACAACATACCTTGCCCAATTATTCTAAAATCATCCGTAAAACCAAATACAGGAGTTCCATCAGCGATAATCAGAGCAATACCTTGCACAACAATCTGACTAGCAAAGGTGGCAATAATAGGGGGGATTCCAACGGAAGCCACCATTACACCATTGATTAATCCTATAATGGTTGCAGCAAAAAGTGCGACTAGAATTGCGAGCCACATATTTGTATTCGAATATACCATTAAGGAGGCACATATAACACCTACAATGCTAATAATGGAACCTACCGATAAATCTATTCCTGCGGTTAAGATAACAAAGGTCATGCCAATTGCCGCAATTCCAAACATTGAAACTTGCCTTAGTATCAAAAGCTGATTTCCCACAGTCATGAATCGTTGGTTTGCGATAGAAAAAGCAATAAATAGTATGATAAATACAATCCAGATTGCCTTATCTTTAAAATGGTAAATGATTGCATTTTTAAAGTTTTCGCTCTTTATTCTTTTAGAAATTGTTTTCCCCATTATGTCCACCTTCCTTTATTCAAATTTTACGATAATTTTATTGTTTGTTTTGCCTTGACAAAATTCTAAAAAATGTTTTGGCATTTCGTCTAAAGTGATAGTTTTTCCAATTAAAACGGATAAATCCATACCACCATCTTTTAATAGTGCGATGGACTGTGGCATGGTTTTTTCCAAGGCATAAGAGCCGATTAATTTCCAGTCATTATAATATAGATGAAAGGGATTTATGGAAATTTTACTTTCTTCAGGACAAGCACCAAAAGCGATAAATGTTCCCGATTTTGCTAAGTGGGGAATTGCTTTTTCGATTACTTCCGGTACGCCGGAAGCGTCTACAACATATGAATATCCTCGAGGTTGAATTTCCTTCAGTTTTCTTTCAAGGTTTGCATCAGACATGAAAGCATGGTTCGCTCCAATGGTTTTTGCTATTTCTAATTGAGCTGGTTTTATATCGACAATTGTGATTGTCGAAGCGCCTGCTCTAAGGCATATCATTAAATGCATTAATCCAATGGTTCCTGCCCCATAAATTAAAACACTTCCTCCAAGTGGCACAGAAGCTTTATTGTAAGAGTTAATTACACAGGCAAGAGGTTCTGCCATAGCTCCACAAATGAAATCAATTTTATCAGCATGAAACAAGCAGCGCTCAGGTACAATAACATATTCTGCAAAGGCTCCATTCATGGTGTTTCCAAGCACTTTAATGTTTTCACAGTGGATTTGCATGTTTTGCTTGCAATAATAACAATTTTCGCAAAAAATATTTGGATCAGCAATGACAGCATCCCCATTTTTAAAAGTTGTCACAGAAGCACCTATTTCTTCAACAATACCAGAAAACTCATGTCCGGGAATAATGGGATAAATAGTTGGGTGTTCTCCTTTAAAAGTATGTATATCCGTACCGCAAAAACCGGATGCACGTACTTTAACTAATACCTCATCATTCTTTGGCGCTGGTTTTTCAATTTCTTTGAGCGCAAACATATTGGGCTCAGTAATAAAAAATGCTTTCATTTTTAATTGTCCTCCTTTATACTGTAATCATAAACAGGAAAGATGATTTCAGTAGATGATTAATCGAAACATTGTTTTACAATATATAAATGATAAACAGCATGTTACCGTTGCGCAGATGTGCAATGACCTTTCTATCAGTGCTAGTACTGCACGGCGTTCCATTGCCCAACTTGAAAGCCTTGGTAAAATTCATAGATTTCATGGTGGGGCTTATTCTTTGCGTGAAGATATAGAAACCTTGGTTGCAAAACGTCAGAAATTAAACACAAATAATAAGGCTAAGATTGCAAAACAAGCTGCTACATTAATAAAAAACAATTCAACAGTTATTCTCCTGAGTGGATCGACCGTTGGGTTCATTTGTCAATATATTAAGAAAAAGAAAATCACAATTATAACGAATTCTCTGATTGTTTTAAATGAACTTAAGGCATTACCCAATATTCGATTGATTGCCTTGGGTGGACTCTATAATCATGAAGAATCCGAATTTGGTGGTGTCCTTTCTCATTCAAGTTTGAGTTATTTACGGGCGGATTTACTATTTATGGGTTGTTCGGGTTTTGATGAAAACCATGGTTTTACAAACCGTAATCATTCTATTGCTTTATATAGATTTTGTATTCAAGCAAGTAAGGAAGTTTGTGTTCTTGTTGATAGCTCAAAATATAACCAAGGTGGTGTATCTATTGCCGCGAAGCCCAATCAAGTTAAGTATTTAATCTCAGATAGTAAACTTGGGGATGAGGCGGTGAAAGCTTTTCAAGATCAAGGGAGTGAAGTTATCTTAACTTGAGTTTAACAATATACTTCTTTGATTGAGTGGTAGATTTTTTTATACTTTTGATATTTATCAACATAAATCCTGCTATAAGAGCTCCTAGGGTAAAATATTTGCGTATTTCGCCCTGTTTCTTTGTTTAGAAGTTTGTTCTCGCAGCTTTGTGCAGTAATAATTGCCATTCCTTGCACGGCGCTTATGTTGTCATCTGTTTCTATTTTCACTTGTAAAATATCTGCTAATATCTGAATAAAAGGACGAACTGTTGACATTCTTCCGGTTACTTTGACCACTTTAAAATTTTCATCTATTTGCATTTGCTCAATTAATTGCTTAAATGCAAAGCTTATGCCTTCGAAAATGGCTCTGGTCACTTCCTCTTTATCAACATCTGTGCCAATACCGATTAATGCACCTTTCAAATGCGGATCAGCATAAATGGTTTTTTCGCCATTTAAATGAGGATAGAATAACAATTGATGATTAATTGGCTTTGTAATGTTTACGTTATTTTTTATTTCATCAAAATCTTGCACTTCAATAAATTTCTTTACCCACCAATTATAACAACTTCCGGAAGATTGAACTGCTCCTTGCACGATAATATAAAAATCTTTATCATTAATTGAAAATAATGTTGATTTCCCTTTTGACTTTTCATTGACTGTGCAACGATTATACATTAATATTCCGGAAGTGCCTAGAGATATTATTGGTTCCTTATTTTTTAGCATAGAAGATGAAAAATAAGTGGCTGGATTATCCCCCGTTCCGATTATTATTTGTACATCTTTATTAAAACCTAGAACTTCTGATAATTCAGGCAGAATAACTCCTACTTTATAGCCGCTATGATAAACAGGGGGCAATATAGAGAGTGGTATACCTATGATGTTGCACATTTTTTCGGACCATGTTCTGTTGTGAATATCATAAAGGGAGGAAGTTGAGGCTTCACAATAATCAGCCCCATATTTTCCTGAAAAGCGATATGTTAAGTAGTCTGGCCCGATTAGGATTTTATGTAATTTTTTAAAGTTGCCGGCTTCTTGTTCTTTTAACCAAAGTAGGTTGACTGCCGGGCTTCCGGTGGAAATGATTCCTGAAATATGCTGCAAGTCCTTATAATTTGATATTTTTTCTTTAATTAATTCAAGATATTCAGAGGTTCGGGTATCATTCCAAGATAAAGCTGGTCGAATAGAGTTCCCATGTTTATCCAAAAATACTGTTGTATGCATTTGACCGGTGAAACCAATGCCTTTTACTTTTTTAGGGTCAAATTTTATTAGTAGTTTTTTAATACCTACGATAGTAGCCTTAAACCATTCATTTGGTTCAATTTCGAACCAGCCTGTTTGAGTTTGCAACAAGTCGTAGCATACACGTTCTTGTGCATGTACGCTACCTTGGTCATCCAGCAGTAATAATTTTGCGGATGATGTACCGATATCAATACCTATATAGTAATTCATAATTAATCACCCATTCATTTCAATAACCATTCATTTCAATAACCATTGATTACCTTTACTAATTCGTTAGCTTTATTGCTTACATTTGATACGGCAATCATGCTTAAACGAATCACATCATGTGCATTTTGATTTTTTTGATATTCTTTCCCAAAACTTTCGATAAAAACTTTTCGTAAATCTGCCCCGTAATTTATTTTAAGTAAATTAAATTTTTTGGCTTTTCGAATAGTATCAAAGGGAATGCCCGAACCACCATGCATAACAAGAGGTACCGGTGATACATCAGATATATTTTTTAACAATTGTAAATTCACATTTGGCTGTAAATCTAAGCCGTGAACATTTCCGACCGATACTGCCAACAAATCACAGCCTGAGCGTTCAACAAATTCTTTGACAACCTCAGGATCCGTCGTAGACCCGGTTTCATTATTGATATCTTCTTCTTTTCCGCCTAATGCTCCTAGTTCTGCTTCTACAGGAATGCCATAAAAATGACAATAATCTACAGTTTTTTTTACTTCTGTAATGTTTTCTTCAAAGCTTAAATGAGAGGCATCAATCATAATGGAAGTAAAACCTGCATCGACACAATCTTTAACATCTTGAAAAGACTGTCCATGATCCAAATGCAAGGCGATTGGAATATCGATATGCTTAAGCGCATTTTTTGTAATCTCAACCATCATGTTAGGATTTGACAATTTGAGATTACTGGAAGAAACTTGAATATATCCCGGTAGCTTCGCTTTAGCTAAACCATTGGAAATTCCGATTGTCATTTCGAGATTTGTCGTATTAAAGGCGGGTAGTATGAATTGATTTTTTTTGGCATATTCCATTAATCGGTAGCCATTTACAATTTTCATATTTCTCCTTTCCGATTTCATGAATTTCAGTTAATAATCTTTCTGTATTAGGTGCTTTGCCCGTTCTGATATAGCTTCCGGTTGCGGCATTTCCGATTAATAACCGTTCGCTTAAATTTAATTCTTTACTTCTTACACTTGCAGCTAAATATCCCCCGTTAAAATTATCACCCGCACCTGTCGTAATAACCGGATTTTTGCAAAACCTTTGTAGCACAATGGCATTTCCTTCTTTTGCTGATGATGCGGCAGCAAAAGAGGGAGTATGAATAACAAGCTCATCCATGCCAATTTTTGTTCGAATATAATCAATACCGATTTTTGCTAATTCAGGTTTGCCATCTTCGAAATCTTTACCGAAATAAGAGTATAAAATTTTAGCCTCATGTTCATTAACACTTAAGGTCATAGGAATTTTTTTATTTAAATTTCCTAAAATATGAAAAGTATTAAATAATGTTTCTTTGTCATGCTTACGAAAGTCAGAAAAATCAAAAAAAACTCTTTTGCACTTTCCGTTTTCCAGGAAATGTGTATATAGCTTTGATATGATGTCATCAAAGTTACAAAGTAGTGACCAATAACCAAGTCCAACAATGTCAGCTTCACTATATATTTTTTTTAAAGTATCATATGACAAAGCATGGATCATTTGCTCCCAATTAAGATTACTAGTCTCTGCCACGTGAACCAACATAATCTTTCCATCTGTAAATTCAAACACCTGAGCAATACCAGGATTACCAACAGAAAACAATTTATATTGTTGACTGAACTCTAAAAATAAAGGGTCAATGCTATCTGTTCCATAAGTGCCAATCAATGTAAGATCAAAACCTAAGTTACCCACGGCCTTGCCTGTATTACAACCAAAGCCACCATAACTCCTTCGTTTTGGAAGCATTTCAGTTAAGAAGCCTCCTGTGCCTGAATCGTGAATTGCATCAGAAAAATCTCTCATTTTATCTAAAAAAATGTACTCTGCTTTTCCTTTTTTTGAAGCGATGATTTGCCATACTTCATCTATATATCCATCTATACCTAAGGTGATTTTTCCGTTTGGTTTATTAAAATATGTTGTAATACGTTTTGCACTATCTTTCCAATTGTGCATAAACAATAAGCCTCCTTTTTAAAAAACCAACTAGTCAGCAGGTTGAAATTATTTATGTGCTAACTAGTTGGTCAAATATCGATTACTCTTGTAGTGATGTCATTTTACATTTCACAAGAAAAAATGAAATATATAAATCAAACTAATTCCTATAATCTGCGATAAAGTCATCCACATTATTGATATCAATTGGTGTAAGAATTCTTACGATATTTTGCGGTAAATCACCACCGCTTAAGAGTTGTTCAAATAAATCAACAACGGCTATGGCGGTACGCCTACTGGAACCTTCAAATCCTACAGAAACTCGTGTTGCCTGACCGGCTTGAATGGCTTCTAGTTGTTGTAAAGTTGCATCTGCCGAAAAAATACCCATATCGTCCGGAATATCTCCGCCTGTAGCTACCATAAAGGCTTCATTTGCTCCGACATCACCTCCGGCACCAATACTCACCACAACGCTAGCGTTAGGGTTGGCTTGTAAAATAGTCTCCACGTGAGACATGGCTGTTGCTGCGTCAAGAGCGGGTTGGCTTGCAATTACCTCATATAGGCCGGCGGCATTCGCCTCCAAGGCATCCAATATGCCTGTCTCTCTTTCAAGTAAAACGGGTGTAGCAGGATAATTTATCATAATAACTTGTGCGGGTTCATCAGCTGTATAATGTTCATTTATAAAATCTGCGGCGGCTGAACCGATTGCATAACCTAACTCTGTATTATCCAGAATCCAGTTGAGGTTACTATTTTCGAGAATATCATCCCAACTCATGGTAATAATACCGGCTTCTTGTGCTTGCCTAAAGACTTCTTCGATACCTTGTGGATCAGAGGGGTGAGCTAAAATTAAGTCTTTGCCAGAAGCAATAAAGTTTTCGACTTGACTTATTTGCACAGCCGAATTGTCATCACAATCTAAAATAGTATATTCCCATCCTTTTTCAGTCATTAGGGTTTCCATATATGCTGCAAGGCCACCCCAAAAAGGATTTTGAAGATTCTGGAGTGTGATACCAACTCTAAAAGTGCTCCCATCATTTGTATCCCCTGTTTCTGTTTCGTTTGCATTTTCAGTATCTTGTACGTCTGTTGTTGGGGTATCTGTTGCTCCATTTCCGCATCCGGCCAATAAAGTAAGTCCTAATATGGAGCAAAGAATAAGTGATAATAGTTTCTTTTTCATTTTGTAATCCTCCTAAAATTTTATATAACCACATCAGCTATTAAGTAGATGATAACAATATTAATAGTGATTATCCAGTCATTATTTTAAGATTTTTGACTGATTTCGGTCAATCGAATATACGATATTGTACTAAATGCGATTTACATACTTATCAATTAGTCTAAGCGCGGCACCGGTTGGGGTTGCTTCCGTTTTATATTTGCACGGATGTATATAATCTTTTGCAAAGTGAGCAAAAGGATATTTTGTATCAATCAATTGGAACAAGTCTTCTTGATATTCTTCCATATATTCTCCTACGTTGCCGCCAATAATAATATCACAATCAAACAACAGCCTAATATTGTGAATTGCAAGAGATAATTTTTTTAGATATTCGTGCCAAATATTTTGAGCGTTTAAATCTTTTCTTTTAACTAAATCAAAAAAATCGGATAAATCACCATTTGTATATTTGTCTAAATTACTTGTATTTGCCACTGTGTCGAAACATCCATATTGCCCACAAAAACATTTTTTTCCATTTTCCATGACAACAGTCATATGTCCAATTTCGCCGCCTTTTTTTGAATTTCCTGCATATATTTGCCGATTCACAATAAAGCAGCCACCAACACTTTTATTTAAACTAATATAAAAAGCGTTTTCTATGTCCTGATTGCTCCAGACTTCAGCATATCCTGCCACGAAAGAGTCATGTAAAAGAAGATTATGATAGGGGATGTACTTTGTGATTTCTGCTCTTGTTTTTCCGGTGAAATTTAAGGAATAACCATAAATAACTTCTTCGCCTTCTTCAGATATTAAACCCGGAACTGCAATTCCAACACCTAAGAGTGCTTCATCGGAAATATGGGATGCTATCTTTATGCTTTCTACAACATCTGCGATTTCTTTTAGATATTGATCATGATCAATAGCAAAAGAAATTTTTAATTTTTTAGAACCTATTATCTGGCCCAATAAATTAACTGCGACCCCATTAATATGATTTGCCGTTAAATAAATGCCGATTGCAACTTTATGATTTGGCACGCATGCATAGGAAGTAGCATTACGCCCACCGGTTTTAATGTCTGAAGATGCTTTTTCAATTAGGCCGGTTTCTGTTAGATATTGAATATTCTGGCTTACTGTTGGTAAACTCAAATGTAAGCCAAAGGAAATTTCTTGCTTAGACAAAGCGGTATTCTCTCGAATGTATTTGTATATAGATTGTCTATTTCTTTTTTTGATTTCATCTGATGCAATCACTTTTTTTGTCATATGTACTCCCATATAATAATAAATCAAAAGTCTGTTAACTAGTTTCTATACTTCTTTTGTGTCGGAGGCATATGCCATGATCAATTCTGGGTTAAAATTAGCCTTATCTAACATACCGGTTATCCGTCCTTCATTTAAAATGATGATTCTATCTGACATACCCATTAGCTCTTCCATTTCAGAAGAAATCAAGAGTACGGTCTTACCATTTTCTACTAAATTATTTATCAATTTATAAATTTCATATTTTGCTCCTACATCAATGCCTCTAGTTGGTTCGTCAAAAATGATAAGCTCAGCTTCAGCCGCAAGCCATTTCCCTAGGATTACTTTTTGCTGGTTTCCACCACTTAAATTTTTTACCAATTGATTTAAACTTGGCGTTTTAATAGCCATATCTTCTTTGTAACGATTGGCTGTATCTCGTTCAACGCGTGCGTTAATAATACTGAATTTTGACGTTCTATTATAGATAGGCATATTGATATTGCTCATAATAGAGTTTCCGAGCAATGCGCCATGGCGTTTTCTATCTTCCGGAACCAAAGCAATGCCGATATCAATCGCCTCCCTTGGTGTTTTTGGATTTATTTCTTTGCCTTTGAAGATGAATTTTCCTTTTTCTTTTCGAACGGCTCCGAAGATCATTTGTGCCAACTCTGTGCGTCCTGCTCCAACAAGTCCGCCTAAACCAAGCACTTCACCTTTGTGAATTTTCAAACTAATGTTTTCATCACCATTACCAAAGACATTTTGAGCCTCAAAGACAACGTCATCCTCATGAATACACTTATTTCTGAAAGGATAAGATTCTGTTAATTCTCTGCCGACCATAAGTTTTATCAATTGATCCGTATTACTTTCTTTTGTAATAAGTGTATCGATATATTCCCCATCTCTTAAGACGACGATTCTATCTGATAAATGAAAGATTTCTTCCAGGCGATGTGATATATAAACGATGGAAACACCCTTTTTCTTTAGCAATTCTACAACGGTAAACATACTTTCTACTTCAGAGCTTGTTAAAGGTGCAGAAGGTTCATCCATGATTAAAATTTTTGCATCTTGATGGATTGCTTTGGCAATTTCAATCATTTGCTGAAAACCTACTGTTAGGTTTTTAACCAATGCTTTAGGATCAATTTTAATATTTAGTTGTGCAAAGGCTTGAGAAGCTTGTTTTTCCATTTCTTTTTTATCAATCATAATGCCTTTTTTTATCGGATGTCCAAGAAATAGATTTTCTGCTGCGGATAGTTCGCCAACATTATTAAATTCCTGATAAATAATAGCAATTCCATTTTCTGATGCTAGCTGAGGAGTCATGTTTGTATATTCTTTATCATTTACAATAATTTTGCCTGATGTTGGAATTACTGCGCCGGAACAAGTTTTTATTAATGTAGATTTCCCTGCTCCGTTCTCACCAATGAGAGCTAATATTTCGCCCTTTTTTACACGCATAGAAACGTCATTTAAAGCGGTTACCCCTGGGTATTTCTTTGTAATATTTTGTAATTCTAAAACATAATTAGTATTCATACAATACAGTCCTCATTTTCTAATATGATAGAGTAAATAATCTTTTGCAACTAGTTTTATAAAATGGTTTTTAAAACTAATTACATTATACAGATAGACTTTTTTGTTGTAAATAGAAAAAGCCTACTAAAAGTTGCAATAGTTGTTAGTGAATTTGCACAAGAACAAGAGTAATTGGAGCACGATGATTTAAAACCCGTGCGAAAGGGAATATTGTACTAAAAAAAATACAATATTCCCTAAAAAGTTCTTGAAATGTGTCGTGTGATTCGCTATAATGATAAAGCTGTGGCATAAAAGCGAGGAAACGTGAGGTTGTTGATGAAGTGGTGTTCGTCCGCTGAAATCAGGTTTTTACGTGGAGCAAATGTCAAGTTGGGAAACTGACGACAAGTCACTGTACGAATCATAACTGATATATTTTATCATATTTCATATGGAAATACTATTGGGATGTCTGTGGGTTATTTGCGACACACACGGCAGAGTGTACAGTCACCGCTTGTCGTACTGAATGAAAAGTACGAAAAGGAGGAGACTTTTTTTATGGCAAGTCAAGTAATGAGAATCACATTAAAAGCGTATGAGCATCAATTGGTGGACTCATCCGCAAAGAAAATTACCGAAACAGTAAAGAAAAACGGAGCACAAGTAAGTGGGCCAGTACCCCTTCCAACCAAGAAAGAGATTGTTACGATTTTGAGAGCGGTACATAAGTACAAAGATTCTCGGGAGCAGTTTGAACAAAGGACACACAAAAGATTGATTGATATTATCGCACCCACACAAAAGACGGTTGATGCATTATCCAGATTAGAGATGCCGGCAGGGGTTCATATTGACATCAAGATGAAGGCCAGATAAGAACGAGCTTATGCAAGCGAGTGATGCGTGGTCAGATCTCAAATGGGGAATCGACTTTAGCGATTCGGAAATATGAGAGTTACATTAATTTTACGCAGTATTCCTAAATTTAGGATGAACGTGTTTTTGCGTTCCGCTGTAAATCACAGGAGGTTATTGAAATATGAAGAAAGCTATTTTAGCGACAAAAGTTGGAATGACTCAGATCTTCGATGACGAAGGCATGTTGGTTCCTGTAACGGTTCTTCAAGCGGGTCCGTGTTTGGTGACTCAGGTTAAGACAGAAGAAAACGACGGTTACCAAGCGATACAAGTTGCTTTTGTTGATAGAAAAGAAAAGATTGTTACAAAAGATGGTAGTGGTAAAAAGGAAATTGCACATAGAAATGGTGTGACAAAGGCAGAAAAAGGGCATTTTGATAAAGCTGGTATTTCCGGTAAAAGATTTGTGCGGGAATTCAGATTTGAAAATGCGGAAGAATATACGTTGGCGCAAGAGCTGAAAGCAGATGTGTTTGAAGTGGGTGATAAAATTGATGCAACGGCTGTTTCCAAGGGCAAGGGTTTCCAAGGTGTAATCAAACGTTACGGCTTTGGCAGAGGTCCTAAGACTCACGGTTCCAAACATCATCGTCATCATGGCTCTAGTGGTTCGGGCACGGATCCGGGCAAGGTAGTAAAAGGTAAAAAAATGCCTGGTCAAATGGGGAACAAGAAAATTACAGTGCAAAACCTGGAAGTAGTTCGTGTGGATGTAGAAAATAACTTGCTACTGGTAAAAGGTTCTGTACCGGGACCAAAGAAAAGTCTTATAACGATTAAAGAGAGTGTTAAGGCTTAGTCCGATAGACATTAGGAAGGAGGAACATACAGATGGCAAACGTATCTGTTTATAATATCGAAGGGAAAGAAGTTGGTTCGATCGAATTAAACGATGCTGTGTTTGGTGTTGCAGTAAATGAGCATTTAGTGCATATGGCAGTGGTGAATCAATTGGCAAACAAACGGCAGGGAACACAAAAAGCCAAAACCCGTTCGGAAGTACGTGGAGGTGGTAAAAAACCATGGAGACAAAAAGGAACAGGTCATGCAAGGCAAGGTTCAACAAGATCTCCTCAATGGACAGGTGGTGGTGTTGTTTTTGCACCAACACCAAGAGATTATTCGTTTAAGATGAATAAAAAAGAAAAGAAAGCTGCATTAAAGTCAGCACTTTCTTCAAGAGTACTTGAAAATAAATTGATTGTTTTGGATGAAATCAACTTTGATGAAATCAAAACAAAAAGATTCCAAGATGTGTTACATAAATTGGAAGTGAACAAAGCATTGGTGGTATTAGAGGATGGAAATACAAACGTGGAAGTTTCGGCTAGAAATATTCCCGATATAAAAACAGCTCGTACCAATACAATCAATGTATTTGACGTTTTAAAATATAACACAGTTATCGTAACAAAAGCTGCGGTTACAACGATTGAGGAGGTGTATGCATAATGGCTGATATCAAATATTATGATGTAATCCTTAAACCGGTGGTTACTGAAAAGAGCATGGAGCTTATGGCTGATAAGAAATATACATTTCTAGTGCATCCGGAAGTGACAAAAAATCAAGTAAAAGAGGCTGTTGAAAAGATGTTTAATGGAACAAAGGTAAAAAGTGTCAATACGATGAACCTTGAAGGTAAGACAAAAAGACGTGGTAGAACCTTTGGTAAAACAGCAAAGACAAAAAAGGCAATCGTTCAATTGACTGCGGAGAGTGCAGAAATTCAATTGTTTGAAGGTCTGTAGAGAGGAGCTATAAGCAATGGGAATCAAAACATATAATCCATATACACCTTCCAGAAGAGCTATGACTGGTTCTGATTTTGCCG
This sequence comes from Lachnospiraceae bacterium, assembly GCA_009779895.1. Lineage (GTDB taxonomy): Bacteria > Bacillota > Clostridia > Lachnospirales > Lachnospiraceae > WRBB01. The sequence goes on from WRBB01000001.1 coordinate 263,167, forward strand.
AAATCACAAAGAAGACGCCTGAGAAATCTTTGTTAGAGTCTAAAAGCAGAAAAGCCGGTCGTAACAATCAAGGAAAAATTACAGTGAGACATCGTGGCGGCGGTGCCAAAAGAAAATATAGAGTGATTGATTTTAAAAGACGCAAGGATGGTATTCCTGCTACAGTGATTGGCATTGAATATGATCCAAACAGAACAGCTAACATTGCGTTGCTTAGTTATGCAGACGGAGAAAAGGCTTATATCATTGCACCGGCAGGTTTGACCGATGGCATGAAAGTTATGAATGGTCCTGACGTGGAGATTAAAATCGGCAATTGCTTGCCACTTGAGAATATTCCGGTTGGTACACAAATTCACAACATTGAGTTGTATCCGGGTAAAGGTGGACAGATTGTTCGCTCCGCTGGCAATAGTGCACAGTTGATGGCAAAAGAAGGAAAGTATGCTACTTTGCGTTTGCCGTCCGGGGAAACCAGAATGATACCGATTATCTGTAGAGCTACAATTGGTGTGGTTGGAAATGGCGACCATAACTTGATTAATATTGGTAAAGCAGGACGTAAGCGTCACATGGGTTTTCGACCGACCGTTCGTGGTTCTGTTATGAATCCAAATGACCATCCACATGGTGGTGGTGAGGGTAAAACCGGCATTGGCCGTCCGGGTCCGAGTACTCCTTGGGGCAAACCGGCACTTGGTTTGAAGACACGTAAGAAAAACAAATCTTCTAATAAATTGATTATCAGAAGAAGAGATGGTAGAGCTGTTAAATAGAAAGAGGAGGTAACCCTATGGGTCGTTCACTTAAAAAAGGGCCATTCGCAGATGCGAGTTTGTTGAAGAAAGTTGATGCGATGAACGCCGATGGAAATAAATCAGTTGTAAAGACATGGTCTCGCCGTTCAACCATTTTTCCGTCTTTTATTGGACACACATTTGCTGTGCATGATGGAAGAAAGCATGTTCCGGTTTATGTAACGGAGGATATGGTAGGACATAAATTAGGCGAGTTCGTAGCTACTCGAACATACAGAGGCCACGGAAAAGATGAGAAGAAGTCTAGGATAAAAAGTTAAGGAGGTTTTAGTCAATGGCTAAAGGACATAGATCGCAAATTAAAAGAGCAAGAAACGAAGCGCAAAAAGAGACAAGACCTTATGCAAAGATTTCTTATGCTCGTGTATCTGTTCAAAAGGCTTGTTTTGTATTGGATGCCATTAGAGGAAAAGATGTGCAATCGGCACTGGCGATTCTGGCATATAATCCAAGATACGCTTCAAGTGTAATTGAAAAAGTATTAAAATCAGCAATTGCCAATGCAGAAAACAATGAAAAATATGATGGTATGAAAGCCGAAAATCTTTTCATTGAAGAGTGCTATGCAAACAAAGGGCCTACAATGAAAAGAATCAAACCTAGAGCACAAGGTCGTGCATATCGTATTGAAAAACGTATGAGTCATATCACGATTGTGTTGAATGAGAAAGGTAAGGAGGACTAGGATGGGACAGAAGGTTAATCCGCATGGTTTAAGAGTTGGCATTATTAAAGATTGGGATTCAAAATGGTTCGCAGAAAAAGATTTTGCTGACAATTTGGTTGAAGATGATAAAATCAGAAAATACCTAAAAAAGAGATTGTTCAGTGCGGGTATTTCTAAAATGGAAATCGAAAGAGCATCCGATCGTGTAAAGGTTATCATTTATACAGCGAAACCCGGTGTTGTAATCGGCAAGGGTGGATCGGAAATTGAAAAAGTAAAGGCGGAGCTGGCAAAATTCATTGATAAAAAATTGGTTTTGGATATTAAAGAAATCAAGAGACCGGATTTAGATGCCCAATTGGTTGCAGAAAATATTGCTGCCCAGTTAGAGGGACGTATTTCTTTTAGACGTGCTATGAAATCTTGCATGGGTCGTACGATGAAGGCAGGCGCATTCGGAGTGAAAACATGTGTGTCAGGTCGTCTTGGTGGTGCTGATATGGCACGTACAGAATTCTACAATGAAGGAACAATTCCTTTGCAGACATTAAGAGCGGACATTGATTATGGTTTCGCTGAAGCAGATACAACTTTTGGAAAAGTCGGTGTAAAGGTTTGGATTTACAAAGGCGAAATTCTTCCAACGAAAGGCGAAAAGGAAGGGAGAGATAAATAATGTTAATGCCAAAAAGAGTGAAACGTCGTAAGCAATTCCGTGGCACCATGAAAGGGAAAGCGACCAGAGGTAACAAAATTACTTATGGTGAGTATGGTATGATAGCTGCAGAACCTTGTTGGATCCGTTCCAATCAAATCGAGGCTGCTCGTATTGCGATGACAAGATATATTAAACGTGGTGGTAAGGTTTGGATTAAAATTTTCCCTGATAAACCGGTTACGGCAAAACCTGCCGAAACTCGTATGGGTAAGGGAAAAGGAGGATTGGAGTACTGGGTAGCAGTGGTAAAGCCGGGTCGTGTGATGTTTGAAATTGCAGGTGTACCGGAAGAAACAGCTAGAGAAGCTCTTCGTCTTGCAATGCATAAATTACCTTGCAAATGCAAAATCGTTTCTCGCGAAGATTTAGAAGGCGGTGATAACAGTGAAAATTAATACATTTGTAGAAGAATTAAAAGGGAAATCCCAACAAGAATTAAATGAAGAGTTAGTAGCTGCGAAAAAGGAATTGTTTAATCTGAGATTCCAAAATGCGACGAATCAACTGGAAAACACAAGCAGGATCAAAGAGGTTAGAAGGAACATTGCTAGAATTCAAACCATGATTACAGCTAGTAAGTAGAAAGGAGTCATACCGTGGAACGTAATTTGAGAAAAACCCGTACCGGTAAGGTTGTGAGCGACAAAATGAGCAAAACAATCGTTGTTGCCGTAGTTGACCACGTAAAACATCCATTGTACAAAAAAATCGTGAAGAGAACTTATAAGCTAAAGGCTCATGACGAAAATAATGAGTGCAATATTGGAGATACAGTTAAAGTTATGGAAACAAGACCATTGTCAAAAGATAAAAGATGGAGACTTGTAGAAGTAATGTCGAAAGCGAAATAGATGATTGAAGCAGCTTGCTTGTAAGAAATCAAGTGAGAAAATGCTATGAAGGAGGTTAACCTGCATGATACAACAAGAAAGCAGACTAAGAGTAGCAGACAACACCGGTGCGAAAGAATTACTTTGTATCCGTGTGTTAGGTGGTTCCACCAGAAGATATGCTGCGATTGGAGATATTATTGTTGCGACTGTTAAAGATGCAACACCAGGTGGCGTTGTGAAAAAGGGTGAGATAGTCAAAGCTGTCGTTGTACGTACAGTAAAGGGTGCACGTCGTAAGGATGGTTCCTATATTAGATTTGACGAAAACGCTGCAGTTATTTTAAAAGAAGACATGAACCCACGTGGAACCCGTATTTTTGGACCGGTAGCAAGAGAATTGCGTGATAAGCATTTCATGAAAATTGTCTCTTTGGCTCCGGAAGTACTTTAGGAGGTGCGGTTAGATGTCAATGATGAAAATTAAAAAAGGTGATATGGTTCAGGTAATCGCCGGTAAAGACAAGGATTTAAAAGGTAAGGTTATTTCTGTCAATAAAAAAGACGGAAAAGTATTGGTTGAAGGTGTCAATATGATTACCAAGCATACGAAGCCGAATGCGAGCAATCAAACAGGTGGTCTCATAAACCAAGAGGGTCCCATTGATATTTCAAATGTGATGTATTTACACAATGATAAGATGACCAGAGTCGGTTTTAAAATGGAGGGCGACAAAAAGGTTCGTGTTGCAAAGGCTACCGGCGAAGTAATTGATGACAAGAAATAGGAAGGAGGACCAATACATTGAGTAGTAGACTGAAAGAGTATTATCAATCTGACATTGTGGAAGTCATGATGAAAAAGTTTGGTTACAAAAATAAAATGCAAGTGCCAAAACTTGAAAAAGTAGTTGTAAATATGGGTGTTGGCGAAGCAAAAGAAAATGCAAAAGTGCTGGAGTCAGCGGTTGCGGATTTGGAAAAAATAACCGGTCAAAAGGTTGTTACCACAAAGGCAAAAAAATCTGTTGCGAACTTTAAATTAAGAGAAGGTATGTCAATCGGTTGTAAAGTTACCCTGAGAGGGGAAAGAATGTATGAATTTGTTGATCGTTTGATTAATCTGGCTCTTCCTCGTGTGCGTGACTTTAGAGGGGTGAATCCCAATGCGTTTGATGGTAGAGGAAACTATGCCCTTGGTATCAAAGAGCAATTGATTTTCCCGGAAATTGAATATGATAAAATTGATAAAGTTAGGGGTATGGATGTAATCTTTGTTACAACTGCCAACACTGATGAAGAAGCTCGTGAATTATTGACTCAGTTCAATATGCCATTCACCAAGTAAGGGAGGAAGATTATTCATGGCAAAGACAGCAATGAAAGAAAAACAACAACGTAAGGCAAAATTTTCAACAAGAGAATATAATCGTTGTAGAATTTGTGGACGTCCACATGCATATTTAAGGAAGTATGGAGTCTGCCGTATTTGTTTCCGTGAATTGGCTTATAAAGGGCAAATTCCAGGGGTGAAAAAAGCTAGTTGGTGATATTCATTATTGAAACATAATGTAAAATGAAAAGGAGGATACTTAGAATGACTATGAGTGATCCAATTGCAGATATGCTTACAAGAATCCGTAATGCGAATACTGCGAAACATGACACAGTAGATGTACCTGCATCTAAGATGAAAATAGCCATTGCAGACATTCTTTTGAATGAAGGTTATATCAAAAAATATGATATTGTAGATGATGGAAGTTTCAAAACAATCCATATTTTATTAAAATATGGTGCTGATAAAAACGAAAAAGTTATCTCCGGACTGAAAAGAATCTCTAAGCCGGGGTTGCGTGTGTATGCCAATACAGCTGACGTACCGAAAGTATTAGGTGGGTTGGGAATCGCAATTATTTCAACAAACAAAGGTGTGATTACGGATAAAATAGCGAGACAAGAGGGTGTAGGCGGAGAAGTTCTTTGTTTTGTATGGTAATCATGAATAACTGAAAACTGGTATTTTACCAGAAAATTTAAGTTCATAGGAGGTAAGGTATGTCACGTATAGGAAGACTGCCAATCACAGTTCCATCAGCGGTTACAATTGATATCGCAGAGGGTAATGTGGTGACTGTAAAAGGTCCAAAGGGTACGCTTACAAAAGCGTTGCCAAAAGAAATGGAAATCAAAAGTGAAGATGGTCAGTTATCGGTTAGCAGACCAAATGATTTGAAAAAGATGAAATCTCTTCATGGTTTGACGAGAACATTGATTAACAATATGGTTGTTGGTGTAACAAATGGTTATGAAAAAATACTGGAAGTAAACGGCGTGGGTTATCGTGCCGCAAAATCCGGCAATAAATTAACCTTAAGCTTAGGATACTCTCATCCGGTTGAAATGATAGATCCTGATGGTGTGGAATCTGTGCTAGAAGGCCAGAACAAAATTACTGTAAAAGGTATTGATAAAGAAAAAGTCGGCCAATATGCTGCTGAAATCAGAGATAAGAGAAGACCTGAGCCGTACAAAGGTAAGGGAATCAAGTACTCTGATGAAGTAATCAGACGTAAAGTTGGTAAGACTGGTAAATAATTAAGGAGGATGCAAAAATGATTACTAAAAAATCAAGAAGTGAAGTACGTAGAAAAAAACACATGAAATTGCGTAATCGTTTCAGCGGTACTGCTGAGAGACCACGTTTGGCTGTGTTTAGAAGTAATAATCATATGTATGCTCAGATTATTGATGATACGGCTGGAAATACTCTGGTGGCGGCCTCTACATTGGAAAAGGGCATAAAATCAGATTTGGAAAAAACCAATAATGTTGAAGCAGCAGTATACTTAGGTAAAGCGATTGCTGAAAAAGCGAAAGAAAAAGGCATCAAGGATGTGGTGTTTGATCGCGGCGGTTTTATTTATCAAGGTAAAGTAAAAGCATTAGCAGACGCAGCCAGAGAAGCTGGGTTGAATTTCTAGGAAGGGAGAACACGAATGAAACAAGAACGTATTGATGCTAATCAGTTAGGCGAATTAAGTGAAAAAGTGGTATCAATTAAACGTGTTACCAAAGTTGTTAAAGGTGGTCGTAACTTCAGATTTACAGCTCTCGTGGTTGTTGGTGATGGAAATGGTCATGTTGGTGCAGGTTTAGGAAAAGCAACGGAAATTCCGGAAGCAATTCGTAAAGGTAGAGAAGATGCAGCGAAGAACTTGATTGCAGTTTCTCTTGATGATAGTAGCAGTGTAACGCATGATATTATTGGGAAGTTTGGCAGTGCGCAAGTATTGTTGAAAAAAGCACCGGAAGGTACCGGTGTAATTGCCGGTGGACCTGTTCGTGCCGTTATTGAAGCAGCCGGTATTAAAAATATCAGAACAAAGTCTTTGGGCTCGAATAATAAGCAAAATGTGGTTCTTGCAACTTTGAGTGGGCTTGGAACGATTAAGACACCGGAAGAAGTAGCTAGATTACGCGGTAAATCAGTAGAAGAGGTTATGGCATAGGAGGTTACACAAAAATGGCAGATTTAAAAATCACATTGGTTAAATCGACAATTGGTGCCATCCCCAAGCATAGAAAAACGGTTGCGGCGTTGGGTTTAAAGAAACTGAACAAGACGGTTCTTTTGCCTGATAATGCAGCAACAAGAGGTATGGTACAACAAGTGAGACATTTGGTAAAAGTAGAAGAAGTATAGAATGCTACTTGGCAAATGTGTTGGTATTTGCAAAAAAGATATGAAGGAGGTACGTCATGGATTTATCAAATTTGAGGCCGGCAGATGGTTCAAAGCAAAGTGATAATTTCAGAAGAGGCCGTGGACACGCTTCTGGAAATGGTAAAACCGCGGGCAAGGGTCATAAAGGTCAAAAAGCACGTTCCGGTTCACCAAGGCCAGGCTTTGAAGGTGGTCAGATGCCACTGTATAGAAGGATTCCAAAGCGAGGCTTCACAAATAGAAACTCTAAAGAAATCATAGGTATTAATTTAAGCGCCCTAGAAGGGTTTGAAGAGGGTATGACAGTTTCAGTTGATACTTTGATTGAAACAGGCATTGTCAAGAATCCGAAAGATGGAGTAAAAATTCTTGGGAATGGAGAGTTGACGAAAAAGCTTATCGTTCAAGCCAATGCATTTAGTGCAAAAGCTGTAGAAAAAATAGAAGCCCTTGGCGGAAAAGCAGAGGTGATCTAATGCTAGAAGCGTTACGAAATGCCCTAAAAGTCGAAGATATAAGAAAAAGGCTCTTTTATACATTCTTAATGTTAATTGTTGTAAGATTTGGGTCTCAGTTGCCAACACCCGGTGTTGATCCTACTTTTATCCAGAACTTTTTTGATGCACAAACAAGTGAAGCATTTAACTTTTTTGATGCTTTCACGGGTGGATCTTTTACACAGATGTCTGTGTTTGCTTTGAGCATCACACCGTACATTACATCTTCCATCATCATGCAACTTTTGACCATTGCGATTCCAAAGTTAGAAGAGATGCAAAAGGATGGGGAAGACGGTAGAAAGAAAATTGCTGCGATTACTCGTTATGTAACAGTGGCTTTGGCTTTGATTGAATCGACTGCGATGGCGATTGGTTTTGGTCAGCAAGGTTTGTTGCATGAGTTTAATTTTGTAAATGCTGCAGTTGTAGTACTTACATTAACAGCCGGTTCTGCATTCTTGATGTGGATTGGTGAGAGAATTACAGAAAAGGGAATTGGAAATGGTATTTCCATTGTCCTGTTGATTAACATTCTTTCCGGCATGCCAAGTGATTTAACAAGGTTATACCAACAGTTTGTTGCCAATGCCAGTACACTTGCATTGGGTATACTAGCTGCGATTATTATCCTTGCAATTATTTTAGTTGTATTTGTATTTGTTATTATTCTACAAGGTGGGGAAAGAAGAATTGCGGTACAGTATTCCCAAAAAATTCAAGGCCGTAAGACCTATGGTGGACAATCTACGCATATACCTTTAAAGGTAAATACATCAGGGGTAATTCCAATTATCTTTGCATCGTCGATTATGCAATTCCCAATTGTAATTGCTACTTTTATAGGAGCCGGAGAAGGAACGGGTGTGGGTAGTCATATTTTAAGAGGTATGAATTCGCAGTTTTGGTTTAATCCGAATTATCCGGTCTATTCAATTGGACTTGTAGTTTATATCGTATTGACAATCTTCTTTGCTTATTTCTATACTGCGATTACATTTAATCCGATGGAAATAGCCAATAATATGAAGAAGAGTGGTGGTTTTATCCCCGGAATTCGTCCGGGCAAACCAACGGTTGAACATTTGCAGAAAATTTTGAATCATGTTATTTTTATTGGTGCTTGTGGTTTGGTCATCGTGCAGGTTATCCCATTCTTCTTTAATGGAGTATTTGGTGCACAGGTAACATTTGGTGGTACATCACTCATCATTATCATTGGTGTTATTTTGGATTCGATCAAGCAAGTAGAATCCAAGATGATGGTGCGTAACTATTCAGGATTTTTGAATACAAAAGGAAGTCCCGGAAAAGTTTTTTAAAAATCAAATCAATGTTTAACTCGATTGGAGTTTGTGTGTAAACTCCTTCGAGTTAAAGTATTCTCTCGTGAGGTATTTATTATGAAGATTATTATGTTAGGAGCACCCGGAGCAGGTAAAGGTACACAAGCAAAAAAAATTGCTGAAAAGTATCATATTCCTCATATTTCGACAGGAGATATTTTTAGAGCGAATATCAAAAACGGAACAGAACTGGGCAAGAAAGCAAAGGCGTTTATGGATCAAGGTCTTTTGGTTCCGGATGAATTGGTAGTGGATTTGGTTGCGGATCGTTTGGCGCAAGTGGATTGTGCGGATGGTTGTGTTTTGGATGGTTTTCCAAGAACGATTCCACAGGCGGAAGCTTTGACAAAAGCTTTGGCGGGTATGGGCCAAAAGGTGGATTTTGCAATCAATGTAGAGGTGCCGGATGAGAATATCATTACTCGTATGGCAGGTCGCCGTGCTTGTGTAGGCTGTGGTGCCACATATCATTTGAAGTATGCACCAACCAAGACAGGAGATATTTGTGATACCTGTAGCGGCGAACTGATTCTAAGAGAAGATGACAAGCCGGAAACCGTAAAAAAACGTTTGGAAATTTATCATGAACAAACCCAACCTTTGATTGATTATTACACAAAAGAGGGTATTATCAAGGAAGTGGATGGGACACAGGATATAGATGTGATTTTTGTTGAAATTGAAAAGATTTTAACACAGTGAGCCGTTGGCGGAAGGAGCTAGGATGTCAAAAACTGATGTAATCGAGATTGAAGGAGTTGTAGTAGAGAAACTACCAAATGCCATGTTTCGTGTAGAGTTGGAAAATGGACATGTTGTTTTGGCTCATATCAGCGGAAAATTACGGATGAATTTCATTAAAATTTTACCGGGTGACAAGGTCACTTTGGAGATGTCCCCATATGACTTGAGTAAAGGTCGTATTGTTTGGAGAGATAAGTAGATACTATTGACTTATGCTGTGATTTGTGGTACGCTGATAGATGGCTTTTTTAGAGGAAAGACCTCTTTAGAATCTTTGAAACAGGTTAAAGCATAGGATGGAAGGAGGATTTGACATGAAGGTTAGATCATCAGTCAAACCAATTTGCGAAAAATGCAAAATCATTAGAAGAAAAGGAAGCGTGAGGGTAATTTGCGTAAATCCGAAGCACAAACAACGTCAGGGCTGATTGCTGACAGTGCGAGGTGCGGTTCTTTCGAACCCACAGGAACATCATTTTAATTTAGGCAGGCAACAAAATCGTTTTAAAACGAGATTTGTTTCATATACATGTAATTTTGTATATTGCCTTTAGCCTCGATGGCATCATACCTATTGGTGTATCGAGAAAGGGTGTGCGTATGCACATCTGGGCTGGGATATTAAGGATTTAAACTTAGTAGGGCATGTCGGTGTTTTGCCCGCAGCCTCATAATAGGGACGATATGGCACAACGGTTTGGCGATGTATATCAAGTTCATGCCAAACAAAAGAACAAACTTTTTAAAAATGGAGGAAAAAACACATGGCTCGTATTTCAGGTGTAGATTTACCAAGAGACAAGCGTGTTGAAATTGGTTTGACTTATATCTATGGAATTGGTAGAACAAGTTCAAATCGTATTTTGGCAGAGGCAGGCGTTGATCCAAGCACTCGCGTTCGTGATTTGACTAGCGAAGACGTGAAGAAAATCAGTGATATCATTGAAGATAGTCAAATGGTAGAGGGTGATTTGCGAAGAGAGATTCAACTGAATATCAAACGATTAAAAGAAATCGGTTGCTATCGTGGAATCCGTCACAGAAGAGGACTTCCTGTGCGTGGACAAAAGACAAAAACAAATGCTAGAACCTGTAAAGGTCCTAAGAGAACTGTTGCGAACAAAAAGAAATAGTATCAAAAGGTTGAATGTTTTCAACTTTAACTTTAAGAAAGTAGGTTAGTTTAATGGCTAAAAAAGTTACCAGAAAAGTGACAAAAAGACGTGTCAAGAAAAACGTTGAACGGGGACAAGCCCATATTCAGTCATCCTTTAATAATACAATTGTTACATTGACTGATACACAAGGAAATGCTCTTTCATGGGCAAGTGCCGGTGGTCTTGGATTTAGAGGTTCAAGGAAATCTACTCCATATGCAGCGCAAATGGCTGCTGAAACAGCTGCAAAGGCGGCTTTAGTACATGGTTTGAGAACTGTAGATGTATTCGTAAAAGGGCCGGGCTCAGGCAGAGAAGCGGCGATTCGTGCACTACAAGCTTGTGGCATTGATGTTACGAGTATTAAAGATGTTACACCGGTACCACACAATGGTTGCCGTCCGCCAAAACGTAGAAGAGTGTAAGTAGAAAATAGCATGTATTAATATTAGGAGGAAAAACATGGCAGTCAATAGAGTACCAGTCCTAAAAAGATGCCGTTCATTGGGTATGGATCCCATCTATTTAGGAATTAATAAAAAGTCAACCAGACAATTAAAAAGATCAAATCGTAAAATGAGCGAGTATGGTTTACAATTGCGTGAAAAGCAAAAAGCGAAATTTATTTATGGTGTATTAGAAGGACCGTTTCGAACCTATTATGCCAAAGCAAAGAAAATGAAAGGTATGACAGGTGATAACCTGATTATCCTTTTGGAGTCACGCCTTGATAATGTGATGTTTCGTATGGGTTTTGCCAGAACAAGAAAAGAAGCAAGACAAATTGTTGGGCACAAGCACGTGTTAGTAAACGGTAAGCAGGTCAATATTCCTTCTTTTTTAGTAAAAGTGGGTGATACGATTGAAATCAAAGAAAAACACAAAAAGTCACCAAGATACGCAGGTATTTTGGAAGCAACAGGTGGACACATGATCCCGGAGTGGTTGGATGTAGATTCTGAAAACCTAAAAGGTATTATAAAAGAAGCTCCGGTAAGAGATGCAGTTGATATTCCGGTTGATGAAATGTTGATCGTCGAGTTATATTCTAAAAATTAATTTCAAATATAGCTTGGTATTTGGAGTTGCAAAAATATAACGAGGCATTTAATCCCATAGGAGGATCTGTATAGTGTTTGATTTTAATAAGCCAAATATTGAAATTACTGAAATTTCAGAAGATAAAAAGTACGGAAGATTTGTAGTAGAACCATTGGCTAGAGGATACGGTGCAACTCTGGGCAATTCTTTAAGAAGAATTATGCTTTCGTCTTTGCCGGGTTCTGCGATTAGTTCCGTGAAGATTGATGGTGTTTTGCATGAGTTTAGTTCGATTCCTGGTGTTCGTGAAGATGTGACGGAGATTATCATGAATCTAAAGTCACTGGCAATCAAAAACACTTCGGAAGTAGATGAAGTTAAGATAGCGTACATTGAATTTGAGGGCGAAGGTGTTATTACCGGAGCTGATATTCAAGTGGATTCGGATATTGAGATTATGAATCCGGAGCAGGTGATTGCGACTTTAAATGGTGGTGCAGACAGTAAGTTATTTATTGAACTGACGATTACAAATGGTCAAGGTTACGTGAGTGCGGATAAAAACAAAAAGGAAGATTTATCCATTGGTGTGATTCCGATTGATTCCATTTATACCCCGATTGAGCGGGTTAATTTGACCGTAGAAAACACGCGTGTTGGTCAGGTGACGGATTATGATAAATTAACTTTGGATGTTTGGACAAAAGGAACACTTCATCCGGACGAAGCGGTTAGCCTTGCTGCTAAGGTATTTAGTGAGCATTTAAGGTTGTTTGTTGACTTGTCAGAGGTGGCGCAATCAGCAGAAGTTATGATTGAGAAAGAAGATGATGAAAAAGAAAAAGTTCTGGAAATGAACATTGACGAATTAGAGTTATCCGTTCGTTCGTTTAATTGTTTGAAAAGAGCCGGTATCAATACGGTGGAAGAGCTTACCAACAAAACACCGGAAGATATGATGAAAGTACGCAACCTTGGACGTAAGTCTTTGGAAGAAGTACTGGCGAAACTAAAGGAATTAAATTTGGAACTTAACAATGGGGAAGAATAAAGCGAGTAGGTACATTTGGTTAATAAGCCCGAAGATGCATAAGCAAATGAAAGGAAGAAACAATGGCAAAATATAGAAAACTGGGAAGAACTTCCAGTCAAAGAAAAGCCTTATTGAGAAATCAAGTAACCGCTCTGTTGTATTATGGAAAGATTCGTACGACAGACACAAAGGCAAAAGAAATTCGTAAGATTGCAGAAGGCCTGATTGCGATGGCAGTTAGAGAAAAAGATAACTTTGAAGAAGTTACCGTAAAAGCAAAAGTAGCCCGTAAAGATAAAGATGGCAAAAGAGTCAAAGAAGTTGTGGATGGTAAAAAAGTAACGGTTTATGATGAAGTGGATAAAGCCATCAAAAAGGACAATGCCAGTAGGCTTCATGCTAGGAGACAGATGCTAAAAGTGCTTTATCCTGTAACGGAAGTGCCAACGGCTGCAGCCGGAAAGAAAAAAAATACAAAGCAAGTTGATTTGGTAGAAAAAATCTTTACAGAAATTGCTCCAAAATACACAGATCGTAACGGTGGTTACACCAGAATTGTGAAGATTGGTCAACGTAAAGGTGATGCGGCGATGGAAGTACTGATTGAGTTGGTTTAGAATGAAAAGATTGCGAAATAGGTCTGCTCTTTGGAGTGGGCTTATTTTTTGGCTCTTTTGGACAAACTTGTTTTATGATATAATTTATGAAGATTATATTTGACGCAATGGAATACATATTGTTAAGTACAAGGAGAGTAAAAATGGATTTGTTATCTATCGAACAGGAATTAAAGAGGAATTCTTATCCGGGGCGTGGCATTGTGATTGGCAAGAGTCCGGATGGCAAAAAGGCGATTACAGCATATTTTATTATGGGGCGCAGTGAAAATAGTCGTAATCGTATCTTTGTTGAAGAGGGGCATGGGATTCGTACAGAGGCTTTTGACCCATCTAAGCTAACGGATCCGAGTTTGATTATATATGCTCCGGTACGGGTTTTGGGCAATAAAATCATTGTGACAAACGGTGATCAGACGGATACGATTTATGAGGGTATGGACAAGCAGTTGACTTTTGAGCAGTCTTTACGTAGCCGTACTTATGAGCCGGATGAGCCAAATTATACACCACGTATCTCAGGCATTTTGCATGTAGAAAAAAGTAGTTTTAATTTCGCGATGTCTATTTTGAAAAGCGATAACGGCAATCCGGATTCAGTCAATCGTTTCACTTATGCTTATGAAACACCAATAGCGGGTGAGGGGCGGTTTATTCATACTTATATGGAAGATGGTAATCCTTTGCCTAGTTTTGAGGGTGAGCCAAAGCGAATTGGCATGAAAGATGATATCATTGCTTTTGCTAATATGTTGTGGGATAGTTTGCATGAGGAAAATAAAGTGTCTCTTTTTGTTCGTTATATTGATATTGAAACAGGTTGTATAGAAACAAAGATTTTGAATAAAAATCAGTAGATTGGAGATAAGGTAAAATGAATGAATTAGAGTTAAAATACGGTTGTAATCCAAATCAAAAACCATCTCGTATTTATATGCGAGACGGCAGCGATCTGCCGATTCGGGTATTGTCTGGGAAGCCTGGTTATATCAATTTTTTAGATGCTTTTAATGGTTGGTTGTTGGTGTCTGAATTGAAAAAAGCGACGGGCTTACCGGCAGCTACATCTTTCAAACATGTATCACCTGCCGGAGCTGCGGTAGGTTTGCCTCTTAGTGATGCCTTGGCGAAAGTATATTGGGTGGATGATTTGGGCGAATTATCACCGTTGGCTTTTGCTTATGCAAGGGCGAGAGGAGCGGACCGGATGTCTTCTTTTGGTGATTTTATTGCTTTGTCTGATGTATGTGATGTAAGTACGGCGAAGTTAATCAAGCGTGAGGTTTCGGATGGAGTGCTTGCGCCCGGATATGAACCAGAGGCTTTAAAGATATTAAAAGAAAAGAAGAAAGGCAATTATAATGTGATTCAAATAGATGCAAATTATGTACCGAATCCCATTGAGCAAAAGGATATTTTTGGTATTACCTTTGAACAAGGGCGTAATGAACTGAAAATAGAGGGGACATTTTTTGATGATATCGTGACAGAAAATACAGATTTAAGTGAAAGTGCAAAAATTGATTTGGCCATTGCGATGATTACTTTGAAATATACCCAATCAAATTCTGTATGTTATACAAAAGATGGTCAGGCGATTGGTATTGGAGCGGGTCAACAATCTCGTATTCATTGCACCCGATTGGCAGGACAAAAGGCTGATAACTGGTGGTTGCGTCAAGCACCGAAAGTATTGGAGCTAGATTTTAAAGATGGCATTGGCAGAGCGGATCGAGACAATGCGATTGATTTATATATTGGTGAAGAGTACGAGGATTTATTGACAGAAGGAATTTGGCAAAACATTTTTGTTACGAAGCCGGAGGTTTTTTCAAGGGAAGAAAAGCGTGCTTGGATTGCGACGCTATCGGGTGTATCTTTGGGTTCTGATGCATTTTTCCCCTTTGGTGATAATATTGAACGGGCGCATAAAAGCGGGGTAAAATTTGTCGCACAGCCGGGTGGTTCTGTTCGAGATGACAATGTAATTGAAGCTTGTAATAAATATAATATGGTGATGGCTTTTACGGGAATACGTTTGTTCCATCATTAAAGGATGTTATAATGACAATAGAAACATATTCACCTGAGGAAACCTTTGCGCTTGGGGAAAAACTTGGCGCAAAAGCAAGACGAAGTCAAGTGTTTGCCCTGCTAGGTGATTTGGGGGTAGGGAAAACATTATTTGCACAGGGTTTTGCAAAAGGTTTCGGAATACAAGATATTATTAGTAGTCCAACGTTTACTATTATTCAAGAATATCAAGAGGGACATTTGCCTTTTTATCATTTTGATGTATATCGTATTGGGGATGTTGCGGAACTGGAAGAGATTGGTTTTGAGGAATATGTCTATGGGGACGGTGTGGTTTTGGTTGAATGGGCGAATTTAATATTGGAGGCTATGCCGCAAGTGTATACAGAGATAACGATAATCAAAGATGTAAGCCAAGGGTTTGATTATCGTAAAATTGTGATACAAGAAATAAATGAAACAGGGGTAAAGCCATGAAAATCTTAGCAATTGACAGTTCCGGTTTGACTGCGACGGTGGCTGTGGTAGATGAAGCAGTTGTGATGGCTTCCTATACAATAAATTACCCGCATGGATATGGTGGTAAAAAAACACATTCGCAAGTTTTGTTGCCTATGATTGCAGAGATTGCTAAAACGAGCGGCTTGGAGTTAGATTCTATTGATGGAATTGCTGTTTCCGGTGGTCCCGGTTCTTTTACGGGTTTGCGGATTGGATCGGCAACGGCTAAGGGCTTGGGATTAGCACTCAATAAGCCTTTGATTCATGTGCCTACTTTGGAGGCACAAGCTTATCAGATATATGGTTATGGAGGCGTTATTTGCCCGATTATGGATGCCAGACGTGATCAGGTTTATACGGGTTTGTATACCTTTCGGCAAGATGCAAAGCAAATTGTTTTTGAAGTGATGCGAGAGCAGACAGCTTTGGCAATTGTTGATTTGATTCATTTGTTAAATGAAATAGGGGAGCCGGTATTATTTTTAGGTGATGGCGTTCCTGTTCATAAGGAGCAGTTAGAGAAAGAGCTAGAGGTAGCTGTTTCTTATGCTCCGGTATTTTTGAATCGACAAAATGCGGCGGCGGTAGGTGCTTTGGGGATGGAATACTTCAAAAAGGGAAAGATAGAGACGGCAGCCCAACATGCGCCTGATTATTTAAGAGTATCACAAGCTGAGCGAGAGCGTAGTAAATTGGTTGATTTGGCTCGGGTTGAGATGCAAGAAATGAAAAATGAAGATTTGTCAGTGATTGCTGATTTGGAAAAAAATATATTTCCGGATGGGTGGAATATCAATGGCATTGCAAAATTTTTTGCCCAACCTCATGTTCTGTCATTGACAGCAAAGAAAGCTGGGCAGATGATCGCTTATGTTTTTGTGGCCGTTATGGGTGAAGAGGCGGAAGTGTTGCATTTGGCTGTGATTCAGTCCATGCGCCATCAAGGTGTTGCCAATCGTCTTATGACAAAAGTGGTAACGCTTTGTCGAGAAAAAGGGGTTAAAAAGCTCTTTTTGGAAGTGCGTGAGAGCAATGAAAAAGCACGGAGATTCTATGAAAAATATCGTTTTGTGCAAGATGGCAAGCGAAAGGATTATTATGATGAACCAAAAGAAGATGCGGTTTTGATGCACTTGGATATTTGAAAAGACTTTGTTTGAGAGGATAGAGATATGTTAGATGTATGTTTGCTGGGTACAGGTGGTATGATGCCTTTGCCATATCGTTGGTTGACGGCTTTGATGACCCGTTTTAATGGAAGTAGTTTGCTGATTGACTGCGGAGAAGGTACGCAGATTGCGATAAAAGAGAAAGGTTGGAGTTTTAAGCCTATTGATGTGATATGTTTTACTCATTTTCATGGGGACCATATTAGTGGTTTGCCGGGTTTATTATTGACTATGGGGAATGCGGATAGGACAGAATCTTTGACTTTGATTGGACCAAAGGGCTTGGAACGTGTCGTAAATTCTTTGCGGGTGATTGCGCCTGAGTTGCCTTTTACGATTTTATTCCGTGAAATCAATGGTTCAGAAGAGGTGTTTGAATTTGAGGGATATCGTTTGAAAGCTTTTCAGGTAAATCACAATATTCTCTGTTATGGTTATAGTTTGGAGATAGATAGAGCCGGGAAATTTGATCCGGAGCGAGCAAAAGCACAGGAGATTCCGCAAATGTATTGGCGGGACTTGCAAAAAGGTGAAATCGTCGCAACCCAACAAGGCACATGGACCCCTGATATGGTTTTAGGGGCACCTAGAAAAGGGCTTAAAATTGCTTATGTTACGGATACAAGACCAACGAAGTCTATTGTGGATAATGCAAAAGATGCGGATTTATTTGTTTGTGAAGGTATGTATGGCGAGCCGGATAAATTAGATAAGGCTAAGGGTTATAAGCATATGACGTTTTATGAAGCGGCAGAGTTGGCGAAAGCGGCAGAGGTAAAGAAATTGTGGCTGACTCATTATAGCCCGTCCTTGATTAAACCGGGGGAGTTTATGGGGGATGTACAAAAGATATTTCCCTATGCCAAAGCCGGGAAAGATAGAATGTCAATAGAACTTCGATTTGAGGGAGCATAAATGAATATTCTTGCAATAGAAACCTCTTGTGATGAAACGGCAGCGGCCGTTGTCTGTGATGGTAGAGAAATCAAATCAAATATTATATCTTCTCAAATTGATTTGCATAAATTGTATGGGGGCGTGGTGCCTGAGATTGCTTCCCGTAAGCATATTGAGAAAATAAATCCGGTTATTACGGAGGCTTTGGAAACGGCAGATGTTACCTTAGATGAGATAGATGCAATTGCTGTGACTTATGGCCCCGGTTTGGTTGGGGCTTTGTTGGTGGGTGTGGCAGCTGCCAAAGCAATTGCTTTTGCGAAAGGATTGCCTTTGATTGGTGTGCATCATATTGAGGGACATATTTGTGCTAATTTTATAGAGTATCAGTCGTTAAAGCCCCCTTTTATTTCTTTGGTTGTTTCAGGTGGACATAGCCATTTGGTTCTGGTTAAAGATATTGGTGTGTATGAAATTTTGGGACGAACCCGTGATGATGCGGTAGGTGAGGCCTATGACAAAGTGGCTCGGACAATAGGATTGGGTTATCCCGGTGGTCCGAAAATGGATGCCTTGGCAAAGGAAGGAAATTCAGAAGCCATTATTTTTCCAAAGGCTCGTGTGGCAGATGCACCTTTGGACTTTAGTTTTAGTGGTCTGAAGTCTGCGGTGTTAAATTATGTAAATGGGTGTCAAATGAAAGGCGTTGTTTATAATCCTGCTGACGTGGCGGCTTCTTTTCAAAAGGCAGTGGTTGATGTGCTGGTGGAGCATACGATGAAAGCTTTGGAAAGTTGCCAAATGGATAAATTGGTTTTGGCGGGAGGTGTTGCTGCAAATACAAAGCTACGTGCGGTTATGAAAAAAGCATGTGCAGAAAATGGTATTGCGTTTTATTTTCCGTCTCCGATTTATTGCACAGACAATGCAGCGATGATAGGTGTCGCTGCTTATTATGAATATTTGGCCGGAAATCAGGCAAACCTTGATTTAAACGCTATACCAAATCTGAAATTGGGTCAGCGATAATAGAATGTAAAACAATGTTACATATGTCACTGGTCATTTTTTTGCTTTTGTGATAAAATTATAGCAATGAGGAAAGGATTGACGAGCGATGGAAATAATTTATAGTGATAATCAGAACAATGGTTTAGAGAAGAAAAAGAGAAAAAAGAATGTGAAAGGTGCCTTTTTATACCCGGATGAAGCAAAAACCTATTTATCCAAATCAAAAAAGTTATATAGTTTGATTGGCATTGCGGTATGGATGATTATAACCGGTGTAGGTTTTGTTCCATTGCTGGGTACGGTGGGTGTCTTTTTTATGTTTTTTATGTTGGCGATAGCCGTGCCTATGATTATATTTGGTGGTAATCAGGTAGGTGATTATGAAGAGTTGGATGGTACTCCGATTTATTTGGATACGCAAACATATGCAGAGATTGAGGCGCAGAGATTGGCGTTAAAGCCACGTTTTTCTTTGGGAATTGCAGCCGGTGTAGGTTCTATTCTTTTGGCGGTAGGTGCGATGTCTGCCTTTGGTATGAACCCGGGTCTCTTTTTATTTGCAGTAGGTTTTGCGGTGTTTTTGTTTATTAAATCCGGCGGAGATTGGTCTATTTATGATTTTTTGTTGGGCAAAGGTGATTATGAATATAGGAAGAAGCGGATGCAATTGGAAGATACGGCGTTGGTAGCTTTGACCCAGCAAAATTATGATGGCATGCGAATTGAAAATAAGGAAGTAGGTAGTTTTGGACGCTTTGAGGAGAAAGTTTTGCAAGGAGAGGATAAACTTGCAGAGCCTGCGAAAAATGTATTTGCTACGCCTCGGCCATTGCCGTTAACACCTGTGAATACAGGGGATTCGGTGCATGTTGATGGTACGTTTGATCAGATATTAAAACAAGGCAATGCTTTTATTTCTGCGCTGAACCATGTGAAATATGGGATTATGAATCGTGAGATGGTAGAGAATACAGATGAAATCATTACGATTACCAATAAAATTTTGTATCGTTTGAAAGAAGATCCGAAATTGATTGATTCGGAGCGGCGTTTTTTTGATTACTTTGTGCCAACGACAGAAAAATTGATTACTTCTTATGCTAGTATGGAGCTCCAAGGGGTTTCCGGTGAAAATATCAAAGGTACGATGACAAAAATAGAAAAGGCCGTTGCTGACTTGACGGTTGCTTATAAAGCTCAGCTTGATAAGTTGTACTATGATACTTCTATTGATTTGGAAGCGGAGATATCAGCGTTGGAGGTGATGCTGAAAAAAGACGGGTTGTTTTCTGATGGGGAGAATGATATCCGTAGTTTCTTGAATTAAAACAAACAAAAAATAGCCAATGAATGGCTATTTTTTGTAAATATGTGTATATTCGTGATGTGTGAATTATGATTATTTTAAAAAGAGTCTAAATAAATAGCTTCTACAATTTTTTTGTCACAAGTCACAGGCGCACAGCCAAGAAGTCCGGCAAGTCCTGGTGTTTCAAAGGCCAATCTTACAAGTTCAGGTACATCGTCTTTTGTGAAACCAATATCAGTCAGAGTTTCTTTAATGCCAACGGTTCCAAGCCAAGCACGCATACCATTGGCGGCTTTTTCGGCATCAGCAGCATCGGCTGTAAGATCGGGTACAACCGGCGCTAAAAGATCTGCTAAGATTGTGCTTGTAGCAGGATAAATCACCTTGATAATAGCCGGTAAAAGAACAGCAAGGCCTAGACCATGAGCCAATTCAGGTTTAATACCACTAAGTGGATGTTCAAGAGCGTGTGTATAGTGTAATAATCCGTTGTCAAAGCTAGTTCCTGCAATCATAGCGGCATAAGTAAGGAAGTAGCGAGCTTCTAAGTCATTTGGATTTTCTAAAACGATAGGTAAGTATTTTGCGATTAACGTAATAACTTCGTTGCCCAAAGTGATAGAAAATGGATTGTTTAATACTGTAGTTGCTGCTTCCACAACATGATTCACGGCATCAACGGTAACGTATGTGGTTTGATGCGCCGGTAAACTAGCCATCAGTGCCGGATCATCTATGGAATAGAATGGATAGATGCAATCATAGGCGATTGCAGGTTTGTAATTTTTTTCAGGAATTGTAACAACGGCAAAGCGGTTGGCTTCACTACCTGTACCATGGGTTAGGTTGATTGCTACAAATGGAACGGCTTCTGTTGCGTTAAATTTCATTTCATAAAGTTCTTGGCATGATTTGTCCGGGTTGGCTAAAAGAATAGCTGCACTTTTTCCGGCATCAATAGGGCTACCACCACCTATGGCAAGCACAGCGTCACAGCCAGCGGCTTTTGCTTCACTTACAGCTTCGTCAACTTGTTGGGTTTCCGGGTTTGGTTGCACTTTGTTGTATAGGACATATCCAATACCATGTTTATCAAAAGCTTTTGTTACATAATCCCAAGCACCGGTTTTGGCATAGGCAGCTTTTCCTGTCATAACCAAAACACTTGTTACATTTTTTGCTTTTAGTTCTTCTGCGATAAAGTCCACTTTTTCGATGGCTCCTACACCGAGAAATACACGAGATCCACAGATGATAGTACTTACATTGTTGATGTTAATTCCTTGTTCCCAAGACATGATAAATCCTCCTTAAAATATTTTGATGTTTATAGTGTATCAAATTGTTAAATAAATAACAAGAAAAACTTCTTTAATTAATAAAATTCTTTGGTTGTTTTTATTTTGTTAGGGCTGAATCGGCATAATATGATAACCTCTTACGATTGCCATATAGAGTGCGCCGGCAATGAGTGTGAAACAGATGAAGTAACCGGCGATTAGAAGTGGTCTATCTAATTTGTTTGGTTCAGAGAGTTTTGTCCAGCGAAAATGAATTTGAAGTCCAATAAAAGCACCTAAAGTATTTAGTAATATATCTGTGACATCACCGTATCCGAGTGCTAGAATGAATTGCAATAACTCAATAATTGTGCTAAAAACAAAAGCAAAAAGTACTAATTTGAATATTTTTGCTTTTGGAAAAACCATTCCTAAAAAGAGTCCTAGTGGGATGAAGATGAGCAGATTAAACCAAACTTCCGCACCTTCTAAGGTTTCGTAAAAGGGTATAAAGTTCATGATTCGAATACTGTCCGGATCCCTGAGGATTGCCATTACCGGCGCAATATCAATGGGATATTTAAACAGGAGAACCCAAACCAATAAAATAAGATAAAAAATTAATAAACAACGTGTTGCTTTTATCACTTATAAATACCTCGTGGTGATGATTATTTTTAGGAAGAAACGGATAGAATGCATTGATACTCTTTATTTTCTGCGATCCATTTTATAGCATAGGGACAGCTTAATACAGCTTTTTTGCCTTGTTTTTTGATTTCTTCACAAGCCATTTTCATCAATTTCCCGGCGATTCCTTGTCCCCGAAGAGATGGGTCTACAAAAGTGCGATTGATATCGACGAATCCCTCTTTTGTATCCGGATAAGTGATTTCAGCGAGAAGTACCCCGGAGTCGTTTGTGCTATAAATCCGATTTTTTTCATATTTGAATTCCATACTTACCTCATATATCTAAAATAAAATAACAGGCATCTATTTTATTTTATCAGATAAATCTTGTAAAGGGAATCATAGGAATAGGTATAAAAGGATTTTGTTGACATTTTAAGCGATACTATGATAGAATAAGTCTTGTCGCTGGCTTGCTTTTTAGGAGAAAGTAGCGTTGAAAAGAATAGTTGGAGGGTTAGCGAAGTGGTCATAACGCGGCGGTCTTGAAAAACTGTTAGATGATTTACGTCTGACAGGCGAAAAGCCCTATGATTACGAGGTTTCTATCCTCGACAAACAATTTAATAGCACCAATGTTTGCCCAAGATGTTTGCCCGATTTCCGAGAGAGGAATTTTGGGGTGCAGGGTGAACAATCTAACTGGAGGGTTAGCGAAGTGGTCATAACGCGGCGGTCTTGAAAACCGTTTGAGGGCAACCTCACAAGAGTTCGAATCTCTTACCCTCCGCCA
>WRBB01000002.1 GCA_009779895.1 Lachnospiraceae bacterium
CCGACAGAGACAACGGATATCTCGGCACCGTGGAACAATACCAACAATGGTTTGATGATTGAAACCTTTGGTGAGATGGTAAGAGTCGGGAATTACAATGCGATCATTGAGTGGAGCATTATGACCGGATTACCATAAAGAGAGAGGATTGATTATGCAAATAAGTCCATATTTATCATTCAACGGAAATTGTGCCGAAGCAGTGGCACTCTATGAAAAGGCATTTAAAACAAAAGCAAAGGTGATACGGTACAAAGATGCACCGGCTGAGGTCAGTGACTTGGCACCGGCAGACTTTGTATACCATGCACAAATCAGAGTGTTTGATGATACTATTATTTTGCAGGATGTATTGCCAAAATATTCTACTTATGCAGGTGATAATGTGATGATAACCTTATGTGTGGACGAATATGATAAAAATGTGGCGCAGGAAGTATTTCATGTTTTGAAAGAGGGCAATGAAGCCGCAGAGGAGTCCATGAGGGGTTCCTGGATTAAATGTATTGGGCTTTTAACAGATCGTTTTGGCATCCGTTGGAATATTTGTGCCTGTTAGGTGATTGTGCTTTAAAAAGCGCGCTGTGTGATTTGCTGCGTAAATGCTTTACTTAAAAATTAAGCTCCTTTATAATATCTATTATACGATTGGATATTATAAGGGAGCTTTTTAAATGATGTATTTTACTTATATACTACGCTGTGCGGACGATACGTTATATTGCGGTTATACCACGGATTTAGAGCGCAGAATCAAAAGCCACAATGATGGTTTTGGTGCAAAATATACGAGAAGCCGTAGGCCTGTAGAGCTGGTTTATTTCGAGGGGTTTTCTTCTAAATCTCTGGCGTTAAAACGGGAATATGCCATCAAAAAACTGCATAAAAAAGCAAAAGAGCAGCTTATTGTCAAACATGCACAAAACAGCAAGAAAACGGAGGAAATATAATATGGCACTTCAATTTGTCTTTGGTCCTTCCGGTGCCGGAAAATCTCAATATATGTACAATCATATCATACAAGCATCCATGAAACATACGCAAAAAAACTATGTTGTGCTTGTTCCGGAGCAGTTTACCATGGAAACCCAACGGGAGCTTTGTTCCTTACATCCAAATGGCGGCATTATGAATATTGACGTGCTTAGTTTTGGGCGTCTTGCATATCGTATCTTTGAAGAGACGGGTGGAAACAATCGATTTATTTTGGATGATGCAGGAAAAAATTTGATGATTCGTAAACTTGCCGAAACGGATACAGCCCGATTGAGATTTTTTGGAAAAAACTTGAAAAAGCCGGGTTACATTAGTGAAGTGAAGTCCCTGCTCTCGGAGTTTACCCAGTATGGTTTGCAGCTACCCGCTCTGCGAGCGTTTATGCAAACATTGGAGAAAGAGAGCTGCTTGTATTTAAAATTACAAGATATTTGTGAGCTTTATGCGGGTTTTATGCAGGCTTTGGCAGATAAATATATAATCAATGAAGAATTGTTGGATGTGTTATCTGCTGTGGTTCCCCGGTCGGTTATGTTAAAAGATAGTGTCCTTGTGATAGACGGTTTCACAGGTTTTACGCCGGTGCAAAATAAATTGTTGGGAGAGCTATTAAAGGTTTGTGGGCAGGTTTTTGTGAGTGTGGTAATTGATCCAAACAGTGACCCGTTTGTATATGGGAATCCGGATCAGCTCTTTGCCCTATCTAAAAAAATGACAACGACTTTGGTAAAAATTGCATGTGATAACAAAATCGTAATAGATGAACCTATTACATTGTTTGAAGAACCGATTCGGCGTTTTGTTCAAAATAAAGAATTGGGTTTTTTAGAAAAATTTTTGTTTCGTAACAAAAAAGAAATATATGAAGAAAAAGTGTCTAGGATTCAATTAAAGGTCGCGGCCAATCCCCGCGAGGAAGTGGAATACATAACGGGAGAAATAAGGCGGTTGGTACGAGAAGGAAATCTGCGCTACCGGGATATTGGTGTGATTGTTGCCGATATAGATGTGTATGGACCCCAGTTCATCCGTGCTTTGGCTACTTGTGAAATCCCCTGCTTTGTGGATTATAAAAAAAGCATCATGCTCAATTCTTTTGTGGATTATATCCGAAGCCTGCTAGAGATGATAGACGTTGGTTTTTCTTATGATGGTGTATTTCATTTTTTGCGAACCGGTCTGACAATGTTTACACAAGACGAAATAGATCAGTTGGACGATTATGTACGTGCGACAGGGATTCATTCTTTTAAGAAGTGGTGTAGCCCTTGGTTATTTCAGACAAGGGATGTGAAAGAAGAAAAACTGGCAGAAGTAAATGCCTTGCGTGTGCGTTTTGTAGAATGGGTAGAGCCCCTTGTTTTGATTTTGAAGCAAAGAAAAAAAACAGTTCAGGATATAACGGAATGTGTGTATGATTTTTTCGTGCAGGAAAGAATACAACAAAAGCTAAGGGATTGGGAAATGGAATTGCAAGAACTCGGCGAATTGGCTTTGGCAAAGGAGTATGCGCAGATTTATCGCATTGTGATAGATTTATTGGATCAATTTGTTGCGCTTTTAGGAGATGAGGTAGTTTCCTTGTTGGAATATCGGGAGATACTGGATTCTGGCTTAGAGGAGGCAAAGGTTGGGGTGATTCCCCCCACCTTGGATCAAGTGCTGATTGGTGATATGGAACGAAGCCGTATGAATCAGGTCAAGGCGTTGTTTTTTGTAGGTGCCAATGATTGTTTTATTCCGGGAAATTTGCGAAGTTCCGGCTTGCTTTCGGAAGAAGAGCGCCTTCGTTTTGATGGGGCAGGTATTGCCTTGGCACCCGGCGGAAAAGAACAGATTTTCATACAAAAACTGTATCTTTATTTGGCTTTGAGCAAACCACAAGAACGGCTGGGTATTTCTTTTAGTAGAAATAGTTTAGAGGGGAAAAGTCTGCGTCACGCTTATTTGGTTTCTGAGATTAAAAAAATATTTCCATACTTGCATACAGAAGATGTAAGCCGTATGGAAATCAAAGACAGAGAATGGACGATCCAAACGGCCCTTGCCCAATTAGGGAAGGGATTGTCCAATCGTCGTTATGGATTGGATGATACTTGGAAGGAGCTTTTTACCTGTTTGCAAAAGGGTGCTTTTGTGCAAAAGGGGCGGGTACAAAAAATGGTAGAAGCAAGTTTTTTTGCACAAAGGGATGAAACGTTATCTACGGCAGAAGCGGATGTGCTTTATGGGCATCCGGATCAAATAAGTGTGTCTCGCTTAGAAAATTTTGCCGGTTGTCCATATCAGCATTTTTTGCGTTATGGTTTGCGTTTGCGGGAGCGAGAAGAATATCAATTCGAATCATTGGATTTGGGAAATATTGCCCATGCAGCCTTGGAGTCTTTTTCTAAAAAAGTACAGGAATCGGGTGATGCTTGGATGGATTTAGAGGAGGGACAACGGGCGAAATGGGTGGCGGAAAGTGTGGATGCCGGCGTTGCAGATTATGGCAATCAGATTTTGCATAGCAGTAGCCGTTATACATATTTGATTCAACGGATTAAAAAGCTGGTATATCGTTCCGTTTGGGCACTGACGGCTCAAATGGCAAAGGGGGATTTTCGTCCCGTTGATTTTGAATTGAATTTTGGCAGTGGAAAGATTGACCGCATTGATATCTGCGAAACGGAAGCAGAAATATTGGTCAAGGTGACGGACTATAAAACGGGAAGCAAAAGTTTTGATATCACTTCTTTTTATCATGGTTTGCAATTGCAATTGCCGGTATATTTGAATGTGGCGGTTGATTTGCAAAGCCGGGAAAATCCGGAAAAAAATGTGGTTCCCGCCGGCTTTTTATATTATCAAATGCAAGACCCCCTTGTGGAAAAACAAGAGGATATGCATGGAGTAGAACAGGAGATTTTAGGGAAATTGCAACCGGATGGTTTGATTCTTGGTACAGCGGAGGTTTTGCCCCATTTTGAAGCGGGTTATGATGGGAAGAGTAAGTTGATTCCGGGTCGCAGCAAACAAATCAGTGCGGCTGATTTTGCGCTGTTGTTAGATTATACGAAAAAGAAAGTAGCTGATTTGAAAGAATCCATTTATGGGGGAGAAATCAGGGCGATTCCTTTTCAGATGGATGAGCAAACGGGCTGTGATTACTGTAGTTTTCGGGGTGTGTGTGGTTTTGATTCTCAGATAGACGGTTATGGATATGGTCAAATAGAAAAGATGAGCCGTGGGGTTTGTTTTGCTAAAATGAAAGAGGAGCTGGAATAGGATGGGAAATCATTGGACAGAAGAACAGTTGCAGGCGATTACGTTGCGAAACCGCAATTTGTTGGTTTCGGCGGCTGCCGGTTCCGGTAAGACAGCGGTATTGGTAGAGCGCATTGTGCAAATGCTATTAAATAAGGCGCAGCCTTTGGATGTAGACCAATTGTTGGTGGTAACCTTTACGGAGGCCGCAGCTGCAGAAATGAAAGAACGAATCCGAACGGCTTTGGAGCGGCAATTGGAGTTGGAACCGGAAAATGCGCACTTGCAAAAGCAGGCACTTTTGATTTATAAAGCAAATATTTCAACGATTCACGGTTTTTGTTTGTATGTGATTCGTGAACATTTTCATGTGATTAATTTGGATCCCAATTTTCGCATTGGGGAAGAGGGTGAATTAAGATTGATGCGCCAAGATGTGATGGATGAGATGCTGGAAGCTCAATATGCAACGGCAGATAACCATGCTTTTTTAGCCTTTGTGGAGAAATTTAGCAGCAGTCGCAGTGACAAAAAGATAGAAGATAAAATTCAGCAATTGTTTCAGTATGCAATGAGCACACCAAATCCGGCACAATGGCTGAAAAAATCCATTGCAAAATATGACATGGAAAAAGAGGGCATTTATATAGAAGAAACAGATTTTTGGAAAGAGCTTCGAGAGCAGGTACAGCCTTTTTTGGAATCGGCGGTATACAATATAAAACAAGCAATCAAAATTGCCCATTTGCCGGATGGACCTTATATGTATTTGCCTATGTTGGAGGCTGATTTAGAAGCGTTGTTGCATATGATTTCCTTGTCTGCGTTTGCTCAGTTGCGCGCAGCGATAGATGCTTACAAGGCTTTGCGCCTTTCCGCAAAAAAAGATGTGACGGTTGATCCGGCAAAAAGAGAGCAGGTCAAAGACTTGCGAAAAGGGGTCAAAGAGGGTGTTTTGGCTCGATTAAAAAAAGAGTTTTTCTTTGGAACCGTAGAAGAGATGATGGATGATATGAAAAGCTGTCAAGAAACGGCACAGGTTTTGCAAGATCTTGTGTTGGATTTTGCGGCCCGTTATCGCAAACGCAAGCGCAGCAAAAACATTTTGGATTTTAATGATATGGAACATCTGGCCCTTTCTATATTGGGCAAAAAAGAGCAGGATGGTTTTGTGGCTTCCTCTGTGGCAAAGGAATATCAGGCGCGCTTTGCTGAGATTATGATTGATGAATATCAGGATAGCAATTTGATTCAAGAGTCTATTTTAACATTGGTTTCCCGAAATGTAAAAAAAGAAAATAATATTTTTATGGTAGGGGATATTAAGCAGAGTATTTATAGTTTTCGCTTATCAGTTCCGGAGTTATTTATGGAAAAATATAATAACTATTCGGAGGAGGAAAGCGAAGCGCAGAAGATTATTTTGTATCGCAATTTTCGAAGTCGCCCGCAGGTTTTGGAGAGTGTAAATTATGTGTTTCATCGTATTATGAAGAAATCGGTTGGAGGGATTTCTTATGATGATAGGGTAGCGTTATACCCGGGTGCAGATTTTAGCAACGTATTAGGAGCGGATTCTTCCTACCAATCCGAATTGATTCTTTCTGATCGGGGATCGGTGGATGAGGCAGAAGTGATTGCTTGGCGCATCAAAGAACTGGTAGGGGTAAGTCAAGTTATCGACAAAGAAACAAAAATATTGCGAAAGATGCGATATAGCGATATTGTGATATTGTTGCGTTCTACAAGAGGTAGGGGAGAAGTGTTATCCGCATATCTAAATGATGCGGGTATACCTGTTTATTATGGTAGCCAAGTAGGTTATTTTGCGGCTTATGAAGTCTGTGTTTTGATGGACTATCTTCGTGTAATTGATAATCAACGGCAGGACATTCCTTTGGCGGGTGTTTTGACATCCCCTTTCGTGGGATTGACGGAAATCGAATTAAGTCAAATTAAGGCAACGGCTCCGCAAGAGCGTTTTTACAAAGCGGTATGGAACTATCCCTGTGGCGGACAAGCAAATGGAAGCATACAGGAAAAATTGGAAAAATTTAAGCAAGATATGTTAAAGTATCGTCAAAAATTGGTTTATATGGGCATTCATGATTTGTTGTGGCACATTATTGCGGATACAGACTATGGTCTTTATGTGCAAAGTATGCCGGGGGGCAATCAAAGAAAAGCAAATGTAGATATGTTGGTTGAAAAAGCGAAATTATTTGAAACTTCCAGTTATAAGGGTTTATTTCATTTTATTCGTTATATTGAACAGTTGGAAAAGTATGAGGTGGAGTTTGGTGAGGCCGGTATTTCAGATGAACAATCTGATGTGGTGCGGATTATGAGCATTCATAAAAGCAAAGGTTTGGAATTCCCGGTCGTAATGGTAGCGGCCATGCATAAGCAGTTTCATGTACAGGACTTAAATAGCAATCTTTTGATACATCCAAGTTTGGGCATTGGTATGAATGCTGTTGATTTGGAGCAACGGACAACCCAAGGAACCATTTTGAAACATGTAATCCGAAATCAATTGCAATTGGAAAAACTGGGGGAAGAGCTACGGATTTTATATGTGGCGATGACCAGAGCCAAGGAGAAATTGATTTTGATCGGGCAGGTAAAAGAAAAGGTTTTGACGGAAATAGAGGAAAGGCAGGATTATGGAAAGAAAGGCTTATCCTTTTTGGAAATTGCCGGTGCAAGAAGTTATTTGGATTGGTTGCTGCCATTGTTGAAACAAGAGGGACAAAAAGATGTTTTGAAACTTTATGTGTATGAAAAAGAGATGGGTGATTACATGCAGGTGGTGGAGTCAAAAGGGGAAATGTTGGCAAAAGATGTTTTGTTGAACTGGCGCGAAACGCAGGTTTTTGATAATACATTCAAAGAGCGTTTGACAACCCGATTAAATTTTACTTATCCTTATTGTGCTGCGACGGGTATGGCACTGAAATGCACCGTTTCGGAGTTGAAAAAGCGAATGGATTTGCGGGAAGAAACGGGAGCAGAGTTGTTGGAAGAGCCGGAAATCGTTCCTTTGTTGCCGAAATTTCGGCAAGGAGAGCAGGTAATTGGTGGTGCAAAGCGTGGTACGGCCTATCATATTTTTTTGAAGTACTTAGATTTTAAAGAAACCTATACCATGCAGAAATTGGTGGAAGTGGCTCGGGAATTGGTGAAACAGGAGAAGATGAGTCCGGATATGGTAGAGGCAATCGCATATGAAGAAATTTTAGAGTTTCTAAAGATGGATGTTGCTATTAGGATGAAAAAAGCCTTGGGTTTGCATCGGTTATATGAAGAGCAACCCTTTGTGGTGGCGGTGGATGCGACAGCCCTTTACCCGGATGCACAGGCGGGAGAAAGGATTTTAATTCAGGGAATCGTAGATGTTTTTTTTGTGGAGGATAACGAGTTGGTGGTATTAGATTATAAAACAGACCGAATGAAAAATGAAACGGAGTTCAAAGAAAAATATAAGGTACAGTTGGATTTTTATGCTTATGCGTTGGAGCGATTGACCGGTAAGTCTGTGAAAGAGAAAATTATCTATTCCTTTTATTTGGAAAAAGAAATTATTTTATAGTTGACAATATAATACTATATGACGTATAATATAATCAATAAAACAATATTGGTTTGTTTTTAATATTATACAAGCGGATTTGAAAGGAGTGATAGTATGGTTTTTAATACAGGCGCAGCATTGTTGGATGCGATTGTGTTAGCAGTCGTTTCCCAGGTTCAAGAGGGTACTTATGGTTACCGCATTACCCAGGATGTGCGAAAAGCCATTGAAATTTCCGAGTCAACGCTCTATCCGGTTCTGAGACGATTGCAAAAGGACGAATGCCTTGAAGTTTACGATCAACAGATTGACGGACGAAACCGCCGCTACTACAAAGCGACGGAGAAAGGGATGGTTCAACTGGCATTGTATAAGGCAGAGTGGTTGAAGTATTCCCGCAAAATACTAGAAATTTTCGAGGGAGGTGTCAAGGGATGAATCGAGCGGAATTTATGTTTGCATTGGGAAAGCTTTTAGCGGATATTCCTTATGAAGAGAGATGTGAGGCTTTGGCCTATTATGAAAATTATTTTGAAGATGCCGGTTCTGAAAATGAGGCAGCGGTGATACAGGAGTTGGGTAGCCCTCAGAAAGTTGCGGAGATTATTCGTGCGGATTTTGGTGAAGAAATCGGCGGAGAAAAAGATACAGCGGGTGAGTTTGGTGAGCGTGGGTTTACAGATGCCCGTTTTGAAAACTACAGTACCCCGGCAGTGAAAGAGGAGACATGGGGCAGCAGTTCAAAAGTTATTTTGCTTATTGTGCTTGGTATTTTTGCATTTCCTTTTATTGCAGGGTTGTTTGGAACCTTAGTTGGTTTGGTGGCGTCCTTGGTGGGTGTTTTGGCGGCTCTTGTTGTGGCGGCCGGGTCCATTGCCGTGGCAGGTATAGGCTTGGTGATTGGTGGTTTTGCATCGCTGGCATATTCTTTCCCGGTTGCTTTGATGCTGTTGGGCTCCGGTTTGATTTTGTTGGTGATTGGTACGATTTTAACCATTGGAGCGGTCAAATTATGTGTGCTTATATGTATAACTTTGTTCCCGGCGATGTTTAGATGGATACGAAATCTTTTTAGTAGGATATTTCAAAGAAAGGTGGTATAATCAAGATGAATAAAAGATGGAAGACGTTTTGGATTGTATGTGCTACGGTGTTTACGTTGGGAATTGTTATGGTAGGGCTTGGTGCAACCATGGGTGGTACATTATCTTTGGCCGGTTCTCAAGATGGTATTTTGAATTGGACAAGTTTTGGTCCTTGGCCAAATTGGATTACAACCGATGTGACAGATAGATTTTCTTCGAGCCAAGATTCGGCAGACGGGTTGAAGTTTACGGATATTCAAAATTTATCCGTAGATATTGGTTTGATGACCGTGGTTATGATTGGGTGGGATGAAGACGAGATCGTGATTGACACTTCCGATGTGAGTAGGGAGTTATTGGGGCAGTTGAACATTGGAGCATCCGGTGATACTTTAAATATCAGTATGAGAAACGTGCGAAACTGGTCCGGTTTGATTGGTAATCAAAGCAGTACATTGCGTATTTTTATGCCTAAGGATCAGGTGTTTGACCGAGCGGATTTATTCATTGGTGCCGGTGAGATCATAGTGGAACAGATTGAGGCGACGGTTTTAGATATATCAATTGGTGCCGGTGCCGGTGAGATTAAGGAGTTCTCTGCAGAAACGGTATCCATCCATGTAGGTGCCGGACGTTTGGAGATGTCAGGTGCGGTGGAAGAACAACTGGAAGCGGATTGTGGTATGGGTGAAGTTGTGTTGCACCTAGATGGCACGGAAGCGGATTTTGGTTATGCAATAGATGTTGGTATGGGTAGCGTACAAGTGGGAAGCTTAAATGTTTCCGGCATGGGGCGTCAGGCGACGGGCAATCTTCAAACAGCGGAAGCGATGTTAAATATTCGTGCCGGTATGGGTAGAGTGGAAGTAAATTTCATCGACCGATAGCGATGGATGAGATTTTTTCAAATTAATTTTATAAGGAGGAAGAGAACATGGATGACAAAAAGAGAGTATATCGTTCAGCGTCAAACAGGATGATTACAGGTGTTTGCGGAGGTATTGCGGCGTATTTTAATGTGGATGCGACGATTGTACGTCTGGGTTGGGCTTTGGTTACGGTTTTTAGTGCCGGAGCCGGTATCATTGCTTATATCGCAGCTTCGGTTATTATTCCGGATGAAACGAGAGTATAAAGCAAGAAATTGGAGCAATTTTCCACAAAGTAAAAAAATAAATCCTTCGCCCGTTGGAAGATATAACGTGCGAGGGATTTTTGCCGGAATCGTGTAAGATATCAGCGTTCTTTGTGTAGTATGTCCAATTGTAAAAAGCGCTGTTTTCGTTAAAATTTTGATTAAATGCCTAATAATATTCGATTTCCTCTTTATTTTTTTGGTGTTTTCGGTTAAAATGGATTGTAATTATATTTTACAAGTTAGGAAATCAGTTTTTTTTTTGTGAAAAATATACATTGGGAGGAAGAACAATTATGATATCGAATCAGATATTGCAAAATACGATTGATGGATTAAAAAGAATTTCCCGGATTAATTTTAGTATTTTAGATACGGATGGCAAATCCTTGGTTACGACCACGGAGGGTCATAATCCGGAGACTTATGAGAGTGATGTGCTATCTTTTGTTGCTTCTCCTGCGGATAGCCAGGTGATTCGGGACTGTCAGTTCTTTAAAATTTTTGATGAACAGCATTTGGAGTACGTGTTATTGGCCAACGGTGAGAGCGAAGAAGTTTATATGGTCGGCAAGATTGCTGCTTTCCAGATTCAAAATCTATTGATTGCTTACAAGGAGAGGTTTGACAAAGACAATTTTATCAAAAACCTGTTGTTGGACAATCTGCTGTTGGTAGATATTTATAACCGTGCAAAAAAATTGCATATTGGTACAAAAGTAAAACGTGTTATTTTTATCATTGAGACACTATACGAAAAAGATAGTGCGGCTTTGGAAAATGTGCGTAATATTTTGGGGGAATCTCAAAAAGATTTTGTCACAGCAGTTGACGAGAAGAACATTATTGTGGTAAAAGATTTAAGTGACGATTATAATTATGATTTGGACAAGATTGCGAAAAATATGTTAGAGGCTTTGAAGTTGGAGTCCTCTGATGAGTACATTCATATCGCCTATGGTACGGTGGTAAATGACATCAGCGAAGTGTCTAAGTCGTACAAAGAGGCAATGTTGGCGCTGGATGTAGGTAAGATATTTTTTGATGAAAAAGATATTGTTGCTTACAGCACTTTGGGGATTGGTCGTTTGATTTATCAATTGCCCTTACCCTTATGCAAAATGTACATCAAAGAAATTTTTGAAGGTAAGTCGCCGGATGATTTTGATGAAGAGACATTGACCACCATTGGAAAGTTCTTTGAGAATAGCTTGAATATTTCAGAAACATCAAGACAATTATATATTCACCGCAATACCTTGGTTTACCGTTTGGATAAATTACAAAAGAGTACGGGCTTGGATTTGCGCGTTTTTGAGGATGCGATCACCTTTAAAATTGCCTTTATGGTGGTGAAATATATGAAATCGATGGAGTTCTGATTTCAGTCACATTAGGAGGAGTATATGATTGAATTAAAAAACGTTACAAAGGAGTACACCAAAGGTGTAGCCGCTTTGAATGGCGTATCTGTGAGGATTGAGCAGGGAGAATTTGTTTTTATCATTGGGGAAAGCGGTTCCGGTAAATCGACGTTGATTCGTTTGATTATGAAAGAATTGGATGTTACAAAGGGTACGATCGTGGTAAATGGACACAATTTGGCTCGTATGCGGCATCGGAAGATTCCAAAGTACCGACGTGAATTGGGTGTGGTTTTTCAGGATTTCAGGCTTTTAAAAGATCGCAATATCTATGACAATATTTCATTCGCACTGCGTGTGACCGATGTTCCGAATCGGGTGATCAAAAGAAAAGTTCCGGCAGCATTATCCTTGGTAGGTTTGGCGCAAAAGTACAAAGCGTTTCCAAAAGAATTATCCGGTGGTGAGCAACAGCGTGTGGCGATTGCAAGGGCGATTATCAATGAGCCGGCTATTTTGCTTGCGGATGAGCCGACAGGTAACTTGGATCCGACAAATTCTTGGGAAATTATGAGTTTATTAAAAGAGGCAAATGAACGTGGTACAACCGTTTTGGTCGTGACCCACAATCAAGAAATCGTCAACGAGATGCAGGAGCGTGTGATTACAATGCGTCAAGGTGTTATCGTGAGTGATGAACAAAGAGGTGGTTTTACAGATGAGAATTAGTACATTAGGATATGTTGGTAAACAAGGGTTTCGGAGTATTGGGCGAAATAAGATGTTTTCTATGGCATCCATTGCTACCATGGCAGCTTGTATTTTTTTGTTTGGTCTATTCTTTTCTGTTGCTTTGAATATGCAATATATTGTTCGAATGGCCGAAGAAAGTGTAGCGATTACAGTGTTCTTTGATGATTATTTGGAACGGTCTCGCATTGATGAAATTGCAATGGAATTGCGAGGTCGGCCTGATGTTGCGGAAGTGAATTATGTTTCCGGTGAAGAGGCGTGGGAGTCTTTTCGGCAGGAGTATTTTGCCGAACATCCGGAGTTGGCAGAGGGTTTTCCAAACAACCCCTTGGTGAATTCCAATCACTTTGAAGTGTATATGACACCCTCCGGCGGAGAAGAGCGTAGTTTATTGGGTGCAAGCAATCTTTCCAGAACCCAGACAGAGCTGGTTGCTTTTGCGGGAGAATTAGAGGGTGTGCGTCAGGTAAATCGTTCAGATATTGTGGCAAATACATTATCCAGTATAAATGTTTTGGTGGGATATGCATCTGCGGCATTGATTTTGATTTTGTTTGGTGTTTCGATTTTTTTGATTAGCAATACGGTGACCATGGGAATTACGGTGCGGCGTGAAGAGATTGCGATTATGAAATATATCGGCGCAAAAGATTTTGTGGTTCGGGCACCTTTTGTCATTGAGGGATTGACGATGGGCGTGATTGGTGCTATTATTCCATTGATACTACTTTACTTTTTGTATGGCAATGCAGTGTCCTATATTATGACACGTTTTGCGATTTTAAGTAATATCATAGGCTTTTTGCCGGCGTATAGTGTGTATGCATATCTGTTGCCCATTGGTTTGGCTTTGGGGGTAGGGATAGGCTTTATTGGAAGTTATTTTACGGTACGGAAGCATTTAAAAGTGTAATAAATAAATTTGCTGGGGAGCAAAATTCATTCGGGAAATGTCAACAGGGGCAGGATTGCCTTTTGTTGTCTGCTCAATCACGAAGGAGGTATACGATGAAAGAGCAAAAAAGGAGTATAATTGGTACGGGGTTGGTGTTGGGTTTATGTTTGGTAGTGGGGATTACCGCAACAGCAAACACAACGATTGAAGATATGCAAAGGGAAAATGAAATCTTAGAAGCCGAACGTAGATCATCAGAAGCACAGCGGCAGGAATTGGATTCTGAGTTGGAAACGATTTTGGCAGATATGATTCAAATCAGAGATGATTTGCGTGATACGGAAGATGCGATTTATGAAACAGAGATTGAATTGGTTCAGGCGAAAGTGGCTGAAAACGATCAGATGCGTAGCATGGAAAGACGGATTCAGTTTATGTTTGAAAATGGTAATATGCAGTTTCTCGAGTTGATTTTCTCCAGTGAAACATTGGGAGATTTTATCAACAAGGTAGAATATGTCCAACGGCTTTCTGATTATGATCGTCAGATGTTGGTCCAGTTTCAAGAGGCATTGCAGACGGTAGCCGATAAAGAAGAAGCTTTAAAAGTAGAATATGAGTCTTTGAAAGATTTGCAGGATCAATTAATCGAAAATCAAGAACGTATCGAAACTTTATTGGTCGAAAAAGATATTGAAATTTCAGATTTGGAAAATCAAATTGGAGTCAATGCCACTTTGATTGCGGAGTTAATCGCCCAAGCAGAAGCAGAACGGATCAGACAAGAAGAGGCTGCGGCTGCTGCTGCGGCGGCAGAAGAGGCGGCAAGAGCGGCGGAAGAGGCGAGACAGGAAGAAGAGGCACGCCGCAACCAAGAAGCGCAGGACAATGCAAACAATCAAGGAAACATAAACGATCAAAACAATGCAAATAATCAAAACACCCCGGAAAATCCGGGCAATCAAGGCGGTGCACCGGAGAACCCGGGCAACCAAGGTGGCGGCGGTGGTACCGTTTCGGTGGGGCAGTTTGCACATCCGGCTCCGGGGACGGTGATTACCAGTGGTTTTGGTTGGCGTGCTTTTGACAATGCGTTTCATAATGGCGTAGACTTTGCCGGCCCGACAGGTTTGCCTACTTTCGCGGCGGAAGCAGGAACTGTTGTTATTTCCGGCTTTAGTGTAAGTGCCGGAAACTGGGTGGTGATCAACCATGGAAATGGTTTGGTTACAAAATATATGCATCATTCGTCCAATTTGGTGGTGGCCGGTCAACAGGTGGCACGTGGTCAACAGGTTGGTACGATTGGAAATACAGGTTTTTCTTTTGGGGCACATTTGCATTTCCAAGTGGAAATCAATGGTGTGCCGGTGAATCCGATGCAGTTTTTATAGATAAGTGAAAACCCTACAAAGGAGTTTTATGGAAAATCAAGAGTATCGTGGGAGAAAAAATATGTTTCGTATAGGGGTGCTGACAGGCACCCTTACTTCGTTGTTTTTGGTTGCTTTGGTTTTGATTGTGTATAATTTTATTCCCCTGCCCTTTTTGGCAAATCGCAATCAAGGGATGGAAGTAAAATTGGAGTACATGGACGAATTGATTCAGGAGCATTTTCTTTTTTCGGATGAAATAGACAGGCAACGGTTGCAGGATGGTATTTTTTCCGGTTTTGTGGGAGCCTTGGGTGATTCTTATACGCAATATTTTAATCCGGCGGCAACAGAGCGTTTATTGCAATCACGCAGTGGCACTTATTATGGCATTGGTGCAGTTTTGTCGATGAGCCAGGATAGCAATGTGGCAGAAGTGGTTCGGTTGTTTGAGGGAAATCCAGCGGAGAAAGCCGGATTGTTGGTTGGTGATTTACTGACCCATGTAGATGGTCATAGTACAGAGGGTTATGATTTGACGGAGATTGTTTCTTGGATTCAAGGAGAAGAGGGAACAGCTGTTATTTTGACCATTGATCGTGATGGTGAGGTGTTGGATATTGAGGTGATTCGAGGTCACATTCAGGTACCCACCATTACCTTTGCGGTAAAAGAGGGCAATTTGGGTTATTTGCGTGTCAGTGAGTTTGATCAAGTGACGGCCGGACAGTTTGCAGAGGCTTTGGCAGAGTTTGAATCGTTTGGTTTAGAGGGTCTGGTGGTTGATTTGCGCAATAATCCGGGTGGAAATTTGAACACGGTGGTGGATATGTTACGGCAGATTTTACCTGCGGGTATGATTGTTTCTGTGGAAGATAAAAATGGCAGGGTGATGGAACATACAAGTGCCGGAGAGACCCCCTTTGAAAAGCCGATGGTGATTCTTGTGAATGAACATAGTGCCAGTGCATCGGAAATATTTGCCGGTGCTATACAAGACTATGAGATGGGTACAGTTGTTGGGACAACTACATTTGGAAAAGGCTTGGTGCAAAGAGTGTTTCATTTGCCGGATGGTAGTAGTATACAGATGACGGTTGCAGAATATTTTACCCCCAATGGACGCAGTATACATGAGGAGGGCATTGTTCCGGATGAAGCGGTAGAATTGGAGATAGATGAGGATGTGACAGAAGAAGATGATTTTGTAGACAACCAATTGGAAAGAGCCTTGGAAATATTGCAGGAAAAGCTACGATAAGCAAAAGAAAAAAGAATTACTAGCACTCAGATGAAAAGAG
This sequence comes from Lachnospiraceae bacterium, assembly GCA_009779895.1. GTDB lineage: Bacteria > Bacillota > Clostridia > Lachnospirales > Lachnospiraceae > WRBB01. The sequence continues at coordinate 15,723 of WRBB01000002.1, forward strand.
TGCTAGTTTTTTATTGACTTTTGTCTAAGCCTATATTAAAATACAGATTGTGGGAAAAATTATAACAACGAGCCACCGTTGTAGTGGCTGAAAATATGAAAAAAGGAGATTTAGATTATGGGAACAAAAAGAGGAAATTTATCCATTGATAGCGAAAACATTTTTCCGATTATTAAAAAGTGGGTGTATTCAGATCATGATATTTTTATTCGTGAATTGATTTCAAATGCTTGTGATGCAATCACCAAACTAAAAAAATTGGATATGATGGGTGAGTATGAAATTTCGGAGGATTACAAGGCAAAGATTCAAATGATTGTGAATCCGGAAGAAAAGACATTAAAATTTATTGACAATGGTTTGGGTATGACTGCGGATGAGGTAGAAGAGTATATTACGCAGATTGCTTTTTCCGGTGCAACTCAGTTTTTGGAAAAATACAAAGATAAAACCACAGAGGATGAGATGATTGGCCATTTTGGATTGGGTTTTTATTCTTCTTTTATGGTGGCTGAAGAGGTGCAAATTGATTCCTTGTCCTATCAGGCGGGTGCAACACCTGTGAACTGGCGTAGTGCCGGCGGAACAGAGTATGAGATGCAAGAGGGCAGCCGTGATGTGGTTGGTACGGAGGTTACCCTTTATTTAAATGATGACAGTTTGGAATTTGCCAACGAATATCGTGTAAAAGAAGTATTAGAAAAATACTGTTCTTTTATGCCGGTTGAGATTTTCTTGACCAAAGCAAATGCAGAGACAGAATATGAGACCATTGATGCGGCTGATATTTTAGAAACAGATGAAGTGGTTGAGCATATAACCGAAGAACCCAAAGAGGGGGAAGAGGGCGAACCAAAAGAGAAAGCAAAGATTGTGAAACGTCCGGTTTCGATTAGTGATACCAAACCTTTGTGGGGGGAAAACCCGAGTGATTGTACAAAGGAGGCGTATCTGGCATTTTATCGTAAAGTGTTTATGGATTACAAAGAGCCATTGTTTTGGATTCATTTGAATATGGATTATCCATTTAATTTAAAAGGGATTTTATACTTCCCGAAAGTAAATACCCAGTATGATTCTTTGGAGGGTGTGATTAAACTTTACAACAATCAGGTATTCATCGCGGACAATATCAAAGAAGTGATTCCTGAGTTTTTGATGGTGTTAAAAGGCGTTATTGATTGTCCGGATTTACCGTTAAATGTTTCCCGTAGCGCCCTGCAAAACGATGGTTTTGTCAACAAGGTAGCTGAGTACATTTCACGGAAGATTGCAGATAAATTAAACGGCATGTTTAAGACAGACAAAGAGAATTATGAAAAGTATTGGGATGATATTAGCCCCTTTGTAAAATTTGGTTGTTTGCGTGATGAAAAATTCGGTGAAAAAGTCAAAGATTCTATTTTGTTCCGGGATTTATCGGCAAATTATTTGACTTTAGATGAGATAATTGCAAAAAGCACGGATGCGGATTCTGCGGAAGAAACAGAGCAGGAGGTAGACGAAAGCAAGCAAGGCGCAGAGGAAACAGAGCAGAAGGTAGAGGAAAGCAAGGCAGATGGCAGCGTAGAAGAGGATGACGGAGATTTAGCGGCTGAATCGGATGAAGCGGAAGAAAAGAAAATCCCTATTTTCTATGTAACGGACGAGCAACAACAAAGTCAATATATCAAGATGTTTAAAGAGCAAGGGCAGGATGCAATTTTGCTGACCCATACCATTGACAATGCTTTTGTGACGCATTTGGAGCAGCAAAATCAGAACATCAGCTTCCAAAGAATTGACGCAGAGTTGCATGATTCTTTAAAAGATGAGGTGGCAGAGAAAGATAAAGAGACATTCCAAAAAACAACAGATAACCTTGTGAAAATTTTCCGTAAGGAATTGGGCAAGGAAACCTTGGAGGTTAAGGTTGAAAATCTGAAAGACGAAAATATCTCTTCGATGATGGTATTGCCGGAGCAATCTCGAAGAATGGAAGAGATGATGAAGATGTACTCTATGGGTGGTATGGACATGGGTGCTATGGGTATGGGCAATGCAGGAACCTTGATTCTAAATGCCAATCATCCATTGGTAAAATTTGTGTTGGATCATAAAAAAGACAAGAATGTAAATATGATTTGTAAGCAACTTTATGATGTGGCATTGTTGGCTCATAAGCCATTGAGCCCGGAAGAAATGACGGAATTTGTCAATCGAAATAACCAGATTATGATGATGTTGGTGGGTGAAAAATAGAGATATAAATCAGGTAAAATCCCCAAAGGCTTTGATGGTACAGAGCTTTTGGGGGTTTTTGTTTCAGTAGGAAATCACTTCGATTTTTTATGAAATAAAAACCCTCCGAGGGATACACACGGACACGAGTTGTGTCTTTGATCAGTCCGGTGGATTGATAAACTGGGCAATTTCAATATCATCACATTGGTAAAATCGAAAAATTTTTTTTAGCATTTCATAATTGGGGCGTGACTTTCTGCACTCCCATCCGGATATAGTTTCCCGACTTACATTGAGTTGAGTGGCGACAAAGGCTTGTGAATAATGATGTTCGTGTCGTTTTGTTCGAAACCATTCTGCATATTTGATAAAAATCCCCCCTTTAAAAAGATAAGCTATTGTAATGGATATATGTTCACTTATATTGATAGTACTGCAAATCTCTAAGTTTATCAAACAAGTATTTGTAGTAAAAGTTTTAGGATTCTCTGATGGGGAGATTTTCCCCTTTACGGTACGTGAGTTGGGTGTCTATAATTGCATTAAGGGGAATGCATGTAACCTTAAAATACAAAATAGATAGTACAAGTGAAAGGAAGAAAACGTATGAAATTAAAAAAAGTAATAGCAACAGTGATGATTTGTGCATCATTGGTTACAGTTCCGGCAATGACTGTTTCTGCACAGGAAACGGAAGATGTAATAATTAGTACGATTGATGAAAATGGGGAAGTTATAACACAGGGATATATAGACCTTGACCCCTATATTGATATGACAGCACCACCGGAGGAACCGATTACTATTTTTTGGGTTTCACCATCTATGCGAAGTGGAAAACCGAGTAAGCCGAATGCGGATGGTGGATATTTTTGGGTCGCATGGGACGGTGATAGACATCATGAGAAAGGGGTATTGGGATGGAGAGGGCTTTTAAGGGCATTATGATAGCAGGTCTGCTTGTCCTATGTTTTCAAATGTTCGTTTTGTTTTGTAATTATGCATTTGTGGAGATGTTTTTAAATAGAACCAATCTACACATTTTATATAGCGAGGAAACGGAAAATAGTAAAGAGGGATTTTTGTATGATTTTGGAGAAGAGCTGAAAGCATTTTCAAAAAGATATCATGTTAACATTGCGCAATATACCTACGTGGATGACCAAAAAATAAATATCTACGCAACCAATATAGAAGCCGATTGGGATATTGCAGGCGGGCAATTGCCCAAAGGAGAGGAGTATGTTTCAAATAAAAGGTTCGATACATCTCCTATGCATGTAGGGTATTTATTTGCTCCGATCTCCATCATGGAAATCAAGGTGTGGGAGTTTGAGCAAATACGAAATGTCGGTTTGATGAATGATTTGTATATGAATACAGCGGATGAAGATATTTTAGATGCATTTGTACAAGCATTTTCGAAATATGGTGATATTGAGGTTTCTAAGGCGTATGTAAACAGCCTAGTTTTTAATAATAGTATTTTATTCGGTATTACAATCAATATGTTGTTTTTGTCGATATTGGCAGTGTTTGCTTATATGTTTTTGAAGCGCAAGCAGATTCAGATGTTAATGATATGGGGGTATTCTAAAGGGAAAAGTGCTGTTTATATGGCGAGAAAATTTAAATATGCATATTATATGGTTTTATTTATGAATATGCTTTTTTTATTATATAATTGGCTGCAAGGGGCGGATATGGGTACGCTACTGTATTATTTTGTAGTAGGTGTAGGTATTACAGGTGCTATTTTTATTGGTTTTGTTCTTTTTATTTATCTGTGTGTTTTAATCATTTATCAAACGGATCAAAATGTGAGTGGGCTAAAAGGCAAGCGGGTTTTAATTGGAAGCCGTTATATGACATATATATTTCAGGTTGCTCTGCTTATATTTGTTTTAGTTGTGTCCGGCAAATTAAATAATAGTTTATCTACGCTTGTGCAAAGGCAAAAGGCACTGGATGTTTGGGAACGGACGAAAACTTTTTATAGAATCGTGTATTCGCCGGTTGATAATCGTGCGGATTCGAGTTGGTCAAAGGATAGAGCAAGAAACATAGAATTGGAGCAGTTTTACCAGTTGTTGGATGTGGAAAAGCATGGCATATTAATTGACGCAATGAATTTTTATGTGGCAAACAGAGGTGAAGAAAAATTAAAATATGCGTATGAGGAGGGAGTGGATCCTTTTTTATCGCCTTATGGAAATGGAATTACAATTAATAGCAATTACTTGGATTATAATCCAATTGTAGGAGTGGATGAAGTGGATATCCGGGATATGTTGGTTTATGATAGTTATGTTTTAAATGTCTTGGTTTCTGAAAGATATAAAGGAGAGGAGCAGAATATCCGCAATGAATATATGCAGGCGTTTTATGCGCAAAAGGTAGAAGTAGACAATCTGTACAATACTGCATTGGGTTTGCCCCAAAATGAGACGGCGGCAGAGGATTTGTCTTTGCATATTATTTATTATAAAGAGGGACAAGGTTTTTTTACATACAATGCAGAGTTAGGGAATCGGGAAAATGAAGTGATTGATCCAATTGTTATGGTTTATACAGGAAATGAAGAAGTAGAATTACTTGACTCGTCAGCGATTGCAGCAGATGTGACGCATTCTGTATTTTTTGAGAGTGATTCGCTGGAAAATGCTTATGGGGAGATTCAAGAACTGGTTGAAAGGACAGGCGCTGAAATCAGACAGGTTGAGTCGGTATACAACCAATTGGGAAGAGCGATATCACACATACAAAATAAAATACTACAAGATGTAATAAGCACTTTCTTTTTACTTTTATTTTTTGTAATCAGTATTATGCTGTCTACTTGGTTATTTTATCAACGCAATGCAGAAAAGATTAGTTTAAAAAGTATTTGGGGATATTCTGCAAAGAAAATCTATGGAAAACTCCTATTGGAAGCAAGTGTGATTATTATGGTTGCTGTGGTGTTTACACTGTATTTTACAAGCAATCCTTTATTTGCTGTGGGATTGGGTGCTGTGCTGTTATGTATAGAGTTAGGGTTGATTTATATCTTTGGAAAAAAAGTAGAAAATAGATATTTGCTTGATGTTTTAAAAGGGGGTAATGCATGATTACGTTAGTAGATATATATAAAAGTTTTCAAGAGCAGGAAGTACTATCCAATCTATCATTGCAGATTTCTGAAAATGAATTTGTCGCAGTGCAAGGAGCCAGTGGTAAGGGGAAAACAACCTTGCTTAATGTGATGTCTTTGTTGACCAAACCGGATCGCGGAACAGTTATGATTGGTAATATAGTAAGTCCAAATCCAAAAGAGGTATGTATGTTAAGGCGTTTTACAATAGGTTATATATTTCAAAACTATGCTTTGATGCAAGCGGAAACCGTTTTGGAAAACCTTGAAATGAGTAAAGCTTATTCCTTGCATTGGAGTCTTGATTTCGTAAAGGAAAGTTTAGATTTGGTTGATTTAAAGGAGACGATTTTGTCCAAAAAAATATATGAATTAAGCGGAGGGGAGCAACAACGCGTTGCAATTGCAAGAATCATACTAAAACCATCAAAAATTATTTTTGCAGATGAACCAACGGGAAATTTAGATGCGGCAAGTGCGCAAAAAGTGCTGCAAATATTTCGGCACTTGGGAAAGAACGGAAAAACCATTGTATGTGCAACCCATGATTCAAACATTGCGGGTGCAGCGGATCGTGTGATTGAATTAAGGTGAAGATATGAACAATGGGTAAACAAAAGCAAGTATTGATTGCTATCAAATTTTCTGTATGCTAAAATACAAGGAGGTTACATGATAAAAATAGATTGAAAGCAGGTAATGGGTTTATTTTGAAACCATAGTTTATGATGAAGAGATTTGATTTTACTTGGGCTTTATGGGGAAAAGCATTATTGTTTGTAGCAGCATCGATTGCTATTTTCAATATCTTGTCCAATATGGAGCCTATTACAGACAGTATTAGCAATTTTTTGAGGATTTTATTCCCGCTCTTTTTGGGTGGTGCTATAGCCTTTTTCTTAAACACGCCTTGCAACAAATTGACAGGTGTGTTTCAAAGAAGAAAATCATCATTTTTGCAGAAACGCGCCAAAGGTTTGAGTGTATTGGTGATTTATTTGATTACCCTTTTGATTATTTCTTTGATTTTAAGTTATGTGATTCCGATTATTTCGCAGAATGTGACGGATTTGATTGAGGCGATTCCGGCTTTTTGGAATGCGGTTTATCATTGGGCGATTAATCTGGATTTTGGTGATTTCAATGAGTTTTTTGACATTGAAGAGCAGATACAATCGGCATTGAACAATTTTAGTGTAAATGACGTGATTGCGAATTTAAGCAGCAGCCTGGGTTCGATTGGTGAGTTTACCATTGGTTTAACCAGTGGGGTGATTCAGGTATTTGTAGGTATCATCATTTCTATTTATACATTGCTGTATAAAAATGCGATTTTAGCTTTTATCATGCGTATCGTGCGGGTGGTTGTTAAGGAAAAGACTTTGGGGCGTGTGAAGTTTTATGTCAAAGAAACAAATCGTATCTTCTACAAGTTTGTGACCACGCAGTTTTTGGATTCTTGTATTGTGGCGGTATTGGCCACGATTGTGCTTAGTTTTATCGGCGTGCAGTATGCGGTAACGTTGGGGATTTTCTTAGGTATCAGTAATATGATTCCTTATTTTGGTTCGATTTTTGCTTCCATTGCGACTATGATTATTACGATTTTCACGGGCGGGTTGATGCAAGGTATCATCACGATTATTGCCCTGTTGATTTTACAGCAAATTGATGGAAATGTCATTGGTCCAAAGCTGATGGGTGGTGTTTTGAAAGTCAACCCGATTTTGATTATTTTATCCATTTCCATTGGTGGTGCTTATTTTGGTGTTTTGGGTATGTTTTTGGCAGTTCCGGTTGCGGCTTTGATTAAAATTATATTCATTGAGTTGGTGGAGTTGGAGGAAGACAAAAAGCTTGCACTAGAGAGAAGTATCGCCAAAGAAGTGGAAAAAGAGACGGTAAGTGAGGAATAGAAAACATATTATATAAAAAATAGAAAAACCAGGAGGGCGTTTTTTATGGAACACGTAAGGCAACTGATTGTAAATGGTCAAGTATCTTTGGGGATTGAGTTTGGTTCAACCAGGATTAAGGCGGTATTGGTGGACGACCAAAACAATCCCATTGCATCCGGTGGTTATGACTGGGAGAATCGATTCGTAAATCAAGTCTGGACTTATAATATGGATGATATTTGGGCGGGGCTGACAGGCTCTTATCAAGACTTGGTAAAAAACGTACAAGAAAAATACGACTGTACGATTACGACCTTAAAAGCCCTTGGTGTTAGTGGTATGATGCATGGTTATCTTGTTTTGGATAAAGAGGAGCGGTTGCTGACGCCCTTTAGAACGTGGCGCAACACCTTTACGGAAAAGGCATCCTTGTTATTGTTTGAACTGTTTCATTACAACGTTCCCCAGCGCTTTAGTGCCTCCCACTTGCTCCAAGCTATTTTGAATGGGGAAGCACATGTAAAAAATATTGATTATATGACTACCCTAGCCGGTTTTATTCATTGGAAATTAACCGGAGAGAAAGTGATGGGCGTTGGTGAGGCATCCGGTATGTTTCCCATTGATAGCGAGACCAAAACCTACAATGAAAAAATGCTCAAACAATTTGATGAATTGATTGCTGATAAAGGATATCCTTGGAAATTAGAGGAGATTTTGCCCAAGGTTATGGTTGCCGGAGAAATGGCGGGTAGCTTGACGGAAGCAGGTGCAAGATTGCTTGATCCATCCGGAAATTTGCAAGCGGGAACTCCCCTTTGTCCGCCGGAGGGGGATGCAGGAACCGGTATGGTTGCAACCAATAGTGTGGCGGTACGTACAGGAAATGTTTCAGCGGGAACAAGTATCTTTGCGATGATTGTTTTAGAACATGCGTTATCTCGTCCTTATGAAGAGATAGATATGGTAACAACACCGGCAGGTGATTTGGTTGCGATGGTACATTGTAACAATTGCACCTCTGATTTAAATGCTTGGGTTGGTTTATTCGAGGAGTTTGCAGATGCAGCAGGATTTGAGATAGATAAAACCACATTGTTTAAAACCCTTTATGAAGCTGCTTTAAAAGGGGATGCGGATGGTGGTGGTCTATTGGCTTATAACTACTATTCAGGGGAGCATATTACCGGCTTTGAAGAAGGGCGGCCTTTGTTTGTTAGAACACCGGATGCGAAGTTTAATCTAGCGAATTTTATGCGTGTTCACTTGTTTACTGCTTTGGGTGCCATGAAAACAGGTATGAATATTTTGCAGGAAAATGAGCATGTGCATATTGACCAGATGCTAGGACATGGTGGTTTGTTCCGGACCAAAGGTGTGGGTCAAAAAGTCATGGCGGCAGCGATTAATAGCCCTGTTGTAGTGATGGAAACCGCCGGAGAGGGCGGCGCATGGGGCATTGCGGTATTGGCTTCTTATATGGTGCATAAAAAAGAGGGCGAAGATTTGACAGCGTTTTTAGCAGATAAGGTGTTTGCCGATGAAAAGGGGAAAAAAGAAGAGCCTTGCTCGGTGGATGTGGCAGGTTTTGAAACATTTTTTGAGAAATACAAAAAAGGATTGCCCATTGAAAGAGCAGCCATTGATTTTTTAAAGTAAACAAAAAATAAAAGGGATGGTTTAGAACCGTCCCTTTAATCTATCGTGGATTTCATTTCCCAGTGTATCATCAATCTGTTTGCCGAGCCAGATTTCTTCGGCGGCAATCGCTTGGTCTACCAGCATCATAAGGCCGGTTACAATGGTAAGCCCCTCCTTCTTTGCCAAAGTTAAAAATTTGGTCAGGAAAGGATTGTAAACAATATCACCGGCAATCGCAAATTGCGTCAGGACGTTTCTGTCTACAGGGCTATTCGCAACATGAGGAAACATGCCAACAGGTGTTGTATTGACAATAAGATCACCTTTTGTAATATGGGAAAAGTCGCAAATATGAATATAGGGGAAAAGCCTTTGTAGTGCCAAACATGCTTCTTGATTGCGTGCGGCAACGGTGATATGTTTGGCTTTTTCTTGTTGAAAAGCATAAACCAAAGCTTTGGCAGCACCGCCGGAACCTAAGATGGTGATATCTTTGCCCTTTAGTGTTACATGGGCTTTTTTGAACATGCCAATCACGCCCAAATAGTCCGTATTATAACCGTAGGTAATCCCATCTTTGAAGTGGATGGTATTAATAGCACCGATGGCACGAGCATGCTCATCCAAATGGTCTACCATTTGAAAGAGGGTCTCTTTATATGGAATGGTAACGTTAAGGCCAAGTATATTTTCGTTTGCCATCTTGGATAAAACATAGGGGAGTTCCTGTTCGTTTAACGCATATGTTTGATAGTCGCCGATGAAACCTTGTTTTTTCAAAAGGAAATTGTGAATTTCCGGTGAAAGGCTGTGGCTTAATTGTTTGCCCAATAGTCCTAGTTTGATTGGTTGTTTCATTATGTCTGCTCCTATACCTGTTCCAAATGTTTGAAAAAATGTATATCACTTTGATAAATGTAGCTTGTCCCGATTTCTTTTAATAAAATCAAATGCAAAGAACCATCCAGAAATTTTTTATCTAATTGTAAGGATGCTTGCAATTTGGAAAATGCCGTATGGCTTGTGATGGGCAAATCATAAGCAAGCAAGAGTTCCTTGATGGTTTCTGCCGTGCCTTTTGCGCTTAAGTTTTGTGCCTCTGCCAAGCGTGTGATACAATACATACCAATGGCAACCGCTTCTCCATGACTTTCTCGTTCATAACCATAGAATTGTTCAAGGGCATGGCCTAAGGTATGGCCAAAATTTAAAAGCATTCGTTCGCCTTTGTCAAAAGGATCCTGTTCCACAACTGTTTTTTTGATTGCAACACAACGATAAATAATATCCGTACTATTTTTCTTTAAGGCAGCAAAAGAGCCGGCTTTTCGTATTTGCGCAAATAAGGCTTTATCTTTGATGCAGCCGTATTTAATTACTTCACTCATGCCGTCGTTGATATAACGGGTCGGCAGGGTGTTTAGTACATCAGGGTCAATTAAAACCAGGCGTGGATGATAAAAAGCCCCCACCAGGTTTTTTCCTTGGGGCAAATCAACGGCAACCTTTCCTCCGACGGAGGAATCCACCTGAGCCAACAAAGAAGTAGGGATTTGCACAAAAGGAATGCCACGCAAATAAGTGGCAGCAACAAAACCAACCAAATCACCAATGACACCACCCCCCAGGGCGACGATTAAATCACTGCGGGTGGTTTTGAAATCCAGTAATTGCTTGTAAATATGGCTCAAGCCTTGGAAATCCTTTGTTTTTTCTCCATGGGGCAATACGATAAAATGGCATTCATATTCTTTGAGCGCGCGAAGAAGTGCTTGTCCGTAGTGGGGAAAAACATTGTCATCGCTGATGATGATGATACGTTTGCCTTGAAAACATTGCGCAATATAAACAGAGACCTTATTTAAAAGGCCTTGTTCAATGTAAATGGGATAACTATGTTCCTTTAGATTGACATCAAGTTTCATCAAATCACCTATTTTATATGGATTTGCCGAGAATTTCAGCGATTTTTATCAGTTGCTTCATCAAGTCACTGTAATTTTCCGGGGTTAGGGATTGGGCACCGTCACACCATGCCGTTTCCGGATGATTGTGTACTTCGATCATCAGACCATCGGCACCACTGGCCACAGCGGCTTTTGCCATCGGTTCCACAAGCCACCATTTGCCGCCTGCGTGACTGGGGTCAACTACAATTGGCAGGTGCGTTTTTCGCTTAATCACAGGAACACTCTGTAGGTCTAAGGTATTTCTGGTATAATTTTCAAAGGTACGGATGCCGCGTTCACATAAAATAACATTGGGATTTCCGGAATCCATGATGTATTCCGCAGACATAACCCATTCTTCATAGGTGGCGCTCAACCCCCTTTTTAGGAGAATGGGACGCTCCACATGTCCCAATTGTTTGAGTAAATCAAAGTTTTGCATATTGCGTGCGCCCACTTGAATCAAATCTACTTTTTCGTTGAAAACATCTATAAATTCGGTAGAAAGCAATTCAGAAACAATGGGTATGCCGATTTCGTCACGAACGGCGCATAGAATGTTTAATCCCTCTAAACCAAGGCCTTGGAAAGCATAAGGGCTGGAGCGGGGCTTGAAAGCACCGCCGCGTAATAGATTGGCACCGGATGCTTTGCATGCACCGGCAATTTCTAAAACTTGCTCATAAGATTCAATGGAACAAGGACCGGCAATGAGTGCAAGGTGATCCCCGCCCACCTGAACGCCGGAAACATCTACAACGGTTTCTTCCGGGTGAAATGCACGATTTGCCAGTTTGTAAGGCTCTTGTACGTGAACAACCCGATCCACCGATGGATCTACTTCAAAAAATTTAGGATCAATCATGACGGTGTTGCCGATACAGCCGATAATGGTGATTTCTTCACCGCGAACGGTATGCGGGGTCAGTCCCTTTTGGCGTACTTTGCCCTCTACCCGTTTGATATCTTGATCACTGACATAAGGTTTTAATGCGATAACCATAAAAAATACCTCCCTTGGCTGATTGGTTGAATTTCCATCAGCGCATTCCTATAAAAAAGATTATTACTTATATAGAGGTTTTAGTCAATCTATTTTTCGTTTTTTCATATGACAAAAGGGTTGAAATATGATATAATTTTTGGAGTGATTACGCAAAAGGACTAAAGGAGTAGGCAAAATGAAAAGGATTCTGTTAAAACTAAGCGGTGAAGCATTGGCCGGTGCAAAAAAAACCGGATTTGATGAGGCAACCTGTTTGGGGGTTGCAAATCAAGTGAAGCAATTGGTTGATCGTGGAGTACAGGTTTCCATTGTGACAGGAGGCGGAAATTTTTGGCGTGGTCGTACCAGTGAGACCATTGATCGGACAAAAGCAGATCAGATTGGTATGTTGGCGACAGTGATGAATTGTATTTATGTATCGGATATATTTCGTTCCGTTGGGTTGGAAACAGAAGTGTACACGCCATTTGTGTGTGGAGCCTTTACCAAACTTTTCTCAAAAGATGCGGCGGTGAAGTCTTTACAGAAAGGGCGCATTGTATTTTTTGCCGGCGGAACGGGGCATCCATATTTTTCAACAGACACAAGTGCAGTACTTCGAGCCATTGAAATTGAGGCTGAAGTTATGTTGTTGGCAAAAGCCATTGACGGTATTTATGATAGTGATCCTAAGATAAACCCTGCCGCACGAAAGTACGACGAGATATCCATTGAAGAAGTATTGGATCAAAAATTGACGGCAGTAGATTTGACAGCATCTATTTTATGTTTGGAAAATAAATTGCCCATGTTGGTATTTGGGCTAAAGAAAGAAAATAGTATTGTTGAGAGCATGGTTGGTACGTTTTCCGGCACAAAGGTGACGGTGTAAAGATAGTCAAAAAAGACAGGATAAAATATGGAGGGTAGTGGAAGATGAACGAAAAAATTGTGGTATATGATGAGAAGATGAACAAAACATTAAACAATTTGAATTCGGAGTTGGCGGCGATTCGTGCAGGGCGTGCCAATCCTCGTGTTTTGGATAAGTTGTCCGTGGACTATTATGGTACACCGACCCCGATTCAACAGGTGGCAAACGTAGCTGTGCCTGAGGCTCGTATGATTCAAATTCAGCCATGGGAAAAAGGGATGTTAAAAGAGATTGAAAAAGCTATCCAGATGTCTGACATTGGTATCAATCCAACCAATGATGGTAGTATGATTCGTTTGGTATTTCCGGAGCTTACCGAAGAACGAAGAAAAGAAATCGTAAAGGATGTTAAGAAAAAGGGTGAGGCTGCTAAGGTTGCGGTTCGTAACATTCGCCGAGATGGCAATGATACCTTTAAAAAACTAAAAGGCGGCGATATATCGGAAGATGGCATCAAAGATTTAGAATTGGAGTTACAGAAATTGACAGACAAGTTTATCAAAGACATTGATTCGGTAGTTGAGGTGAAATCAAAAGAGATTCTTACCGTTTAGCTGAAAAGATGAAAGGGGCTGTTTATACCGCTCCTTTTCTATTCGTTTCAGAATAGGAGTGTGAATATGGAGATACCCGTTCATATAGCAATAATTATGGATGGAAATGGGCGTTGGGCCAAGGCTCATGGCCTCGCACGCAATGTGGGGCATGCCCGCGGCAGTAAAAATGTAGAAAAAGTCTGTGAGATGGCTTGGCATATGGGAGTCAAGTATTTGACGGTATATGCGTTTTCCACGGAGAACTGGAGTCGGCCCCAAGCAGAGGTGGAGGCTTTGATGAAGTTGTTACGCAACTACATGAAATCCAGTATTAAAAAAGCGCAAAAAAACAATATGAAGATTCGGGTGATCGGTGATATATCCATATTATCGGAAGACTTGCAAACATCCATATTGACCTTGATAGATGCAACGAAGCAGAACACCGGTTTGAATTTTACCATAGCGATTAATTATGGCAGTCGGGATGAAATGACCAGAGCGATGAAAAAGATAGCTGTGGATTGTTTGGAACAAAAACTGCAAGTGGCAGATATTGATGAGGCAACAATCGCTTCTTATTTGGACACCGAAGAATTGCCCGACCCGGATTTGCTGATTCGTACCAGCGGTGAGTTGCGATTGTCCAATTATTTGTTATGGCAGTTGGCTTATACGGAGTTCTATTTTACAGATGTATATTGGCCTGAGTTCGGCGAAACAGAATTAAGGGCTGCGATTGCTCGGTACAATCAGCAAGAGCGTCGCTACGGCAAAGTGGTGCTGTCTGAAGGAGATAGATGATGTTTAAAACAAGATTATTAAGCGGCGTACTCTTACTTGTGATTGCTCTGTTGACGATTATTCCCGGCGGGGATATTTTACTTGCTTTGATTGCTGCGATTAGTTTGATTGGCCTTGGCGAACTACTAAGGGTGTTTCAGACAGATAGAAGTGCGTTGGGTGTATGTGCTTATATATTTGCTGTGGTTTATTTTCTTTCTTTGCGATTTGCGTATTTATTGCCCGAAAACTTCCCCCCTGTGTTTGCTTTGTTGGCGATGGCTTACGTGATTGTGTTACTGGCGATTATGGTCTTTGCTTTTCCAAAATATAAAATAGAGCAATTGATGGCAAGCTTCTTTGGCTTTTTTTACGTGGTTGTGATGCTTTCTTTTGTTTATCAAATACGTATGTTGCCGATTGGTGTTTTTAGTGTGTGGTTGATTTTTATTTGCTCTTGGGGAAGTGATACCTTTGCTTATTGTGCAGGGATGCTTTTGGGCAAGCATAAATTGGCACCCAAATTAAGTCCCAAAAAATCCATAGAAGGAGCCGTTGGTGGTGTGGTTGGTGCAGCAGTGCTTGGACTCCTTTATGCGTTGGCGATTAATGCTTGGAGTGATACCCATGTAGCTGTGTTGCTGTTTGTAATCATTGGGGCGGTTGGTTCCATCATTTCCCAAATTGGTGATTTGGCGGCATCCGCCATGAAAAGACAATATGACATCAAAGATTATGGGCGTTTGATTCCCGGACATGGTGGGATTTTGGATCGCTTTGACAGTGTGATTATTACAGCACCAATTATATTTTATTTTACAATCATATTGTAGTAGGAGAAAAGAACATGAAACAGGTGGCGATTTTGGGTTCTACCGGTTCGATTGGAACCCAAGCCTTAGAAGTGATACGATACAACCGGGATATACAAGTGACGGCTTTGGCAGCAAAAAGCAATGTAAAACTTTTGGAAGAACAGGTTCGTGAATTTAAGCCAAAATTGGTGGCACTTTGGGATGAAAAAAAAGCCCTTGTGTTACGGCAAAGCATTCGGGATTTGGATGTGGTTGTGGTCTCCGGTATGGATGGATTGGTTGCGCTGGCGACCATTTCGGATACATCGTTGTTGATTTCAGCGATTGTTGGGATGATTGGGATTTTGCCGACCATTGAGGCGATCAAAGCAGGGAAAGATATAGCGTTGGCAAACAAAGAAACCTTGGTTACAGCCGGGCACTTGATTATGCCTTTAGCAAAAAAACATCATGTCAATATCTTACCTGTGGATAGTGAACATAGTGCAATTTTTCAGGTTTTGCAAGGCAGTACGGGCAAAGAGCTTCAAAAAATATTACTGACAGCATCAGGTGGGCCGTTCCGAGGAAAAACAAAGGACGATTTAGAATGTGTTACCTTGGAACAAGCTTTAAAACATCCCAATTGGGTGATGGGTTCTAAAATTACGATTGATTCTTCAACCATGGTAAATAAGGGCTTGGAGGTGATTGAGGCAAAGTGGCTGTTTGGCGTGGCGATAGACAATATTCAGGTATTGATTCAACCGCAAAGTATGATACACTCTATGGTAGAATTTGTAGATGGAGCGGTTTTGGCTCAATTGGGTACACCCGATATGAAGTTGCCGATTCAGTATGCCCTCTATTATCCGACCCGGTGTTACCTGCCGGGAGAGCGTTTGGATTTCAGTAAAATAAATGAGATTACATTCGAGCAACCGGATATGGAGACTTTTTACGGTTTGAAGTTGGCTTTTGCGGCAGGAAGAATAGGGGGTACATTGCCAACGGTATACAATGCCGCCAATGAAATGGCAGTGTCTTTATTTTTGGAACAGAAGATTCGGTATGTACAGATTCCGGAGATCATTCAATTGGCTATGGAGAATCATCAGGTGTTGGAATCTCCGGCTATTTGCAAAATATTAGACGTGGAACAAGAGGTCCATGAATTTATAAAGAGTAGGTGGTAAGAAATTTGGGTATTTTTTTAGCAATATTAATGTTTGGTGTGATTGTTTTGATTCATGAGCTGGGGCATTTTACAGCGGCCAAGTTAAACGGCATCAAAGTGCATGAATTTTCTCTTGGATTAGGACCGACTTTGATTGGTAAGCAATTCAAGGGAACAAAGTTTTCTTTGAAATTGTTGCCTTTTGGTGGTGCTTGTATGATGGGCGAGGATGAGATTGGTGACGATGGGTTGGGTAGTTTCAACAGTAAAAATGTATGGCGGCGTATTTCAGTGATTGCAGCAGGGGCTTTTTTGAATCTGGTGACAGCCTTGATTTTATGCATCGTTTTGGTTGCTTGGATTGGTTTTGTGCCCCCTGTAGTGGGTTCTTTGACAGCAGGAGGACCTGCAGCGGAACAAGGGGAGATACAAGCGGGGGATGTGATTCTTCGTTTGAATCATCAAAGGGTGCGTTTGTGGGATGATATTTTGTTGTTTAATGTGATGAATGTAGACGGTGATCCTGTGGACGTGACCTTTATGCGGGATGATGTGCAACATCAGGTTACGATTACCCCTGTTTTTGTGGAAGATAGCTCCTTTCCTCTTTTGGGATTGGGTAGCAGTGCAAGGGAACGTGCGGGTTTTTTTGATAGTTTCCGATATGGTTTTTATACCTTGCAGTTTTGGATGAATAACACCTTTCAGAGTTTACGAATGCTAGTGACCGGTCGGATGGGCATTGAAGATATATCAGGACCGGTGGGCATTGTGCAAGCGGTGGATCAAACCTATCAGGCATCGGTTTATTATGGCATTGGAACGGTGGTTCGTGGTTTGATGAGCCTGGGCATTTTGCTTTCTGTGTCCTTGGGTATATTTAATTTGCTTCCGCTTCCTGCTTTGGATGGTGGCCGTTTGATTTTTCTTTTTTTAGAGGCGATTCGTAGAAAACGTGTTTCACCGGAGCGGGAGGGTATTGTACACTTTGTTGGCATTGTGCTATTGTTGGTTTTGATGGTAGCCGTTACATTCAATGATATTCGAAACCTTTTTGCATAGATGTTTTGGTGATTTATATTTGTTTAATGATAGGAGAGAGATGACAATGAGCATTTACGATTCATTAAATCAAGAGCAGCGTGAGGCTGTTCATCATACGGAGGGGCCTTTGCTGATTTTAGCGGGAGCGGGTTCCGGAAAAACGAGGGTTTTGACCCACCGCATTGCTTATTTGATGGAAGAGCAGGGGGTCAATCCATGGAATATTTTAGCGATTACGTTTACCAATAAGGCGGCGGGGGAGATGCGTGACCGAGTAGACCATATTGTGGGTATGGGTTCGGAGAGTATTTGGGTCAGTACCTTTCATTCGGCTTGTGTGCGTATATTGCGCCGTTACATTGATCGGATTGGTTATGACAACAATTTTACCATTTATGATATGGACGATCAGAAAACCTTGATCAAAGATGTTTGTAAGGCATTGCATATTGACACGAAGATTTATAAAGAACGCAGTATTATGCATGCCATTTCATCGGCAAAAAATGAGATGCTTTCGCCCGAGAGATATGAAAAAAGCATCGGGGGGGATTATAGCAAGCAAAAAATTGCGGATGCCTATTGGGAATATGAAAAACAACTAAAGGCAAATCATGCGCTGGACTTTGACGATTTGTTATTAAAAACGGTACAGTTGTTGGAAACACAACCTGATGTGTTAGATTATTATCAAGACCGTTTTCGTTATATTATGGTGGATGAATATCAGGATACCAACACGGTACAGTTTCAATTTGTACGTTTGCTGGCAGATAAATATAAAAATCTTTGTGTAGTTGGAGATGATGACCAGTCTATTTACAAGTTCCGTGGTGCCAATATCAAGAATATTTTGAATTTTGAAGCACATTTTGCGGATAGCAAGGTGATTAAATTGGAGCAAAATTATCGCTCATCGGCTCATATCCTAAAGGGAGCAAATGCTGTGATTCGGCATAATGTCGGTCGCAAAGAGAAAAGCCTTTGGACAGAGAATCCGGAGGGTGAAAAGATTAATGTGCAATCCTTTGATACAGGTTATGATGAGGCAGAGTTTGTGGCTGAGGATATTGAAAATCAAGTTCGCAACGGTCATAGCTACAATGATTTTGCGATTTTATACCGTACCAATGCCCAATCCCGCTTGTTTGAAGAGCGGTTTGTGGCAGAAAGTATTCCTTACAAGATAGTGGGGGGCATCAATTTTTATGCACGAAAAGAAATCAAAGATATTTTGGCTTATTTAAAAACCGTTGACAGTGGGCAGGACGATTTGGCGGTACGCCGGATTATCAATGTGCCAAAACGAGGCATTGGTCTGGCCACCATTGGTAAGGTACAGGATTCGGCGATAGAGCGGGAAATTGGCTTTTATGAGGCATTGGGTGGTACAGATTTAATTCCTGGTATTGGCCGTAGTGCAAAGAAATTAGATTCTTTTGTGGCTTTGATTGCGTATTTTAAAGAACAGTCTAAGGATTTGAGTATTTCTGATTTGACCAAGGAGATTATCGAAAAAACGGGATATTTGGATGAAGTCAATAAAGAAGAGCAGGAAGTTGCAGAGGCACGCATTGAAAATATCGATGAGCTTTTGAGTAAAATTGCTACTTATGAGGAAGCTTGTATGGATGCAGATGAACCGCCGACTTTGCGTGGTTTGTTGGAAGAAGTGGCTTTGGTGGCAGATATTGATGGGTTAGATGAAAATCAGGACTATGTTGTTTTGATGACCTTGCATAGTGCCAAGGGTTTGGAGTTTCCACAGGTGTATTTGGTTGGCATGGAAGATGGACTATTTCCGAGTTTTATGACGGTGACAGGAGATGATCCGGAAGAGATGGAAGAGGAGCGTCGCCTGTGTTATGTGGGGATGACCAGAGCAAGGGAGCGATTGGTTTTGACTTGTGCTACGAGACGAATGGTACGTGGAGAAATACAACATCATAGGCAGTCTCGTTTTGTGGGAGAAATCCCGGAAGAGTTAAAGGAGTCGGGCAAAGGTTCACGGACGATGCAAAAATTTAACAAAGTGGCGGAAACAAATCCACGCTCTCGCGCCAGACGAGTATTTCATACGCCGGCTTATGGTGGTGGTCAAAAAGTACCTCAGCAGTTTGTGGTTAAAAGCGGCCAATCTTTAGACTACCAAGTGGGAGATCGTGTCAGTCATGGAAAATTGGGCGAGGGTTTGGTTATGGAAATTATACAAGGTGGTAGAGACTATGAGGTTACAGTTGACTTTGATGGTGTTGGGGTGAAAAAGATGTTTTCCTCCTTTGCAAAATTGGTAAAGATTGTGTTATAATGAAAAAAGAAGGTTGAAGAAGTGTGGTCAATCGTATAAAATAAGGACAGAGTATCTAGTCGATTTGGATATGATATGAAAGGACAAAATGAGTATGAACAAATTAGAAGGCCTACTTGCCGAAACAAAGTTGAAAGATTTATTAGCTGGTAAAGCAGATGAAGAAAGCAAAAAAAAGGTGATGATTGTATTGGCAATTATTGGTGCTGTAGTTGCCGTTGCCGTGATTGCTTATGTTGTGTATCGTTTTGCTGCTCCTGATTATTTGGAAGATTTTGAAGAAGATTTTGAAGAAGACTTTGATGATTATTTCAGCGAGGAAGAGCAAGTTTAAGCGAAGTGGTTTTGGACAGGTTGTGGAAAAAGCTTGCAACCTGTCTTTTTGTATGCATGTAAATACATATAAAAAGGGAAACCAAAGATAAAAGAGGTTTGTTTATCATGAAAAAAGGTCAAGTGTATGAAGGGGTTGTAGAGCGAGTTGATTTTCCGAATTTAGGAAAAGTATCTATCGCTGGTGAGGAGAAGCGGCTTGTTGTGAAGAATGTGATACCCGGCCAAAGGGTACAGGTGGTATGTCAAAAAGTTCGAGATGAACAGGCGAAAGGTCGATTATTGGAAGTGTTACAACATTCGCCTCTGGAGACCCGGAAACCCGTTTGTAGTATTTTTCCTGCTTGTGGTGGTTGCATGTATCAAACCATGTCTTATGATTCCCAACTGGATATGAAAGAACAGCAAGTGAAAGATATTTTAAATCAGGTAGTGGATGGAGATTATCTGTTTGAGGGAATCTTACCGAGTCCAAAAAAATTTGCTTATCGAAATAAAATGGAGTTTTCCTTTGGGGATGATCACAAAGATGGACCTTTGACTTTGGGTTTGCATAAAAAAAGCAGTACGTACGACATTTTAACAGCAGATGACTGTAAGTTGGCACATATAGATATGACAGATGTTTTGACTTGTGTGCTGGCATATTTTCAGGAAAAAAAGGTTGGTTATTATAAGAAAATGCAGCATACGGGTTTTTTGCGTCACCTTTTATTAAGACGAGGTGAAAACACAGGAGATCTGTTGGTAAATCTGGTAACGACCGGTCAAGAAGAACATGATTTGAAGCCTTTGGTTGACAGGTTACTTGCTTTGCCGTTGGAGGGGCGCATCGTTGGTGTGATTCATATTTTAAATGATGCCTTGTCTGATGTGGTGCAATGCGATGCAATGGAGTTGTTGTTTGGTCGAGCTTATTTGATGGAGCGTTTGCTTGGTTTGTCTTTTAAAATTACACCCTTTTCTTTTTTTCAACCCAATACCAAAGGTGCTGAAATCATTTATCGAAAGGTGCAGGAATATTTAGGTGATGTGCAGGGGCAGGTTGTTTATGATTTGTTTAGCGGAACGGGAACGATTTCACAGGTGTTGGCAAAAAAAGCCCGAAAAGTATATGGGATAGAGATTGTAGAAGAAGCGGTGCTTGCTGCCCGGGAAAATGCCAAAGAAAATGGTTTGGATAATTGTATTTTTATTGCCGGGGATGTGTTTGAACAATTAGAAGAGATTTTGGAAAAACCGGATGTGCTGGTACTCGATCCGCCAAGGGATGGAATACATCCCAAGGCATTGCCCAAGATAATCAACATTGGTTGTGATAGAATTGTTTATGTATCTTGTAAGGTAACAAGTTTGGCACGGGATTTAGAAGGGTTGCAGGCAGCAGGGTATCGGGTGGAAAAGCTGTGTTTGGTTGATCAGTTTTGCCATACGGTGCATATTGAGTGCGTAACACTGCTCACTAGGAGCGAAGCGACACAGTGAGTAGATGTACGCGCCATGTCAGGACGTCCCAAGAGAACAAACGAAGTGCGGTTCGATTGGTTGGCGGCTACGGCTGAGACAGTTGCGTTGCTTACGAGGGTTGAAATGTTGTAGTATCAGAGGTTTTAGCGAGTGTCAGTGTTTTTGTACAGTCAAGAAAATTGTTAAACATCAATAGGTGGAAACATATTGTAAAGGTAGATTTTGGCTGTAGGGTTGACAATACAGGATTACTTTTTGGGTAGGTTGAGTGTACAGAAAGACAAAAATAAATATTCAATTTTCAATCATTACAGATTGGTTTCGACTACTTTTATTTCTTAGTGAAAAATGGTGTTATTAAAATAGATGCTCTGTAGAAGGACAATGATTATATGTTCAGATTTTTAAAAAAAAGAAAGAAAATAACAAAATTAAAAAGACTGAATCAGAAACTTATAGACTACTTCAACTTTCAAATAGTCAACCTAGAAAGAACAGATCAAACATATCATATGAAGATTGGAAAGTAGAAAATGAAGAAAGAGAGAAATTGGAATTGCAGGTTAAAATAGATGAAACAGAGAAGCTTACATTTGTTCAGAAGAAAGAGAAATATGGGGAGATATGTTGTGGGAGGATTTTAGAAGATTACAGGTGTTTCAATTCTCACGAAGATGCTACAAGATTGGGGCAAATGGACTACGAAGAATGGGGGAATAAGTGTTATGAATTTTTGAAAAAAGTTGAAAACAAAACGTGGGAGCATGAAAGACCTAGCATTTGTGCGATTCAGAGATATTGCGGAAATGAGTTTCAGTACATTAATCGTTATTTGCGTGAAGGCAAGAAGAAGGAACTTAGGAATGGAGTTCTTAAAACTACAGATGAATATCATAGAAAATTAGATAAGCTAATTCAGCAAATGAAATTTTTACTGCGATACGCTCCAAGCCTTTCAGAAAATATTGTGGTTTATAAAAAAGTTAGTGAAGCGCATATCAATGCACTCATTGAAAAAAATAAGCTTAATGAGCCTTTAAAAGATAAAGCTTTTATGAGTACGAGCCTTTATCTTGTGAAAGATAAACGATGCTCTATTTCGTTACATTATAAAGGTGACAATGTTTTAAAGATTTATGTGAGTAAAGGGACGAATGGTGTGTATCCATACGCTTTAAACAAAAACTGGGGTTTTGGTTGTAATTCTGAGTCAGAAAGTGAATATTTAATTTCACCAGAAACAGAAATAATCATGATTAAATATCCATATTGGGATAACAAATTAGAAAGAAGAATTTTTGAATGTAAATTGGTGCAGCACTCTAAACAGTGCAACGAATTAGAATTGGATCTTGAATCAGAGGAGTTAATTCAGGAATATAACGATATTGAATGAAATTGAATATCCAGATAGAAGTGATAAGTAGGAAGTGCAATATTCGGCTAGTTGACGAATTTGCTAAATATCTAGAATTACTATTAATAAAGCAAGAGCGTATTTTTATCATTAGCAAGAAAAGATAATATCGTATTTCAAAATTATGGAGATAAGAAAATGATAGATATAAATTTTGATGTTAATCAAGTTCTGCAGGATAGATTGGCATCCGGTTTGGGTTTGGATAGATACAAAGTTATTATGGATGCTGTTAATGTAGTTGATGTTTCAATGGATTCTGATTTTCAAAGAAGGTTTAATGGGTTTTATCTTGTAAGAAGGAATGCCGAATGGCGAAAAGTGTTTTATGATTTCTTCGAAGAATCAAAAAAGAAATTCGTATCTTTTGAAGAAATTCTTATGTATCTCTATGAGAAAACAGGAAATGTAGAACCATCGTTTTCAAGTAAGCTGTTGGCAACCTTGGACTCGAATAAACCAATTTGGGATAGGTATGTCATACAAAATTTACAAATGAAACTAGAAGGAAAGACGAAGGGTGATAGAATAAAAAATGCAATCAGGCTGTATGATGATATTGAAACTTGGTATTCAGAATTTTTGAAAACTAATAGAGCAAAAGAATGTATGGCAGCATTTGATTCGGCTCTACCAAATTACAGTTGGATATCGGATATTAAGAAGGTAGATGCTATCCTATGGAGTATAAGATAGTGGATATGTTTCCGAGGACTGACTAAAATAGAAAAGCCTTATCGACCAGTATCCGAGAACAACAAAATGGCAAAAACGAAAAAGACATCAATCTTGTAATCCCACGCTACGTTGAGTGCGTAACACTGCTCGTTAAGACGCTTTACCACCTCAAGAGATTATCTTGGTAATACAATCAAAATCATAAACTGCGATTCATCATATTCATATGTTATTTTTCCATTTAAATCTCTACAAGTTTTTTCCATACTTTTTAGACCAACACCATGATGCAGGACATCTGCTTTACTGGTTGTAATGGATTCTCCATTGGTTTTAGGTATTTCTTTTAAGGTATTGCGCATGCGAAGAACAAACTTTGTTTCTTTTGCAACTAGTTTCAAATCAATCTTTTTGTGATTGTCATCACATTTTTTGGTTGCCTCAAAAGCATTATCCAAGGCATTTGCCAAAAGAACACATATATCCATGGTTAAATAGGAGAGTGCCGGTTCTACTTCTAAGGTGATTTCAAAATCAATATTCTCACTTTTGGCTTCTAGTTTTTTGCTTGAAAGCAAAGCATCCAAAGTGGTATTTTTAGTAAGTACTAAGGTTGAATCAGTTCCATTGGTTATCAAGTTGTTGATATATTTGGTAAGTTCAGCTGATTTACCATCTGCATTTAAGGCTTGCAGTACATTGAGTTGATGTTTGAAATCATGATTTCTGCGTCGAATATCTTCATTGTTATCTGTTAATTGGTGAACTAACTTTTCCATGTAGTTTTTTTGTAGTGAGTCATGTAGCATATTTTGTTGAACCTCTGCTTGCTTTTGCATAGATATAATTAGCCAAAGTACAAAAATAAGATTGGGGGCAAAAAGTAGACTCCAAACATAAATTTGTCCCAAATGAACTTGGTGCCAAATAAAGTCGCTTGTTGCGAGGGAAAGACCTATAAGCATAATAACGAGGTATGCGATAAATATGATATTCATTTTTGCACTTAAATGTCTCTTGGTTCTAAATGTACGTAGATACCAAATTGCTAATGTGATGATAAAAAAGACAATCAATATTAATCCAAGGATTTGGATACGTAGTGCTTGATTTTCTGGAATGACTGCTGGTGATTCATCGTGAATTAACGTAAATAAAAGTAAGGCAAGTAGATTGGAAATAGCAAAGAGTAATCCAATGATAGCAGTTACAATAATACTATTGCGCCAATTTTCTTTGAAACAAATTTTTCCAATTAATCCAAGCAAAGCAGACATGATGAGTGTGTAAAAAAAATCGTATATATGCACACAAGAATATAGAGGTAACAACAGGGTTAGGCTTATCACGATCGTATATAAAATACAAAGAGGCCAATGGATAAATTTGGCATCGTTGAGTATGCAGTGAATTAAAAAATTCATAACCACTGCAAAAGCAAACATCAATAAAAGTTCAATTGTATAAGATAGAATTAGCTCCATTGACTTTTTAATTCTCCTTTTACAATGGATTGATATTTTTTACTGATGGGGATCTCTTTTCCATCGTGCAGAACAATATAATTGCTCAGTTTTTTAAAAATTTTATTGATATTCACTAAATAGGAGCGGTGTGTTCGCAAAAAGCCTTTATTCTTCAAATCTTCTTCTAATTTTTTGATTTCTCCACGGAAAGCAAAGGTTTCATTTTCTGTAATACCATAGATATCCCGATTGTGAATTTCAAAGTATAAAATTTTTGTTAAGTCTAAAAGGATGTCCGCACGTTCACCGATGAGGCGTACCGGGTAGTTATTCTTTTTGCGCTGTTTTCGTTCTGTCAATAAACGATTTAATAAAATATTAATTTGTTCTTGGTTCACTTCTTTGTATAAGTACCCCTTGGCATGATAATCAAATCCTCTTTGTACTTGATCTTGCATATTTGTTGCAAAGACGAGATCTATCTGTGAATCAACTTGCCGAATTTGCTCAGCTGTTTGAAACCCGTCTAAATGAGGCATATCCACATCCAAGAGAATTAAATCGTAGCAAGAAGATGTTATGTTGCGAAGTAAATCAATGCCGGAAGTATAAGATGTGATTTCGTAATTAGATATCTTTTGTTGCGTGAAAAAATGCGTAAACAAACGTTCCATCAAAAGATTGTATCTTTTGATGTCATCGCAGAGAGCTATTCTCATTTGTATTCCCTTTCCCTAATGTTCTTTTCCCTTTTCTTTTATTTTTCCCTGATAGGCTGAATGCCTTAATTCGTACTGTTTATATTATACACAATAGTGTTCTAGTGTGCAAAGGGACATTTACAACATAAAAAGGGTTATTCACAACATATGTATTGAATGCAATAAAAAAATCTGTTAGGTTTTCTGTAGCGAATCTTTTATAACTCGCAATTTCCCTGGAATGTCAACACTTTGCTTGGCATATTGGGATAAAAAAATAAAATGTAGGGAAAGGAAAATTTATGGGCATGAAGAGAAAGCAGTTGGTGAAGAAGAAAAGACATCGGCAAATTCGAAAAAGACTTTTTGGATTCATGTTGGTTCTCTTAATCGTAATGGGAGGAATCCAAACAATCGCGAGTGGAAGTCTTATTTCAAATGACTTAGAGTTGGAAATAGGTATACAGGTTGATTTAGAGCAGGAAGATTTAGATTTAAAGCAAGAAGATTTAGATTTAAAACAAGAAGATTTGGAGCAGATAGAAGCGGATGAGGTGGATTTGGAACCGGCATATGTTCCGATCGCTCCTCATATGGCGACAACTGTAATGAATGCTACGCAATTTCGTGATGCGATTAATGATGAGAATATTACAGTGATTAACCTTGGTGCTAATTTTACGGTTAATTATGCCGGTACAGTGGCAAATCCCATTCCGATATTGAATCGCAGTGTTCAAATCAATGGGAATGGTAGCGTGATTACAGTAGAAGGCACGAATAGCCTTGTTACATTGGGAGCGGTTCCGTTACCGGCGACAGCCACATTGACTTTGAATAATGTTCGATTTAATCGAACAGCCGCCGGCGTAGCTTATGTCTTTGCTGGTTCTGAAACAGATACAGCCAATTGGAATATTGTTTTAGAAAGCAATGTTCTTATGGGAAGTGGTGTAATGACAACAGGTACGCTTCGACGAACAGCGTTGACGCATGGTTGGACATATGAAATGATTTGGCGCACAGGAACAAATACCAATGCAAATGAACTCAATCGTAATGGTTTGGTGAATGCTCCGAATGCTCGTTTGATTGTCACCGGTACAGGTAATCATTTAGGTATGCGTGGTACCAATGGAAATGCCAATCGTCATCATTTATGGGTACGTCATTTTGAAATGATGCCGGGTTCTAGTCTTTCTACCACTGCGGCGAATGATGTTGCTTCATCTATTCGAATTGATAACAACGGAACCGTTGATATTAGGGAGAATGCGACTTTAAATATTTGGAATACAGGAAGTCGAGCGGTAACTCCGAGTGTTACTGGGAGTCGAACGGCTTGGGCACCTGCTACAAGCCCTGCCCAATCCAGTGGTTTGATTGGTACAATCTCTCGCACAACTTTGCACGCAGGGGCAAACGTTAACATCGAAGCAAGTTATCACGGTTTTGTGTCTACGGCTGTAGGTATAAATGCAAATTCACCAAGGTTTGAGATGGTAGATGGAGCAGTGATGAATTTAATTACCAATCATGCACGAGGGGTTGGTTTTGTGGTAGCACCAAGTCTTTTTCCGGACACAAATTATAATCCCGGTGGTCAGACTGGTTATTATCGGGCTCAAGTTAGTCAAAATGTTAGTCTGACAGGGCAAGGTACACAGTTAAATATATTTAGTAATAACAACTCTGAGCAAAATGGTGGTTCAGGTTTTACGATTGTTGGAGACAATTCCTTAGTTACAGTGGAAGGTGGCGCAGTGATGCGTGTTTATTCAGCACGAACCACAGCGGTGGTAAATCATGGTTTGGGTTCTATTTTCCGTGTGGGAACAGGTGGAACAGTTTTTGCAATAGCACGTAATTCGGCAAGAGATTTTGAAGCGGTTTTTCGTTTTCGTCAAGTCGGTGGTATGACCTTTGATATAAATGGTGGAGATGTATACATTGTGGCAGGTCCCGGTCAACAAAGTCAGGGTTTGCGTTTGTATGGTGGTAATAATGCCGTTTATGTGAGCAATATGGGCAGCCTTAATGTTCGCCATTATGGTACCGGTGCGAACTATGATGCCACGAATCCACGTGGTGTAGCTCTTTACTATGAAAATGGTAATATAAATTTGGATATGGCTGACCGTTTTTATTTGACTGATCGTTACAGTCAAGTAGATTTGTTTTCACAAAATGGAATGGGGTTATCAGGTGCTTCCAATGCGGGTGCATTTACGAGAATTACAGCAAATCCGGAAACGATTTTTACGGTAAGTGGTAATAGATCAGCAGCAACCCAGTCTGTTTTTAGAGGCGCAAGGCTTCATTTTGAGATGCATCGTCCTATGTACTTTGATTTTCGTAACCGTGGTGGCGGCCGTGTCTTTACAGGTACGCAAGCAACTTCTCAGTGGATTGGGGCAGATACAGATGTAGCTGTATGGGATAGAGCACCGGCAACCTTTGCAAACGCACCGGTTGAGGCTTGGTCAAGAATCAACTTTAATGTAGGCGGAGTGAATTTGGCGGGGGATATTACGTCTATCGTGGCTCCGGGTGCGGTAGCAGGAACAGTAAATTCGACGGATACACCATCTTTTCAAGCACGCCATAATCTAATGAGTCCGAATTACGGACGGATTAGTGCCAATAATGCGACACCTCGTGTAGATTGGTTACGGATTCCAACCAATGCGGATATGCGTGTCTTTGGGCATGTTTCCGTACAAGAAGGGCGTCCGATTCATGCTAGAAGTGCTTGGGAAAATGAAGTATGGGTTGAGGTTGTATTTAGAAATCCGGCAGGTGTTGAAGTATATAGAGCAGAAGGAATGACCGCAAATCGCTTGATGTTTGATGAGATGGCAAGAGATGGTTTGTTCGAAGTGGTATTTGCACCGGGCGGTACACCACAGTTATTGCCGGAGGGATATACCGTTGAGGTTGTGCATGCAAGGCGTTGGTCAGGTGGTAGAACACCGTACAACTTGCTGAATTATCACCCAGCTAGAATACCGCAAGATATTCATAGTAATGTGGAGCGTTCCAGAGATGTGATGCCGCCGAGATATGTGGAATTGCCGCCGTCCTTGGACGTGATTGCGCCCGGTTCGGCAAATATTACCGGTGTAACAGACCCCTATTCTGTGATTCGTGTATCTGTAAACAATGCTTGGATTATGGATGGTGGTGCGCCACTTACCGTACAAGCAGATAGTACAGGGGCATTTACGTTCCCATTGACAGGTGTTACTTTGATACATGGGCAACAAGTGAGAATTCATGCAAGTGATGAGAGGGCAAGGAACATTCAGAGGCCGCAAGCACCATTTGTTCCATCAAATCCGCATGATTTATATGATATTATAAATAGTCCGATTCTGACAGGGAGTCCGAATCTGATGGGAACAGGTATACCAAGAACAGCAGGTACACCAACCTTGAATGGGCAAGTTGTAAATGGAAATATTCAGTGGATAGATGATACACCGTTTCATGATGCGATTCTTCCAAGAGCAGTGATGCGCATGGTAGAGTATGCAGGTAGCATTACACTATCTGTTCCGGATGTGATTGATTTTGGTACTATGACCATTGGGCCGGGTGCCCGGTTTGGTGATCGCTTGCCCCATGATCCCATTTTGGTAACGGATAGTAGATTGGTGCGGGATGCTTGGCGGGTAGAAGCCATATTGGTGGATGAACCTTTGACGAATGTGGTTATGAACCACACATTACCAAATGGTTTGGTGCGTCGTCATGGAGACGGTGCGGGTGGATTTATGAGTAGTGTGATTACACCGCATACAGCAGTTGTATTCCATAGTCACACACCACCACTGACAACACCACCACCGGGTGCCATCCTTGGAACAGAGATAGAGAATATTTCGGTATTTTGGAATAATACCAACAATGGTTTGATGGTTGAAACCTTTGGTGAAATGGTAAGAGTTGGTACATATACTGCTGTGATTGAATGGAGTTTGATGGTGGGCGGCGCACCGTAATTAGTATGTAAGAAATATGTTTATACCGCAGTTTTGGAATTTTTGTAGCACATATACACCCCCTTTTACCCTATGCTATAGAAATTTCTTAACAATAGAGTTACAGTTTTACCCAAGCGTGAATACCCCAGTATTCACATAGGGCTATTGTAGAATAATAAAAAAATTATTTTGTAATGGCCCCCTTTCCTTTTATGGAGAGAAATAAAAACAAAAGGAGAAAGTAGATGTTAAAAAAAAGTAAGAGGGCTTTAAATGCCCGTGTATGTGGAATGATGGTAGCTTTGCTGATTGCTCTTAGTATGGTGCCTCAGTTTGTATGGGCTGAATATGATATGACAGAATATCAGTATGAGCAGATGGAATATGAGTATGCGGAATATGAGCATGTGGAATATGAGCATGCGGAATATGAGTATGTGGGATATGGGTATGTGAAATATGAGTATGTGAATGATGCGTACGTGGAAGATGACGTATATAGTG
This sequence comes from Lachnospiraceae bacterium, assembly GCA_009779895.1. Classification (GTDB taxonomy): domain Bacteria; phylum Bacillota; class Clostridia; order Lachnospirales; family Lachnospiraceae; genus WRBB01. Next base: position 45,680 of record WRBB01000002.1, read on the forward strand.
CAGGTCTGCCTAGTCTATATGAGGTAGAAATAGATTCGCATAAGGAAGCAGTTGCAATGTATAGTGATATGAATGAATTGGAGGATTCAGATACTGATCCATTGGCCTATCTGACAGCTTCAAATGTCAGTGGTACACCTGGTAGTTATGTAGAGATATCGGTTAATATTGATAGTGGTGTCTATGATATTGTACAAGCACAATATCGATTGATATTTGATGGAGCGAGATTAGAGTTTATTGAAGCGAATGCGACAAGTTTCTTTCAAAATACTGCTATAAGTGACCCGGATTCCTTAGACCGATTATTAATATCACATAGACGAAGTGGTGCTGCTGCGGTTGCAAATAGTAATGCAGGAACAATCGTTGTGATACGTTTTCGGATTCGGGATGATGCGCCGGCCGGAGTTGTTCCGATTACTTTTACACCAACCGGTTTTAGATTTACGTATGTTGTTTATCCTGATTTGAGAATTTCTGATGAGTTGTCCATGGATACATCTTTTATTGATGGTTCAGTGACGATTACAGAACCAGCAACCCAACCACCAACCCAACCGCCAACCCAAGCACCAACCCAGCCGCCAACCCAAGCACCAACCCAGCCGCCAACCCAACCACCGACTCAGCCACCGACTCAACCGCCAACCCAACCGCCAACCCAACCACCGGTTGTGCCACCAACAGAAGGGGATCCTCCGGTGGGTACACCTGATGCACCTCCGGCAGGAGATGCGCCTGCAGATAATCAAGGGAACGAAACGCAAGTTCAGGGTGAAAATAATCAAGTGAGCACCAATCAAGAGGCGAATCAAAGAAGAATGCCACAGACAGGTGATATGTTATTTGTTCTATGCTTACAAATAGTAATGGCATTGTCTTTGATTGTAATAGCAACGATATATTATATAAAGGCAAGAAAGTTGCGTTAGAAAATGAACTGAAAGTGAACCAGGAATGGAGAGAGAAGAAGCGTTATGCAGATAAATCCATATGTATCGTTTAATGGAAATTGTGCTGAAGCAGTTGCACTTTATGAAAAAGCATTTAAAATAAAAGCCAAAGTCATACAATATAAAGATGCACCGAAAGAGGTAAGTAGATTGGCACCTGAAAACTTTATTTATCATGCTCAGCTTAGAATCAATGATGACATCATTGTGTTGCAAGATGTATTGCCACAGTATGCAACCCAGATAGGCAATAATGTTATGATTACTTTGTATGTAGATGAATATGATACAGTAACAGCCCGGGAGATTTTTCGTGTTCTCAAAGAAGATGGTGAGATAGAGGGGAAAGCTGAGCAGTGTTTGTGGACAAAGTGTATTGGACGATTGACAGATCGTTTTGGTGTTAGTTGGAATATATGTAAATGCTAGGTCTATTAGTTGTTTTGTTTCTTCGGCAAGGGGTATTTTGTGGGAAAGTCATGCGGTGCAAGGCTTTCCCTTTTTGATATGAAAGAACTATGCGCCCTTATGGAGTATGACGAAAGGATATGTGAGTGTATTTTTTGCCAATTAGCTTTCGAAAAGTGGGTTTACCTCCGATGCTCAAGAATTTGTCGATGAGCAAAATCATATAATACTGGTTGCATTTAATGAGATGTTCGAGTAGTATAGAAATAAACTTTATTTGTTAGTATAAGGGAGGGGCGTTGAAATGAAATTGTGGTATGAACAACCTGCTCAGAAATGGTCAGAAGCCTTACCAATCGGAAACGGTACATTAGGAGGCATGGTTTTTGGTGGGGTAAAAAGAGAACGAATCCAGCTGAATGAAGAGACCATTTGGGGTGGCCGTTTTTTAGATCGGCATAATCCAAATGCAAAAGAAAATTTACCTAAAATCAGGGAATTGTTACAGGCGGGTAAGATAGCGCAAGCAGAGCAACTGGCAGTCTACGCATTATCTGGTACGCCTCATTCCCAAAGACCTTATTTGACAGCAGGGGATTTGCATCTCAATTTTGTTCATGGGGAACATGCGTTTACAGAATACAAAAGAACATTGAATTTAGCGGAAGGAATTGCGACGGTTGCATATCAAATAAGAAAGACGAAATTTACCAGAGAAATATTTTCTTCGTTTCCGGCAGGTGTTTTGGTGATTCGTTTGCAGGCTGAGGGCGAGGAAAAGCTGAATTTTGATTGCCATTTGGATCGGCTCCATAATTGGAGCAATGAAACAAAAGCGGTGGGAAATGATACCATTGTTTTATATGGAGATACGGGGGAAGATGCAGTTTTATTTTCTACCGGTTTAAAATGCAAAAGTGATGGGCATATAGAGGTAATTGGAAATCATTTAGTGGTTCAGGGTGCAAGTCATGCAACCTTATGTTTAAAGATTACAACCAGTTTTCGCCATAGTAAAAATTATGTTGATGCAATGCAAAATGGTTTAAATGCTTGTATGGCCCTTAGTTATTCTGATATAAAAAAGGGTCATTTGATGGATTATCAGGAGCTATTTCATCGAGTAGAGATAAATTTAGGAAACAACAAAGCTTTGGAAGATATTCCAACAGACTTGCGATTAAAGAAACTGGCAGAGGATAAAACATATGAGGATCCTGCTTTATTTGCATTGTATTATCAATATGGACGGTATCTTCTCATATCTTCAAGCCGTGCGGGAAGTTTGCCCATTAACTTACAGGGTATTTGGAATGATAGCCTAACGCCCAGTTGGGATAGTAAATATACTATAAATATTAACACCGAAATGAATTATTGGCCGGCGGGATCCGCTCGATTGACGGAATGTGAGCAACCGTTTTTTGACCATTTAAAACGCATGAAAGAAAATGGCAAAAAAACCGCAGAAGTGATGTATGGTTGCAGAGGTTCCGTTGCCCATCATAATACGGATATTTATGCTGACACTGCGCCCCAAGACATTTATATTCCAGCTACTTATTGGGTGTTGGGGCAAGCTTGGATGGCGACCCATATTTGGAATCATTTTTTGTTTACAAAAAACAAGCAGTTTTTAGAAGAGCACTTTGATATTTTAGAGCAAAATGTATTGTTTTTTCAGGATTTTTTAATAGGAAATGAAAAGGGAGAGTTGATAATAAGTCCCTCCGTTTCCCCTGAAAACACCTATATTTTACCAAATGGAGAAAAGGGATGCCTATGTGAGGGTTGTATAAGTGATGCTCAGATTTTAAGGGAGTTGTTATTGGGATACATTGGTGCATGTGAGGTATTGTCTGTTGGAGAAGACAATATAAAACGAGCCAAAGTACTTATGGATAAGTTGCCTAAAAATAAAATCGGAAAACAGGGGCAGCTTTTGGAGTGGCTGGAAGAGTATGAAGAGGAAGAACCCGGACACCGTCACATTTCTCATTTGTATGGTGTTTATCCGGGCACAACAATTTCTTGGGAGCAGACACCGGATTTTATGATGGCAGCGCGAAAAACCCTAGAGCGTCGGTTAGCGCACGGAGGAGGTCATACGGGATGGTCCAGAGCTTGGATTATTATTTTTTGGGCAAAGTTTTTAGCAGGTGATATGGCATATGATAATTTCAAGGCACTTTTAACAGATAGCACATTTCCAAATATGATGGATAACCATCCTCTGGAAAATGGCTTTGTTTTCCAGATTGACGGTAATCTAGGAGCAACAGCCGGACTGGCAGAGATGTTAGTGCAGGAAAGTGAAACAAGCATCCACTTGTTACCGGCATTACCCAAAGCTTGGAATACAGGTGAGGTGAAAGGTCTGGGATTAAAAGGGCAAGGGATTTTGAATATGAAATGGCAAGACGGAAAAATACTACATTACGAAATCTTAGGCGGAAATCAAGAAAAGGAGATACGAATCAATGAAAAAGCAAGCGTTTAGTTCTTACTTACCATCCTGGGAATATATTCCGGATGGGGAGCCCCATGTTTTTGAGGGGAGAGTCTATGTGTATGGTTCCCATGACCGATTTAATGGTTATGCTTATTGTTTGAATGACTATATTTGTTATTCTGCGCCGATAGATGATTTAAGTGATTGGCGTTATGAGGGTGTGATTTACGAGACAGAAGCAGACCCTTTAAACAGAGAAAGGTATATGTGTTTATATGCGCCGGATGTTACCCAAGGGCCGGATGGACGTTATTATATGTATTATGTGTTAGATGGCGTTTTGATTGTTTCGGTAGCGGTTTGTGATACTCCGGCCGGTGCATATGCATTTTATGGATATGTGCATTATGCGGATGGAACACGTCTAGGTGAACGTTTCGGTGATGAGCCTCAATTTGATCCCGCTGTCATAACAGAGGGAGAGACCACTTATCTTTATACAGGCTTTGCAGCGAAAGGTGACAAATCCCGAAGTGGTGCCATGGTGACCGTGTTGGCAGCAGATATGTTGACCATTGTTGAAGCACCGGTGTTTGTTGTACCCAGTCATGCATATGGTGCCGGTACTTGCTTTGCGGGTCACGAATTTTTTGAAGCCTCCTCTATTCGTAAGAAGGGTGACACCTATTATTTTGTATATTCTTCGTCATTAATGCATGAACTTTGTTATGCAACCAGTAAAAGCCCAACCAAAGACTTTGTTTATGGTGGTGTGATTGTGAGTAATTGTGATATGCATATTGATACCTATAAACCGGCTGAAATGAAAACCTATTATGGTGGGAATAATCACGGTGGCATGGTGGAGGTAAATGGGCAATGGTATATTTTTTATCATCGTCATACCAATGGCACGAATTTTAGTAGACAAACCTGTGCCCAGCCCATAGAGATTTTAGCGGATGGAAGTATCCCGCAAGTAGAGCTAACTTCCTGTGGTTTAAATGGTGGCCCTTTGCTTGGTCGTTTTGAATATCCCACTTATATTGCGTGCAATTTATTTTCCAAAACGGTTGACAACAACCATCCAACACATCATGAATCATGGATGGATGGAGATTTTGCTAAGATTACCCAAGATGGCAGAGATGGAGATGAGGAAGTCGGTTACATTGCAAATATGCGGGATGGAACCGTTGCCGGTTTTAAATATTTCGAATGCAAAAATGTAAAGAAAATCAAGATTAGAACTCGTGCTTACGCAAGAGGATTTATGGAGGTGAAACTCGCTTGGGATGGTGAAACATTGGCAAAAATTCCCATTGCATATGCCAATATTTGGACAGTCGGCGTAGCGGATATTTGTATCCCTGATGGGGTCTGGCCATTGTACTTTGAGTTCAAAGGAGAGGGTGGCGTCAGCTTTGCTTCTTTTGCGCTTCAAAACGGGTAAATTGTTCAACTTATTCGCGTCGCAGAAAGTTCAACTGCAATGTTGTGGTATTATACATTTCTTGTGGTTTTCTACACCGTGGTTTCAAATTCTATCTCATCTCGCAATGGTATGCCTTCCTCGCCAATCAGCGGTATGGAGGGCTTTATTTGCCTTGCTGCATCCATCGCACCGAGTCGCACCTCACGAATCGCAAACCCGCATCGTTGATAAAACCGAAAGGCGTGTGTGTTGTCGTTACTGGTTTGAACGATGACTTTATTTATGCTATTTTCTTTGGCGGCCTGCTTTACACGTTCAATGAGCGTGGAAGCGATGCCAATGTTCTGCGTCATACTTTCAAGTACCATAATTTCACATACGCCACTGTGGAACTCGTACAATAAATATCCGAGGACTTCATTACCACAAACCGCCGCAAACCCCGGCATGGTTCGTGAATCCCACAGCTTGCCGTTAATCGCCAAGTATGGTGCGCCCCAAGTTGCATCAAGGATGGGCTGTATTTTTCGGCGGATGTCATCATCAATCGGGCAGATTTCGTATTTTTGTGAGTCGAGTGTTTTCAAAAAGAAAATGCAACGCTCTGTTTCCTTATAGCCGATTCGCTTATGAAAGTTGTAGCTGTCAGTGTTGTCGAGTAGACAATCGCTCGCCATTTCGCGGCAGCTGTTCTGTGCCGCCCAGCCCTCGGTGATTTTAACAAGCTCGGCGGCAACTCCAATTTTACGGTATTCTGGCAGAACATATATTGCTTCAAGGTAGCCTGTCAATCCATCGTTCGCGCCGTTCACATATTCGCGGCGAAGTGCGCCATGTGACACGCCGACAGCCTTCTCGCCGTCAAACGCGAGAAAGAACACTTGGGTTGTGTCTGTGAGCATTTGCTCATTTCCGGTTAGCAGTTCGTCGCGTGACAAATCCGGGGCTTGTCTTTCGGCGTTGTAAAGCAGGAACAACAAGTCGGTCATTACGTCTATATCGGATTTTGTGGCTTTTCTGTAGGTGTAATTCTTTTCAAACCTCATGTTCGTTTACCTTAAAATCCTCTAACTTAAAATTTGCATAAAATCGCCCGGATTTCGGCGTGAATTTAATTAAGCAATAATCGGGGTCGGTGTACGATTGCTCATCGTAGGCAGCCTTATATTTGTTCTCCCAAAACTTCTCTTTGAGCGCCATATCAGTCACGATTTCCATATCGCCTTTGAGGTAGCAGCCTTTCCAAACAAAAATCAACTTGCGGCTGTAGAAATAGACGCTTGCTTTTGGATTTTTGCTTATCGCCTTAGCGAATTTTGATGATGTATTAGTGGCGAAGTATAGCTCGCCAAGCGACTCCCTATGCTTGCCGGGGACTACTGCTTTTGTCATTGGACAGCCGTCCTCGCCGACACAGGACAGGATGAATGTATTGACTTTTTTGTGCAGCCGTTCGGCTTTTTCTTTTGGTGTCATCGTTATATTTCGGCTCATAATTACAACTTCCTCTCAAGGTACACTTTGTCTTTCATGATGACATTGTACCAAATCGCTGACGCGATGGCTAGTATAACGTTTCCTTTTGTTTACCATTTCTTAAAATAGATAAAAAAATGTAGCGGTTTTTACATATATGTTGTATTGTTAAGTTCTCACGTTTCAATAAACTAACACTTATAATAGAAAAACTGCTACGATGATTAGTTTAACACGATTAAAAAAACTTAACAATTACATATTCTTAAAAGGAGTAAAAGTAAATATTTGATTTCAAGAGAAGAAGGAGCAATGAAAACATGATGACCAATTTAGAGGAACGTTTAGTACAAGTAGTACCAAGTGAACGACAAATCAAATTTCAAGAATTAGAATTCTATAGCTTTGTTCATTTTACAGTTAATACCTATACAGGAAGAGAGTGGGGAGATGGCACAGAAGATCCTTCGATATTTAACCCTGTTAAATTTGATGCTGACCAATGGGTTGACGCAATTGACGCAGCCGGGATGAAAGGTTTGATCTTTACATGCAAGCACCATGATGGGTTTTGTTTGTGGCCAAGTTCATACACTGAGCATACACTTGCAAATAGTCCATACAAAGGCGGAAAAGGAGATATTGTCGCTGCGGTGGCAGAAGCCTGTAAAAAGAGGGGAATCAAGTTTGGTGTATACCTATCTCCATGGGATCGCAATAACGAAAGTTACGGTAAAGGAAAAGAATATGATGACTATTTTGTGAGACAGTTAACGGAGTTACTTACCAATTACGGTGATGTTTTTAGTGTATGGTTTGATGGAGCATGTGGAGAAGGCAGAAATGGTAAGAAACAAAGTTACGACTGGGGGAGATATTATCAGGTGATTCGCGATTTGCAGCCGGGTGCTTGTATTAATATATGCGGACCAGATATTAGATGGTGTGGTAATGAGGCAGGAGATACAAGAACGTCAGAATGGAGTGTCGTTCCTAAAAGGACGAAAGATACGGAGACGATTGCCAGTAATAGCCAACAAGCCGAAGATGATGACTTTGATTTTCGTGCAAGGAAGATATCTGCAAGTGATCAAGATTTAGGTAGTAGAGAGATGATCAAAAATGAAAAAGATTTGATTTGGTATCCGGCAGAAGTGAATACTTCAATTCGTCCGGGTTGGTTTTATCATGAAGAAGAGGATGATAAAGTGCGTTCTTTAGAGGAGTTATTACATATTTATTTCAATTCAGTCGGTGGTAATGGAACCTTTCTGCTGAATATCCCTCCGACACAAGAAGGACTTTTTCATGAAAATGATGTAAAAAGATTGACAGAGATTGGTGACTTCCTAAAAGCTGCTTTTATGGATAGTTTGATAGCGGATGCAAAGCTTACTGTTGATACATTTAAAATAGGACATGATATAGAACAGGTTAGGGTGAAGGGGTATGATGGTTACTTTACCACTGATGACGGTGTAACTACTTGTTCCATTGGAATACATTTTGAGGAAGAGAAAAATGTAAATTACATTGTACTTCAAGAGAATATCAAATGCAGTCAAAGAGTTGAATGTTTTGTAGTTGAAGTAGAAAAAGGTGGGCAATATGAAGAAGTCTTTAAAGGTACAGTAATTGGGTATAAAAGGATTATAGTTCTTTCAGGAGTGGACACTAAGGGTATACGAATCCGTATTTTGGATTCAAGAGTAGCTCCAACACTTTCTTTTGTGGGCGTTTGGTAATATAGTTGTTGTTTTGGAAATATGTATAAAAAAGTGCTTTTCCATGCCATTATGGAGTGAACGGTTGACAAGGACAACGGTTTTTTGATAGAATGGATGCATTATGAAGAAGACAGAGATTAGAAGAAATAATACAAAAAAAAGCATAGTGTTTGGGCTGATTTTAGTATTGGCATTTGTTACGTTACTTCCGACCGGAGTTGCGTTTGCTTCTACGCGAGCAGGTTTTTCAATTCGAACGGTGATGCCGGATTCTCAGATTAGGCGTGATCGTACGTTTTTTGATTTGCAGACGGAGCCGGGGCAAGCACAAACGGTAGTGATTATGTTGTACAATAACACCGATGCGGACATTCAGGTAGAGGCTACCATAGCCACTGCCACCACCAACAGCAACGGGATTGCAGAGTACCGCAATGTACCGGAAGAACCCGATGATACCTTGCTGTTTTCGATGGAAGACATTGTGACGGTACCTGAGCTTGTAGATGTACCGGCAGAGGGAAGTTATGCATTGGAGTTAGAAATTCAGATGCCGGAGGAGCCTTTTGATGGTGTTTTGGCAGGCGGTATTGCTTTGCGTCAGCGTATTGTTATTGTAGAAGAGGAAGAAGAGGAAGTCAGTGGCATTCGCAATCGTTTCGCTTACATGACAGCGATTTTGTTGTGGCAAGGTGATGTGGAGGATTTGGTGCCGGAGCCGATTTTGCGTGGTGTTCGCGCCGAAGTAGAAGGACAGCATGTGGGTGTGTTTGCCAACATTCAAAACACCGCGGCGATGTTTTTACACGATATGGTGATTCGAGCAGTGGTTCGTACTCTGGATGAGGATGGCGAACCGGGTGAGATTCTCATTGATGTGACAAGAGGCGGAGCAGAAAATTATCTACAGATGGCACCCAATTCCAATTTTGATTTTTTAATTCCCGATGAAGAAAGGGTTTTAGGTGAGGGTGCGTATCACATTAGCCTTGAAGTTAGTGGCAGAGACGAGAAAAGTTGGGATTTTGAAGACGATTTTATCGTTGAATTTATAGAAGAGGTGATAGAAGCACCGCCTGTTGTGGTAGAAGAGCCACCGATTGTGATAGAAGAGGAAGTGGAAGAAGAAAGAGAGGGGACTTGGCATTTTGTATTGCTGATTGTTCTCATATCCTTGGCGGTTATTGCAGTGCTTATAGCGTTGATTATCAGATATCGGAAGAAAAAAAGCGCAGCCCTTGACCGTAACCAAAGAGAGCTTTTGATTTCCATGATAGACGATAACTTAGACCGGTAAAACGAATGTTACAGGGCATATTTGCTTAGGTAGATTTAAAATCAAAAGAAACAGTTTGGAAAAATAAAATCCGAAACTGTTTCTTTTTTCGTCTTTTTTAAAATACAGGTACAACGCCACCATCGTATTTTTCTTCAATGAATGCTCTCACTTTTTCAGACTGCATGGCTTGTAGTAACCGCAGTACAGCTTCATTGTTTTCATTCCCAGCATTTACCGCCAATACATTTGCATAAGTTTCAGCAGCAATAGAGGTTTTATCTTCGATAGCCAATGCGTCATGGCGTACGGTCAGCCCTGCTTGTAGGGCGAAATTCCCGTTTAATACGGCAAAATCCACATCAGGCAATGCACGTCCGATTCCCGCGGCATCCATTTCTGTGATGGTTAAGTTTAGTGGGTTGTCCACAATATCCCGCGTGGTTGCCAGTAACCCTGCATCCGGATCCAGTGTAATTAAACCTTGTGCTTCCAGTAGCAATAAAGCCCGTGCGCCATTGGTAACATCATTTGGTACGGCGATGCTGGCACCTTCTTGGATGTTTTCTAGGCTATCACTTCTGCCTGGGTAGATACCCATGGGCTCATAGTGAATCTTACCAACCGCTACAATATGGGTGTCTCGATCCTCGTTAAATGTGTCCATAAATGGTGTGTGTTGAAAGAAGTTTGCATCAATGTCATTGCCATCCAATGCCATATTTGGTAAGACAAAATCCGTAAATTCCGTGATGACCAAATTGATATTTTCTGCGGCCAGATAATCCACCAAAAATTCTAGTATTTCCGCATGGGGTGACGGCGTAGCACCAACCCGCAAAGTGGTAATGCCATCTGCATCAGCGGTGATTTCGTTTCTTTCATTTCGACCGCAACCGCCGATAAACAGTAAAATGATGACTGCTAAGGCCAAGAAAATGACAGCGGTTAAAATTCCCTTGCGCATATTGTTTTTTCTTTTTTTCATAATGTTCCCCTCTCCTTGTTGAATTAAAACGCCTGTTTAGTTGATTCTTTTGTCATTTATTTTTGCCAATCGCATCCCAACTTCTTGTAAGATCTGGACAATGATGATAGATAGAATCAAAGTAACAATCATAATGTCCGTTTGGTAGCGATGAAAGCCGTATCGAATCCCGATGTCACCCAAACCGCCGCCGCCTACAAAACCGGCCATGGCAGTATAACCAAAAATGGTAGTAACGGCAATGGCACTGCCAATGAGCAAGGATGGTTTTGCTTCGGGCAACAGTACTTTCCATATGATTTGACCCGTGGATGCGCCCATGGAGCGTGCTGCTTCAATGACACCTTTGTCTACCTCTTTAATCGAGGATTCAACCAATCGGGCAATGTAAGGTGCAGCACCGACCACAAGGGGTACAATAGCAGCAGTGGAGCCGGTGGCAGTTCCCACAATCCCGCGGGTAATGGGAATCATAAACACCAATAAAATTACAAAAGGTATAGAACGCAAAACATTGGTAATAAAGCCCAAAACAACATGAATGATTCTAAAAATCCAATTTTTTGTAGTATAGTTGGCAGTATCCCTAGGTTGTTCTGTGACAATGAGCAAAATACCCAAAGGTAAGCCGATGAGGTAGGCGATGGCGGTAGAACCTAAGGTCATGTACAAAGATTCCAGAATGCCCCAACCAAATAGTTCAAAATCAAACAAAATTCTTCACCTCCTCAAACGGAATCTTTTTATTGTTTAAGTAATGGAGAATGCGTTTGGCCGCCAGTTCTTCATCCGGTAGTTGGATGACCATTTGTCCCACCGCATTGCCGTCAATGTTCCTTGTATCGGCATACATAATATTGATGGGTGCCTTACACTCCAGTACTACATTTGCAATGACAGGTTCAAAAGAGGAGCGTCCGTCAAAGATGATACGATAGCAGTTTTTGCTGGTAAAAGGAATGTCATGTTCTTTTTTATGAAAGACCAATCGTTTGGCGGCTTCTGATTTTGGGTTGGCAAAAATATCATTGACACTCCCCATTTCGCAGATATTACTGTCATCAATGATGGCAACCCGGTTGCAAACTTTTTCCACCACGGACATTTCATGGGTAATAATGATAATGGTAAGTCTCATCTCCTGATTGAGTTTTTTCAAAAGATCCAAGGTAGCGGTAGTTGTGGTAGGGTCTAGGGCACTGGTTGCTTCATCACATAATAAAATATTTGGTTTGGTTGCCAAGGCCCTAGCAATAGCAACCCTTTGTTTTTGTCCGCCGGACAATTGAGACGGATAAGCTTTTAATTTGTCATTTAAACCAACGATTTCCAGTAACTCTTTTGCCCGTTCCCGGGCTTTGCGCTTTGATACTCCGCTTAGCTCCAAAGGAAAGCAAACATTGTCCAAGGCGGTGCGTTGCATCAGTAGATTAAATTGTTGAAAAATCATGCCCATATTGCGCCGGGCAATGTTCAGTTCATTGGAGGAAAGAGACCCTAAATCCAAGCCATCTATTTGAACGGTACCGCTGGTAGGGCGTTCTAAAAAGTTGATACATCGTACCAAGGTACTTTTGCCGGCACCACTTAGACCAATGATGCCAAAGATTTCGCCGGGAAAAATTTCCAGGTTGATACAATCCAAGGCTTTCACATCACCACTTTTACTAACAAAGGTTTTGCCGAGATTATTGATTTGAATGATTGGTTTCATGAGAATTCCTTTCAATAATGAACGAAACTATATTGCGTGATATACTTGATTTGTTTCATAAACAGCTTCGCAGGTCAACTCTACCCCTAATTTTTTGAAGATGCGAATATCCACACTAGATAACATAACGGAAGTATGCGCCTGGCAACCTTTTAGTTTTGCCAGTTGGGCCATGGCTTTTTCCGCATTGGGATTGGTGGCGGCACTGGCTGACAAGGCGATGAGCACTTCATCGGTATGTAAACGTGGGTTTTTACTTTTAAAATAGGCTACTTTTAATTTTTGGATAGGAGCAATGGCCTCAGGAGAGATGATTTTTATCCCATGGTCAATGTCGGCCAATACTTTAATCACATTTAAAAGCAAAGCGGCGGATGCGCCCAATAGATTGGAAGTTTTGCCGGTGATGATGCGCCCATCCTCCAACTCCATGGCGGCAGCGGGTGCTGTTGTTTTTTTTGCCCGTGCCATAGCGGCATCTACAACCTTTCGGTCATGGATTGTAAGATTGAGTTGATTCATCAAAAGTTCAATGGTCTTAGCTGTTTCATCTGTAGATGTTCCTTTTAGTAATGCACTCAAAGACTCATAATAACGACGAATGATTTCTTGACAAGAGGCTTCTTTGCAGATGTTATCATCACTGATACAGTTCCCTGCCATATTTACTCCCATGTCAGTGGGCGATTTGTATGGGCTTTCGCCATAAATCTGCTCAAACATAGAAAATAATACAGGAAAGATTTCCACATCACGGTTGTAATTGACGGTGGTTTCTCCATAAGCCTCTAAATGAAAGGGGTCAATCATATTCACATCATTTAAGTCGGCTGTGGCAGCTTCATAAGCTAGATTAATCGGGTGTTTCAGCGGTAGATTCCAAATGGGAAAGGTTTCAAATTTGGCATATCCCGCAAGAATGCCCCGTTTGTGTTCATGATAAAGTTGTGAAAGGCAGGTGGCCATCTTGCCGCTTCCCGGTCCCGGTGCTGTTACGATAACCAAGGGTCTGGAAGTTTCGATATAATCATTTTTACCATACCCCTCATCACTGATAATCAGGGTGGTATTGGTTGGATAACCGGCGATATTGTAATGGGTATAAACCTTATAGTTAAATTTTTCCAAACGTTGTTTGAATAGATTGGCCCCATCCTGGCCGTCATATTGGGTAATAACGATGCTGCCTACGTATAATCCACTGCTTTGAAAAGAGTCGATGAGGCGCAGTACGTCGGTGTCATAGGTAATATTTAAATCCTGGCGAATTTTATTTTTTTCAATATCCTGCGCATTGATTACAATCACAATCTCTGCGTGGTCACTTAATTCTTTGAGCATTTGTAGTTTACTATCCGGGGAAAACCCGGGTAAAACTCTGGAGGCATGGTAGTCATCAAAGAGCTTACCGCCAAATTCCAGATAAAGTTTGTTGTCGAATTGATTGATACGCTCGCGAATATGCTCAGATTGCATCTGAAGATACTTGCGATTGTCAAAGCCGATTTTCATCTTTTCACCTCGTTTGATTCATTTATAAATGACATTCCCATTCCACCAGTATACTAAAATCGACGGTGGATTACAATGGTGGATTATAATCAAGAAGTATATCGAAAAATACAAATTTTAAACACAATTATTTCACAATCTTTTTCTTGCAATATAAACGGCAGCCCCATATAATTAGTATAGTATGCCTTGCCGTATAGCAAGTAGAAACAGGCATAGTTACGTTTCATTCCACAGGAGATTTTGATTAATTAGGAGATTTTTATAATATGGATAATAACAACAACAAAGGGCCAAACAAGCGACAGAGTTGGATCATCATTGTGGTGACCACTGTGATTGCTTTGGTGATTGTAATGACCTTGATGAATAGCGTACAAGGCGGCGGTCCGGAGGAGATTCCTTATAGCCGTTTTTTAGAATTGATTGAAAGTGACGAGATACAAAAAGTTACGATTAATTCCGGTGCAGGTCGTATTTTTATAATGATGGTTCCGGAGTATGCCACCACGGATGGGGCAGAAACGGACGGGGAAATCGTTTCGGAAGCGGATGCGGCGGATGACTTAGAAGCGACTCCCGGCACAAGCTTAGATCCGGGTGGTGGTTTGGTGATACCAGGATTGGAAGAGCGTTTGGGGCAGCGTTTTGCGGATGCCGAACCGGAGCCGACGTATTTTACCGGTATTGTTCGTGATGATGAATTGGTAGATCGTTTGAATGATGCAGGCATAGAGTTTGAACAGGCAATACCGGATACTTTTCGGGGTGCTATGTTTGAGATTTTGTTGACTTTTATTTTACCGATTTTGATCTTCTTTTTGCTGATTAGTTTTGTGATGCGTCGTGTGATGAAAGGCGGTGGCATGATGGGTGTTGGCAAGAGTAACGCAAAGATTTACGCGGAAAAAAGCACCGGGGTTACGTTCAAAGATGTAGCCGGTCAAGATGAGGCAAAAGAATCCTTGGTTGAGGTAGTTGAATTTTTGCATGATCCGGGTCGTTATACAGGCATCGGAGCCAAATTGCCAAAGGGTGCTTTGTTGGTTGGACCGCCGGGAACCGGGAAAACCTTGTTGGCAAAGGCCGTAGCAGGAGAAGCGAAAGTGCCGTTTTTTTCACTTTCCGGTTCAGCCTTTGTTGAGATGTATGTTGGGGTAGGTGCTTCTCGTGTACGTGATTTATTCAAGCAAGCCCAGCAGATGGCACCTTGTATTGTGTTTATTGATGAAATTGATGCCATTGGAAAAAGCCGTGACAGTGCTATGGGTGGCGGCAATGACGAGCGGGAACAAACTTTGAATCAATTATTGGCAGAGATGGATGGTTTTGATACCAATAAAGGCTTGTTGCTTTTGGCGGCCACCAACCGACCGGAAATTTTAGATCCCGCTTTATTGCGTCCGGGTCGCTTTGACCGACGGATTATTGTAGACAAGCCGGATTTAAAAGGACGCATCAGCGTGCTCAAAGTACATGCCAAAGATGTGAAGATGGATGATACGGTAGATTTAGAAGCCATTGCTTTGGCAACCTCCGGTGCGGTGGGTTCTGATTTGGCAAATATGATCAATGAGGCTGCCATCAATGCGGTCAAACATGGGCGTAAAGTGGTGGCACAAAAAGATTTGTTTGAGGCGGTAGAAGTGGTACTGGTTGGAAAAGAAAAGAAAGATCGGGTCATGAGCAAGGAAGAGCGTAAAATCGTTTCTTATCATGAGGTAGGTCACGCTTTGGTTGGTGCATTGCAAAAAGATGCGGCTCCGGTACAAAAAATTACCATCGTACCACGTACCATGGGTGCTTTGGGTTATGTGATGCAAACCCCTGAAGAAGAGCATTTTTTAAACACCAAAAAAGAGTTGGAGGCCATGTTGGTAGGTGCCTTGGCAGGGCGTGCGGCAGAGGAGCTTGTATTTGATACGGTAACCACAGGAGCATCCAACGACATAGAACAAGCGACTAAAATTGCTCGTTCTATGATAACCCAATATGGTATGTCAGAAAAATTTGGCTTGATGGGTCTGGAATCTGTCCAAAGTCGTTATTTGGACGGCCGTGCGGTGATGACTTGTGGAGAGGATACGGCAGCGGAAATTGATAAAGAGATTATGGAAATGCTGAGAAATGCTTATGAGGAGGCAAAACGCTTGCTCAAAGAAAATCGGGCGGCATTGGATCAAATTGCAGCGTTTTTGATTGAAAAAGAAACCATCACCGGCAAGGAATTTATGGAAATATTGCGAAAGATTCAAGGTAGGGAAGCGATATTGGATGCGGAAGACGGGGAGAAGAAATCCGAGTCACGTATTTCGATGAAACCCATAGAGGACTATTAAAGTTCGTATAGAATAAGATATATAGCGGCTTTAATGGCATATTCTAAACACAAACAGGTAGAAATATGGAAAGCAATTTTGACATACAAGAAGAACTAAAAAAATTACCCGGCAAACCCGGTGTCTACCTGATGTACGACAAAGATGAATCCGTCATTTACGTAGGCAAAGCCATTTCCTTAAAAAATCGTGTGCGTCAATATTTTCAAACCAGCCGTAGCAAAGGCATCAAAATTGACCGGATGGTGGCCCATATTACACGTTTTGAATATATTGTCACCGACACAGAGTTGGAAGCTTTGGTATTGGAATGCAATTTAATCAAAGAACATAGCCCTCGGTACAATACGATGTTGAAGGACGACAAGGCTTATCCTTTTATTAAGGTGACGGTGAATGAACCTTTTCCCCGGGTGATGTTGGCAAGGCGCCTTGTGCGGGACAAAAACAAGTACTTTGGTCCTTATAAAAGTGCTGCTGCGGTACGTGATGCTATTGATTTGATTGGGAAGTTGTATCAAATTCGCAACTGCAACCGGCGTTTGCCACGAGACATTGGCAAGGAACGTCCTTGTTTGAATTATCATATCCATCAATGCGGCGCACCCTGTCAGGGTTATGTTTCAGAAGAAAATTATGCCAAGTCTGTGCAGGAAGTACTGCGTTTTTTAAATGGAAATTATGAAAGCATTCTCAAAGAATTAAAAGAAAAGATGGAGCAGGCGGCAGCGGCATTGAAGTTTGAGCGAGCCATTGAACTGCGTGAATTATTGGATAATGTCAAGAAAATTGCTCAAAAGCAAAAGATTACGGACAATAGCGGGGAAGATAGAGATGTATTGGCTTTGGCCATAGAAGAAAACGATGCGGTGGTAC
This sequence comes from Lachnospiraceae bacterium, assembly GCA_009779895.1. Lineage (GTDB taxonomy): Bacteria > Bacillota > Clostridia > Lachnospirales > Lachnospiraceae > WRBB01. The sequence continues at coordinate 62,839 of WRBB01000002.1, forward strand.
AGGTGTTTTTCATTCGCAGCGGCAGACTGATTGGCAGAGAGCATTTTTATTTGCGGGTTTCAGAGGGGGACCAAAGCAGTGGAGTACTGGCAAGTTTTATCAAACAGTATTATGGTGGCACACCTTTTGTTCCGGCTGAGCTGATGCTACAAGAAAAGATGGAAGAGGCGGCCGTTTTAGAAGAATGGCTGATGATGAAGCGTGGTGGCAAGGTAGTCATCAAAGTGCCTCAAAAAGGAATGAAAGAAAAGCTGGTAGAGATGGCGGCAGAAAATGCCCGCTTGGTTTTAAGCAAAGACAAAGAGCGTTTAAAACGGGAAGAGGCTGTTACCATCGGGGCGGTGAAAGAATTGGAGACCTTATTGGGCTTGTCCGGTTTGAATCGTTTGGAGGCTTATGACATTTCCAATACCGGTGGTTTTGAAACGGTTGGTTCCATGGTTGTGTACGAGCAGGGCCGCCCAAAACGAAATGATTATCGCAAGTTTAAAATCAAAGGTGTTCAGGGTATGGATGATTACGGTAGCTTGCGTGAGGTTTTGACAAGACGTTTTCGACATGGTTTGAAAGAGCAGGCAGAAAGCCGGGAAATTGGCAGTTTTACCGCTTTTCCTGACTTGATTTTGATGGATGGTGGCAAAGGGCAGGTCAATATTGCTTTGGAAGTATTACGTGAGTTTCAGCTGTCTATTCCCGTATGTGGCATGGTCAAGGATGATATGCACCGGACCAGAGGGCTGGTTTTTGAAAGCAAAGAGCTTGTCATTGATATCCACTCTCAAGGCTTTCGCTTTATTACCCGTATTCAAGATGAGGCGCACCGTTTTGCCATTACCTATCACCGGCAATTGCGCAGCAAAAATCAGGTGCGTTCCATATTGGATGGTATTGCGGGGATTGGACCAACAAGACGCAGGGCTTTGATGGGGCATTTTATGAGCATAGAGAACATAAAAAATGCTTCTTTGGAAGCGTTACAAGCGACGCCGGGGCTCAATCAAAAGGCGGCACAAGCAGTGTATCGTTTTTTTCATGAAAGAAATGCAACAAAAGAGGGAGAAACAAAATAGAACGGAGAGAATAATATGGGCAAGGGCGTTAAACTTTGTGAAATTGTCAAAAGAATGGAATTGACAAGTTTTACACCGGATGTAAATTTAGAACATAAAATAGTAACGGTACCGGATATCAATCGTCCGGCCTTACAATTGACCGGTTATTTTGATTACTTTGATGATGACCGCATTCAAGTCATTGGTTATGTGGAGTATACTTATTTGTCTACGGTTTCCGCAAAAAGAAAACGGGAGGTATATAACAATTTCTTAGATTATGATATACCATGTATTGTATTTACTCGTGATTTAAAGCCGGATGTGGCTTTGTTAGAATTTGCCAATGAGCATCAGATTCCGATTTTTTCTACATCCAAGCATACTTCTGAGTTTATGGCAGAGGTCATTCGTTGGTTGAATGTACGCTTGGCACCCCGTATTTCCATCCATGGTGTTTTGGTGGATGTGTATGGTGTTGGGGTGTTGATTATGGGTGAAAGCGGCATTGGTAAAAGTGAGGCAGCTTTGGAATTAATCAAAAGAGGACATCGTCTAGTAACGGATGACGTGGTAGAGATTCGTAAGGTAAGTGATGTAACCTTGGTGGGTTCGGCACCGGATATTACACGGCATTTTATCGAATTGCGCGGCATTGGCATTGTGGATGTGAAATCTATGTTTGGGGTACAAAGTGTGAGGGAAACCCAAAATATTGATTTGGTGATTACATTAGAAGAATGGAAAAGTACGATGGAGTATGACCGTTTAGGCCTAGATGAAAACTATATGGAGTTTTTGGGCAACAAGGTGATTTGCCACAATATCCCCATTCGTCCGGGTCGGAACTTGGCGATTATTGTTGAATCGGCGGCGGTAAATCACCGACAAAAGAAGATGGGTTATAATGCGGCCCAAGAGTTATATAAGCGTGTGCAAGAGAATTTATCAAAAAAAGGGGATGCGTAAGAATGAACTACTGTTTTGGTGTAGATGTTGGCGGAACGGGTATTAAGTTGGGTTTATTTGATGCAGGGGGAACGTTATTGGATCAGTGGGAGATAAAAACGCATGTAGAAAATGAGGGCATTGCAATACTTCCGGATATTGCCAAGACCATTGCAGATAAGATGATAGAAAAAAAGATTTGCAAAGAAGAGATCGTTGGGATTGGTGTTGGTGTGCCGGCTCCCGTGACGGAAGAGGGTATTGTCAATGGTTCGGCCAATCTGGGTTGGAGTTACAAAGAAGTTAAAAAAGAATTGGAAGCATTGACGGGACTGTCCGCTGTGATTGGCAATGATGCCAATGTAGCTGCCTTAGGTGAGATGTGGAAAGGCGGCGGTAAGTCTCAGAAAAATATGGTTATGGTGACCTTAGGTACAGGTGTTGGTGGTGGTATTATTGTAGGCGGTCGCATTTTGATCGGTGCCCATGGTGCAGGTGGAGAGATTGGTCATTTAAAAGTAGATTATGAAGAGCTGGAGCTTTGTGGCTGCGGAAAGCAAGGTTGCTTGGAGCAGTATACTTCGGCAACAGGCATTGTTCGTATTGGTAAGCAAATCCTACACGCAGAAAAGGCCCATACAATCCTGGATCCGGAACAACTTTCTGCAAAATCCATTTTTGATGCTGTAAAAGCGGGAGATGAGGTAGCAATTAAAATTGCGATAAAGTTTGGGGATTATTTGGGCAAAGGATTGTCGGACATTGCCACTTTGGTAGACCCCGCGGTATTTGTGATAGGTGGTGGTGTTTCTAAAGCCGGCGAGGTATTATTGAGATATATTGAAGGGCCCTTTCGTGAGCATGCTTTTTTTGCCAATGTAGATGCAAAGTTTGTATTGGCTACGTTGGGCAATGATGCCGGTATTTATGGTTCGGCAAAGATGGTATTGGAAGATTAGAAAAGAGTAGATATATTATAATTGCATAATAATTTTTTGAGTCGGCAGATTACAATTATTTTTATAATCTGCCGACTTGATTTTATTTGATAGGAAATTATTATCCATCGCCGCCTTCAGGCGGTGGTTCCGGTGGTGGTTCAGGCGATGGTTCCGGTGGCGGTGGTGGCGGTGGTTCCGGTGACGGTTCGGCTGGTGGTTCTGGCGATGATTGATTGTTATCAGAATCATCCGATCCGTTTTGGTCGTCATCATTATTTTCATCGTCGTCATCGTCTCGATCATCATCTCGATCTCTGTCTCTGTCATTGTTTCGGTCGCCATGGCCATGGCAAACCTGGGCAGGTACAGTACCAATTGCAAAATACTCTGTGAAAGAATCGCAATTTGGACCGGCCCTTAGACCGGAAACTCGGCAAATGGATACGGATTCAACAGATGGTGGCATAATAAAAGGTCGAGATGCCATACCTTCATGAATACGTTCGTTGATATTACGCCAAATCACCATGTGCCAAGCTTGATCCATTCCCTCCATAGGAAAGTTGGTATCAAAGCCACCCCATACCGATGTGGTAAAATAGGGTGTATAAGCGGAAAGCCAAAGGTCCGTACTCCACTCAGTGGTACCTGTTTTTCCGGCAACAGGCATATTGCTCATCCTTGCGGTAGTACCGGTACCGATGTTGATTACATCTTCCATGGCACTGGTTAAGAGTGCCGCTGTTGAATCCTGAATCACCTGACGTCTTTCCGGATTGGTATTGTCTAAGATCACATTGCCATCCCGATCCAATACGGTTGTGTAAAAGATAGGGGGAATATAAACACCACCGTTTGCAATAGCGGCATAGGCGGCGGTCATCTCTACATTTGTTACCCCGCGGGTAATACCACCCAAAGCAGTTGCTTGGGCAACATCAGTAAAACCGGGCAAATCAGGGTCATCGTGGTTTACCAAAGTGGTAAAACCAAAACGCTTTAAATAATCAAAGCCGGTTTGCAAACCAATTTCGGTTAAGGTTTTAACGGCAACAACATTCATGGAATGTTCAATGGCAAAACGAATACTACTATCTCCCCGGTATTGACCATCCCAGTTGCGAACTCGCTGGCCGCTTTCATATTCAAAAGGCGCATCATCTACCATCGTTGCCAAGGTATAACCATGGGAATCAATGGCCGGTGCATAAACAGCGGGTAACTTAAAGGTAGATCCGGGTTGCCGTGTGGTATCGTAAGCACGATTCAAGGAAAGGGTACCGGTTTTTTCGCCGCGCCCGCCCACAACGGCCATAACATGACCGGATGCCTGCTCCATAACGGTTACAGATGCTTGGGGTTGCGGTGTTAAGTCGATGCGATAGATTTCGGTATCATCCTCGCCAATGCTCAAATTTGCTTTGTAGGCTTCAATTGCTTGTAGTGCCTCTTCTTGACTGCTAAATAATAGAGGGAATTCCCGTCCCCAATTGACACGAATAAATTGAGCAAGCATCTCAATGCTATGGTGCTCCACTTCGCCGCCGGCACGATTGATGGTCAAGGCATAATCCAAGCCCCATTGGGTACCCATGGGGAAGTTGGCATCATTTTGTACCTCTTCCGTTGCAATGCGCTGAATGCGTAAATCCTGGGTGGTATGAATGGTCAGTCCACCGCTGTACAAAAGGTGATGGGCTTGGGCTGCCGTAAGGCCGCGTCTTTCCCGCAAATCCCGCATCACATGGCGTGCGACCACGTCTACAAAGTAAGAATAAGGCTCTACTTCGTCATTGACAATGGCATAAGGCAAAACCCGGTCAAAGACATTGTCGGCAAGTGCTTCATCCCGCTGTGCGGCAGTGATAAAATTCTGTTCATACATATTGCCTAGAATATGTCGCATACGAAGTCTGTTTGCATCTGGATTGTCAACAGGATCCAATGTACTGGGACTTTGGGTAATGGCGGCAATCACAGCACTTTCGGACAAAGTCAAATCGGTCACGTCCTTATTAAAATAACGCTGTGCGGCAGATTGTACCCCTAAGGTATTTTGCCCCAAGTTGATTGTATTTAAATAGGCTTCTAGAATTTCGTTTTTGTTCATATGTTCTTCGATTTCCAGTGCCAGATATATCTCCTGTAATTTCCGCTCCAAACTATCCATAAAACCATCTTCATACATAAACTCTGTAAAGACGTTGTTTTTGATTAGCTGTTGGGTAATGGTACTGGCACCCTCGGTAAAATTTCCGGAGGTGACACCAACCACACCGGCACGGGCAATCCCTTGTAAGTCAATGCCGTTGTGGCTTAAAAAACGCTCATCCTCAATGGCAATAAAAGCATGTTGCAAATAGTCCGGGATTTCGTCAAGGGTCACAGAGATCCGATTGGAGCCTTCTGCCACAAATTGTTGAATCAATGTGCCGTCGGCAGCATAAGCAAAACTAGCTTCTCCCGCAGGCAATACATCACTGGGTGAAATCACCGGTGTGCTTGCAATGATATTTTGTACAAAAAAACCAACGCTGCCCACGGCAACAAAACAGGCTAAAATGATGCAAACCACCAAAGCCTTAAAGAGCCGGACGCCAACTCGCTTTTTTTGTAGATTTCGTTTGGAAGAGATCGCCTTCTTTTTTCGAATCAGGCTTCCTTTTTCGTAATTCATTAAAAATTTCCTCCTTCGCAACTTTCATTATAACAAAATAACAAAAGTATGGAAAGAGGAAATTGTGTCATTCGATTTGGAATGATTATTAGATAAATTCAGGTTCAATCAGTCCAAAAGAACCATCTTTTCTTTTGTAAACCACATTTACTTCGTTGGTTTCGGCATTGCTAAAGACGAAGAAAGAATGGTCTAATAGTTCCATCTGCAAACATGCATCTTCCGGAAACATAGGTTTTACACCAAAACGTTTGGTTCGTACGATGTGAACGTCACCGTCTTCTTGTATCGAGTCATCTTCATGGGGCTCAAAAAATTCTTTGCGGAAGCTGTTGCCGTGGGAGGTATTGTATCCTTTGTGCCTGGCAACCAATTTATTTTTGTACTTTCTCAGCTGCCGTTCAATGACCTCTTCCACAAGGTCAATGGAGACGTACATGTCGTCACTGATTTGTTCAGAACGAATTATATTTCCTTTGACGGGGATTGTAACCTCGATTTTTTGCCTTTCTTTTTCGACACTTAGGGTTACGATAACTTCGGTTTCAGGAGTAAAGTACCTTTCTAGTTTTCCTAATTTTTTTTCGACGGTTTCTTTTAGACCTGGTGTGACATCGATGTTTTTTCCGCTAATGATAAAATTCATGCTGTTCAACTCCTTTTGCTTATATTATACAGACAATTAAAGAATGCAATCTGTATTATGGAAACATTATACCACGAAACCGAAAAGTTGCATAGAAGTAAATGCAAATGTTTGCCAATTTGTCCGGGATAAAAATTAACCATAGCATTTACTCATAAAATCTATTATAATGATAGGGTATGTGTGTAACAATGTGTTAGTGTAAAAAATAACTGGAATTAGGATAAAAAAATAGGAGGTCTGATATGGGATTAATTAGAGCAGCGATGGGTGCGGTTGGCAGCACAATGGCAGATCAATGGAAAGAGTTTTTCTATTGCGAAGCGATGGATAAAAATTTGATGATGATAAAGGGTGAGAAACGCGTGGGCAGCCGCTCGGCAAATAGAAAAGGCAGTGACAACATTATTTCCAACGGTTCCGGCATTGCCGTAGCAGATGGTCAGTGTATGATCATTGTAGAGCAAGGCAAGGTGGTGGAAGTTTGCGCGGAGCCGGGTGAGTTTACCTTTGATTCATCTACAGAGCCAAGCATCTTTTCCGGCGACTTGGGAGAGGGCATTATGAATACGTTCCAAACCATTGGTAAGCGTTTTACCTTTGGTGGTGACACAGGGAAAGATCAAAGGGTTTATTATTTTAATACAAAGGAATTGATTGACAACAAGTTCGGAACACCAAATCCCATTCCGTTTCGGGTGGTGGATCGTAACATTGGCTTGGATATTGATGTTTCGGTACGTTGTAGTGGGGTATACTCCTTTCGGATTGCCGATCCCTTATTATTCTACGCAAATGTAGCGGGCAATGTGGAGCGTAGTTATACAAGAGATCAAATCGAAGGACAGTTAAAGTCCGAGTTTGTGGCAGCTTTGCAACCTTCTTTTGCGAAGATTTCAGCCATGGAAGTACGGCCCAGTGCCATTCCGGCTCATACCGCCGAGTTGGCCACCTGTTTAAATGAAACATTGACACAAAAATGGACGGAGTTACGTGGTTTGACGGTTGTTTCTGTGGCTTTGAAGTCCGTTACATTGCCACCGGAAGATGAAGAGTTAATCAAACAAGCACAAAGAACGGCAGTATTTCGTGATCCTTCTATGGCGGCCGCTTCTTTGGTTGGTGCCCAAGGAGATGCAATGAAAGCAGCAGCGGGCAACCAAGGTGGTGCCTTGACCGGATTTATGGGCATGGGTATGGCACAGCAAGCCGGTGGATTAAATGCAGACAATTTATTCCAAATGGGCCAGCAACAGCAGATGCAACAACAGCAAATGCAGCAGCAACCGGTTCAAAGTCAACCGCAACCGCCCCAAGGCCAACCGGCAGCACAGGGCGGGCAAGTGCCTCCGCCAACCCAAGGTGCATGGCTTTGTCAACCTTGCAATCAAAACAACAACGGTAGGTTTTGCTCCAACTGCGGGCAGCCTCAACCGGTTCCTGCCACTTGGTCTTGTGCTTGCGGGCAGCCGGGCAACAAAGGAAACTTCTGTTCAAATTGCGGGCAACCCAAACAAGCGTAAACGGAGGTAAGTGACTGTATGGCAGGTATGCAAGAGTTTAAGTGTCCCTCCTGTGGAGGGGCCATCGAATTTGATAGCTCCATTCAAAAGATGAAGTGTCCTTATTGTGATGCGGAGTTTGACATGGCAGCCATTCAAAGCATTGAGCGAGAAATTCAGCAAGAAGAGGCTCAAGGAGAAGCCCACTGGGATATGGAAGCCGGCGGTGATTGGGCAGAGGGGGAGGCCGATGGTATGGCGATTTACAGTTGCCATTCCTGTGGTGGTGAAATCGTTGGGGATGCCACCATGGCAGCCACCAATTGTCCTTACTGTGACAATCCCGTGGTTTTAACCGGCAATCTTTCAGGGGATTTGCGTCCGGATTATGTGATTCCGTTCAAGCTGGATAAGCAGGCAGCAAAAGAGGGTTTGCTGAAACATTTCAAAGGGAAGCGTTTGTTGCCGAAGATTTTTAAAAATGAAAATCACGTAGATGAAGTACGGGGGCTTTATGTACCGTTCTGGCTTTTTGACGCAGATGTCAAAGGGCAGATTCATTATCGCGGCACCAAAGTGCGCAGATGGAGCGACAGTCGTTTTGATTACACAGAAACCAGTCACTTTGATATTTTAAGAGGCGGGCAGGTTGCTTTTGATAAGGTGCCGGTGGATGGTTCGGCAAAGATGCCGGATGAATTGATGGAATCCATTGAACCTTACAACTATGAAGATAAGGTGGCTTTTCAAACGGCTTATCTGGCCGGTTTTTTGGCAGATCGATATGACGTGACGGCCGATGAGAGTTTGCCAAGGGCAAAAGTCAGGGTAAAGAGTTCCACGGAGCAAGCCTTTGGAGATACCGTGCGTGGTTATGCCACAGTTGTGCCAAAGAGTACCAATTTGACGTTAAATCAAGGCACGGTGCGTTATGCCTTGTTGCCTGTGTGGATTCTAAATACCACCTGGCGCAACAAAAAATATCTCTTTGCGATGAATGGGCAAACGGGTAAATTTGTTGGTGATTTACCCATGGATTGGGGTGCTTTTTGGCGTTACTGGGCTATTTTTATGGGGATTTTTTCAATTGTTGGTTTTGCCATTGTTTGGTTTATATTATAGAAAGGGGAGATGAAAACAAATGACGAAAAAAAATACAATGCGAAAAGCTGTTTTTACAATCTCCTTTTGTTTATGTTTTGCTTTGCTTTGTACCTTTGCTTTGCCGCTGGCAAGCAAAGCAAAAGCACAGCATCCCCCACGTTTGGTAGATGATGCAGGGGTGCTAGGTGATGCGGAGGCAAGAGACTTGGTTGCCCAACTGGATGAAGTAAGTTATCGTCTGGCCTTTGATATTGTGATTGTGACAACAGAGGATTTAGGAGGCAGCAATCCCAGAAATTTTGCGGATGTGTTTTATGTGAGCCATGGTTATGGCTTTGATTCAGCCCGTGACGGTGTGATTCTGCTCATTAGTTTTGATGGAGACAATGAATGGTATATCGTTGCTTCGGGTTTTGGTTATGAAGCGTTTACCGATGCAGGGATTCAATATGCAGGGGACCGTATGGTATCATCTTTGAGTGCCGGGAATTTTTACCAGGCATTTTCTATCTTTGTGGATGTGACGGAAGATTTTGTCAACCAAGCAAGAGCAGGGACAGCCTTTGTTCCGGGTTCTGCAGCTCGTGCCATTGGCATAACGGATATCTTGCTGGCATTGGTCATTGGTGCGGTTCTGGCAACGGTGATTACTCTTGGTATGCGAGGACAGTTGAAATCTGTTCGTAGCAAAACCCAGGCCAATGATTATATGCGTCCGGGTAGTTTGGAGATTCAGGTTAGCCGGGATACATTTTTGTATCGCAATGTAACACGGCGGGAGCGGCCTCGAAACAACAGTGGCGGTGGTGGTAGTTTCCGTTCCTCCGGTGGTGGTATGAGCCGTGGTGGCGGCGGAAGATTTTAGAATGTTATGAATTATCAAACAGAATTAGAAAATGTGTTAAATCAAATAGAGAAACAAACGAAACCAAGTTTGCTCCTACATAGCTGCTGCGCTCCTTGCAGTAGCTATTGTTTGGAGTATTTATCAGCGTATTTTCAAATAACGGTGTTTTATTACAACCCCAATATCTATCCCGATGCAGAATATGAAAAACGTGCACAGGAGCAGAGGATGTTGCTAGAGAGATTGGATCAAACGATATCCTTTGTGCAAGGCGATTATGAGAAAGATAGGTTTGCGCAATTGGCAAAAGGGTTAGAGGAAGAAAAAGAGGGGGGTGATCGTTGTTTTGCTTGTTATCGCTTTCGTTTGAAAAAAACAGCAAGTAAAGCAAAAAAAGAGGGTTTTGATTACTTTGCTACAACGTTGACCATTAGCCCAAAGAAAAATGCGGCAAAACTTAATGAGATTGGTTTGGCTTTACAAGTTGAATATGGTGTGCAGTGGTTGCCCGCCGACTTTAAGAAAAAAAATGGATACCAACGTGCTTTGGCGTTGGCAAAGGCGTATGGTTTATATCGGCAGAACTATTGTGGTTGCGCTTTTTCTATGATAAAATTGAAAAGATAAGCAAAAACAAAAATAGGAGAAAATTTTGATGGCACAACTTTGGGGAGGTCGTTTCACCAAGGAAACCGACCAATTGGTATATGATTTTAACGCTTCGATTTCTTTTGACAAGCGCCTTTATCGTCAGGATATAAAAGGCAGTATCGTACATGTAAAGATGCTGACTAAGGTAGGGATATTAACCGCAGATGAGGGTGCAAAGATTGTCAAAGGACTAGAGGGGATATGGGCAGACATTGAAAGCGGTAAGTTAAAGATTACCCATGAATACGAAGACATTCATAGTTTTGTGGAAGCCAAGCTGATTGCCGAAATCGGTGACGTGGGCAAAAAATTGCACACCGGGCGCAGTCGCAACGACCAAGTGGCTTTGGATATGAAACTGTATATTCGTGAAGAAATCCAAACACTGGATGGTTTGTTGCAGGCATTGTTGCAGGTATTGTTGGATTTGATGAAAGTTCATACGACCAGTTATATGCCGGGTTTTACCCATTTGCAAAAAGCCCAGCCAACCACCTTAGCCCATCATCTGGGTGCCTATTTTGAAATGTTCAAGCGAGATCGTTCTCGCTTATCCGATACTTACAAGCGGATGGATACCAATCCTCTGGGTTCCGGTGCTTTTGCCGGTACCACTTATCCGTTGGACAGAGCATATACCACAGAGTTGTTGGAGTTTTCCTCTGTGACTTATAATAGTATGGATGGGGTCTCCGATCGGGATTATTTGATTGAGCTCTTGTCCAATCTTTCGATTGTTATGATGCATTTAAGCCGTTTTTCTGAAGAAATTATCATTTGGAATTCCAATGAATATCAATTTGTAGAGATTGATGATGAGTTTAGTACAGGCAGCAGCATTATGCCCCAGAAAAAAAATCCTGATATTGCCGAATTGGTGCGGGGAAAAACAGGTCGGGTATATGGTAGTTTGATGGCCTTGTTAACCACGATGAAAGGTTTGCCTTTGGCCTACAACAAAGACATGCAAGAGGATAAAGAGCCGGTGTTTGATGCTTTGGATAATGTCAAGTTATGTCTGCATTTATTTACAGGTATGGTAGCGACTATAAAGTTTCGGCAAGATAAGATGGAAGCCAGTGCAAAAAATGGTTTCACCAATGCCACCGATGCGGCGGATTATTTGGTCAATCGTGGTGTGCCTTTTCGGGATGCTCATGGCATCATTGGTCGTTTGGTATTGTATTGTATTGAGCAGGGCAAAAGCATAGATGATTTGACTTTGGCAGAGTTTCAAGAGATTTCTCCTGTTTTTGCAGAAGATATTTATCAGGCGGTGTGTTTGGAAACTTGTGTAAATATGCGCAATACTCTTGGGGCACCCGGTCAAGTGTCTATGAAAAAAGTGATAGAGAGATATGAGGAGGAGTTAAAGTAAGATGAATCAAAAATTAAAAGTGGGTATTTTGGGTGCAACCGGTACGGTGGGACAGCGTTTTATTTCCCTTTTGGACAATCATCCTTGGTATCAAGTGGTTACGGTGGCCGCCAGTCCTCGTTCTGCCGGAAAAACTTATTTAGAAGCGGTGGGAGAACGTTGGAAAATGGATATGGCCATCCCTGAGAATATCAAAGATTTGAAAGTGCTTCATGTAAATGAAGTGGAAACAGTAGCAGCAACCGTAGATTTTGTGTTTAGTGCGATGGATATGCCAAAAGCGGAAATCAAGGCATTGGAAGAGGCATATGCCAAGGCGGAAGTGCCGGTGGTTTCCAACAATAGTGCTCATCGTTGGACCCCTGATGTTCCTATGGTAATTCCGGAGGTAAACGGGGCGCATTTTGCGGTGATTAAAGACCAAAGAAAACGTTTGGGTACCCAAAAAGGTTTTATTGTGGTGAAATCTAATTGTTCGATTCAAAGTTACGCACCCTGCTTGGCTGCTTGGGCAGAGTTTGAGCCGGAAGAAGTGGTGGTGACCACCTACCAAGCGATTTCCGGAGCCGGTAAAACCTTTGCGGAGTGGCCGGAGATGGTGGGCAATATCATTCCCTTTATTGGTGGAGAAGAGGAAAAAAGTGAGCAGGAGCCTTTGCGGATTTTAGGGCGGGTAGAAAATGGTGCAATCAAGCCGGCGACCTTTCCTAAAATTACTTGTCAATGTGTACGCATCCCGGTCTTGAACGGACACAGTGCTGCTGTATTCATTCGTTTGAAACAAAAAGCGACAAAAGAACAGTTGATTGAAAAACTGATAGATTTCAAAGGCTTACCCCAAGAGGAAGCACTACCTAGCGCACCAAAGCAATTGATACAATATTTAGAAGAAGATGATCGCCCGCAGGTTACCTTAGATGTGGATTATGAGCATGGCATGGGTATTTCCGTGGGTCGTTTGCGGGAAGATTCGATGTATGATTTTAAATTCATTGGTTTGTCTCACAATACCATTCGGGGCGCAGCCGGTGGGGCTATTTTGTGTGCGGAAGCCTTGACGGCAAAGGGATATATCAGGTAGGTATGTTAGGAGGATTTTGATAGTATGGGAATGACAATGACGCAGAAAATTCTGGCAGCCGGTGCCGGATTGGATAAAGTCGAACCGGGTCAATTAATCGAAGCGAAATTGGATGTGGTCATGGCAAATGATATTACCGGGCCTATGGCACTGCCGATTTTTCGGCAGATGGCAGACCGGGTTTTTGACAAGGATAAGGTTGTGTTGGTACCGGATCATTTTACCCCCAGCAAGGATATTAAGTCTGCGGAAAATGCCAGAGCAATCCGGATATTTTCCAAAGAGCAGGATTTAACATGGGTGTTTGAGCAGGGAAAATCAGGGGTTGAGCATACGATTTTGCCGGACAATGGTATTGTAGCACCGGGGGAATGTATTGTAGGTGCGGATTCTCATACCTGTACTTATGGTGCGTTGGGTGCTTTTTCTACAGGGGTAGGTACCACGGATATTGCGACAGCGATGGCAACGGGAGAGTTGTGGTTTAAAGTGCCTTCGGCCATTCAATTTGTTTTGACAGGTAAGCCGAGTCAATATGTGAGTGGTAAAGACATTATTTTACATATCATTGGAAAAATAGGGGTAGACGGTGCTTTGTATCAATCCATGGAGTTTGTTGGTGATGGTCTTTGTTATTTGACCATGGATGATCGTTTTACCATGGCAAATATGGCCATAGAGGCAGGGGCAAAAAATGGTATTTTCCCTGTGGATGCAGTGACAAAAGCCTATTTACGAACCTTTACGAAGAAACCTTATCGGGTGTTTACAGCGGATGCAGATGCCGTCTATGATGCGGTGATTGTGATAGATTTAAGGGAAGTGCGCCCGACGGTTGCATTTCCTCATTTGCCGGGCAATGCAAAAACCATAGATGAAATTGAAGTGATGGAGCCGATTCAGATTGATCAAGTTGTCCTTGGTTCTTGTACCAACGGACGTATGGCGGATTTTAGGAGGGCGGCGGCTATTTTGAAAGACCGGACGGTGCATCCGGATGTGCGGGTGATGGTTGTGCCGGCAAGCCAGCGGATTTATAAAAAATGTATGACGGAGGGTTTGTTAGAGATTTTTATTGATGCCGGTTGTGCGGTAAATACCCCAAGTTGTGGTCCGTGTATGGGTGGCCATATGGGGGTGTTGGCAGCAGGAGAAAAATGTGTTTCCACCACCAATCGCAATTTTGTCGGCCGGATGGGTCACATTGATTCATTGATTTATCTGGCTTCGCCGGAAGTAGCGGCAGCGAGTGCCATCAAAGGTTATATTGCCAACCCGGAGAAAATAGAAAAAAGTAAATCATCAAAGGCAGGTGAAAAATAGATGAAAGTGTTTGGACAGGTCTTTCAATATGGTGACAATGTAGATACAGACGTGATTATTCCGGCCCGTTATTTAAATTCCTTTGACGGAAAAGAATTGGCCAAGCATGCAATGGTAGATATTGATCCTACCTTTGCAAGTAAGGTACAGCCGGGCGATATGATTGTGGCCGGGCGCAACTTTGGTTGTGGTTCTTCTCGTGAGCATGCTCCGCTGTGTTTAAAAGAAGCAGGGATTAGTTGTATTGTAGCGGAAACATTTGCACGGATTTTTTATCGTAATGCCATCAATATTGGTTTGCCAATTATGGAATGCCCTCAGGCTGCCAAAGAGATTACGCCGGGAGACAAGATAGAGATAGACTTTGACTCAGGAAAAATATACAATCGGAGCAAGGGTGCAGAGTATGAGGGGCAACCCTTTCCGGAGTTTATGCAAAAATTGATTGCAGCCGGGGGTTTGGTAAATTATACAAATCAAAAATTAAAAGGGCATAAGTAGGAGAATATAAGATGGCATTATTTTATAAAAGTACAAGAAGTGACGGGTATACAGTGCGCGCATCAGAGGCGATTTTAAAGGGTTTGTCTGAGGATGGTGGTTTATTTGTGCCAACGGAAATACCTCGGTTAAAATCAACCATGGAAGAATTGGTGGGTTGCACGTATCAAGAGGTTGCCCTTGAAGTGTTGCAAGCCTTTTTGACAGACTATACAGAGGAAGAGCTTCAAAGTTGTATTCGCAAAGCCTATGATGAAAAGTTTGATGATCCGTATATCGCACCCTTGGTGAAAGTAGGAGATGTGTATTTTTTGGAGTTGTTTCATGGTGCGACCATAGCGTTTAAAGATATGGCATTATCGATTTTGCCTCATTTGATGACAATAGCAGCCCGTAAAAACAATGTAAAAAATGAAATTGTGATTCTAACGGCCACTTCGGGAGATACGGGAAAAGCTGCATTGGCAGGTTTTGCGGATGTACCCGGCACCCGTATTATTGTTTTTTACCCCAAAGGTGGGGTGAGCAAGATCCAAGAATTGCAAATGACAACGCAAAAGGGTAACAATACCAATGTGGTAGCCATAGAGGGAAATTTTGATGATGCACAAAGTGGTGTAAAGGCAATTTTTGAAGAGAAAGGGTTGAAGAAAGAAATGCTGGCAAAGGGCATGCAATTTTCTTCTGCCAACTCCATTAACATCGGCCGCTTGGTTCCGCAAGTGGTTTATTATGTTTATGCCTATGCAAAATTATTGGAGCATGGCGAAATTGCAAAGGACGCATTGTTGAACATAACCGTACCCACAGGTAATTTTGGCAATATTTTGGCGGCTTATTATGCCAAAGAAATGGGCGTGCCCATTGGGAAATTAATCTGTGCTTCCAATGAAAATAAAGTGTTGTTTGATTTTTTCCGGACAGGTACTTATGACAAAAACCGTGATTTTATTTTAACAGCATCCCCCTCTATGGATATTTTGATTTCCAGTAATTTGGAGCGTTTGATTTATACCATTGCTGGTCAGGATGCCGAGGTAAATGCTCGCTTGATGGCAGAGTTGAAAGAGAAAGGGAAGTATGAGATTACGGTTGAGATGAAAAAGAATTTAGGTGACTTTTTAGGGGGATATGCCGGTGAAAGGGAAACCTTTGAAATGATTCGAAAGACTTATGAGCAGACCGGATATGTGATGGATACCCATACTGCCGTGGCGGCATCTGTAAGCGAGGTTTATCGGCAAAAAGCAGAAGAAAATCGACCGATGCTCATTGCTTCTACAGCCAGTCCTTATAAGTTTGTTGGTAACGTGATGGCTGCCATTGATAAAAAGTATAGTGATGTGGACGAAATGGACTTGATTCAGCCTTTTAAAGCACTTTCTCATGTGGAAATACCGGCGGCGGTGGAAGAGGCTTTGTTGGGTCAAGTACTCCATACAAAAGTATGTAAGGTGCCGGAGATGATAAATGTTGTAAAAGAGATTTTAGAAAAGGAGCAATAAAATGGATGGTATATTTGGTCTTCTCAGTGTGGTGATTTTAGGGAGTGGAATTTATTGTTTATATGCTTGGTACAATACCAGACAAACCGGCACAATCAACGAAACACTGCTCTTAGGAAAAGCCTTTGAGGTCAAGAAATGCAAGGATACATTTGTTTTTATTCGAAAGTCTCAGCCTGCAGTTCTTATCCTAGGTATTACTGCCGTTGTTTATGGCGGTTTGGACGTGTTGGGCACCTTTGTATTACCGGAAGATGCCCTTTTAGGATTGATACGCATCATTGGAATGTTTATATTTTTGGTTGTTTTAGTAGGGTTTATGGTGTATACCTCGAAGCTTAGAAAAGATTTTTTCTAATCAATGGGAGTAATAGTTGTAATATTGTGTAAAATCGGGTATAATATGGACAAGAGAAGAGAATATTTGTCAACCTGAAATGTTCGGCAATCCTGTCATTTTGAACCTACATTTTTTTTCATGGGACTCTTAATAGTCTGTACTATGTCAAGCCGTCATTGTGTAGCGGAAGACAGAAAAGCAGTATGCGGAGACCCACCTAGCAATCGCTAGGAGTCAAAATACAGAATCGGCATTTTGGGGGAATCGCAAATAATATGAGGCAGTTGCTTGTGTGGCAACTGCCTTATTTTTACGTTATTAGGAAATTGAAAAAACTGAAAAGTTGAACATAAATTTTCCCTACACCAAATAGAACGAGCAGGGTGGATGCTGCCTCATCTACCCTGCTCACAAAGCGGTGTGTTTCGATTTGGTTTTTGAGGTGATTGTTATTTTTCCAATTGGCGTTTCATCTCATCTGCGACAAATTGTACTTTTGTTCCTACGACAATCTGTACAGCAGTTTTGCTGGGGCGAATCACACCTGCTATACCTGCTGATTTGATCTTCTTTTCGCTGACGGCGGTATAATCTTTGATTTCCGTACGTACACGAGTCGCACAATAGTCAATGTCATCAATATTATCTTTTCCACCCAGACCCTCAATCAAAATAGCAGCAACAGCAACATAATCACTATTTGTCAAAACGGCTGATTTTTCCAACTCTAAGTCCTCTTCGTCTTCCCGTCCCGGTGTTTTTAGGTTAAACTTTTTAATCACAAAACTAAACAAGAAATAGTAAACAAAGAAGTAAACAACACCCAGTACAATCAACATCCACCAGTTTACGGCATATGGAATCTGGGTACTAAGCACCAAGTCAATGGCACCGGCACTAAAGGTAAAGCCAGCCAGCCATTGGAAAGTAGCTGCAAGGAATAGAGAAATTGCAGCCAATACAGCATGAATGACAAACAATGCAGGGGCAAGGAACATAAAAGAAAACTCAACAGGTTCTGTAACGCCTGTAACAAAAGCAGTCAGTGCTGCGGCACCCAATAAACCGGCAACAACTTTCTTTTGTGTTGTTTTGGCTGTTCTGTACATAGCCAAACAAGCACCCGGCAAACCAAACATCATAACAGGGAAGAAACCGGCCATATACATACCCGTTTGTCCGATGACACCACCGGAATCCAGACCACCCCAGAATTTGCCCAAGTCATTGATGCCAACCAGATCAAACCAAAATACTTGATTCAGCGCATGGTGCAAACCTGTTGGGATAAGCAAACGGTTGAAGAAACCATAAAGTCCTGCTCCAAAAGCACCTAATCCGGAAATGGCTTCCCCAAAGGCAACCAAACCACTAAAGATAAGGGGCCAAATTACCATTAAAATTAGAGATAATACAGCCATAGTAAGTGTGGTTAAAATAGGTATGAAACGGCGGCCGGAGAAAAAGGCAAATGCTGCGGGCAATTCCTTTTGATGAAATCGATTGTATAAAAAGGCAACGATACAACCAATCAGGATACCAATAAAGGCATTTTCAATACTGCCAAATGCCGCACCCTCAACCGTAGAAAGTTCTCTGCCCCAAAGACCGGAAATGGTACCGGGGCTTAGTAGATTTGTAAGCACAAGCCAACCAACCAAGCCGGAAAGCGCAGCGGAGCCGTTTTGGTCCTTGGATAGGCCAAAGGACAAACCAACGGCAAACAACAATGCCAGGTTATCTAAAATGCCGCCCCCGGCAGCAATTAGAAAAGTAGAAATAACACCAAGGACGCCTGTGCCGGCCCAGGTAGGACCAACCAAAGCATACCCAATACCAATGAGAAGACCACCGGCGGGTAGTACAGCCACCGGTAACATCAGGGCTTTGCCCAGTCTTTGTAATGATTTCATCATAATAAAAAAACCTCCTTTTATAAAACACGTTCTCATAGATTCGCCTATCCCCTCTTGACGGCAGCAGGATTGAATAGGATATTACCGATTGTCTTTCCGTATGCGAATAACTTCTTCTCCCTCCTTTATCTTTGTATGCGCTGTTTTTAGAATCTCAAAATCTTTAAAATCACTACTATTGCAGATAACAACGGGTGTGATTAGATCAAAGCCGGCTTCGGTGATGGTATTGATATCAAATTCCATTAAAACATCACCCACATGGATGGGGTCTTCTTTTTTTACACAACTGACATAACCTTTGCCATCCAGTGCAACGGTTTCTAATCCCACATGAATCAATAGTTCCGCACCTTCTGTAGAAGTAATGGTAATGGCATGTCCGGTGCTAAATACCTGTGTAACCGTACCGTTTATGGGAGCCACTACTCGTCCGTGCGCGGGGCGGATTGCAAAGCCCTCGCCCAATAGTCCTTGGCTAAACGTAGGGTCATGAACCTCTTCAAGTGGAAGCAATGTGCCCGCAATAGGGGCGTAGATAGTAATGTTTTTCTTTTTTTTACGTAAATCAAACATAAATAAGTTCCTCCCTGGATTAAGTTTCTTTTTATATTTCTTTTACGGCAATGCGCCGTATATGAAGTGCCAGACAAGCCAATTCTTCATCGGGCAAATGAAATGTTTTTGTGTTGTTGATCATTTCCCGTACTTTTTTTGCGCAGGCGATTTCTGCCGGATATTGAAGTTCTACCATGCCAAATAAGGCATTGCAACTTGAATGAGGCAATTGCTCCTGTCGGATGATGCGCTGTGAAAGATAACGCAAATGGGTTAAAAAACGTTCATAATGATAGTTGTCGGTAGATAGGATATATCCCTTTCCTTTGATGGTATCGATGATTCGCTCCATCAATTGGGTTGCTTGATAAGCATCGCTAATGGAAATGTCATATTCCGCATTGAGAATATGCAAGGCAATAGAAGCAGCCTCATCTTCCGGCATATCTTCATTTAAGCGTTCCCGCAGCAATTGCAGCGCATACAAGCCGATTTCAAATTCCTTTGGATAAAAGCGCCGCACTTCTGCCAGCAAAATGTTTTGAAACTCCATACCTTGTCGTCGTCTTGTTACCGCAAAGCTAATGTGATCGGCCAAAGTAAAATATGCGGTTTCATTGAGACGCTTATGCAGGTGCTTTTTGGCAAAGATTAAAATTTCATCTGTGATTTCAATGCATACGGTAGGGATGGAGGCAAATAAATCTTTTAGCCGCTCCATATTGTTTTGATTGCTCATGACAAAAATCTTGTCGATTTTTTCAGGAGGAATGATAGAACCCCGTACCGCTTTGTAACCGATGCCCTTTCCAATGACAACAACCTCCCTGTCATTTTCATCCATAGCACTGACAATATTGTTATTAATTGATTTAAAAATTTTCATAAAAATCTCCATAATCACAAAAAAACCAAACTCCGCACGATTGCCTTGATGATAGTATCGTTACAGAACTTGGTTTTGCTTGCATATGCAATAACAGCCCAACGTTTATTTATTTCACTTAGATTAAAACCTAAAATCAAGGAAAAGTCAAACAAAATAAGGGGAAAGAAATAATATTGTGAATCTTGTACAATTTACCCCTGTTGCATTTAGTGAAATTACCATCTGAAAAGATAAGGTTGCTGTGTATAAATTTTAAAAAAGCTGTGAATTCCTTGAATTCATGGACGGAAAATGATAGAATAATGAGCGTGAGCACAATTCGAAATCAGAAGGAGTAATCATATACATGGGCTTTTTTGAAAAAATATTCGGCACCCACAGTGAAAATGAATTAAAACGCATTTATCCTTTGGTAGACCAGATAGAGGCTTTAGAACCATCAATACAAGAGTTATCAGATTCGGAATTAAAAGAAAAGACGTTAGAGTTTAAAGAGCGTTTCAAAAATGGTGAAACCTTGGACGATATCTTGGCGGAGGCGTTTGCTGTTGTGCGTGAGGCGGCTGTGCGTTCTTTGGGTATGCGTCATTATCGCGTTCAACTGATTGGTGGTATTATTTTGCATCAAGGTAGGATTTCAGAGATGCGAACAGGGGAAGGTAAAACCTTGGTATCCACCCTGCCGGCTTATTTAAACGCCCTCTCCGGAGAGAGTGTTTATGTTGTCACGGTCAATGACTATCTGGCCAAACGTGATGCGGAGTGGATGGGCAAGGTACATGAATTTTTAGGCTTAACCGTTGGTGTTGTGCTAAACAGCATGAGCAATGACGAGCGTCGTGCAGCTTATGCCTGCGACATTACTTATATCACAAACAATGAACTGGGTTTCGATTATTTACGTGACAATATGGTCATTTATAAAGAACAACTGGTGCAACGTGGTTTAAATTTTGCCATCATAGATGAAGTGGATTCGGTTCTGGTGGATGAAGCCAGAACACCTTTGATCATATCCGGCCAAAGTGGCAAGTCTACCAAGTTATATGAAGCTTGTGACCTTTTGGCACGCCAATTAAAGCGTGGTGAAGCAAGCGGTGAGTTCTCCAAGATGGATGCCATCATGGGTACAGAGGTAGAAGAAACAGGCGATTTTATTGTCAATGAAAAAGAAAAAGCCGTCAACCTGACCGATGATGGTGTGGAAAAAGTAGAAAAATACTTCCACATAGACAATTTGGCAGATGCGGAAAACCTAGAGATACAGCACAACATTATCTTAGCGTTACGTGCCCACAACCTGATGCACAAAGATCAGGACTATGTAGTTTCAGCCGAGGGTGAGGTTATGATTGTGGATGAATTCACCGGTCGTATTATGCCCGGCCGTCGGTATTCAGATGGGTTGCATCAAGCCATTGAAGCAAAAGAAAAAGTAAAAGTAAAAAGAGAGAGTAAGACACTGGCTACGGTTACATTCCAAAACCTATTCAATAAATTCACCAAAAAATGCGGTATGACCGGTACGGCTTTGACAGAAGAAAAAGAGTTTCGTGATATTTATGGCATGGACGTGATTGAAATTCCTACCAATGTACCGGTACAAAGACAGGATTTAGAAGACGCGGTTTATAAAACACAAAAAGAAAAATATTTGGCCGTTGTGCAAGAAGTCAAAGAAGCACATGCCAAAGGTCAGCCTGTTTTGGTTGGTACCATTACCATTGACATTTCAGAATTGTTGAGTAAACTCTTAAAAAGAGAAGGCATTCCTCATAAGGTTTTGAATGCCAAGTACCATGAGATGGAGGCAGAGATTGTTGCCGATGCCGGTATCCATGGTGCTGTTACCATTGCGACCAATATGGCCGGTCGTGGTACGGATATCAAATTGGATGATGCATCCAAGGCTGCTGGTGGTTTGCGGATTATTGGTACAGAGCGACACGAATCCCGCCGTATTGACAACCAGTTGCGCGGACGTGCCGGGCGACAAGGGGATCCGGGTGTGTCACGTTTTTATATCTCTTTGGAAGATGAATTGATGCGCCTGTTTGGTTCAGAGCGTTTGATGAGCGTGTTCAATACCTTGGGCGTAGAAGACGGTGAACAGATTGAACATAAGATGTTGACCGGTGCCATTGAGCGTGCCCAACGCAAGATAGAGAGCAACAACTTTGGTGTGCGTAAAAACCTGTTGGAATATGATCAGGTGATGAACGAACAACGGGAGATTATTTACAACGAAAGACGCAAGGTTTTAGATGGCGAAAGTATGCGTGATACGGTCTACAGTATGATTACGGACTATGTAGAAAATACCACGGATTTATACGCCCATCCGGGTTCCGATCAAGAAGACTGGAACTTAAAAGATATGGAAGTGGCGGTACATGCGGTGATTCCGCAGATTACACCATTGCCGACTGCAAGTGAAGTAGAAAAAATGCAGCAAAAAGAGCTAAAGCATTTATTAAAAGAAAAGGCTGCCAAAGCGTATGAGGGGAAAGAGTCAGAATTTCCGGAAGCGGAGCAGCTGCGTGAAATCGAGCGGGTTGTTTTGTTGAAAGTCATTGATACCCGCTGGATGGAGCATATTGACGATATGGACCAACTGCGGCAAGGGGTTGGTTTGCAAGCCTATGGGCAACGTGATCCAAAAGTAGAGTATAAGATGCGTGG
Source organism: Lachnospiraceae bacterium (assembly GCA_009779895.1). GTDB lineage: Bacteria > Bacillota > Clostridia > Lachnospirales > Lachnospiraceae > WRBB01. The sequence goes on from WRBB01000002.1 coordinate 85,380, forward strand.
TTATGATATGTTTGGTGAGATGACCAATGGGATTGGTGAGATGACCATTCGTACTTTGTTCCATATCCGTGTGGAGCAAAAAGTCGAGCGGGAGCAAGTTGCCAAAGCAACGGGCACAAACAAAGACAACAGTGGGGTCAATATAACCAAAAAACGGGAAGAGAAAAAAGTGTATCCCAACGATCCTTGCCCCTGTGGAAGTGGCAAAAAGTACAAGCAATGCCATGGCAGAAAATAATGATTTTGGGAGGTGGCTTTACGGCATCTCCCTTGCATTTTATAAAAGTATAAAAAATAATAGAAAGAGGTGAGAAAAGTGGTTTTATTAGACGAATTAAAAAACAGGCTCAGTGCCTATGAAGAGCCACTGAAAGATTTGAGGGATTCACTTTGACGTTCCGGGCAAAAAAGCTAGGATAGAAGAGATAGAACGTCAATTAGAAGCACCGGGGTTTTGGGATGATCCGGAAAAGTCATCAAAAACCATGAAAAAGTTAAAAGAATTGCAAGTTTCAGTGGAGCAGATTGAAAAGTTGTTTCAAGATTATGAAGATTTGCATCTGTTATTGGAGCTGGCAGGCGAGGACTCGGATGCGGATACAGAGCATGGTATCCAAGAAGAGATGGAGCAGTTTATTGCGGCATTTGAAGCCCGGCGTATCCAAACCTTATTAACAGGAGAGTATGACGATTGCTCTGCCATTGTGACTTTACACGCAGGTGCCGGCGGCACAGAGTCCTGTGATTGGGCCTCTATGCTTTATCGGATGTACACCCGTTGGGCAGAGAAAAAAGGGTATACGGTGACCGTATTGGACTTTTTAGACGGTGAAGTAGCCGGTATCAAAAGAGTTACCTTTGAGGTAGCTGGTTTCAATGCTTACGGTTATTTAAAATCCGAAAATGGTGTGCATCGTTTGGTACGGATTTCGCCTTTTAATGCGGCAGGTAAGCGACAAACGTCCTTTGCCTCCTGTGATGTGATTCCGGATATTACAGAAGAGATTGACATTGCAATCCATGACGATGATTTGCGCATTGACACCTACCGTGCCAGCGGTGCAGGCGGTCAGCATATCAATAAAACCTCATCGGCCATTCGGATTACCCATTTGCCCACCGGGATTGTGGTTCAGTGTCAAAATGAGCGTTCACAGCATATGAACAAGGACAAGGCCATGCAGATGCTACGTGCTAAGTTATATTTGATGAAGCAACAGGAGCAGGTGGAAAAGATGTCCGGCATTCGCGGTGAAGTCAAAGAGATCGGCTTTGGCAGCCAGATACGCTCTTATGTGATGCAACCTTACACTATGGTAAAAGACCATCGCAACAACACAGAAATGAGCAATGTAACAGCGGTGTTAGATGGAGATATTGATGCATTCATCAATGGGTATTTAAGTGCCATCAGACAGTAAGATAGACGGTGAGATGAAAAAAATAAAGAGAGGGATGGGAAGATTATGGTAAATATTGCGGTGTTAGGATATGGTACGGTAGGCTCCGGTGTGGTAGAAGTGTTTCGCACCAACGGCGATAGCATTGGCCGGCGTATCGGCGACCAAGTGAATATCAAATATGTTTTAGATTTGCGGGATTTTCCCGGAGATTTTGTGCAAGATATTATAGTCCATGATTTTCAGACCATTTTGTTGGATGAAGAAATAAAGATTGTGGTAGAAGTGATGGGTGGCATTGAGCCGGCTTACACCTTTGTGAAAAAAAGTTTGCTGGCAGGAAAAAGTGTGGTCACATCCAATAAGGCCTTAGTGGCGGCTCATGGTGCCGAATTATTGTCCATCGCCAAAGAAAAAGAGATAAACTTTTTGTTTGAAGCCAGCGTAGGTGGAGGTATTCCTATTATCAGGGCTTTAAATTCTTCCATGACTGCCGATGAGATTATGGAAATAACAGGTATTTTAAATGGCACAACAAACTATATGTTAACCAAGATGTTTTATGAGGGCGCAGATTATGCTGCGGTATTAAAAGAAGCGCAGGATAAGGGATATGCGGAGCGAAACCCCGAAGCCGATGTAGAAGGGCATGATGCTTGCCGCAAGATTGCGATTTTGGCTTCTTTGATTTCAGGGCAGCAGGTAGACTTTGAAGATATTTATACAGAGGGAATCACCGGGATATCCAAAGAAGATATGATGTATGCCAAGGCATGTCATTATACCATCAAACTGTTGGCTGCCATGCGCCGTGATACGGATCACATCCATGCTATGGTAGCCCCCTATTTGATTCATAGAGATAAGATGCTTTATAGTGTCAATGGTGCTTTTAATGCGATTTTTGTCAAAGGCAATATGCTGGGGGATGCTATGTTTTATGGTAGCGGGGCAGGGAAATTGCCCACCGCCAGTGCTGTTGTAGCCGATGTAGTAGATGCGGCCAAGCATTTAAACCGCAACATCATGTCCATGTGGAAAAGTGACAAGATATCCCTGCAACCCATAGAAGATATCAAGCGGCAGTTTTTTGTGCGTATCAAAGGAAAAGCAGAGGCATTAAAATCTCATCTGGAAAGTGTGTTTGGTGAGATAGAAGTTGTGGAAATCGAGGGATTAGAGGATGAATTTGCTTTCATTTCATCCGTGATGAGCGAGGGTGCATATCAAAAAGCAAGCAAGGAATTTCCGCAGATTATTCACATGATTCGGTTGGAAGGATAATAAAAAAATGAAATATATCATACTTCTTTGTGATGGCATGTCAGATGAACCATTGGAGGAATTGGGTGGAAAAACGCCTATGGAGGCGGCTTGTACCCCCCATATGGATGCTTTGGCAAAAATATCTGAATTGGGTTTGGTAGAGACCATTCCTCCCGGGATGTTGCCGGGCAGTGATACGGCAAATTTATCTGTGTTGGGTTATGACCCGCAGAAATATTATAGCGGACGCTCTCCTTTGGAGGCTTTAAGCATCGGTGTGGACATGAAAGATACAGATGTATCTTTTCGTTGCAATTTTGTAACATTGTCAGAAGAGCAAGAAAAATACGAAGACAAAATTATGCTGGATCATAGTGCGGGTGAGATTTCCACAGAAGAGGCAGAGGTACTGCTGAAAGCAGTGCAAGAAAATCTAGGAAGCAGCGGATATGATTTTTATTCAGGTGTGGGTTATCGGCATTTATTGATAGAAAGTATGGGTCAGGTCCTTGCCATGACTCCGCCCCATGATATTTTGATGCAAAAAATAGCGGAGTATCTGCCGACGCACGTACTCTTTCGGGAAATGATGCAAAAAAGTTATGATGTTTTACAACAGCATCCCATCAACGTAGCACGGCGTGCAAAAGGCTTAGGAGCGGCCAATTCCATTTGGCTTTGGGGTGCGGGAACCAGACCTGCGCTTACAGATTTTGCGGAAAAATTTGGCAAAAAAGGAGCCTTGACTTCGGCGGTGGATTTACTCAAAGGGATTGCAGTAGGTGCAAATCTGCACAACATTGCAGTAGCAGGTGCCACAGGAGGTTTGGACAATGATTATCAAGGGCAAGCCAAAGGTGCGGTGCAGGCTTTGTTGGAAAAGGGTTATGATTTTGTGTATCTTCATGTGGAAGCACCGGATGAAATGAGCCATCATGGTAGCATCACAAAAAAAATCCAAGCCATAGAAGACATTGACGAAAAAGTACTACCAATTTTACTGGAGGAACTAAAAAAAGAAGATTTGCGTTTGTTGATTTTACCGGATCATCCAACGCCCGTTTTATTGCGAACCCATACGACAGACCCTGTGCCTTACTTGCTTTATGATAATAGAAAAAAACAAGTCGGAGCGGCGTCTTTTCATGAAAAAACAGCCAAGGCAAGCGGTCGTTTAATCACCAAGGGGCACGAACTGATTTTACGTCTGTTTTATTCAGATGTTTGATGTGGTTACTCCTCGTCCACGTACAAGAAAACCCCTGCCTTAAAAATAGTTTCATTGTGGGTGACGTTCATATGCCCATTGTATTTTTTGATGGCATTGCGGATATTATGCAATCCAAAGCCATGGTTATCTGATTTTTTCGAAGTAACAATGTGTTTGTGCGTACCGTGGCTTTCATTGGAATAAAGGACTTCCCCATTAAAAGAATTTTCTACGTTGATAAAAAGATTGCCGCATTGAAAGCGAATGTGAATGGAGATTTTTTTCTCTTTCACTTTTGCCACGGCAGTGAGTGCGTTGTCCAGTAAATTCCCCATAATGATGACAAGATCAGAGGTTTCCATGCCAATTTGTGATGGAATCTCTATTTTTAAATCTAAATCAATCTTATCCTTTTTCACATCCCTTAGTTTATAATTGATGATGCTGTCCAAAGCAAGGTTGCCTGTATTGCTATGAATTTCGCTATGAGTAATGCCGGTGACCAGACGGTCGATATAAGCGGGAATATCCGCCGTTTGATCTTGTATGGCATAGTTTTTTATAGCAGTCAAATGAAGATTCATATCGTGTCGAATGGATTTGATTTGTTGGATGGATTCTTGCATAAGTGTGTACTGAAGCGCATAATATTCTTTTTCATGGGAATGTAATTGTTGCTCATGTTTCCCGATTAATAAATCATATAGATGAAAAGTGAGAAACGTAAAACCAACGGTAAAGGTACTAAGGGCAATGGCCTGCACCTCCGGCCGGAGATTCAGCCGGAATCCAATCACAAAAGGCAGAAAAATAATACCTAATACAAAGATGAAAAGTGGTATCATGGTTGTGATTAATGTAGATTTTGGTAGCGTTACGCTTTTTTTGATGTTGGTAAATCGGCGCAGTACAGAAGCAAGGAGGTAGGCGGCGGTTGGCACGGCTACGATTAAGATGGTTAATACTACTTCATGATAGGTATCGTTTGGAATCAAAAGGGTAACGGCTGATAAGGAAAAATGGATAAATGTAATAATCATGCAAGCAATCATACTGACGACAATTCGTTTCAATACGGCAGATTTGTAGTTGAGCGTAATTAAAAAATAGCCCAAAAGTCCCAGTCCCAGTTCGGTGAATAACCAAAACAAATTGGAATCGGGCGCATGATAACGAAGAAAAAGAAACCGTCCGATGGTTATGATGTAAACGACGGAAAAAGTAAGTGCCATAGTGGATACGGAGGTTTTACGGTTTTCATAGAAAATACCCATAAATCGTTCCGCATATAAGACCAACAGTAGTCCGGCTATTAAATATACAATCGAATAAAAACTCATGGATTATACCTTTCTTCTTTCTGTAATATTATAATAAAGCTCACGTACTTTTTTGCGGTTGTGTTGGCTAATCGGAAATAAGATGTCGACACCTTTGTTGTGCAGTGTTAATTTATCATACCTTATGATTTTGATATAATCATAGTTGACAATGTAAGAGGCATGTATAAAAAGAAAGTCAAATTTATGCAGTTGCTCCTGGTAAGCTTCTTTTAATGTGCCGTAAAAACCTTCAACCCGTCCATCTGCCAAATGCAAAAGTACCTTTCGTTTGTCGTTTTGCAAATAAATGATATCTTTGGCTTTTACTTTGTATAAATCATGTTTCACCTTATAAACAAAATCCTTCAGCCAAAATGCACTCAGATGTAGATAGGTATGAATGACGGCACTTACCTTTTCTTGGGTCAAAGGTTTGATGAGAAAGTCTAAGGGTCGTATACCAAATAGTTGCATGGCATGGGATTTTTCCCACGAAATATAAACGATAGATACTTCATTATCGTTATAAGTTTCACGAATCATTCTTCCTACATCAATACCACTCATATTGTCTTCCATGAATTCGATATCTTGAAAGATTAAATTGTAGCGTGTTCCCTGTTTGATTGTTGCACATAAGTCAGTGCCGCAGGAATAGATATCCACATCGACATAGATATTTAATTTCTTAAATATATTTAACAAAAGCCGTTCCAGTTCAGCAGAAACCTGCTTTTCATCATCACAAATCGCAATAGAAATGACCAAAATAATCCCCCCTTTACCCGATATTTTTGGTATATTGAAATTGAAAGTTGTAATTTGATATAGATAGTAGCACGTTTCTTTATAGGGTAGCAACTTCATTATTTGGCGAGATTGTCTTTTTTTTGACATTTGTTTTTTGTAAGGGATATAACCCAAGTGAGGAAACAAGGGCAACAGGATATGAATTATTACAAAAACAATGCGAAATTATTACATCGCCGAAAAAAGAGGTACGAATAATTACATTTATACTACGAATAATTGCAAAGTCTCGCAGAGGGTCTATAAATATGGTAAATTAGTTTTAGTTGAGTTTGGTTGAATAGAGCCATTACACAAAAACCCCTTACCTCTGTTCACTTCTTAACGGTCAGTTACACATTACCCAAGCGCGAATACTTGGTATTCGCACCGGGCTGTTACAAAAGGATGGAAGATAGTTGTTTTGTAATAGCCCCCTTTCCTTTTGATGGTAGAATAAAAAATTTATGTTAAGAGAGAGAAGGCTGATTATGCAAGTAAGCCCATATTTATTTTTCAATGGAAATTGTGCGGAGGCAGTGGCTCTTTATGAAAGGGCATTTAAAACAAAAGCAAAAGTTATACGATACAAAGATGCACCGGCAAGAATTAGTTCTTTGGCACCGGAAAGGTTTATTTATCATGCGCAGATTCGGATACATGATGATACGATTATGTTACAGGATGTATTGCCCAAATACGCGACTAGCGTTGGCAACAACGTAATGATTACCTTACGTGTTGATGAGTATGACCGTAACACTGCGCTGGAAGTGTTTCGAATATTAAGCGAGGGAAGTGATTCGGTTGGAGAGATGGGGGGAAGCGCATGGGCAAAATGCATTGGGATTTTAAAAGATAGATTTGGAGTCAGTTGGAATATATGTTATTACTAGAACAAAAGTGGAACCCGCCGGATATTTGGCGGGTTTTCTTCAATTTTATTTTTATTTTATATTTAATTTATAAAAAAATCACATTCCATCTACATATTTTATATTTGTATCATATTTGAGAAATCCAAAGTAAAAAAAACGTAACAACTCCATATAACACAAGGGATTTGGAAAAAGCACTTTTGCCACTGTTTTTTAGTAATGTCAAAAAAAGTGAACTCTGTGCTAAAATATGGAATTTACTCTTCTAAAGAAACATGCTACTGTGGTCGCAGGTAAAGTGTAACGGAATATAGAGTGGGGACTCTATTTAATTCTGTTCATCTAAATGTTATTCACAAAAAACAAAATCCATAGTAAAAAGTCCAAGAAGTATTTATTTAAAAATTACAAATCAAAATTGCGTAAATTTTTTAAAAAGGTAAAGGAGACTGATTATGACACTGAAACAAAAAACAACATTACAATTTGTAATTGCATTTGTAATCGCTATGCTTTTGGTGCTGGGGGTTGCTTTAACAGCATCAGCGAATCCGACTGTAAGCGTACCGGGTGAAGTCCAGCCCGACAGAGAAAGAGATGTAAGTTTAACCATTCACTGTAGAGTATTGCCGGACACCCCATTGTTTGAAAAAGATTTATATTTTTGGGTCTTGCCTTAATTGGTGCTTCTATTGTACTATTAGCGGTAGTGAAGAGAAAACAAAGAAACGATTCGTCTCAATAAGATAACAAGAATTTGGTAAAGTAAGGGCAGAGGATGTATCTCTGCCCTATTGTTGTTTCTTGCGTTTATGCATTTAATGTTGACTTTTTCAAACTTGTCCGAGTCAAGAAATATGTCTAGTAATTTCATCAAAAAGATGTTATAATTACGAGTTGAATGGTAGCAAATGAAGGAGGAATCAAAAAGATGAGTTTACAAGTAGAAAGATTAGAAAATAATATGGCAAGATTGACGGTGGAAGTGCCCGCTGAAGAAGTGGAAAAAGCCCTGCAATCCGCATATTTAAAAGAGCGTAGCCGTATTAGTTTGCCGGGTTTTCGTAAAGGCAAGGTACCGCGCCAGATCATTGAAAAGACATATGGTGTGGAGTTGTTTTACGATGAAGCCGCCAACACATTGCTGCAAGAAGCTTATCCAAAGGCTTACGATGCATGTGAATTGGAAATTGCATCACAACCTTCGATTGATGTTGTGCAATTGGAAAAAGGCAAGGATTTTATCTTTACTGCTGAGGTGGCGATTAAGCCGGAAGTTACGTTAGGTACGTACAAAGGCTTACCATATAAACCCATGGATGTAGATGTGACAGACGAAGAAGTATTAGAAGAGATAAACAAAGAGCTGGAAAAAAATGCCAGAACCGTCGAAGTGACTGATCGGGCCATATTGGATAAAGATATCATAGCTCTAGATTTTGAAGGTTTTGTAGACGGTGTGGCTTTTGAGGGCGGCAAAGGGGAAGATTTCCCATTGACCATCGGTTCCGGTTCTTTCATTCCCGGTTTTGAAGAGCAGTTGATTGGCGCAGAAATCGGACAGGACATCAGTGTAACCGTGACTTTCCCGGAAGCTTATCAAGCGGCGGAACTAGCCGGAAAAGAAGCGATTTTCCAATGCAAGATAAAAGAAATCAAAGCAAAAGAGTTGCCGGAGTTGGATGACGAGTTTGCTTCTGATGTATCCGAATTTGAAACCGTAGATGCATATAAAGATGAAGTCAGAACAAAAATACAAGCACGCAAGGATGCACAAGAAAAAGAAGACAAAGAAAACCAAGTGGTAGACCAAGCCATAGAAAATGCTCAAATGGACATTCCCAAGCCGATGATTGATTCCGAAGTCAAGCAAATGCAAAACGAGTTTGCAAACAGGTTGCAACAGCAAGGATTATCCGTAGAGCAGTATTTCCAATTTACAGGTATGGATCAAGAAACAATGTTAGCAGAGATGACACCGCAAGCGGAAAAGCGCATCAAAACCAGATTGTTGCTGGAAGCCATTGCTGAAGCGGAGCAGATTCAAATCACCGAGGAACGCTTAGCAGAAGAGATGCAAAAGATGGCGGACACCTATCAGATGGAAGTAGAAAAAATCAAAGAGATGATGGGTGAAAATGAAATAGAGCGGATGAAACAAGATATCGCCGTACAAGATGCCATTACGTTGCTTGCAGAAACCGCAACCCCGGTTGCGTAGATACGATTGCAACTAAGATTACAACAGACGGAAAATACGTTGTTGATAGAAACGGCAGTTTTGCTTGTATAGATGAAAGGAGAAACAGTATGAGTTTAGTACCTTACGTGGTAGAGCAGACCAGTCGCGGAGAACGCTCTTATGACATTTACTCTCGCCTGTTAAAAGAAAGAATCATCTTTTTGGGTGAGGAAGTCCATGACGTATCCGCTAGTATCATCATTGCCCAATTGCTATTTTTAGAGGCGGATGACCCGGACAAAGATATTCAATTATACATCAATAGTCCCGGTGGTTCTGTGACGGCAGGATTGGCTATTTATGATACGATGCAGTACATCAAGTGTGACGTGTCCACGGTGTGCATCGGTTTAGCAGCCAGCATGGGAGCCTTTTTATTGGCAGGCGGCAAAAAAGGCAAGCGTTTTGCTTTGCCAAATGCTGAGGTGATGATTCATCAACCTTCAGGTGGTGCCAGAGGACAGGCCACAGAGATTCAGATTGTAGCGGAACACATCATCAAAACCAGAGAAAAGCTCAACCGCATTATGGCGGAAAATACAGGACAACCCATGGAAGTGATTCAAGTGGATACAGAGCGTGACAATTTTATGTCTGCCGAAGAAGCAAAGACATATGGTTTGGTTGATGAAGTGATACATAGTCACTAAAAAGTTTAGTATTAGATAAAAGGGGTAAAAACAAATGGCAGGAAGATTAGGTGATGAAGCAGTGCGATGTTCGTTCTGCAATAAATCCCAAGTGCAGGTTCGAAAGCTGGTAGCAGGGCCAAATGGCGCGTATATCTGTGATGAATGCGTGGAACTTTGCAACGAAATCATAGATGAAGAGTTAGACGAATTTGCAGGTGAACCGATTATGCAGGATAGTCCTTATTATGAGATAAATTTACGAAAGCCCGAAGAACTAAAAAGTTTTTTGGATGATTATGTGATTGGTCAAGATAAGGCAAAGAAAGTCCTTTCCGTAGCGGTTTACAATCACTACAAACGGATGATGGCCAATGTAAACAGTGATATTGATATTCAAAAAAGCAATGTGTTGATGCTAGGTCCCACAGGCAGCGGCAAAACCCTGTTGGCACAAACCCTTGCTAAGGTATTAAATGTGCCCTTTGCCATAGCAGATGCAACGGCATTGACCGAGGCTGGTTACGTAGGAGAAGACGTTGAAAACATCTTATTAAAAGTCATTCAAGCGGCAGATGGAGATGTGGCCAGAGCAGAGCACGGCATTATCTACATTGATGAGATAGACAAGATTACAAGAAAATCAGAAAATCCATCCATCACACGGGATGTATCCGGGGAGGGTGTACAACAGGCTTTGTTAAAGATTATCGAAGGGACGGTAGCTTCCGTGCCACCCCAAGGCGGGCGCAAGCACCCCCAACAAGAGCTGATTCAAATAGATACCCACAATATCCTGTTTATTTGCGGCGGGGCATTTGAGGGCTTAGACAAGATTATTGAAGCAAGGATTGACAAAAAATCCATTGGGTTTAATGCGGAGATTGCTTCTAGGCATGAGTATGATCAAAGTGTATTATTAAAGCAAACCTTACCCCAAGACATGGTAAAGTTTGGTTTGATTCCGGAGTTGGTTGGTCGCTTGCCAGTAACCGTATCCTTGTCCTTGTTAGACCGGGATGCTTTGATTAGTATTTTGACGGAACCCAAGAGTGCCATTGTAAAGCAATACAAAAGATTGATGCAACTAGACGGTGTGCATCTGGAATTTGATCGGGATGCTTTGGTAGAGATTGCGGATATCACTTTGGCAAGGAAAACCGGGGCCAGAGGGTTAAGAGCCATCATGGAAAATGTCATGTTGGAAACCATGTTCCGTGTACCCTCGGACGACACCATCAAAGGATGTCGCATTACCAAAGAAGTGGTAAAAGGCAAAGGAAATCCTTTGTATGACTATGATGGAGAAGAACGCAAGTCCTTTTTGACATCAGAGATTGCATAAATTTTGACGGGACTGTTGCAAAGCATTGTGGCAGTCCTTTTCGCTTTTGACAGACATTAGATAGGAAAGGAGTTCAACAATAAAATGGAAAATAAGATAATGGATTTACCCATTGTGGCATTGCGTGGTATGACGATTTTACCGGAAATGGTAGTCCATTTTGATGTAAATAGAAAACGTTCCATTGCGGCCATACAAGAATCTATGGTAGAAAACCAAAAAATATTTTTGGTGACCCAAAAGACCGTGGACAATGATAATCCTAATCAGGATGATTTACATGAAGTAGGTACGGTTGGTACCATTCGCCAGATTATTAAGTTGCCCAAAAATATTTTGCGCGTGCTGGTATCCGGAGAAAAACGTGGTGTTTTGCGGCGTGTCAAAGGGGTGGCACCCTATTTATTGGGTGAGGTGGAAGTTATAGAGGAAACCGGCTTATTGATGCCGGACGCCATTCACGGGCAAGCCATGGAGCGGGAGCTAAAAGATATGTTGGTGGAGTTTGCCGGCAAAAGTGGTAAGATGTCCCAAGAAGAGCTGGCCCGCATCATAGAAACCAAGGTTTTGTACAAGTTGGTAGATGAAATCGCGGCAAATATTCCCTTGTTGTACACAGATCAACAAGATATCTTAAATGAGATTGATTTTTGGAAACGCTATGAAACCTTAGCCTTTAAATTGGTCAATGAGGTTCAGATTATAGACATCAAAAATGAAATTCAAGCAAAAATCAAAGAGCGGGTAGACAAACACCAGCGAGAATATATTTTGCGGGAGCAACTGAAATTGATTCGGGAAGAGCTAGGCGAAGATTCCACGGTTTCTGATGCGGAAGAGTTTCAAAAGGCATTGGCAGAGTTAAAAGCACCCAAGGAAGTAAAGGATAAACTAACAAAAGAAATCAACCGTTTTAAAAGTTCTTTGAACAGTCCGGCGGAAAGTGGTGTGATTCGTACCTATATCGAAACCATTTTGGATATGCCTTGGAACAAGTTTGCCAAAGGCAGCAAAGACATTCTTCATGCCGAACGGATATTAGGGGAAGACCACTATGGTTTGGAGCAGGTAAAAGAGCGTATCTTAGAGTTTTTGGCAGTGCGCAATTTGACCAAAAAAGGAGAAAGTCCGATTCTTTGTTTGGTGGGACCGCCGGGAACAGGGAAAACCTCCATAGCCAAGTCCTTGGCACGGGCTTCCAAGCGCCCTTATGTGCGTATTTCTTTGGGTGGTGTGCGGGATGAGGCAGAGATTCGCGGCCACAGAAAAACCTATGTAGGTGCCATGCCAGGTCGCATTGCCAACGGCATGAAACAAGCGGGTGTAAAAAACCCCGTGATGCTCTTAGATGAGATTGACAAAGTGAGCACTGATTATAAAGGGGACACCTTTTCCGCATTGTTGGAGGTGTTGGACAGTGAACAAAATCACAATTTCCGTGACCATTACTTAGAGTTGCCTTTGGATTTGTCCGAAGTGTTATTTGTAACCACAGCCAACACCTTACAGACCATTCCAAGACCATTGTTGGATCGTATGGAAGTCATTGAAATTACTAGCTATACAGAAAATGAAAAACTGCACATCAGCAGTGAGCATTTGATTCCCAAACAAATCCGGGCCAATGGATTACAGGAGACCCAATTAAAGTTCAGTGACAAGGGTATTGGTAAGGTGATTCGCAACTACACCAAGGAATCAGGGGTGCGTCAGTTGGAGCGGGAAATCGGCAATATTTGCCGCAAAACTGCCAAGGAGATTTTAACCACCGATAAAAAGGCGGTCGCCATCACCGAGCGAAATGTAAAACAATATTTAGGGCGGGAAAAGTTCACGTTTCAAATGGCCAATGCCAATGATGACGTAGGGATTGTACGTGGTTTGGCCTGGACCAGTGTGGGTGGTGATACCCTACAGATTGAAGTCAACGTGATGCCGGGCAAAGGGGATTTGCGTTTGACCGGAAAGATGGGGGATGTGATGAAAGAATCGGCCCAAGCAGGGGTCAGTTACATCCGTTCCATCAGTAAGCGATATGATATCAGCAATCAGTTCTTTGAAAAGCACGACATCCATGTACATATTCCCGAGGGGGCGGTGCCCAAAGATGGACCGTCAGCGGGGATTACCATGGCAACAGCCATGTTGTCTGCCATAACAGGCATCAAGGTGTCGGCAACCATTGCCATGACAGGGGAAGTGACCTTGCGGGGGCGGGTACTGCCCATTGGTGGTTTAAAAGAAAAACTATTGGCGGCAAAAAATGCCGGCATTACCAAGGTGCTGATTCCCCGGGAAAATCAAGGGGAGGTAGCGGAGATGTCCAATGAAATTACCAAAGGATTGGAAATCATCCCGGTAGAAACTATGGACGAAGTCTTAGCTCATGCGTTGGTAGAAAACAAATGAAGAGGTACATAAAATGGTAATCAAAAGTTTAACATTGGAAACGGTCTGCGGCATCACCAGTACTTTGCCGGAAAATGATAAGCCTGAAATCGCCTTTGCCGGCCGTTCCAATGTGGGGAAATCTTCTTTAATCAACGCTTTGTTGTTTCGCAAATCATTTGCTCGAATTTCCGCCACACCGGGAAAAACCCAAACCATCAATTTTTACAACATCAATGATCTGTTATATCTGGTAGATTTGCCGGGTTACGGTTATGCCAAGGTTTCCTTAAAAGAAAAAGAGCAGTGGGGCAAGTTGATTGAACGTTATTTAAAAGGCTCCAAACAGTTAAAAGCCATCTTTTTGTTGTTGGACATTCGACACAAACCCGCAACCCATGATAAAATGATGTATGAATGGATTTTAAAAAGTGGTTGTAAGCCTGTGATTATAGCCACCAAATTAGACAAAATAAAGCGCAGCCAAGTGGCAAAACACATCCAAGTCATCCGAGAGACCTTGCAACTGCCAAAAGAAACAAAGGTTATGCCTTTTTCTGCTTTAAGCAAACAGGGGCGGGATGAGATTTGGACCTTGGTGGAAACAGAACTTTTTTAGGAGGACATCCAAAAATGAAGAAACAAAGACCATTATGGCAGGCATGTATCAGTCTGTTATTCAGTGTATTGGCTACGGTGGCGGTTATATTGATTTTATATTACGGTATTATTTTTTTGATGCCCTTTCTCATTGGTTGGATCATTGCAACTATTGCCTACCCTTTGGTCAAGTGGTTAAAAAAGCGTCTGAACATTGCTCGGAAATTCAGCTCCATGGTCATCATAGGTTTGGTCATTGCCATTGTGGTGATGTTGCTTTACTTTGGTATTAGTTTTTTGGTACGGGAAATCCAGTCCTTGCTGACAGATATGCCGCAGCTTTACAGCCAGGCCGAAGTGGGTTTCCAACAGATTGCGGAAAATCTGTCCGGGATTCATGATCGATTGCCCGAAGGGTTGCAAACAGCCATCTCCAGTATCTCCACAAGTGTAGAAGACTATCTGGGTGGTCTGATTAATACCATCAGTGCGCCTACCGTGACAGCGGCGGGGAATTTTGCCAGAAACATTCCGGCGGTTTTTGTATCCATATTGGTAGCGATTTTGGCATCCTACTTCTTTATTGTAGAACGGGAAGCGGTCATTGCCTTTTTGCAACGCTTTGTGCCGGTATCCGTCAAAACCAGGATGGTGATGGTTTTGGATAACCTAAAAAAAGCGGTTGGTGGTTATATCAAAGCCCAACTGCAAATCATGGTGGTAGTATTTGTGATTTTGTTGATTGGTTTGGCCATTGGGCAAGTCAATTTCTTTGCCATCTTTGCTTTGCTTATTGCCCTGTTGGACGTATTGCCTGTCCTTGGCACGGGTACGGTGATGGTACCATGGGCGTTGTACGCCCTTTTGACAGGGGATATCCGCCTAGGTATCATATTGTTAGTGACTTGGGTGTTAACCAATGTGGCACACCATTTGTTACAACCAAAGCTGGTATCCGGCAACATCGGCATACACCCCGTGGTTGCATTGCTGTTGATTTATTTGGGGTATCGTTTTGGTGGCCTTGGTGGTATGATTTTTGCCATCCCTTTGGGTATGATTGTAATAAATCTAGTCAAAGCAGGTGCCTTTGCTTATATTACAGATGATGTCAAACTCATCGTAGAACGGATTTTAAGTTTGCGGGGCGAGGAAAGACCCTTGCAAATAGAAGAAAAAGAAGAAATAGAAAAAGAAGAGAAAAAGAAGCAATAACTCATTCTTTTTCTCTAGCTTTTTTCTTTTTTAATTTATGTTGATACATAGCATGGTCTGCGATGCCTACAATTTCATCAACGGTACGTGTTTCCATCTGTTGTATGGCTTCGATTCCGTAGCTAAAATCCAGATGAAACGGACATGCGCCAAAGGTATTGTAATGCTCCAATTTTTCTAGAATACGATCTACCACCAATCGTGCAGAATCTATCCCGCCATAAGTAATGAGCAAAAATTCATCTCCGCCCCAACGGCACAGGGTATCGCTTTTGCGAATGTTGTTTTGGATGATTTCGACAATCTTTAAGATAAAGAAATCACCGGCACTGTGACCGTGATGGTCATTGACATACTTCAAACGATCCAAATCAATGAAAACAATACAGTGTAAGGTATCGCTGTGTTGCATATAACCATCCAGCAAACGATGCCCCCAGTCTCGATTAAACGTATTGGTCAAAGCATCCCGGGAGGCAATAAACTGCAATTGCAATTCATAAACCTTTTGCCGTGTAATGTCAATGGCGACCTCAACCATAGCTTCCCGTCCGTCCACCCACTGGGTAATAGAAGAGCGAATCAGGTACCACTTGCCGCTCTCTTTGTTTTCGCTTTCCCAAGCGTGACAGGTGGCGATGGTATTTCCTTGCTCGTCCAATAGTTCCTTGGAGGGACAAACGGCGCAGTTGTTGTGAATATAAGACTTTAAAATCGTACAGCAACGAATCCGTTTTTGTGCAATATCCTCTTGACGGATATTCAAGGTTTGTGCAAGGGTTGCATTGATATAAAGTACTTCTTTTGTATGAATGTCATAGGTGCAAATCAGCAGACTGGGATTGGCTGTGATGATATGAAGCATGGTAAGATTTTGTTGCAAATCTTTTTCCACTGCATATCGTTCCAAAAGAATCCGTAT
The DNA here is from genome assembly GCA_009779895.1 of Lachnospiraceae bacterium. Taxonomy (GTDB): domain Bacteria; phylum Bacillota; class Clostridia; order Lachnospirales; family Lachnospiraceae; genus WRBB01. Next base: position 101,586 of record WRBB01000002.1, read on the forward strand.
GATGTCTGCCATATCTCGCAATAGCGGTAGGTTTTTCTCATCCCAGTTCTGTGTTTCATCACAATAAGCAAACCCCACATAACCCAATGCCTCTTCTTCGGTGATCAGAGGCAAAATGGCCAAAGACTTGGTTTTCAAAGGAGTAAATAGGTCTTGTTCTTGTTTTGGCAAAGAATTTGTATCCGGGATAATAAACTCCCCTTGGGTTTGGATGTGTTCTTTGAGATAAGTACTTTCCAACAGGAGTGCAAACACATTTTTTCCCGATACAATCCCTTCTGCACACCACTCATAAATGTCCGTTCCAAATCGTTCAGAAAATGGATTAAATACATAAACCCGATGGGTTTTGCTATACCTGCCCACATGAGACAAAACTTTTTGAATGGATTCAGAAAAATCTATCATCGCTATTTCCTCGCTTCTTCTTATATTTTTGTTTCTATCAAAGTGTATACCAAAACAAATTTATAACAGTTGAATGTTATGTGCCAAAGCAAAAGCGAAACGATCCTCCGGCCATAGGGAAGACTGTACTTCGCCGATATGAGCCTTTCGCAAGTAATACATACAAATGCGGGATTGTCCGATGCCGCCGCCTACGGTATAAGGCAGTTCCTTGTTTAACAATGCCTTTTGAAAGGGCAGTTCAGCCCGCTCCGGGCAACCTGCAAGGGTGAGCTGTTTTTTTAAGGTTTCTTCATCCACCCGAATCCCCATGGAAGACAATTCCAAAGCAATGTCCAAAACAGGGTAATAAACAATGATATCGCCGTTGAGTAACCAGTCGTCATAATCCGGTGCCCTGCCACCATGAGATTGGCCGGAAGCCAGTGTATGTCCGATTTGAGAGACAAAGACCGCGCCTTTTGCTTTGGTGATTTCGTATTCTCTTGCATCGGGAGAAAGATTAGGATAACGATGTTCCAACTCCTGTGCGGTAATGAAAAAAATCTCATCCGGCAACCAAGGTTCGATGTAATTGTACCTGCGGCTGATATAATCTTCCGTGCTTTTCAAGGCATTGTAAACCTTGCGTACGCTGTACTCCAATGTTTCCATGTTGCGCTCTTCTCCGGAAATGATTTTTTCCCAATCCCATTGATCCACATAAAGGGAATGGGTGTTGTCGGTGATTTCATCCCGGCGTATGGCAATCATATCGGTATATAAACCCTCGCCAGAATGAAAGCCATATTGTTTCAAAGCGAAGCGCTTCCATTTTGCCAAGGAATGGACGATTTCCACCACTTCCTCCGGTTGTTCCAGAGGGTCAAAGGAAACGGGACGCTCCACGCCGTTCAAGGTGTCATTGAGCCCGGAGGATGCTCTGACAAACAAGGGTGCCGAGACCCGGGTCAAATGTAAAGACTTTGCCAAGGCCCCTTCAAAATGGTCCTTGATTTCTTTGATGGCAACTTCTGTTTCACGAATGGTCAGAGGAGAGATATACCCCTCCGGTATTGTTAGATTTTCCATAAAATATTCCCCTATCTGTATTCCTTTATGTATACATTTTACCGTTTGTAAAAATGAATGTCAATTCATTCGAAAATTCATGTTGAAAGATTTCTTTTAATTATTTCGGATTTTAGGAAAGTATGTTAGAATACTGAAAGGACGTAAATTAAGAAAAGGAGAATTGTTATGGATTTTAGTTTTCGTACTTTCTTTGCACAATTGGATTATTTGGATGGGCTGTTGGGGATATCGGCATTGTTGCAACTGAGAGACAGACCGGGTACATTGCTGCGCAATGAATTGATTGCGGTGGTTGTAGTACTGGTATTGGGTTTGTTGCTTTGTTTTGTTGGTTTGGTACTGCTTCGTTTTTGGTCGGCGGTGATTGGCCTCTTACTGGGTGGTGCGGTAGGTTTGCTTGGGACTTCTTTTTTCACGACAAATCAGATGGTATTGTTTATTGTCGGAGCTGTTTTAGGGCTTGCTTTGGCATTCTTTTTGGCATGGCGTTTTAAGTTGGGTGCATTCTTTACGGCAATGGTTTTGGCGGCCGGATTTTTCATTAATATTCTGGAGCCGAATACTTGGATGATGTATCTGATTTGCCTAGGCATCGGTTTGGTGGCCGCTATGATTACATTGCGTTATACGGTACCTGTTGTGGTGATTGCGGCGGCTATTTTTGGTTCTATGGTGGTTGCGGAAGCTGTAAAAGTTATATTTAATTTTGATCAGATGATTTATATTATCATTTTGGCTGTTTTGGCAGTGGGCGGTATTTTGTCACAGCTGTTGTTTGAAAACGGCAAGAGAAAGCGGGCTGATATTCAAACGGCAAAAGAGGTGGCCGAAGAGCATTCCCGTGGCAGTGAAGTAGAAAAATTGAGAGATGTGTTAAATAGCATCGAAAAAACGATTCTCTCCGAGGACAAAGAAGAACCGGAGGTCAAAGAAAAATCTGAAAGGAAAGAAAAATCTGCGGTCAAAGAAGAGCCTGTAGCAGAAAAGGAGGCGGAGCAGACAGCCACGGAGAAAGAAAAATCTGTAGTAGAACAAGATACCGAGGTGAAAGAGACAACTACGGAGAAAGAAGAAACAACCGAAGCAATAGAAAACAAGGAAAAATGATATGATGAAGATAGACATGCACTGTCATGTGAAAGAGGGTTCACTGGATTGTGCGATTTCATTTGAAGAATACATTACCACGTTAAAAAGCATGGGCTTTCAAGGTATGTTGATTACAGATCACAATACTTACCGTGGTTATCGTCATTGGAAAAATAAAATTAAAGATGAAAAGCACACGGACTTTGTTGTGCTCAAAGGGATTGAATACGATACCAGAGATGCCGGGCATATCATTGTGATTATGCCGGAGGGGGTCAAGATGCGTATCTTGGAGTTGCGTGGTTTACCGGTGTCTATTTTGATTGATTTGGTACACCGAAACGGAGGCGTTTTAGGGCCTGCTCATCCCTGTGGGGAAAAGTATTTGTCCATTACCAAGACCAAAAGGTATCGTAAATCGCCGGAGATTATGCATCGCTTTGATTTTTTAGAGGGTTTTAACTGCTGTGAATCACCCGAGTCCAATGAAAATGCCATGCGATTGGCAAAGAAATATGATTTATTGACCATAGGCGGCAGTGATTCCCATCGTCATGAGTGCTTGGGTAAGGCTTATACGGTTTTGCCGGAGCTGGTTGCTTGTGAAACCGAGTTGATTGGTTTGATCCACCAAAAAGTGCCGATTGTTTGTGGTGGTACTTATTACAATAAAACGGCAAAAGAGCGCATGGGCAAGATTAATCAAGTACTGGTGTATTCTTTTTGGATTTACAACAAGGTTGGTGCATGGGCAAAAATCAAAGGACGAAAAAATAAAATCCGGGTAGAAAATACAATCGACCCCATTGATCCTGTAGAAATCTACTATACAGAGAAATTAAAACGCAAAAGTTAATAGATAGAAAACGCAAAACATCAAAGAAGTTAAGCAGAAAAAATAAGATAAATAAAATAAAAAAGAAATGATTACGGAGAAAAAACGAAGATGCAGAAACGAGAAAGCGGCGTGTTATTACCGATCTTTTCCTTACCCTCAAACTACGGAATTGGTTGCTTTTCTAAAGAGGCGTACCAGTTTGTGGATATGTTACAAAATGCCGGACAAAAAAAGTGGCAGATATTGCCTTTGGGGCCTACAGGATATGGAGATTCCCCTTATCAATCCTTTTCTACCTTTGCGGGCAATCCCTATTTCATTGACTTAGAGTCTTTGATACAAGAGGGTTTGCTTTCCCAAGAAGAGTGTGCGGCCTTGGATTTTGGAAACAAGGCAGATGAGATAGACTATGAAAAATTATACCATGGCCGGTTCCGGATATTGGAATTGGCCTATTCTCGTTTTCAACAAACGTCCGATTATGAGCGTTTTGTGGAAACAAACGCCTGGTGGTTGGATGATTATAGTCTTTATATGGCAATCAAGGATACCCATGACGGGGCTTCTTGGTGTGCTTGGCCAAAGGAACATAAAAACCGGGAGCCAAAAGCCATGGAAACAGCCCGCAAAGAACAGGCAAAGCAAATGGATTTTTATCGTTTCCAACAGTATCAATTCACATGTCAGTGGGATGCACTGCACAAGTATGCGACAGAAAAAGGCATTGCCATCATTGGTGACTTGCCCATTTATGTAGCCTTTGATAGCGCGGATACCTGGGCAAACCCGGCCTTGTTTCAATTTGATGTAAACAAGGAACCTACAGGAATGGCAGGTTGCCCGCCGGATTATTTTGCGCCCACCGGGCAGCTGTGGGGCAATCCCTTGTACGATTGGGCATATCATAAAGAGACAAATTATGCTTGGTGGTTTCAGCGTATCGCCCATGCCTTTCAGATATTTGATGTGGTACGTATTGATCACTTTCGTGGTTTTGATACTTATTACAGGATTCCGGCCGGTCGGGAAGATGCAGTACTGGGTGCTTGGTTGCCCGGCCCCTCCATTGAATTTTTTAAAGCGGTGAAAGCAAGGTTTGGTGATTTGAAAATCATTGCCGAAGATTTGGGTTTTTTGACAGATTCAGTCTTGGAGTTGTTGAACGCTTCCGGTTACCCCGGTATGAAAGTGCTGCAATTTGCCTTTGACAGTGATACAAACAATGTTTACTTGCCGCACAATTATACAAACAACTGTGTGGTCTATACAGGTACCCATGACAATGATACTACGGCTGGGTGGTTGGACACCATTGATTTAGAGGAAAAAAAATTTGTCCAAACCTATTTGCAAAAGCTGGGATTGTCAGTTGAAGAAAAAGGCGTGTGGGCTTTGATTGCTTTGGCCATGGGCAGTCCAGCGGATTTGTGTGTGATACCAATGCAGGATTATTTGGGTCTTGGCAGCCATAGCCGGATCAATACTCCGGCTACCCTAGGGGGCAATTGGCAGTGGCGGTTGCAAAAAGGACAGTTTGGGTTGGAATTGTTGGAGAAGATGGGAGAAATCACCAAGCAGTATGGTAGGGTCTGAATTAAAATTGCAGATTTCAATTAAAGTAAATTAAAAAAATATTTGATAATGTGTGCGAAATGAATTTTCAGCCGTGTCAAGAAAAAATACTTGACACGGTTTTTTTTTTGTCGTATCATAACAAAGGTGATAAAAATGAATGAGATTTTAACCCGAGCTTTATTATATGACTTTTACGGTGAGCTTTTGACAAAACATCAAAAAAATATTTATGCCCAATATGTGGTAGAGGATTTATCGATGAGTGAAATTGCTGTTCAGATGGGGATTAGCCGCCAGGGTGTCCATGATTTGATTCGGCGTAGTCAGAAGGTTTTGGAGGATTACGAGGAAAAATTGCATCTGGTAAAACGCTTTCTTTCGATTCGGGAAAATGTGAGAGAGATGGAGTTTGTGCTGGAGTCTTCCATAGAGGTAGCAGAGATGATTGTTCAGATTCGGCGGATTTCCCGGCAGATTTTGGATGAACTTTAGTATCGCTTTTTGTGTGTTGGATATGCTTGCAATCATAAAGGAGTTTTGAAATGGCTTTTGATGGTTTATCAGAAAAACTACAGAATGTATTTAAAAATTTACGCAGCAAAGGCCGTTTGACGGAAGATGATGTAAAGGCCGCTTTGAAAGAAGTGAAGATGGCTCTTTTAGAGGCGGATGTCAATTTTAAAGTGGTGAAAAAATTTGTCAAGGACGTGCAAGAAAGAGCGGTTGGTCAAGATGTGATGCATGGGCTCAATCCTGCTCAGATGGTGATTAAGATTGTAAACGAAGAGCTGACAAGCCTGATGGGTGGTGAGACCACAGAGATTGTATTGCAGCCGGGTAGTGCTGTTACCGTGATTATGATGGCGGGCTTGCAAGGTGCCGGTAAGACGACAACCACAGCCAAGTTGGCGGGTAAGTTTCAGGCAAAGGGCAAAAAACCACTGTTGGTGGCCTGTGATGTATATCGTCCGGCAGCCATTACTCAGTTGGAGATAAATGGAAAAAAGCAAGGTGTAGCAGTATTTTCCTTGGGTGACAAGGAAAAACCGGCAAGGATTGCCAAGGAGGCCTTGGCTTATGCAAAGAAAAATGGTCACAATTTGGTGATTTTGGATACGGCAGGCCGTTTGCATATTGATGCGGATATGATGGATGAATTGCAGGAGATTAAGGCATCTGTGGATGTGCATCAAACGATTTTGGTTGTAGATGCCATGACAGGACAAGATGCGGTCAATGTAGCCGCCGGTTTCAATGAAAAAATTGGCGTGGACGGTGTGATTTTGACAAAGTTGGATGGTGATACCAGAGGTGGTGCGGCACTTTCAATCAAAGCGGTGACTGGGAAACCGATTTTGTATGCCGGTATGGGCGAAAAATTGGATGATCTGGAGCAGTTTTACCCGGATCGTATGGCATCTCGTATTTTGGGCATGGGTGATGTTTTGACCTTGATTGAAAAGGTCAGCGCAGATATAGATGAAGACAAAGCCCGTCAGATGACGGAAAAGATGAAAAAGGCGCAGTTTGATTTTGAGGATTACTTGGAAAGTATGAAGCAGATGAAAAACATGGGTGGTTTATCCAGTATCATGAGTATGATGCCGGGTTTAGGCGGAGCGAAGATGCCGGATATGGATTCGGAGGAGGGCGAAAAAAGGATGGATCGTATGGAGGCGATGATTTTCTCCATGACAATCAAGGAGCGACAAAATCCGGATTTGTTGAATCCCTCCAGAAAGCATAGAATCGCCAAGGGTGCCGGTGTGGATGTGGCTGAAGTAAACCGCATGATAAAGCAGTTCAATGAATCACGAAAGATGATGAAGAAATTGCCCCAGATGATGGGTGGCAAGGGTGGCAAAAAAGGGAAGTTAGGATTTCCTTTTTGAATAGAGAATAAAATTTAAGAAAAGAGGTGAAAGAAATGGCAGTAAAAATCAGATTAAAGAGAATGGGACAAAAAAAGGCTCCTTTTTATAGAATTGTAGTGGCTGATGCGAGATCACCAAGAGATGGAAGATTCATCGAAGAAATCGGCACTTATGATCCAAATCAAGATCCCAGCGTATTCAAAGTGGATGAAGAAGCGGCCAAAAAGTGGTTAAACAACGGTGCTCAACCGACTGAAACGGTAGGTAAAATTTTCAAGGCAGCAGGCATTGAAAAATAGTACCGATTAGGTTCAAGAAAGGTGCATACCAATGAGAGAATTAGTAGAAATAATTGTAAAAGCACTTGTTGACAATCCGGAGGGTGTTGTTGTGACGGAAAAGGAGCAAGAAAAAGGCATCATCATTGAGGTTCGTGTGGCCGACGGTGACATGGGCAAGGTGATTGGCAAGCAAGGTCGGATTGCAAAAGCGATTCGTGGTGTGGTCAAAGCAGCGGCTGCCCGGGAAGACAAAAAAGTTATTGTGGACATCGTGCAGTAGCAAGCAAATGTGATACAAGTACCCCTGTTGTTGATGACAGGGGTTTTTGCAAGTGGAAAGGCAGGTATTGATATGGACGAGTTTTTGCAGGTGGGTATTATTGCTGCAACCCATGGCATACGTGGTGAGGCCAAGATTTTTCCAACCACCAATGATGCCAATCGTTATGATGATTTGAAACAGGTTTTACTAGACACCGGAAAGAGGCGGTTGCCTTTGGAAATCCAGTCGGTAAAATATTTCAAGAAATTTGTAATTGTGAAATTCAAAGGTATTGATCATATCAATGACATGGAACAATATAAAGGAAAATCCCTTTTTGTGAGCCGAGCAGATGCGGTAAAACTGGAGGAAGATGAGTACTTTATTGCAGATTTATTGGGTTTAAAAGTTATCACGGATGAAGGGCTGAAAGGCACGTTAAAAGATGTGATTGAAACAGGGGCAAATGATGTGTATGTGGTTGATTTTGCGGATGTTGGTTTGGTTTTGATTCCTGCCATCAAGGCATGTATTTTGGATGTAAATATGACGGATGGTGTGATGCAGGTACATTTGTTGGAAGGATTGATTTCATGAATTTTCATATTTTAACATTGTTTCCGGAAATGGTTTTAGCGGGTTTGCACACAAGTATCATCGGCCGGGCGGTTGCCGATGGTTTGTTGACCATTACGGCGGTAAATATCCGTGATTATGCCTTGAATAAGCATAAAAGTGTAGATGATGCTCCTTACGGCGGTGGAGCCGGTATGTTGATGCAAGCAGAACCGGTTTTTTTGGCTTGCCGGGATGTGCAAAAAGGAATCCGGGCAAATAAAAGAAAGTCAACCCGGGTGATTTATCTTTCTCCCCAAGGGAAAACCTTTCATCAAGCTATGGCAGAAGAACTGGCTTTGGAGTCGGATTTGATTTTTTTGTGCGGGCATTATGAGGGCATTGACGAACGGGTGTTGGAGGAAGTGGTTACAGATTACGTGTCCATTGGAGATTATGTCTTAACCGGGGGTGAATTGCCCGCCATGGTGATGATAGACAGTATCTCCCGCTTGATACCGGGCGTTTTGCACAATAAAGCCTCAGCAGAGTTTGAAACCTTTCAAGATAATCTGCTGGAATATCCCCATTATACCAGGCCGGAGGTTTGGCGTGACAAAAAGGTGCCGGAGATATTGTTATCCGGTCATCATGCCAATATTGAGAAATGGCGGTTGGCGCAGTCTATTGCCAGGACCAAAGAGAATAGGCCGGATTTATATGAAAAATACTTGCAAGGAAATTGATATTGTGGTAAAATTAGGCAGTTGTGAGAAAGAAGACGGTCCTCTGTTATCTGAAGTGGTATTAAGAACGTCGCGGATAAAGGAGGCACACAATGAACGATATTATTAGAGAGATTGAAGCAAAACAAATCAAAGAAGCACCGCCGGAGTTTAACGTTGGTGATACCGTGCGCGTGTTTGGTAAGATTAAAGAGGGAAATCGTGAGCGTGTTCAGGTTTTTGAGGGTACTGTTTTGAAAAAACAAAACGGTGGCGTGCGTACGACATTTACGGTGAGAAAAAATTCCAACGGTATTGGCGTAGAGAAAACGTGGCCATTACATTCACCAAATGTAGAAAAGGTTGAAGTGGTACGTTATGGTAAAGTGAGAAGAGCAAAATTGACTTATTTAAGAGAGCGTGTTGGTAAGAGAGCAAAGGTAAAAGAACTAGTAAAATAGCCAAGTTGCAGGGACAATTACAAATTTGTATTTGTCCTTTTTCTTATAAATAGGGGATAGATATGGCATTGGGGAAGTTAAAAGCGAGGAAAAGCGAGACCGTTCAAGAGGTGGTCGAGGGAAAAAGCATTCAAAGACGTGTGAAAAAAGGTAGAAGAGGAAAATATGGATTTCGCAAAAAAAGGACGGTGAAGAGTGTGTTTTCCGAAGTGCTATCTATTTTTTATTTGCTTGTGCAAATTGCTGTTGTTGCGGTTCTGGGTTTTGTTTTGGTATGGGCTTTTGGTGTGCGCCTAGACAACTCTGGTGCGGCGATGCAACCCAATATTGAAAATGGTGAAGTGGTTTTGGTCAATCGAATCGCTTACTCGGTGTTTAGTCCAAGGCGTGCGCATGTGGTGGCTTTTTGGCCAAATGGCAATGAAAATGCCGGTTTATCCATTCGGCGGGTGATTGCTTTGCCGGGAGAGACCATTCAGATTATTGAGGGTAAGGTTTATATTGATGAAGAAGAAACGGTGATTGATGGTTTGGATGATGGTTTGATTGTGTTTGCCGGGCTTGCGGACGAGCCGATTGCCTTGGGTGAAAATGAATTTTTTGTAATCGGAGACAATCACAATAGTAGCAGTGATAGCCGTGTGGCTGATATTGGTTTGGTTCAACGAGAGCATATTTATGGAAGAGTGTGGTTTGCCATCGGTGACAATTTTGGTTTGATTCGAGGTTGATTTTTGTAAACAAAACAATTGCAGAACTTAAAATATCACATAGTTTTGAGAAAAGCGTCAAAAAAATTACTTTTCAAAGTGCTGGTATTATGATAAAATGCATATTAAAAGTTGGGAAAAAGCAGGATTTAAATTTTGATTGATTTTGATAGTAAAATTCCTTTTGAAAATAGAGAAAATGACATATTGACTGTTGGTGAGTTAGTGATAGACATGGTTTATGAGGAGCAGGTGACTTTATCTCAACCTTGCACTTATAAGCAGTTTTTCGGTGGAAGTGCAGCAAATGTAGCGATTAACTCCAAGCAACTAGGCATTCGTGCAATGGTAGCGGCGGCGGTTGGAAAAGATAACTTAGGAGATTACTTGCTGAACTACCTTGCCAAAGCTTGTCTTGATACAAGTTTTATACAGCGTGTGGATGAATCTACCAGTATGGTTATTTTAAATAAAAGCCAAGGTACACCCACTCCTATTTTCTACCGGATGGCGGATTATCAGTTAAACTACACTCAAACTTTAGCGCAAACTGTCGCTAGGTCAAACGTTTTACATGTTTCATGTTGGCCTATTTCCATGGAGCCGGCAAGGAATACCGTGGAAAAGATGATAACTTTAGCGAAGGAAAATCATGTTTTGATTAGCTTTGATCCGAATTTCCATTCTCTCATTTGGAATCCAAAAGAATCCAAAGCCGAGAGCCTAGCGTATATAAAAACGATGATTCAAAAAGTTGATATTATAAAACCATCGGAAGACGATGCAGAGCGTATCTTTGGAAAAGGCAAGCCGGAAAGGCAAATTGAAAAATTTCTTCAATTAGGTGCAAGATTAGTCATAATGACTCTTGGCAAAGATGGAGTGATAGCTTCAAATGGTAGTGAGCTATTGCGTTTTCCAACTTTGGCCACGGAAGTGGTAAACACCACCGGTGCAGGTGATGCGTTTTGGTCGGGTTTTTATGCAGGCATTATTAAGGGATATACGATTCAGGATTCTATTACATTTGGTGGTATGGCAAGTGCCTACAAGCTGAAAAGTATCAGCACGGTAGCAGATTTGCCAAAATTGGAGAGACTCATGGAATTATATCATATAAAGCATGGCGAGGTTATCGCATGAAAAAAGGTGTTCAACTTATAACATACCCCGATTCATTAGGTGGAAACATAAAAGAGTTAAAAGACGTTTTACACAAGCATTTTTCAGGACTTTTTAATGGCATTCATATATTGCCCTTTTACCCCTCTTCCGGTGATAGGGGATTTGCTCCTCTTACTTATTTTGAAGTGGATTCTGAGTTTGGTACTTGGGAGGATATTGCCGGTCTTGGCGGCGAATATGATATCTTAGCAGATTTAATGGTGAACCACATTTCCAGAAAATCCAGATATTTTCAGGACTTCTTGAAAAAGGGAAGAGAATCTGAATTTTCGTCTTATTTCCTTACCTTAGATAAAGTTTGGGAAGATGGAAATCCTGTTACCGCAGACATAAATAAAATGTTTTTACGAAGAGAAAAGCCCTATTCAGCATATACAGTAGGGGCTGATAGTAAGGAAGAACTGGTATGGACGACCTTTGGCAAGGAAGATCCCTCCGAGCAGATAGACTTTGATATTAATTCCATTGCTGTAAGGCAGATGTTCGTAGAAATACTGAAGCATTTTAGCCAACAGAAAATAAACATAGTTCGCTTAGATGCAGTGGGTTATGTCATTAAAAAATTGGGAACTACTTGCTTTTTTGTAGAGCCGGAGATATATGGGTTCTTGGATTGGATTCAGTCTGTAGCAAAACCTTTGGGAATAGAGTTATTGCCGGAAGTTCACTCTCATTATGGGATTCAGTATGCTTTAGCGGAAAGAGGGTTTTGGATTTATGACTTCATACTTCCGTATCGTATTTTGGAAGCGTTATTGACAAAAAAGAGTGCCAATTTAGCAGACTATCTCAAAAACCGTCCCCATAAGCAATTTACTATGCTAGACTGTCATGACGGGATTCCCGTTAAACCAGATTTAGATGGGCTGGTTGATAGTAAAGACGCAAAAGAGCTTGTGGAAATATGTCTTAGTCGGGGTGCCAATTTAAGCAAGGTAGTATCGGAAGAACATAAAAGTGAGTCTGGTTTTGATGTACATCAAATTAGAGGCAGTTATTATTCTTTACTTGACTGTAATGACGATGCCTATATTGTGTCACGGGCACTACAATTCTTCACCCCGGGTATACCGCAGGTGTATTATGTGGGACTTCTTGCAGGGGAAAATGATTATGAGAAGGTGGAAAAAACAGGCGAAGGCCGTGAAATAAATAGACATAACTTTTCCTCGGATGAATTAGAGGAATCGCTCCAAAAACCTGTTGTCAAAAGACTGCTTGCACTGATTAGATTCAGAAACCAATATGATGTATTTGATGGAGACTTTCGCGTTCGTGAAACTGACGATACGATGAACCTTTTTTGGGAAAAAGGAGATTTGAAAGCGTCACTCCATGTTGATTTTAGGGAAAATAAAGCGGTCATTCAGTACTTAGATCCCATTAAAAATGGTATCATCATCCAAATGGATGTATGAAATACAAGAAAAGAGAGGAAAAATTTATGAAAATGAAAAAAATGGTAGCATTATTGATGGTAGTGGCTATGGTGTTGGCACTGATTGTTGCTTGTACACCGAACAATGATGCACCGGTGGAAACACCGGCAGAGGAAACACCGGCGGAAGAAGATCCGCAACCGGAACCTGAGGACGAACCTGCGGTCGAAGCTCCGGTGGCCAATGGGGAAATTACCCTTGTGAACAATAAGATTGAAATTCACAGTGCTTTGACAGCGTTTGCCCAAGTTTTTTATGAAGAAACAGGCATATTTGTTGACGTGCAAAGCTTCGGTGGCGAAACACCTTATGCACCGGCCCTTTCCGCAATGTTTGCCAGCGGTTTAGAGCCTGAAATTTTTGTATTTGAAGGAATTGCCGGTTATGAGGACGCAAGAGGAGCAGGCAGAGTATATGATTTGAGCGGACAACCTTGGCTGAATGACACGGATCTTGCTTATATCAGTCCAACAGACGGTACACCGGTTGGATTCCCTGTAAATATTGAAGGTTGGGGTTTAGGATATAACGTAAGAATATTGGAAGAAGCAGGTATTGATCCTACAACTTTGACGAATGTAAATGCAATTCGAGAAGCCCTTGAAACCATAGAGGCACAAAAAGATGAATTGGGCCTTGACGCAGTTGTTTCTATGACCGCAGGTGCTGGCATGGAGTGGGTGACAGGATTACACGGTGTGAACGCTTATTTGTCCCTAGGTCTTGCGTATGATGATACTTCTGTCATTGACGCGTTGTTGGCAGGGGAAGTGGATGAAGAACGCTTGCTTGCGTTTGCTGAGTACTATAACATGATTTTCCAATTTTCTGATCAAGATGTATTATTGACCGGTGGTTATGATGATCAGCTTGCATTATTTGCACTGGAAAATGCAGCTTTTATTCATCAAGGAAATTGGGTGGATCCTACATTTGCTGAATTAGGTGTTAACTTCGAGATGGGTTACATCCCGCATGCTTTCTTAGAAGAAGATACAGAAGGAATCTTTGTTGGTGCTCCTTCTTGGTATATGGTAAATGCGCGTGCAGAGAATATCGATGCGGCTCTTGCGTTCCTTGATTTTATGGCAAGTTCACCGGAAGGTCACCAATACATGGCAATTGATTCCGGGCAAGTTCCGGCATTCCGTTCTGTAGAGCTTACACCTGAAGGACCACTTTCCATAGCGGTTATGGATTGGTCAGCACGAGGTATGATTTATGCTTGGCATCAAAATGAAATGCCTTCTGGTTTCGGAATGGGAACATTAGGACCGATTTTTGAAGAGATGGCCAGAGGAAACATCACGCCGGAAGAGTTTACCCGGATGGTTGCGGAAGCAGTTGCAACGATTCCTTAACATCTTAACATGCACAATAGGGATGTGAAGTTTTATGTAAACCGTAGGGGTAAGCGAAATGATTCGATACCTCTACGGGATTTATTTTACAAAAAGGAGATAAGTATTATGGGAAATATCCGTGGCAAGCACACGCCAATATTTTTTCTTTTTCTATTACCATCTATGTTCGCATTTACAATCATCATCATAATTCCACTTATCATGGGGGTTTATTATTCCTTTACCGATTGGAATGCAGTACCTGGTACTCCGATTAATTGGGTTGGACTAGACAACTATATTGCGATGTTTTCGGATGTCACATTTTTGCATTCTTTTATTGTGACAATCGTTTTTTCAGCGATTAGTATCGTTTTAATTAATTTTTTGGCATTTATGTTTGCGTTGTTAGTGACAGCAAAACTGAAACTTGCGAACCTGTACCGCGCAGGATTTTTTTTACCAAATCTAATCGGTGGTATCGTTTTAGGTTATATTTGGTTTTTTATTTTCAACAATGCGATACCGGCTCTTGGTAGTGCTGCGGGCTCTGACTTTTTTTCTCAGTCATTTCTAGGCAATCGATATACATCACTTTTTGCTATGATTATTGTTACGACTTGGCAAATGGCAGGTTACATTATGATGATTTATGTAGCAGCGATACAAAGTGTACCTGTTTCCTTACTGGAGGCGGCTCAAATTGATGGTGCCAAGTATTATCAGCGTTTAAAGCATATTTTAATGCCTTTGATTGCGCCGGCTTTTACCATTACCCTATTTCTTACCCTTGTAAACACATTTCGTATGTTTGATGTGAACTTTGCGCTTACAGCAGGAGGTCCTTCCGGTATCTTTATGGGACAAGCACTTAGAACCACAGAACTTCTTGCTCTAAATATATTTAATACAGCCCATACATTTAACGATCAAGCACAGGGGCAGGCAAGAGCCATTATTTTCTTTATTCTGCTTTTGATCATTTCGTTGGTTCAGGTGTATTTCAATAAGCGAAAGGAGATAGAGGCATGACCCGAGGTAAACGAAGAAATATGTGGCTAGAGATATTGGCCATCGTTTTGTTTTTGATTTTTATGCTTCCTTTTGTAATTATTCTGATGAATGCAGCGAAACCGACCTTGCTTGTGATTAGTGAGCCTTTGGCATTTCCTGAGAATCCGTTACAGTTTTTTACGAATGCTTGGCATATCGTTAATGATGCTACAGTTAGGTATATTCCATCCTTTATTTCATCCGTTATTATCACAGTTGGTTCTGTGGCTCTCATTGTGCTGACAACTTCTATGGCGGCTTGGGTGCTTGTACGTACAAAAACAAGAGCCTCTACTGCTATATTTTTGATGTTTGTAGGAGCGATCATTGTTCCGTTCCAAGTGGTTATGTTCCCTCTCATATCTTGGTTGGCGAGCATAGAGAGAACGCTGGGCATTGCAGGCACCTCTTTTCGGTTGCTTGGAAACTATCCCGGCATCATGTTAGCCTATATGGGCTTTGGAGCACCCTTATCCATTTTCTTATATCATGGGTTTATCAAGGGAGTTCCTGTAGAGCTTGAGGAAGCGGCAACCATTGATGGATGCTCAAGAGCAAGAACATTTTTTAATATTGTATTTCCAATCTTAAAGCCTATTTCTATGACGGTAATTATATTAAACGGAATGTGGATATGGAATGACTTCCTGCTTCCACGCATGGTACTTCGTGGCGGCAGAAATGATGTGCAGACCTTACCCATTGCCGTTGCTAGTTTTGTCGGACAGTATGTGAGGCGATGGGATCTGATTTTAACGACAACCATTTTAGCAATGATACCTATTATTATTGTATTCCTATTTTTGCAAAAACACATCATTAAGGGTATGGTGGATGGTTCTATTAAATAAGGTGATGATATGATGAATAAAAGTTGGTGGAAAAGTGCAGTGGTTTATCAGGTATATCCCAAGAGTTTTTGTGATTCTGATGAAGATGGGGTGGGTGATATTCCGGGAATCATCTCAAAGTTAGACTATATAAAAAGTATAGGCGTAGATGTAATCTGGCTCTCTCCATTTTTTAAAAGCCCGGGGTTTGATAATGGCTATGATGTAAGTGACTATTTTTCGGTGGATCCTGTTTTTGGAACGATGAACGATTTCAAAGTCTTACTGAATGAAGCCCATCAGAGAGGTTTGAAGATTATAATTGATTTGGTGGTGAATCATTCTTCACATCAGCACCTTTGGTTTCAAGAGAGTTCGAAATCCAAAAACAATCCATATCGAAATTATTATTTCTGGCGAGATGGTCTGACAGAAGATGAGGCGATTCAACGCTGGGGGCAGGATAATCTGCCGTCTTACGACCTTAGCAAGGATAAACGTATGCGTTTTCCGCCGAATAACTGGCAAAATTTATTTGGCGGCGGTTCTTGTTGGGAATATGATAAAGAAACAGATCAATATTATTTGCATTTGTTTTCAAAAGAGCAACCTGACCTTAACTGGGATTCTCCCAAGCTTCGTCAAGACGTGTATGATATGATGCATCAATGGTTGGAATTGGGTGTGGATGGTTTTCGGATGGATGTGATTAGTTTGATATCCAAGCCGGAGGGATTACCGGATGTAACAGATGGACAAAGTTTGATCGATATTGTCGCAAACGGTAGTAAAGTTCATATTTACCTCAGAGAAATGAGAGAGGTGGCCTTGGCCGGTTTTGATGTTATGACAGTAGGTGAAACGGCCGGGGTGACGGTAGATGAAGCAAAGCACTACGCCGGTTTGGAAAATACGGAATTAAATATGGTATTTCATTTTGAAATCAATGACTTAGACGGTGGGGAGTCACATAAATGGAATAGAAGTAAGATAAAGCTAACAGATTTAAAAAACATTCATAAAAAGTGGCAGCAAGGATTGGCTGGAATTGCTTGGAACAGTCTTTATCTATCCAATCACGATCAACCCAGAAGCATAGGTCGTTATGTTCGTCCGGATGAAGTATATCGGGAACGGGCACAAAAGATGCTGGCTACCGTGACATATTTGATGGCGGGTACTCCTTTTATTTATCAGGGAGAAGAATTGGCCATGACCAACTGCTTCATAAAGGATTTTGCGGATTTAAGAGATATAGAGAGTATCAATGCCTTTCATAAGATGTTGCAAACAGGGCTCGATGCTGAGGAAGCTATGGAGATCGTGGGGATATGGGGGCGAGATAGTTGTCGAACACCCATGCAATGGAACGGAGAAGTAGGGGCCGGGTTCACGAAAGCGAAACCTTGGCTTAAAATCAATGAGAATTATGTCGCAATCAATGCCAAAGAGCAGGCTGCAAGGAAAGATTCCGTATTTCATTATTACAGGGCTTTGTTTGCGTTAAGGAAAGGCATGGATGTTTTTGTGATGGGCGATTATGTTCCCGTATTAGAAGAGGATGAGCGGGTTTTTGCTTATAATAGGGTGTTGGATGGTGAATCTGTGTTTGTGTTGGGGAATTATACTGGGTATGAGGTGCAACTCTTTTTGGATATGGGAATAGATGCAAACGTTTTAATGGGTAATATCGTTGACTCTGATTTTCTTACCACCAAGGTATTGCAACCCTACGAAGGGGTCGTTATTTCTGGTGTTCCATCGATGACACCTTGCAAACCCTTGTAAACAGAGAATGGAGTAAACAATATGTACTTTCAATGGTATCCCGGTCACATGACCAAGGCCAAACGGATGATGCAGGAAAACATAAAGTTAATAGACTTGATCATTGAATTGGTGGACGCACGTATTCCCATCAGTAGCCGCAATCCGGACATTGATGCACTGGGCCAACACAAAGCCCGTTTGATTTTGCTCAATAAAGCGGATTTGACAGAGGATCAATGGAACGATCAATGGGTTCGTTATTTTGAAAATTTGGGATATAGTGTATTAAAAATAAATGCAAAAAAGGGCGGGTCCATGAAGTCGATTTATGGAGTCATTGACGAGGCTTGCAAAGAAAAGAAAGAGCGGGACCGAAAACGGGGTATTTTAA
Source organism: Lachnospiraceae bacterium (assembly GCA_009779895.1). Lineage (GTDB taxonomy): Bacteria > Bacillota > Clostridia > Lachnospirales > Lachnospiraceae > WRBB01. The sequence goes on from WRBB01000002.1 coordinate 119,449, forward strand.
ATCGTCCAGTGCGGGCAATGGTTGTAGGTATTCCCAATGTAGGCAAGTCTACCTTTATCAATACCTTGGCCGGTAAAGCGGCCACCAAAACAGGTAATAAACCGGGGGTCACAAAAGGCAAACAGTGGATCCGTTTGAATAAAAACGTAGAGCTTTTGGATACGCCGGGGATTCTTTGGCCTAAATTTGATGATGCAAAGGTAGGACTGGACTTGGCACTGATTGGTTCGATCAAAGATGATATCCTCAATATAGAAGAGCTGGCACTGGCATTGATTGATTTTTTACAAGCACATTATCCAAAGGTATTACCCAAAAAATATGGGATCGAAGAAAAGACAAATGGCATAGAAGTGATACAAGGGATTGCCAAGAGTCGAAATTGTCTCATCAAAGGCAATGAATGGGACACGGAAAAGGCCTGTAAAATCCTGTTGGATGATTTTAGGAACGGTCGTTTGGGAAAAATAACACTTGAATTTACAAAGGATTATGACTAAGATAGAATTAAGTGCTTGGCGTTTGTCAAAGGAAAGGTAAGAAAGTAGGTATTGGTGTATGAAAATTATGAAGGAGCTATTTACTTGGATTCTTTATATTCTCATTATTATTGGGTTGACCATTGTAATCAATATGTTTGTTGGTCAGCGTACCCATGTAAAAGGTTATTCCATGGAGCCGACGCTTCATAACAATGACAATTTAATCGTAGATAAAATATCCTATCGTTTTCGGGAGCCAAGTCGTTTTGATATCGTTGTATTTCCCTTTGATGAAACGGGACAGACTTATTATATAAAACGCATCATCGGTTTGCCCGGTGAGTTGATACAGATTATAGATGGACAAGTTTATATCAATGGGATGGTTTTGGCGGAGGATTATGGCAATGATTTGATGGATAGTCCGGGCATTGCCGCCCAACCGATTTTGTTGGGCGAGGATGAGTATTTTGTATTAGGTGACAATCGAAACCGTAGTTCAGATAGCAGAGACCCCCATGTTGGTGTGCAACACAGGAATGATATGTTGGGACGTGCTTTTTTGCGCATGTGGCCTTTGTCTGATTTTGGATTGATTCGACATGAGTGAAATCATTTTGTATTTGGTGAAGATATGACAAAAGCAGAAGAAAAACGTATAAAACAAGCGGAGAAATTGCAAAAAGAGCGGGCGCGCGTATATGCACTTGGTGAATACGAGCGCTTATATTCAGCATGCGGTCTTACCTGTGGCATAGATGAGGTAGGACGGGGTCCTCTGGCCGGTCCGGTGGTGGCAGGGGCTGTGATTTTGCCCAAGGACTGTGAGATTCTTTATATCAATGACTCGAAAAAACTCTCTGCAAAAAAACGGGAATTGTTGTTTGAAGAAATTAAAGAAAAGGCTTTTGCAACGGGAATTGGCATTGTTTCTCCGGCTCGTATTGATGAAATCAATATTTTGCAGGCGACTTATGAGGCTATGCGGTTGGCAATTGAAGATTTAGGGATTCAACCGGATTTATTGTTAAATGACGCGGTGACCATTCCGGGGGTTGATATCCGACAAATTCCGATTATCAAAGGAGATATGAAAAGTATATCCATTGCAGCTGCCAGTATTTTAGCAAAGGTGACCAGAGATAGATTGATGGTGGAATATGATAAAATATTACCCGGTTATGAGTTGGCAAAAAACAGTGGTTATGGTACCAAGGCACACCGTGCGGCATTGCTTCGGTTGGGGGCGACGCCCATTCATCGGATGAGTTTTTTGAAAAATATTCTCCGGTAAATCATGGAAGTGAAACAAGTAAAGTATAGGGAAGTTATATATTATGATGAATAAGCGCAAGTTAGGTGCAAAATATGAAAAAGTGGCTGCCGCCTTTTTAGAAAAGCAGGGATATGAAGTAATCAAGTACAACTATCGCTGTTTTTTTGGTGAAATTGATTTAATTGCGAAAGATGCGGACATGTTGGTTTTTTGTGAGGTGAAGTATCGCAAAAATGCATCTTTGGGCAGTGCTTTGGAGGCGGTAAATTATCACAAACAACAAATCATTGTTAAATGTGCCATGCAGTATCTGATGGCACGGTATGAAAAAGAAATACCCTGTCGCTTTGATGTAATTGGAGTGCAAGGCACTCAAATTTGCCACATAAAAAATGCTTATCAAGGATAAAACATATGAAATTAAATTATAAAAACCAAGAAAAAACAATTCGCAAGGTGCAAACAATGCCACCTTACTTGGTCTATCCCTTACTGGAGGAAACGGGTTTTGTGCGCCACGGTTTTTCGACCAAATTAGGTGGTGTCAGTGTTGGTTGTTATGCCTCTTTAAACCTAAGTTTCACCCGTGGGGATGAAACAAAGCATGTGCAAGAGAACCTGTCACGTTTTGGGAAAGCCATTGGCGTGAAGCCAAAGGACATGGTATTTTCGGCACAAACCCACACAAATCATGTACTTACAGTGACAGAATCCGACCGGGGCAATGGGGTGACACAGCCATTGCCCTACGCGGATGTAGATGGTTTTGTGACAAATATACCGGGGCTTTGTCTGGTGACGTTTTATGCGGATTGTGTGCCCTTGTTTTTTGTGGATCCTGTTGCAAAGGCCATTGGTTTAAGTCATTCCGGTTGGCGTGGTACGGTGGCTAAAATCGCAGAGAAGACGGTAGAGCAGATGAAAAAAGAATACGGCTCTAATCCGGCGGATATTTTAACGGCGATTGGTCCCTCTATCTGCCGGGATTGTTATGAAGTCAGCGAAGAAGTTATTGGGGCTTTTCGACAAAATTTTGCGTATTCGCATGGGGCAGATTTATATGAGCAAAAAGAAAATGGAAAATATCAGTTGGATTTATGGGCAGCCAATCGGATGATATTGTTGGAATCCGGTATTTTGCCCAAACACATTGCCATGACAAATGTATGCACACATTGCAACAGCGATGTATTTTATTCTCATCGTAGAACAGGGGAACGGCGTGGAAATTTAGCTGCCTTTTTGGCAATCAAATAAAAATAGAAAGAGGGAACAGCATGGAGGAAGCAGTAAGGGAGTTAAATCAATTGCAGCAATATTTTGAGGAATGGATTCCGCAGGTTATAGGTTTTGCCGTGAATGTACTTTTGGCTTTTATTTTGTTTTTCATAGGCCGTTTGGTGATCAAAGCCTTGTGCCGATTTGTGAAAAAGCAAATGGAACGAACAAAATCAGAACCCAATGTGATAAAGTTTATTGGCACTTTGTTGCGCGTGTGTTTGTACGCATTTCTTATTTTTCTAATTGCCCAAAGGGTTGGGGTATCTTCTTCTGCAACGGCAGCTGTTTTGGGGGCCGGTGGTGTGGCCATTGGTTTGGCTTTGCAGGGTAGTTTGTCTAACTTTGCCGGTGGTGTATTGATTTTGATTCTAAAGCCCTTTGTTGTGGGGGATTATATCATAGAGCATACACGGAACAACGAGGGAGTGGTGCAGGAGATTTCAGTATTTTATACCCGCATCATCACGGTAGACAACAAAACCATTATCATTCCAAACGGCATGTTATCCAACACCAGTTTAACCAATGTGACAGAGCGGCCGGAGCGGCAATTGGATTTGAAAATCCATGTTTCTTATGAGACTGATTTATCACAGGTCAAAGAAATGTTGGAGGGATTGTTGCGAGGAATTCCCGAAATCATTCAAGAGGAGGGTATGAAAGCCTTTGTAGATGCATTAGAACAGGATGTTGTGGTGATTGGTTTGCGGGCTTGGGTCAAGACGGTAGATTATACGGCTACTCGTTGCAAGGTTTTAGAGCAGGTAAAGGTATTATTTGAACAAAATGGGATTGCAAGAAAATAATATAGGTTTGCGTGTTGTTCATGATATTGGGGAAAATGAGCGGTTATTTTGGCAGGTTAGGTAGTTAGAATGGCTTTTGCGTCCACCTTGCTGTAAACTGTAAGTGGAGTGATTTCATCAATATTAAGAGGGAGGCGCAAAATAGATGATTTTGGAGAATGCAGAAAAACAAATTATTATGACAGAGATGAAAAAGAATCAATACTCTTTATTGGGAAACATTTCTTCGGATTCAGAGATTGATTTGTATATCAAAGGCAATGAGAATGGGGATTGTTGTTTGGTTGCCACCTGTGATGCCGGTGTGATGGCATGGATTTGCATTTTGCCCGTTGAGGAATGTCTGGATAAAACCGTACCTGAGTTGGTTGCTTCGGCTTTTCCCATGCTGGAAGGTCAAAAGGTCGGTACGATGATAATGGATTATTTGTTTGAGTTATTGAGTGGTGCAACGCCTCAGATTAGGTTGCCGGAAACTCAAGTCAGTAATCCTGTAGTTGGAATTTACAAAAACTTGGGTTATGAAGTGGTGGATGGAAAGATAGGCCGCCGCAAAAAATACAAAAAGTATTTGATGATGCGAAAAGTCAGTTGATGGTTGCTGGGATATAGAAAGAAAATGAAGAAAGAGCTTAGGTTTACAAATTTTTTAATTTGAATCTAAGCTCTTCTTGCTTTTGCGAAGTCTAAGGGATATAATAAATGGGATTGAATACAAATAGTAGGAGGAAGCAAAGTGGGTAATATATATGAAATGGGACATCCGTTGATTAAGCATAAAATCTCTTTGATGAGAAATAAAAATACCGGGACCAATGAATTCCGGGCACTGACAGAAGAACTTGCAGTGATGATAGGATATGAGGCCTTGTCTGATTTGCCTTTGGAGGATGTAAAAATTGAGACGCCCTTAGAAACTTGTATGTCTCCTATGATAGCAGGGAAAAAATTGGCTATTGTTCCGATTTTAAGAGCCGGTTTGGGTATGGTAAATGGTATCTTGACTTTAGTGCCATCGGCAAAGGTTGGGCATATTGGTTTGTATCGTGATCACGATACCCATGAGCCACAGGAGTATTATTGCAAATTGCCAAACCCCATCTCTGAGCGTACGATTTTGGTGTTGGATCCGATGTTGGCAACGGGTGGTTCAGCGGTGGCAGCCATTGATTTTATCAAAGAACACGGTGGAAAGTATATCAAGTTTTTATGTTTGATTGCAGCACCGGAAGGTATTAAAAAATTGGAAAAGGCGCATCCGGATGTAGATATTTATATTGGGCGCACAGATAGACAGTTAAATAAAGATGCCTATATTTGCCCGGGTCTGGGGGATGCCGGTGATCGGATATTTGGTACAAAATAAAGTATAAGTATGTGGATTTGGGATATCAAAGGAAAAAGAGAGATTTAGGAGGTAGCTAAAAAATGTACGATTTTGAGGAAATTGTAAAGGTTGATCCGGAGGTAGCAGCGTCGATTCAGGCAGAGATACAAAGGCAAAGCAGGCACATTGAGTTGATTGCTTCTGAAAACTGGGTAAGCCCTGCGGTGATGGCGGCGATGGGTAGCCCTTTGACCAATAAATATGCAGAAGGGTATCCCGGCAGGCGTTATTATGGTGGTTGTCAATGTGTGGATCAGGTAGAAGTGTTGGCGATTGACAGAGCCAAAGAGCTTTTTCAATGTGAATATGCAAATGTGCAACCTCATTCCGGTGCCCAAGCCAATATGGCGGCGATGTTTGCGATATTAAAGCCCGGCGACAAGGTGATGGGGATGGATTTAAATCATGGCGGCCATTTAACCCATGGTTCCCCTGTGAATATGTCTGGAACATATTTTGAAATCATTCCTTATGGTGTAAATGATCAAGGGGTGATTGATTACGAAGCCTTGTACCGTTTGGCGATGGAACATAAGCCAAAGATGATTATTTGTGGTGCCAGTGCTTATGCACGTACCATTGATTTTAAATGTTTTCGGGAGATTGCCGATGCAGCAGGGGCGTATTTGATGGCGGATATCGCACATATTTCCGGCTTGATTGCAGCCGGTTTACATCCCAGTTCGATTCCTTATGCCCATGTAACCACCACCACCACCCACAAGACTTTGCGTGGTCCTCGTGGTGGTATGATTTTGTCAAGCAATGAGGTGAATCAACAGTTTAATTTCAACAAAGCCGTATTTCCCGGTATTCAAGGCGGACCTTTGATGCATGTGATTGCTTCCAAAGCGATTTGTTTGAAAGAGGCACTTTCGCCGGCGTTTAAAGTTTATCAGGAGCAGGTTTTAAAAAATGCCAAAGCTCTGTGCCAAGGCTTGTTATCCCGTGGTATTCAGGTGGTATCAGGAGATACGGATACTCATTTGATGTTGGTGGATTTAACCGGTTTGGACATCAGTGGAA
>WRBB01000003.1 GCA_009779895.1 Lachnospiraceae bacterium
AAGCGTGAGAACTTAACAATACAACATATATGTAAAAACCGCTACATTTTTTTATCTATTTCAAGAAATGGTAAGCAAAAGGAAAAGTTGTACTAGCCGTCGCGTCAGCGATTTGGTACAATATAAGGGCTGATTTAAAATGACTGGATGAGGAGAAAAAATGGGACTTTTATCATATATTAACGAAGAGATTCAAGTAATACGTGAACGTGACCCGGCCATAAAATTAAACTTAGAGGTGTTACTTTACCCTGGTTTTAAGGCAATTATGAGTTATCGTTTGGCACATCGTTTGTACAAAAAAAGATTTTATTTTTTAGCACGTTGGATTTCCCAGCGTACTGCTCGTACCACTGGGATTGAGATTCATCCCGGCGCAAGGATTGGCAGAGGTTTGTTCATTGACCATGGCAGTGGTGTGGTGATTGGAGAAACAGCTATCATTGGGAATAATGTTACTTTATATCAAGGGGTAACATTAGGTGGTACAGGCAAAGAAAAGGGCAAGCGTCATCCTACTTTGCAGGACAATGTTATGGTGAGTGCAGGCGCAAAGATTTTAGGATCCTTTACCATTGGGCGAAATTCAAAAATTGGAGCAGGTTCTGTGGTTTTAGAAGAAGTTCCGCCGAATTGCACCGTGGTTGGTGTGCCCGGTCGCATTGTAAAACGTGGGGAAAGCAAAATACCAAGGACTACCTTAGCCCATGGTGATTTGCCTGATCCTGTACGCAATGACATCCAATGTTTGCGTGAAAAAGTGGAGGAATTAGAGCGGTTGATGCATGGGCAAAAAGAGAAAAAGGAGTAAAAACAAATGAAACTTTATAATACATTATCAAGAACAAAAGAAACGTTTGTGCCTGTTGAAGCGGGAAAGGTTAAGATTTATGTTTGTGGTCCCACTGTGTACAATTTTATTCACATTGGAAATGCCAGACCGATGATTGTATTTGATACGGTGCGCAGATATTTTATTTATAAAGGGTATGATGTGAATTTTGTTTCAAATTTTACAGATATAGATGATAAGATTATTCAAGAGGCAATTGCAGAAGGGGTGACTGCGGAGGAAATTTCGAAACGCTATATCAAAGAATGTTTGATTGATATGGCAAGTATGAATGTATTACCATCTACCACAACCCCTTTGGCCACGGAAGAAATTTGTGGCATGGTAGAAATGATTCAAACTTTGATAAACAAGAGCTTCGCTTATCAAAAAAATGGAACGGTTTATTTTCGGGCACGGAAATTTGAAGATTATGGTAAGTTATCCGGTAAAAATTTAGATGATTTGCAAACAGGCGGACGTTCTCTGTTGGTTTCAGGGGTAGATGAAAAAGAAGATGCTTTGGACTTTGTTCTTTGGAAGCCCAAAAAAGAGGGAGAACCTGCTTGGGAGTCGCCTTGGAGTGCCGGTCGTCCGGGTTGGCACATTGAATGCTCTGCCATGTCTAAAAAATATTTGGGTGAAGAAATTGATATTCATGCAGGTGGGGAAGATTTGGTATTCCCCCATCATGAAAATGAAATTGCGCAAAGTGAAGCAGCCAATGGAAAGCGATTTGCCAAATATTGGATACACAACGCTTTTTTAAACATTGATAATCGTAAGATGTCAAAGTCTGAGGGGAATTTTTTTACGGTAAGAGAAGTTGCTGCAAAATATGATTTACAAGTATTGCGTTTCTTTATGCTGTGTGCCCATTATCGTAGTCCGTTGAATTTTTCGGAAGCATTGATGAAAGCAGCAAAAGCAGGTTTGGATCGGATTATTACGGCAGTGGATAATGTGAAATTTTTAAAAGACAATACAAAAGTGATTGCACTTACAGACAAAGAAAAAGAATTGCTTTGTAAGATAGATGGTTTTGTGGTTGAATTTGAGCAGGCTATGGATGATGATTTTAATACAGCAGATGCTGTAACGGCTATTTTTGAATTGGCCAAATTTAGCAATAAACATGCAACAGGTGGTTCTTCTGTGGCATTTTTAAATATGCTACAAGAAACATTTGTGAAATTAAGTGATGTTTTGGGTTTGATTGTGGATAAAAAAGCGGATATGTTAGCGAAGGATATCGAGCTTCTCATTGAAGCGCGCCAAGATGCCAGAAAAAACAAAGACTTTGCCAAAGCGGATGAAATTCGGGATGAATTATTATCACAAGGGATCGTTTTGGAAGATACCCGTGAAGGAGTTAAATGGAAGAAAGCATAAAATTGGGATTGGATTATTATATTCAAGAAACCTTTGATTTGAAACAGATCGACGTTCAGTCATATTCGCCTTTGGTATTTGCTTATATCGGTGATTGTGTTTATGATTTAATCATCAAATCCATGGTGGTTCAGCAAGGAAATCGACAGGTACAAAAGCTCCATCAAGATACCAGCAAATTGGTGCAAGCTTCTGCCCAGTCTGCGATTATGCGATTTATTCAAGCACATTTGACAGAGGAAGAGCACGTCATTTATCGACGGGGTAGAAATGCAAAGTCTGTCACACCTGCTAAAAATCAGTCCATTACAGATTATCGCAGGGCTACAGGTTTTGAGGCTTTATTGGGTTTTTTATATTTGAAGAAAGAATATGCAAGAATCATGGAATTGGTAAAAATGGGATTGGAGAAATATAATGATGGAAAATCTTGAGCAAAATCAAGCACTGATAGAGTCGCAGATGATTGAGGGGCGCAACGTGGTCATAGAAGCCTTTCGTTCCGGCAAAACCATTGATAAGGTTTTTATCTTAGACGGAAGTCAGGACGGAGCCATTCAGACAGTGCTTCGTGAGGCCAAAAAGCAGGACACGATTCTTCATTTTGTAAGTAAAGATCGTTTAAATCAAATGAGTGAAACAGGAAAGCACCAAGGTGTGATTGCTTATTTGTCATCTTATGAATATAGTGAAATTTCGGATATGTTGGCATTGGCAAAGGAAAAAGAAGAGCCTCCTTTTTTGATTTTATTGGATCATATTGAAGACCCCCATAATTTAGGGGCGATTATCAGGACCGCCAATTTGGCGGGTGCCCATGGTGTGATTATTCCAAAACGTCGGGCAGTCGGTCTTACGGCAACGGTCGTAAAAACTTCAGCCGGTGCTTTGCACTATACACCGGTGGCAAAAGTGACCAATCTGACCAAAACCATAGAAACATTAAAAAAAGAAGGCATATGGTTTGTTTGTGCGGATATGACGGGAGAAACTATGTATTCTTTTAATTTAACCGGTCCGTTGGGCTTGGTGATTGGCAATGAGGGGGCAGGTGTCAGTCGCTTGGTAAAAGAGGCTTGTGATTATGTGGCGAAGATTCCGGTGCAAGGGGATATTGATTCTTTGAATGCTTCGGTGGCGACAGGGGTTTTTGCCTTTGAAATTGTTCGGCAACGTTTACAAAAGTAGCATTCAATTTGGAGAAATTAAAATGTATAACAATGCCTATGATACTTGGGCAGATGAGGACTTAATTGTTCATTTGCGTCGAGGTGAAGAGGATATTATGGATTACCTGATGATAAAGTATAAAGGCTTAGTGCGAAGTAAAGCTAAGGCTATGTTTTTATTGGGTGGGGAAAATGACGACTTGATTCAAGAGGGTATGATTGGTTTAATGAAAGCTGTTCGCAATTTTGATGAAAATCAGGGGGCGGCTTTTTCTACTTTTGCAAATTTATGTATATCCAGGCAAATGTATACAGCCATTGAATGGGCCGGACGGATGAAGCATATGCCTTTGAATTATTACGTATCTTTATATGAAGATGAAACATCGGATGACGAAAAAAAACCATTCTTAATTGATACCATAGAGTCGGAAGCAAACAACAATCCGGAAGTTTTATATTTTGGAAAAGAGTTGATAGAGGGTTTTATTGAACGATTGACAAAACGATTAAGCCCTTTGGAAAATAAAGTATTACCCTTGCATTTATTGGGGCATGATTATCAACATATTGCAAAAATCCTAGATAAAACCCCAAAAGCAATTGACAATGCATTACAACGTTGCAAGCAAAAGGCAGAAAAATTATTACAGGAGGAAATGTAAATGAAAGTAGTATTGGTAAATGGAAGTCCAAACAAGGAAGGAAGTACCTATGTGGCATTAAAGGAAATCGCGGATACCCTATATCAAGCCGGTGTAGAAAGTGAGATCTTTTGGTTGGGCAAAAAGGCCATTGGTGGTTGCATTGCCTGTGGACAGTGTGGGACGTTAAAAAAATGTGTATTTGATGATGTGGTAAATGAATTTAGGGAAATCGCCATGGGTGCGGATGGCTTTGTTTTTGGCACTCCGGTTCATTTTGCTTCAGCAAGTGGTAATATAACATCATTTATGGACCGACTCTTTTATTCAGAGGCAGTTGGAAATCGCTGTGCCGCCTTAAAATTAAAGCCGGCAGCTTCTGTTGCGATTGCCAGACGTGGTGGTGCTAGTGCGGCTTTGGATCAATTGAATAAATATATCAATTATGCGGAAATGCCCATGGTTTCTTCCAGTTATTGGAATATGGTTCATGGAGCCAATGCAAAGGATGTACCCGAGGATAAAGAGGGATTGTACACCATGCGGGTATTGGCACGGAATATGGTTTATTTGCTCAAATGTTTGGAAGCCGGAAAAAATGCCGAAATATCCCCACCGGAATATGAGAAAAAGCAGTGGACAAATTTTATTCGATAGGACAGCATAAATGAATGAATATAGAATGGTTATTTATTTGTATGTAAGCTGTTGAGCGGGATTGAACCGCCGACCTCTTCCTTACCAAGGAAGTGCTCTACCACTGAGCCACAACAGCAAATGCAACATATTTTTCATACGCAACATTAGTAATATACTACATAGAAGGGAGCGTTGTCAAGATATAATGCAATATCTACTTTTGTTTTTAGAGGGTATTATTACTTTTATTTCTCCTTGCTTTTTGCCTTTGCTACCGATGTATATTTCTTATCTCGCAAAGAGCAATGAGACAGGAGAGGAAGAAAAGTCCTTTCTCAATGCGATCGGGTTCGTATTGGGGTTTTCGTTGGTGTTCATTGCATTAGGGGCATTTGCCGGAAGTCTGGGGGGATTACTTCGAGATTATAGCATTCAAATCAATATCATAACCGGATTGATTGTTGTGATGTTTGGTTTGAATTATTTGGGCATATTCCGTTTTCGGTTTCCGTCTTTCTCTAAAAGATTACATGAAAAATGGGCGGACAAAGAAAGTAAAACCTTACATTTTCCGTCGGCGTTTTTGTTTGGTATGATATTTTCCATTACGTGGACCCCTTGTGTTGGAGCTTTTCTTGGTGCAGCATTACTTCGAGCAGCAGGGCAGGGTAGCTTGCTAGAGGGGATGATGATGTTATTTGTTTTTTCCATGGGCATCGGTATACCTTTTATTGTAAGTGCCATGCTGATTAGCCGATTAAAAGTTGCATTTTCCTTTATTAAAAAGCATTATCGGGTTATTAACGCTTTTTCCGGTGGGTTATTGATTGTGATTGGGATACTTATGATGACAGGAATTTTTGGACGTTTTATCATGGCCCTCGTACCATAAAGGATTGTTTCGGAAAGGATGATGATTTATGGAAAATAAAAAAACGAAACTCTTATTTGGGATGGTAGCTTTTGTTGCATTACTGATTGTTGCTGTATTTGTTTATAATCACTTTGTCGATTCGGAAGGCAGTTCAGAAAATTTGGTATCTATTGGAGAGGAAGACAATCCCATTGTAGCAACGGATTTTGTCATGACGAATGAACAGAACGAAGAAGTACAATTATCCGGTTTTTTCGGCAAACCCATCGTGCTTAATTTTTGGGCAACATGGTGTCCATCCTGTGTGGCAGAATCGCCATATTTTGAAAAATTGTATCAAGAAATGGGGGACGAGGTTCATTTCATTAAAGTTAATCTTTTGGACGGGCAACGTGAAACGAGAGCGCGTGTGGATGATTATATGATAAACAATGATTACCATTTTCCTGTTTATTTTGATATAACAGGAGAAGGAGCGGCAAACTATGGCGTGCGCTCCATTCCCTTTTCTATATTTATTGACGCAAATGGTTATGTTGTTGGTGCTGCGCAAGGTACGTTGGATGAAGCTGGTTTACGCCAGGGAATCCGGATGGCCCAATAATGTGTTTGCATCTACATATTCTAAGTCTTGCGCTTCTGCGATGGCTTCGTAAACTATCTTGCCTTTTAGCGTGTTGAGCCCTTGCAACAATGCAGGATTTTCCTGACAGGCTTTTTGATAGCCTTTGTTTGCGATTTCCAAAGCATAAGGTATCGTCACATTGGTTAAAGCCATGGTTGATGTGCGTGGCACTGCCCCTGGCATATTTGCCACAGAATAATGAATGATATTGTGTTTTTCAAAGGTGGGTGCATCGTGGCTGGTGATTCGATCAATGGTCTCAAAACTGCCACCTTGGTCAATGGCGATATCTACGATAACCGAGCCACTTTCCATTTTTTTTACAACTTCTTCAGAAACTAGCGTAGGTGCTTTGGCACCTGGAATAAGCACTGCTCCAATTACCAAATCAGATTTTTTCACTGATTCTTCGATGGTATATGGATTGGACATCAGCGTGTGAATACTATTGCCAAAAATATCATCCAATTGACGCAAGCGGTTGGCATCTACGTCCAAAATGGTCACATCTGCCCCTAGCCCAATGGCAATTTTTGCAGCGTTGAGACCGGCAACACCACCACCGATGATGGTAACGCGGGCACGAGCCACGCCGGGTACTCCTGCCAATAACATACCTTTTCCACCATTGCTACGTTCTAAAAAACGCGCTCCGATTTGCACGGACATTCTTCCGGCGACTTCACTCATTGGCATAAGCAACGGGAGAGAACCGTCTTTTAATTGAACGGTTTCATAAGCGATACCTACGATTTTCTGTTCTAACATTTTTTTTGTCAAATCCAATTCAGGAGCTAAGTGTAAATAGGTAAACAAAATCAAGTTCTCTCGAAAAAAATCATATTCAGCAGGTAATGGCTCTTTTACTTTCATAACCATATCTACATCCCATGCTTCTTTTGCAGAGCTTACAATTGTTGCGCCTACTTTTTGATAATCATCATCTGAAAAGCCTGAACCGAATCCCGCTTTTGTTTCAATCCGTACTTCATGCCCGAAATGAATGAGTTGTACAACACCCGCAGGTGTAATGGCAATTCGATTTTCATTGTTTTTTATTTCTTTTGGAATACCAATTCGCATATGTCTCTCCCCTTTTTTATTCACATTTTCTAAAATCATATCACATTTTAAAGGAATTTTCTAATGGTTTTTGATTTACTAGTCTTTGAAATTTAATTTTATTTTGCCTTTGACCTGTGTTATAATAATGTGTGTTTGTGTTGCCGAATAAAATAGACATGAAGCAAGAAAATGGAATCAAATCATTGGCACCGGAGGAGCGTCCTTATGAGAAATGCGAGCGTTATGGTGTTTCTAGTTTGAGTAATATTGAATTGTTGGCGATTTTGCTTCGTAATGGAACAAAGGGCGAGAGTTCTTTGAACTTAGCAAAGCGCATTTTGTACAATGCTTCGTCTGGAGATGGTTTATTGTCTTTACACGATTGGTCTAGCGAACAGCTTTTGGCTTTAAATGGCATTGGACGGGTCAAAACCATTCAAATTATGAGCCTATTGGAATTGGCAAAGCGTTTGGCGATGGCAAGAGCGGAGTCCGGTTTAAATTTCAAAGAACCGGCATCCATTGCCCGGTATTACATGGAGGATTTGCGACACAATAAACAAGAGGTGATGAAATTACTGTTGTTGAATTCAAAAAACACGTTAATTGATTCGACGAATATCGCAAAGGGAACGGTAAATTCTTCTGTGATTACACCTCGTGAATTATTTATTATCGCATTGCAAAAGCATGCTGTTTCCATTATTCTTATGCACAATCACCCAAGTGGTGACCCTATGCCGAGTAAGGAGGATGTGCTTTTGACCAGACGTATTTATGAGGCAGGTGCTATGTTGGGCGTTGAATTGCTTGACCATATTGTGATTGGGAACAATTGTTATGTCAGTTTGCGAGAAAAAGGATTTTTATAAAAATGCCTAGAAGTATTTATGGTTTAGATATTGGTACTTATGAAATCAAGGTTTTTGACAAAAAAAACAAAAAAATATGGAAGCAAAAAAACGTCATAGCGGTAAAAGGCAAGGATGATATTTTTGCAATGGGTGATGCCGCTTATGAGATGTATGAAAAAACCCCTGATGATATTCGGATTGTTTTTCCCATGCAAGAAGGTGCGATTGCCAGTTTTGACAGCATGCAATACCTATTGGGAACATTGCTGAATAATACTCGTTTGTTTGTGCGCGGTTCCGAATATTTGTTGGCTGTGCCGACTGATGTGACCGAGGTGGAAAAGCGTGCTTTTTATGATTTGGTTTTAAATTCACGTGGCAAAGCAAAATCGGTTCGTATTGTTGAGCGGGGGATTGTAGATGCTTTGGGGGCAGGTGTAGATATCTGGAGTACTTCCGGGGTGATGATTGCAAATTTTGGTGGTGGCACTACAGAACTTTCCGTTTTATCGGCAGGTGGTATGGTATTAAATCGTTTGGTGAAAATCGGCGGAACCCATTTAGACAATGCGATTATTAATTTGGTGCGCCGTAATCAAGACATGTTGATTGGTCATAGTGCAGCAGAAAATTTACGTTGTAAGTTCGGTGTTTTTGAACAAGAAACGGATGCCACAGCTATGGTGAGTGGTAAGAGTATTCTAAGCGGCATTCCCCATCGGAAAGATATTTCCAGTGGACTGGTGCGTGCTGCATTAAAAGAACCTTTAGAAGAATGTGTCAATGCCATCAAAATTATGATTGATCGCACTCCTTCAGATATTCAAAAGGGGATTTTTGAAAATGGTCTTTATCTTACAGGTGGAATTGCCCGTATATCGGGTTTAGATTCTTTTTTGGAGTCTCATATCAATTTGCCTGTCCATGTGGCACATGAACCTGAATTTAGTTCTATGCGTGGTTTAGAAGTGATTATGTCAAGTAAAGTTTATCGGAAGTTCTCTTATTCTATGCTAAACGAGGATTATAGGTGGTTAAGGTAGATGAAAAAAAGAAGTAGTAGTGGAATTTCAAATAAATATTGGCTGTTATTTTTAAGTCTCATTTGCATTGCTTTGATGGTATTATCTGCTTTTTCCGAGCAAGCAACCGGTGTTTTTCGAGTTTTGGCAAATGTGACGGTGGTACCCTTGCAATCCGGTGTCAATCACATCGGTACTTGGTTGGGTGATATGAATGACAATTTCGAAACCATGGAAATGCTTCGTACAGAAAATCAAGCATTGCAAACAGAGGTCAATCGTCTATCTGCGGAGAATAACCTTTTGGTGCAAGATAAGTTTGAGTTGCAACGTTTACAAGAGTTATTTCAGTTGGATCAGCAATATGCCGATTATGAGACCATTGGTGCACGTGTTGTAGGGATTAGTGGTAATAATTGGTTTAACAATTTTACAATTAATCGTGGTAGTTTACATGGTGTTCGGGTAGATATGAACATCATCGCAGGCAATGGTCTGGTGGGTATTGTGACAGATGTTGGACCGACTTGGTCTACGGTTCGTTCTATTATTGATGATGTGAGTAATGTAAGTGGTATGGTGTTGGCAACTTCGGATCGTACGATTGTCCGGGGTGATTTAACTTTGATTAATGAAGGCCGCATGCGTTTTGAACAGATGGAAAACAATGAAAATCCTGTTGCAGTGGGTGACCAGATTGTGACTTCCTACATTAGCAATTTATTTTTACAGGGTCTTTTGATTGGATATATTAGCGAGGTCAATGTAGATTCCAATAACTTAACACGATCCGGTTATATTGTGCCGGCTGTTGACTTTCAAAACATTCAAGAAGTTCTGGTGATTATGCAAACAAAAGCGGATGTGGTAGGCATGGAAGCAGAAAGTATCGCAGAAGAAATGAATGAAACAACAGACAGTGGGGCGGGAGAAAACTAACATGAAGCGCTTAAAACTAAAACGGTTTTTCATTGGAGTAGCCTTGGTTTTGGCAGTTGTGTTGATACAAACCACGGTGTTAAATCTCATTGCGATTGCCAATATTCGCCCCAACTTGATTATTATCTTAACGGCATCTTTTGGTTTTATGCGTGGCTCCAAAGAGGGTATGTTTGTTGGATTTGGTGCAGGATTGCTGTTGGATATATTATTTGGTAATATCATCGGTTTTTATGCTTTGATTTATCTGGTCTTTGGATTTTTAAACGGCTTGTTTCAACAGATTTATTTAGATGAAGATATTAAACTGCCCATTTTGTTAATTAGTGTAAGTAGTTTTGTTTATGGATTATTTATTTATTTTTTCCATTTTGTATTAAGAGGTGTATTTGATTTTTTCCATCTGCTCAATGCGATTATTTTACCTGAATTGATTTATACAATTGCCGCAACATTGGGTTTGTATCCTTTTATTTTATTTATCAATCGTAAATTAGAGACGGAAGAAAAAAGGAGAGCGAGTAAATTTGGTTAAAGATTTTTTTAGACGGGTAAAAAACACGATGGCACGACTTGCCCAATCTCGTTTAATGTTATTGGGTATTATTACAAGTCTGTGTTTTATTATATTGATTCACCGTATATTTGATTTGCAAATTGTTCAGGGGCAATATTATCTGGACAACTTTCGTTTGCAAATTCGTCGTACCCGGGAGATACAGGGAACCAGAGGAAATATTTATGATAGAAACGGAAACCTTTTAGCTTACAATGAACTTGCCAATTCTATCATCATAGAGGGAGATGTACAAGGCCGGGATGGTTTATCTAGAAATGAGGTACTAAACGGTATTTTGGCTGATGTGATTGAAATTGTGGAAGCCCATGGAGATAGTATCATCAGTGGTTTTGGTATTATTTTAGACGGGACAGGTAATTATGCCTTTGCCATGACCAATGAATTTTCTCGTTTGCGCTTTATTGCAGATGTATTTGGTGAACGTAATATTGATGATTTAACACCGGAACAGGCAAATTCCACAGCGGATGATATTATTCGGCGTCTGGCGACTCATGAAACCTTTGGTTATGGTTTAGATTTGGAGAAATACGACAGAGCTTTTATTTTACAAATGATCAATTTACGGTATTCCATTCATTTAAATAGTTTTACGCAATATATTCCGACCACTTTGGCATATGATGTAAGTGACGAGACGGTGGCTGCGATTATGGAAAATCAGTATCGTCTGTTTGGTGTAAGTGTTTCGGAATATTACATGCGACGTTATTATGCTGCGAATTATTTTGCCTCTATTATAGGTTATACTGGCAAGATTTCCCAAGAAGAGTTGGATCTTTTAAATGCGGATGGGCCAGAGCGTTATTCCATGAATGATATTGTCGGAAAAGCAGGGATAGAGCAGGTTATGGAAGAAGTACTGCAAGGCAATAAAGGTTCTATGACTTTTTATGTAGATAATCGTGGGCGTGTAACGGATGTTGTTGACTTTATAGAACCCGGTCCCGGAAATAGTGTTCATTTGACCATTGACCGTGATTTACAAATTTGGGGTTATCATGTGATACAAGAAAAATTAGCAGGTATTATTTTGGATCGTCTCCGCAACGTGATGAATTATGATCCCGGTTTAGAACGTTCTGCAAGTGATATTATTATACCGATTGATCAAGTATATTTTCATTTTATCGCAAATAATATCATTGATAGTTCCAGATTTCCCAATGCGAGCGCAGGTACGGCTCAAAACGCATTGTATCATACTTTTGGCAATCAAAAAGGGCAGGTGTTAACCGAGGTGCTTGCTTATTTAAATAATCCGAATGGCATTCCTTATGGTGAATTAAGTTCAGAAATGCAAGATATTATGTCTTATATTTCCATTACTTTACTATCCACCAATACAAGTATTTTAATACGGGATAATATTGATACAAATGATTCTGTTCATAGGGCATGGACAATAGATGAGAGCATTAATATACATGAATACCTCAATCATGCAATTACGGAAAATTGGATTGACACCGGTGTTTTGGCAAATTATGTGGATTTAGATAGATATACGGATGCAAGTTCTGTGTATGAGGCTATTGTAAGTTATTTAGAAGGTGTGTTGGTAAATGATATCGTGTTTGAGCGAATGATTTATTTAGGTCTTATTCGGAGTGGCGGTATTACAGGCGGACAGATTTTTGCAGCCGTTTATGAGCAAGGTGTTTTGCCTATGGACCAAGAAAGCTATCAAGGACTTTTGACGGGCACAGTGGAACCATTTGGTTGGGTGCGTAGTAAGATCCAGAATTTAGAAATTACACCGGGACAATTGGGTCTGGAACCAAGCACAGGTTCAGTGGTAATTAGTGAGCCAGGTACAGGGGCGGTTTTAGCATCGGTATCCTACCCGGGATATGATAACAACCGATTGGCAAATACCATAGATGCAGATTACTATAATGCTCTTATGAATAGTTTGTCCAGGCCTTTTTGGAACAATGCAACACAAGAAAGTACAGCACCCGGTTCTACCTTTAAGATGGTGACGGCTGTTGCAGGTTTGACAGAGGGACTTATTGATGCCGGCACTCATATTTTTTGCGAGGGAGAGTTTAAAAGAGTAACCCCTCACCCACGTTGTTGGAGTTATCCTTATGGGGATGGTTCCAGTGATGTAATTAGAGCCCTTGATGTATCTTGTAATGTATTCTTTTATTCCTTGGGGTTTGACATGGGTATAAGCAATGGCGTATATAATGATGCCGATAGTATTCGTTTACTGGCACAATATGCCGCCGGATTTGGTTTAAATGAGCCAAGTGGTATTGAAATACCGGAGGTGCTACCCCATGTTTCCGATGAGATTGGTGTTCTATCAGCCATTGGACAAGGAACCAACAACTTTACGACAAGTCAGCTAAATCGTTATGTGGCAACCATTGCAAATCGCGGCGATTTGTTTGAGTTGACCTTACTTGACCGCACAACCGATGCTACAGGACGGTTGATTAATGATTATACCCCTGCATTGATTCGTAGCATGGATTCTGTAAGTAGTGGCACATGGGATTTGGTGGAGCAGGGTATGGTAAATATGGTATTGAATCATCGTAGTTTTGCCACGCCGGAACATCAGATATCCATGGCGGGTAAAACAGGAACGGCACAGCAAAGCAATGTAAATCCTGACCATGCATTGTTTGTGGCTTTTGCCCCAGTGGAAAATCCGGAGTATGCAATTTCGGTACGTATTACAAATGGTTATACCTCAACTTATGCGGCTGAAATCGCACGAGATATTATGCGGATTCAGATGGGATCGGCTGATGTAGATGAAGTGATCACAGGTCGGGCAGCACCGTTGGGTGTGTCCAGTCATGACTAGATAAGGTGTTTTCAAAAAGGAAGAGATATGATTTCCAAAGTTAAAAATCTAAACAAAAAATATAATTTTAAAAACTATCAATTCAGTTTGGTGATTTTGGTTATTATCCTTTCTGTTTTTGGTGCTTTTATGGTAGGTAGTGCCGCACCTGCTTTATTTAACTTACAATTGGCAGGTGTGGTTGTAGGTGCTGTTATCATGGTGATTATTTCATTGATTGATTATAGTTGGGTGTTGAAATTTGTATGGGTATTGTATGGCATCAATCTGATTTTTTTGGTTGCAACTGCTTTGTTTGGCACAGAAGTCAACGGAGCAACCCGGTGGTTGGATCTTGGTTTTGTACAATTTCAACCATCCGATTTGACCAAAATTATTTTGATTTTGTTTTTTGCTAAATTTCTAATGGTAAGAGAAAAGGCGATTAATACAAAAGGAACCTTGTTTTTTTCTATTGCGCTTATGGCACCGTCGGCATTTTTAATTTTGCGGCAACCAAACTTATCCAATACCATTACTTTGATTGTTGTTTTTTGCGTTATGCTTTATTTGGCAGGCTTAAGTTATAAGTTCATTGGTGTTCTATTTGCCATTGTAATTCCTTTGGCCATTGTGTTTTTGATTATTGCAATTCAACCCAATCAACCAATTTTAAGAGATTATCAGCAAAATCGTATTTTAGCATGGCTAAATCCGGAAGAATTTGCGGATGCGGAAGCCTATCAACAAATCAATTCTGTTATGGCCATTGGCTCAGGACAACTTACAGGGAAAGGCTTTGATAATGACGCAACAGATTCTTTGAAAAACAGTAATTTTATTGCAGAGCCTCAAAATGACTTTATTTTTGCAATTATTGGTGAGGAATTAGGGTTTTTGGGTGGTTCATTTGTCATTATTATGCTATTATTAATAGTGTTGCTGTGTATTCTTACAGGTATTCGTGCCAAAGATTTAGCAGGTCGGATTATTTGTGGAGGATTGGCTGCTTTGATTGGGTCACAGACCTTTATCAATATTGCTGTGGCAACGCATATTTTTCCAAATACAGGTATTTCGCTTCCGTTTGTGAGTTACGGATTGACCTCTTTGGTGTGTTTTTATGCAGGCATCGGATTGGTTTTAAATGTCGGTTTACATCCACATAAATTATCCGGTAAATATCCGAATAAGTATTAGATTTTGTTGGGTTTTGCCGGTTTAGAAAAGACAAGGAGACATAATCATATGAACATAGGACTTGTGGCACATGATGCAAAGAAAAAACTGATGCAAAATTTTTGTATCGCTTATCAAGGTATTTTGAGCAAGCATGACTTATATGCCACTGCGACGACGGGAAATTTGGTAGAAAGTGTAACAAATTTGCATATTCATAAATTTTTGGCAGGACATTTGGGGGGGCAACAGCAGTTGGGTGCGCAAATTGAACAAAATCAAATTGATTTATTGATTTTTTTTAGGGATCCTTTGACCCCTTTGTCCCATGAACCAAATATCAATGATATTGTAAAGTTTTGTGATATTTATAACATTCCGATGGCTACCAATATCGCAACGGCTGAAGCTCTGATTTTAGCTTTGGATAGAGGAGATTTGGACTGGCGTGAGATATATAAATAAAAAGAAAAAACAAAATCGAATTCTGCTTATCTTTATGATGATGGTTGTGATTGCGATGATGGTTGTTTCCTGCCAAAGTGTAGATCATCGTACCATTGCAGCAGATAATATTCGTGCATATGAATTGCAACATTTCAACCGTAGCCTCATGCGTCAGACGATGTTTGCGGCTAATTTAGCTGTTACAACTACGGATGTAGGTATGGGAGATTTCACTTTATCACCAGACATATATGCGGCTCTTTTGGTTGATGTGAACAATCGCTCCGTACTATATGGAAAAAATCTTTTTGCATCTTTATATCCGGCTAGTACCACCAAACTCATGACAGCATATTTGACGTTCCGATATGGAAATCTGGAAGATATGGTGACCGTGAGCGAAAGAGCTGTTGCCTTTGATTGGACTGTGCAATTAGGCGGTTTTCAGGCAGGAGATACCGTTTCTTTGTTTGATTTATTGTGTGGTATGATTTTGCATTCCGGTAATGATAATTCCGTTGCCATTGCGGAACATATCGCGGGGAGTGAGGAGGCCTTTGTTCAACTGATGAATGAAGAAGCGAAGCGAATCGGAGCAACCCGTACCACCTTTGTTAATTCCCATGGACTTCATGACGCAAATCAGGTTACAACTGCTTATGATTTGTATTTGATTTTCAATGTACTTTTACAAGACCAGCGCTTTGTAGATATCATTCAAATGCCTTATCATACCGCACAAGTGACAGATGTACATGGTAATGTTCGTCCTATTACTTCTTTTCCAACAAATTGGTATACTGGTGGTTTGATTGGTAATCCTTATAATGTATCGGTACTCGGCGGGAAAACAGGTACGACGGATCAAGCGGGTGCTTGTGTGATTTTGTTGAATCGGGATATCAACAATCGTTCTTTTATTTCCATTATCATGGGTGCTCCATCCCGTGATGTCTTATATGAAAATATGACAAATATGTTACATTATGGAATAAATAATAGATAGCAATTGGCTACAAAGGAGTTTCTTTTGTCTAAGGAAAAACGTAAGCAAAAAGCGGTTAGTATTAACGGTTATAAAAGCAAGCAAGAATTTAATATTGGTATATTGATTTTTGCCATTATTTTCATTTATATTATTGTAACGGTTTTTTTATATGCAACCAGAAATCGCATTATTCCTTTTGAAGTGCGGCAGGGACGGATTTTAGACGATCATTCTTATATTGGCATTATCATACGGGAAGAAACTGTGATTTATGCCGAACGGACCGGTTATATTTATTATTTTCAAACACCACTGAGTAAATTGCGTAGTGGTTCTAATGTTTTTGCAATCACACCGGAACGTTTGAATCTATCTGATATGCTTGTGCCGGAAGATGGAGCAAATTTTGATGGAATTGCAAATGATACCCATAGTCCTTTTGTCTATCAAGTACAAAGCTTCAATGAAAATTTTTCTTTGGAACGTTTTGCTACTGTAAACGCCTTGAGAAATGGTTTGCAACATTCTTTTCATGGTGTCACAAATCAAATGGAAATAGCGCAAAAGGACGCAGTTCTAAATGAAAGCCGTGGGAGAGCAGAGGTTTTTTCAGCACCACGGGATGGTATTTTAAGCTTTCGTGTAGACGGTATGGAAAGCATCACCCAAAATGAGATTGATGCGGCTACCTTTTTGCAGCATGACGGGGATGTTCGTTTTCTGACGGACAAAAGAGCTGTACAAGCAGGTGAGCCTGTATATACCTTAGTAACAGGAGAGGACTGGTATGTGGTGATTCAGGTGGATGTGGAAATGGCCAATACATTGCGGGAAATGGATTGGATCCGCGTTCGTTTTGAACGTGATGGTGTTCAGATGTGGGCAGCACCCAGGGTTTTTGTAAGAGGTAATGAACATTTTGTAGCATTATCCTTTCATCATTCTATGATTCGTTATGCAGAAGATAGATTTCTTGTTCTGGAGTTGATTTTAGAAGATCAAAGTGGCTTGAAAATACCTAGAAGTGCAGTAACGGAAAAGGATTTTTTTGTGGTGCCACCAGAGTTTATTACGACACAAGAGCAAAGTATTACCAATGGTGTTTACATTCAAAACAGTGATGGTAGTCAGACTTTTCAGGCATTGCGTCTGTATAATCGCATCAGTGATGAACAAATTTTTTTAAATCCCAATGAAATCGAAAGTGGCACGACTTTGATGATACCTACCACAGGAGAGACTTTTACTTTAGGTGAAATTAGAACTTTGCAAGGGGTGTTTAATATCAATCAGGGTTATGCGATTTTTCGTTTGGTAAATATTTTAAGTGAAAATGATGAATTTTATTTAATTGAAGAAGGTGGTTCTTTTGGTATTTTTAATTTTGATTTTATTGCCCAAAATGGAGATAGTGTAGATGATGGTGAAGTTGTAATCCGTTAGATACGCAATGAGACAGAAAGACGGGGAAATGGATATGATTCAGGAATATTTGTCGGAAGTAGAAGCCAATATTCAAGCAGCTTGTCAAAAAGCAGGGCGTAATCGTGATGAAGTAACCTTGATTGCGGTAAGTAAAACCCAATCAAATAGAGTGATACAAGAGGCTTACGATGCGGGACTTCGTGTGTTTGGTGAAAACAAAGTACAGGAGCTTGTGCAAAAATATAATTGTTTACCGAAAGATATTGCATGGCATATGATTGGACATTTACAAACGAATAAAGTTAAATCAATTGTGGATAAAGCTGTATTGATACATTCTGTAGATTCTTTGCGTTTGGCTGAGGTGATTGAACGAGAGTGCGCCAAACATGGGATTATAGCGAACGTATTGTTGGAGGTCAATGTGGCCGAAGAAAAAAGCAAGTTTGGTTTTGCAGAAAAGGAAGTGAAAGATGCCGTAAAAGAAATTGCCAAATTCCAACATATTTCTATCCAAGGTTTGATGACAATCGCACCTTTTGTAGATAATGCTGAAACAAATCGACCAATTTTTAGCAAATTACGTAAATTATTGGTTGACATTAATCGGGAAAAGATTGATAATGTTACTATGAGAATACTTTCGATGGGGATGACCAATGATTACCGAGTTGCGATTGAAGAAGGTGCGACTATGGTTCGCATCGGAACAGGTGTCTTTGGTGCCAGATATTATGGCACGGAAGTTTTCGATAAAAATTGATTGTCTATGACTTTGTTTGTAGATAAGATAGGAGTGTAAAGAAAAATGGGTGTATTTGACAAGTTCTTAGACCTTATGCGATTAAACGGCGATGATTATGATGATGATGACTTCTATGATGATGATTTTGAAGAAGACGAGTTTGAAGAAAAGCCACGTCGTGCATTGTTTAAGAAAAAAGAAGAGGACGACTTCAATGATATGGAGGAAGTCGATGGTAGAAGAAATCAAGTTTCTAACAAAGTAACTCCGATGCGACCAACAACTGCAGCCAAAAGAGGCGGATTTAACATGGAAGTTTGTGTGATTAAACCAACGTCTGTGGATGATTCTCGTGAAATCAGTGAGACTTTATTAGCAGGTAGAACAGTTATTTTGAATTTAGAGGGTATGGATTTAGAAGTTGCTCAAAGAATTATTGATTTTATTTCAGGCACTACCTTTGCCATTACCGGAAATTTACAACGCATTTCAAATTACATCTTTCTAGTGACCGCATCAAATGTAGATATCTCAGGTGATTTGCAAGATTTACTTGGTGGATCGGTAGAGACGCCGCCGCCGACTAGAAGATACTAAAAGTTTATATGAGTAAAGATAGTTTTTTGTTGGAAAAGCGATTGCAAGAATTATCAAAAAAAGCCTACGATAGAGATATCGTTGTTTTTAGTGATTTTTTGAACTTGGATGAATTAAATACGTTACATATCTTGCCACGGACAGAACTTTATACAGCGTATGCTTTGTATGGTGGATATGCACAAGCGGAGCGTCGGATGGTGGCTTTCTTCAACGATGCTCTTTGTTTGCGCATTGAGGATATTTTTTATCCCTTTGCATTATTACATGTGAAAGCTTCCGCCGAAAAATATGCAGAAAAATTAAATCATCGTGATTATTTGGGTGCTATTTTAAATCTAGGCATAGAACGCTCTAAACTGGGTGATATTATATCATCTTCCGATTATGGAGCCTATGTATTTATCCATACAAATATGTTGGTTTTTGTGCAGGAAAATCTAACACACATCAAACGTAGTGCCATTACATGCACAGAAATGTCGTTACATGACTTTCATGGCACACCGAAGTATGAGGAGATTACCGGCTCCATTGCCTCAGCTAGATTGGACACGGTATTGGCTCTGGCTTTTCGTGCTTCAAGGCGCAAATTGTCCGGTTTCATTGAAAGCGGAAAGGTATTTGTGAATGGGCGTTTGGTATTATCCAATAGTTATCAGGTCAAAGAAGAGGATATAATATCCGTGCGTGGTATGGGTAAGTTTCAGTATAAAGGAATAAAAAACAAGACAAAGAAAGAACGTTTTTTTGTGTCAATTCATAAATATATTTAGGATGAAGAGGTTTTATCATGACAGATTCAAAACATAAGATTAAAAGCTACACGATTGCCTTACTTTTTTGTGGAGTAGGGGTTTTTATTGACCAAATCACCAAATGGCTTGCCATGACATATTTAGAACCAATTGGTTATTATACATTGATTGAGGGTGTTTTTCGTTTACTCTATCTAGAAAACCGAGGTGCTGCATTTGGTATTTTACAGGGGCACAAACCACTTTTGATTGTGTTTACCTTTATTATTTTAGTGGTTGTTCTTTGGATTTATGGACGTATTCCTCATACGAAAAGATACATTCCTTTGCGAATTGTTACAATACTGCTCGTATCCGGAGCGATTGGAAATTTAATTGACCGTATTCGTTTGCGTTTTGTTGTGGACATGTTCTTCTTTGAACTTATTAATTTTCCTGTATTTAATGTGGCTGATATTTATGTAGTGATTTCTTGTTTTTTCTTTTTGATATTGGTTTTGTTTTATTACAAAGGTCATGAATTAAATTTTATAAGTTGTCAAAAAATCAAAGACCAGGATATTGGGGCAGAAGAAAAAAGCAAAGAAAAAAACTTAGGAGAGTAGGGTGGAAAAATTTGTATTAACAACGGAATTAGATGATATTCGCTTGGACAAATATCTATCGGAACAGTTACCTAATTTTTCTCGCTCTTATTTGCAAAATTTAATCAAAGACGGTTTTGCCAAAGTAGATAAAAAAAGAATTGTGAAAACAAATTATAAATTGCGTGTAGGTGAAATCGTAGAACTTGAAGTGCCGGAACCACAAACATTGGATGTAAAAGCGGAAAATATTCCTTTGGATATTATATATGAGGATGAAGATGTGCTTATTGTCAATAAGCCAAAAGATATGGTGGTTCACCCTGCGGCAGGTCATGATAGCGGAACGCTTGTCCATGCCGCTTTGCATCATTGTCAAGAAAATCTATCGGGCATCAACGGTGTATTGCGCCCCGGTATTGTCCATCGCATTGATAAAAAGACCACAGGATCCTTGATTATATGTAAAAACGATATGGCCCACCATTGCTTGGCAAATCAATTAAAAGAACATCGTATTACCCGCATTTATCATGCGATTGTATATGGGAATATTAAGAGGGATACACTGACGATTCATAAACCGATTGGCAGGCATCCCGTTGATAGAAAGAAAATGAGCATACATACGAAGTCTGGAAGAGATGCAGTGACGCACCTTGAAGTCTTAGAACGATTTGGAAATTATACTTATGTTGCCTGTCGTCTTGAAACAGGACGTACTCATCAAATACGGGTGCATTTAAGTGCAATTGGTCATCCTATCTTAGGTGATGCTGTCTACGGTAGAGGAAAAGCACCGTTTCAATTAAATGGGCAAACCTTACATGCAAAGGTGGTCGGTTTTGTTCATCCACGCACATTGGAGTATGTCGAATTTGACACAGAACTCCCGGCCTACTTTATTGAATTGTTGCAAAAATTACGCTATAATATAAATAATAATTAGTATCACTTTAGGAGGAGGTTTACTTATGCATACAGTAATTACAATCGGTAGAGAATTTGGTAGCGGTGGTAGAGATATCGGTAAAGCTTTGGCAAAAGATTTTGCAATTCCTTATTATGACAAAGAATTGCTTAGCCGGGCGGCAAAAGACAGTGGTATTTGCGAAGAGGTATTCGAATCTCATGATGAGCGCCCAACCAGTAGTTTTTTATATTCTTTGGTGATGGACTCCTATTCGATGGGTTATATGGGCAATAATTATTCGGAAATGCCCATTAATCAAAAAATATTTTTAGCACAATTTGATGCAATTAAAAAAATTGCAGAGGAAGGGCCTTGTGTTATCATTGGGCGTTGTGCGGACTATGCTTTGGAAAACCATGCTAATTTATTAAGTATTTTTATTCATGGGGATTTAGATGCTCGAATCAAGCGGGTGGTTCGTGATTTTGAAATCAATGAACATAAAGCGAAAGATTTGATTGCAAAAACGGATAAACGGCGTGCTTCTTATTATAACTATTATTCCAATAAAAAATGGGGCAATTGTGATAGTTATGACTTGGCAATTGACAGTGTAAAACTAGGGGTCAATGGTTCTATTGAATTGATCAAAGCGTATATTCGGATTCGAGAAGAACTTGCAGCCAACAATACAAAAGTATTTTAGGTAATAATGGATTTGATCATTTTTCGCGTAGTTGCACGGCTTGTGCCGCACGGCGGCGCCTGTTTTCATCTATAGCGGCATAGTGTTTTTTGGTTGTATTAACATCTTTGTGCCCTAAAACATCAGCGACTAAATAAATGTCACCCGTTTCTTTGTATAATTCAGTCCCATAAGTACTACGTAACTTATGGGGCGTTATTTTTTTATGTGGTATCACCTCTGCGGCATATTTTTTCACCATATTTTCAACGGCTTGTATACCCATACGTTTTCTTTGTGTAGAGAGGAAAAGGGCGTTGTTATGACCTATCACAGGTGTAACGGCAGCTCTATCAACCAATATATAACTTTTCAAAGCATTTTCTACTTCATCTCCAAAATACACAACCATTTCACTACCACCTTTGCGTGTGATGTGGATACCGTTGTTTTTAAAGTCTACATCTTGGATATCTAAGCCGACACATTCAGAAACACGAATCCCTGTACCCAAAAGTAAAGTCAGAATTGCCAAATCACGATTTTTGGTTTTTTCAAAATATACTTTACGCTGTCCGCTAAGCTGATTGCCCCCATGTTCAACATAGTCCAATAAAAGTGCAATTTCATCTACATCTAGGCGTATGATGGCTTTTTCATGGAATTTGGGTGTATCCAAAAGAAGAGCAGGGTTTTTACTGATACGCTCTCGTTTATAAAAATAATGATAAAAACTCCGTAAGGAAGAAAGCTTGCGGGCAAGTCCTTTTTCTGTGTTGACCTGCCGTCTATCATTGGTATCCCGATACACTTTAAGATATTCCAAATATTCTTCTAATTCATAAGCTTCAATATTTTCTAAATCAGATAGTTTAAAACTATTTAACAAGTAATCGTTGAAAGTTGGATGTGTTTCAATTAAAAAATTAAAAAACACACGAATATCATACGCATAAGAAATACGTGTTTTGGCTGATGTGCGTGGTTCAATGGCTCGAAAAAAATCCTTTACAAAAGGAGCCATCGTGTCAAGAACTGCACGTAATCGTAATGTATAATCAATATCTAACTGTTTGTGATAGTCTAATTCCTTTTGCTGTGACATAAGAAAGCCCTTTTATATTTATAGAAAACGAAACACACCAATTACTTTGCCAAGAATGGTAACTTCTTTGACGATAATCGGGTCTAAGGTGTCATTTTCAGGTTGTAAGCGAATATGGTTTCTTTCTTTATAAAAAGTTTTTACGGTAGCACTATCCTCAATCAAAGCAACAACCATCTCGCCATTTGAGGCGATGGAACTTTGTTCAACTAAAACCATATCACCATTTAAAATACCTGCATCTATCATACTATCCCCTTTTACTTTTAATAAAAAGGTGTCTTTATTTGGCATAAATTCAATCGGAATCGGAAAGTAGTTTTCAATATTTTCTTGTGCCAGCAAAGGTTCACCTGCAGCCACCTGTCCTAAAATCGGCACCTGCGCCATCTCACGACGAGTTAAAGCAAAAGAATCATCTAAGATCTCGATGGCTCTAGGTTTGGTTGGATCACGCCGAATATAGCCGTTTTTTTCTAGTGTCTCTAAATGAGAGTGGACAGAAGAGGTGGACTTTAAATGAACTGCGGTACATATTTCACGAACAGCAGGCGGATAACCACGTTTTAAAATCTGGCTTTTAATATAATCTAATATTTCTTGTTGTTTTACAGTAATTTTTCCTTTTGACATAGTCATTTCCTCCAATTATCGTATGCATATAGGTTATAGAAATTATTCTAACATAGAATCGGCAAAAATACAAACGTTTGTTTTGAAAATATGTTCTGTTTGAAAGGGGTTATAATATTATGGTCACCGTATTAATGAGAGCTGATAATAGGTTTTTTTGAAATTTATTTATAAATGTGCTATACTTTCCTTTGTATGTCAAAAGTTTAAAGATTTAAGAGAAAATTTGTAACGGGAAGGTGTATGTGCAAATGCACGTGGAAAGACAATTTGGTAAAGAATTATTACAAGTAGAAACGACAATAAAACGAGTTGTTTTTATGGTTGTGTTAGGTGTTTTTGTGATTTTAACATCTATTGGAGGATTGGTTCTATATTTTTTGCAAGCTGCGGAGGAAAGCGTTTACGTTTTGGAATTATTAACAGTAGCCCTCCTTTTACTTCCTGTGCTTTATTTTATTTGGGAGGCTTATCGACGGCGTAAGCTCGCAACAATATTAACGTTATATGATTCGGGATTTGTGATAGAGAGGCGTGAAAAACAAGCATCAAGTATGGAGCGATATGCTTTTTCGGACATTAAGGGAATCCGAGTTATAAATCAACGTTCCAGCTCTCAGGATTATGATGTTAAAATAGGGGTCAATCAAGCTTCTTATTCTCAAGGTTCTTTGTTTCATGATGATGCAAGAATAATGCGATTAAATCGAAATGTGACATATATTGAATCAGAACAACTCCAACAACCTGCCTGGGATAAAAAGGCTGTTAATCGGCGGTTGGAGCTTGCGGTTGAATTGAATAACGGAGAAAAAATTCTTACGGATACGTTGTTAACCGGGCTTGGCAGACAAAAATGTGAATTGTTTTTTGTTGCCTTAGAAAGAGAATTTAGTAAATATATTTTAAATAGAGAAAATTCTGAACATTTAAATGATTTAAACATTTCTTTTGGAGCTGAATTAGAATTAAAAAAAGGTGTTTTTATTTATCGGCCGGAAATGCAAGATGAAAAGTCTAAAAAAAATGTGATACATTTTCCGGTAAAGGCTTTGTGGAGTGTACAAGCACCACAGATAACAGATTTGTCAGAAGTGAGTTTGCTAAAATTAATGGGTATGCCAAATGAAAGTGAAATTGCAGAAGAATTGGCAAGTGTGTTTGAAAACGCAGGCGTTTCCAATGAAAGTAAGGTGGCAAAAGAATTGGGTATTATTTTTGTGAGTTTGGCAATGAACATAAATGTATTGTATGCAATTGCGAAGATAAATCGAGAAAGGATCTGAATATGAATACGATTAGACCCCCTTGTTAATCCACACGGGTACGAATCCGTGGACCTCCATGAAGTCTGTATTTATTGTATCAGATAAAAAAAATTGGAGGATAAAAAAATGATTCGATTTAATGTTAAAATGTTATATGTTTACAAGTTTATAAGTCAATGTTTACCCATCTATGCTTTTTATACAATTTTGTTTATTGAGCGTGGGAAATCGGTGACAGAAATCGCCCTATTAATTGCTCTTTGGAGTGTGTTTTCGATTGTATTTGAGGTACCTTCAGGGATTTTGGCGGATAGATGGAATCGAAGAAACATGTTGGCTGTTGGTGCCGTTTTACAAGGATTATGTTTTGTAATATGGTTTTTTTCGTATCACTTTTTTATGTTTGCTGTGGGTTTCTTTTTTTGGGCCATTGGCGGAGCCTTTGAATCCGGAACAGAAGAGGGATTGATTTATGATAATCTGAAAAGCGATGGTTGTGCGGAGCACTTTACTGAAATATATGGTAGAGCTCAGTTTTTTGGAAATATTGGAACGATTGTGGGGATTGTTTCAGCGGGTATGATTGCCAGCTTTACTCCCATTCCAATCATCGCTCTAATTTCAGCAGGCATATGTTTTATCAATGTGGTATTTGTTATGCAAATTAGAGAAAAGAACCTTTATTCTGAAAAATTAAAAGAAGAGAATGCAAGTTTCTTTTCCACATTCAAAGAAGCCGGTGTTTTTGTGAAAGAAAGTAAGATTGCTTTGATTGCCATTGTCTTTTTGGTATTGGTCGCTAGTCTAGGTAGTTATTTAGACGAGTTTGATGCCTTAATTATCAATGATTTTCAACGAAGTAATATCTGGGTAAGTGGGATTCTTACCGTGCGTTTTGTTTTTATTGCAATCGGAGATATACTGGCACCAAAAGTAGAAAAGAAAATTTCTTCGATACGACAGTTATTTATTATCAGTGGTTTTGCTTGTGCTATATTAATGATATTTGCTCTGCTCTGGCGTCCGGCTGCCATATTAATTTTTGGTGTTGCCTTTATGATTATGGCAATTGTGGAGATTTTATTTGTTAATATTTTGCAACGTCAAGTAAAAGAAGAAGGGCGGGCAACCGTGATGTCTTTTTATGGCATTGGACAGAACATTGCCATGATTTGTTTGAGTTTGATTTTCGGCGGACTGGCAGGTATATTTAGTTTGCAATTTGTTTACGTTATTATATCTATATACGGTATTGTTGGGAGTATTGGATTCTGCTTGATTCCTATTCAAAATAAATCAAAAAAAACGTGAACATAGATTCTTTCGTGCGTCCCAAGTTAAATGATGGGGCGCACGAGGAGATTTATAAGAATAAATCAATTATATCTATACGACAAATCATAGTTTTTCAAATAGATGCGCTTAATCATATAAATGATTTTCTTTCAATAATATTCGCAGCAACATCTCCGGACTAGGCACAACAGGCACTCCCATAATAATATAAGAAGAAAGCCCTTGTATCGTCGCCCAATAGGTCATCGCAAGCTGTACCGGCACGCCTAGAACCACAGTACCTTCTTGTTGACCTGCTATAATTATTTTTGTAAGACTTTCCAATGGATTTGGTGCTTCCGGCAAATCATAAATCGGTTTATCCGCCAAAAATCCACTGATTTCAATTTGGGCAATAAACATAAAGTTTTCAATGCCTCTATAATCCCCTGAAAAAATATCTGTCACAATGGAAGTTATTTTTTGAATTTTTTCTGCAGCACTTCCGGATTCTTCTACAATACTTCCGATTGTTTTACCTGTTATAAAGGTGGTTTGCCGTGTCAATTCCTCAATCAATGCTTCTTTGGAAGCATAATGATTGTATAATAAACCTTTACTTATTTCAGCATTCTTTGCAATTTCGTCGATTGTGATAGACGTTCCTTTTCGTGCGATCAGCGATAATGCAGCATTTTCAATTTTTTGTTTTGTTGTTTTTCTCATAGCTTCAAAAGCTTCTTTTGAACGTGGTGACATGAAAAGGTCTCCTTTCGTTTTATGACTAAATCTTAAGTCAATTATATTTCATCTGACACATATAGTCAAGCCTGTTTGAAAATTCCTGCTTATTGTATCTATATCATCTCATTTATTGCCTTACAGCAACCACACCTAATCGCAAACCATCATAAACTTCTGTGGTACATGTCCATAAAGCAATGATACGGTCACCGAATCTTACCTCTGTGCCGGTATCATAAATCGTATAATATTGAGCCAATTCTATAAAAAAATCAAATGCTTCTTCATTTTCCCAATTGGTTACAAGAGTATAAGGAAAAGGCACCCTATCTTCAATTCCTCTGTTTTGATCGTAAAAATATTGATTTTCTTCTTCCGGTACGACCAATACCTGAAACGCAAAAGCGACCTGATAAATGCTTCCTTCTTCATAAATCGTATCTAATACAATAATCGGATGTGCTTCAAAGAAATCAAAATATCTAAAATGGGCAAGTTCGGCAAACATACTACCGTCAGGCATATTGTGCCCATATATAAAAATCAAATCATCTTCCATAATGTCATGGTGGGGCCAAATATAAGGAACACCATGTCCATCTTCTACATGATAGAAATTTCGATTTAAATAATAATTCCAATCCCATTCTAGTTCTGAAGTTTGCATTAAAGGAAAATCAATATTGGTACCGGGTATATAAATCCAACCAATCAAATCCGGATTTACATTATGAAGTTCTCGAAATCGCTCCAGAATCTCCCTTGGTGGAATAGGCGCATTGTCATATGGAACATTCTCCTCTACTATTTCCCGCAGTATATCTGTTTTATATGGACCTATGATTGGAGTTTCGCCTGTGGGTGCATGTACCATCGTCTCATAACGGATATCCTCTGTTTGACTGGAATAAAAGAAAAAATCACCCAAATCTGTGATGATAAAAATATTAACTAGAATCAATAAAAATAGAGCTGTACCAATCAGAATATATTTTATCTTTCGACTTGTCAAGATCACACCTCCGAATTGACTAAATACTCAGTCATTTATGATTGCATTTGACTCCAATGGTTTCTCCAATGCTTACGTTTGTCTCTGTGTTTGTATTTATTAAATCTATTATTTCATCTACGATGTTAACTCGATTTTTTTCAATCAGTAAAATGATGGTAGAGCCACCAAATTCAAAACGGCCTTTTTCCTCACCTTTTTGATATTGGTAGTTTTCATGATAATTTTTAATTTTGCCAACCAATAAAGCACCTACTTCCACTTGTATGATTGTGCCAAAATGATTTGTATTTAGTTCCGTCCATTCTCTAGCATTTGTATGGTATACTTTATGCTTATCTGTGGCTATTTGCTGAACTGTATGCAATTTTCCTTTAATAAAAGTATTTTTATTTTTTCTTCCGTCATCAATATAACAATAACGGTGATAATCCCTTGCTTCTAGCCTGAAAATCAAGCATAGACCGCCATTAAATCGATGCTCCTCTTTTTCAAGCAACTGTTTAATACAATATCGTGCATTTTTAATCTGAAACGTAGAGGTATCATTGATTTCATATACGGATAACTTTCCATCGCAGGGGCTAATAAAACTATTTTTATCCGGAACAACACCCTTTCTGTTTAGTTTTCGTGTGAAAAATTGGTTAAAAGAAGTATATTTCTTTTTTTCAAATCGCTTCATTTCAATTTGATGTTTCTGAATAAAACCTTTGATTGCGATGGTAGATATTTTTTGATTCAGTAAAAAACCAATCAGTTTAGAAAACAAAGGGCTATAGACTATTCTAAGAATAATACGACCAATAAAATGATGATAGAAAAACCTTAATAATATGGACTCATCTTTCATCGGAATACCCACATAACTATGGTACAGATTAGTCCAATTCCAATTAGGATGAGTAGTTTTTTTGTAGTAAATTTCTTCAATTTAAACGGCACCAAGAATAATATGGATATCACCAGAAGAACAGCTGCAAATACAAATACAAAAAAATGATCC
This sequence comes from Lachnospiraceae bacterium, assembly GCA_009779895.1. Lineage (GTDB taxonomy): Bacteria > Bacillota > Clostridia > Lachnospirales > Lachnospiraceae > WRBB01. Next base: position 28,803 of record WRBB01000003.1, read on the forward strand.
AAAAAAGTTCTTGCTAAATAAATTACCGGTAATAGGATTGCCACCGGGGTAACCGGCAAACCAATACAAAAGATTAAATCCTTGTCTTCTGTTTTTACACGATCAAATTCTTTTACGTTAAAATAAGCCAAACGAATCAATGCTGCCAAAGGAAAAAAAAGTAAAATCGGAACATAATATAATTCCTGCATACCAATGGCATAACCTATAAAAACGGGTAGAATACCAAAACAAACCAGATCACACAAGGAATCAATTTGAATACCAAATTTCTTTTCTTCTTCGGTTTTATTTTTTTTTGTGCGAGCAATTTTTCCATCAAACATATCGCAAACACCACAAAACATTAAACATAAAATCGCTGCGGTCGGATGATCATGAATTGCAAAATAGATGCCAAAAAAACCGGCGAAATAGCTGATATATGTCAAAACAACGGTATAATTATATATTCCAATCATCTTAAAATCATTCCTTTACTTCGATTAAAATTTTTTGAAACCCGTTTAAACAGAAAACGATAACATGTTTCTTTCATTAAATATCCACTTTTGAAAACTTTATCTTTCCATGATATTTTATGAAAATAGTAGTCATCTTCATATTCAAAATCTGTGTCCAAGGCACCTTCGAAATATAAATACTCGTTTTCTAATAGTATTTCAAAATCTTTGGGGAAAAATTTATAATCTTTCTTATGCAATGTGATGCGATGAATTCGATTAATTGCTCGTGCTACAAATGCACCGCAATTATAGGTGTTGGCCACTTCAAATCCACCGAAAATAGGTAGTGTTGCCATGGACAAATAATTAAACAGCAAGGTATCATCTGCTTCGATTTCTTTCATAAATGCAACAATGCTTTCGTATTCAGCATCACAAACCGGTATCTTAAATATTTTACAGTTTAATTTTACATTTTTTTTAGAAGCTAAATGTGAACGATATTCTTTCACATATCCTGAAATAAACGGTGTATCATGAAATATTCTTGAAAAAGAATAAAAAACCTCCAAATTATCATCTAAACTAATGGTCACATGAGAATAAGGATATTTTGTAATAAATCTTGCTATTTTTGCGATTCCTGTTTCACTCTGCGGTAGTATTACATATACATTTTTCATTTGGCAAACAATAAAGTTAAAAAATCTTTTTTTAACTTTCTCCAATCTAAAAAATCATAAATCCCATGTTTTTTTGCGAGACGAAGCAATTTAAATACTAAAATATAATAATGAAAATAATATCTTTTCACACTCATATGTGTTGGCTTCACCACCAAATGGACATAATCCCATTTCCTTAAATCACTGGTGATTAGTTGGTTTTTATAATTGTCATATAGTTCTGACCCCGGTAGTGGCGTATAGATGGATAATGCCACATGTTTCAGATTGATTTCTTTGATCCATTTATATAAATTCTTGAAATCCGTTCTCTTAAAATCCAAATCAACAATCATCATTCCCATGCAATGAATATGGATTTCATTTAAAAATTTTACACATGCAGCATTATTATCTGCACTTATTTTTTTATTATAATGATTTAAGTGGCTATCTGTAATGCTTTCCAGACCAACCAAAATGTAATAAAAACCAATCTCCTTTAGTTGCATGATTAAATCTTTATGTTTCAGAATAAAATCCGTTCTGCCATAACAGACATATTTTTTTTGGATATTCTCCTGCTTGATTAAATCAATAAATTCTTTTAATCTGGATGGGTTAAATAAGAAATCATCATCTACAATATAAATATTATCACATGCAATATTTTTTATTTCGGTAACAACCTTTTGAATATCCTTGGCAACATATCGTCCACAATTTAATGATGTACGATAACAAAAAGAACAATCATAAGGACAGGAATATGCAGTTCTAACTTGTGCAATGGGTTTTAATTCTAAATATCGGAACGCATTTATATTTTTATAAAAATAGCTTCGATTTACTTCCGGAAGTTTATTGATATCAAAAAATACAATATCATTTTCACGCCACTGCTGATTTTCCTTATAACATAAGCCATTCAGAGAAGAGATATCCATCTTATTATTATGAAAACACGCAAGCAAACCAATCATGACAAAAGGGTCATAGGAACGCATAACATAATCTAAATGGGTATGATAAAGATGTTTATAATTGTGTTCCGCATATACCCCACCAATGACCGTTTTGATTGCGGAATCATATTTTTTAATTCTACTGCAATACTCTAAAAGGAATGGAACCTGCTTCACAATTCCATTGGTATATACAATGGTTGGTTTGAAAAAAGCAAGTATTTCTTCCAGACTATCTTTGGAACGTATTGCGTCATAAAGATATGTTTCAATGTTATAATCAATTAAAATAGTATACAGAACTTCCAAATCAAGGGGTTCATCATCAATAATACCCTTGAAATCAAATCGCCCTCTTGTCTCTTCCGGATTCACTAAAAGAACACGGTTATTTTCCACCATGCTTATAAGTCCCCGATGTGGATTTGTTTCCCATCTCGCCAGATTCGTTCCAAATCATAAAACAGCCGATTTTCTTTATCAAAAATATGGATAATAATATCATGAAAGTCCAATAACACCCATCCACCGTTGTGTGTGCCCTCTCGTTTTTTACGAAAATACCCCTCTTTTTCCAAGGCGTCTTCTACGCTTTCCACCAAAGCTCTCACCTGTGCCTCATTGGAACCATTGGCAATGATAAAGTAATCTGCAATCACAGATATTGTTGAAATATCAATAATTGTAATCTCTTCTCCTTTTTTCTCCTCTAATGCATGATAGGTAATTTTTGCCATATTTTTTGCTGTTTCAATTGAACTCATTGAAATCCCTCCATAATATTCTAATGTTTTGATTGACATCTTATCTATTGTTTTATTTTGTTTTTTCAAATGTGTAATCTTTGATTCTGTACCCTTTACGACAGCTTTATCCAAATCAACAAAAGCCAATTTCCTTGTTTCATCCACCCAAGATCCACTGCCTCGCCAAGGTTCTATAAAATCGGCGATATAAACAATCTTTTCCAATAAAGACATGTGAGGTCGCCCGGTGGTATGATAACGAATGGCATCTTGGATGCTCGTTTCTGTTACACCGTACACTTCTTGTGCCAACACAGCTCCTAATTTGGTATGAATCAAAGCAGGCATTGCCAATTCTTCCGGAGAAAGTGCTATGCCCCACCTTTCACACGCTTTTATTTGTGCCATTTCAGTGACAAGTTTACCACAATCATGAAGCAAACCTGCTATCATAGCTTCCTGAAAATCTACGTCATAAGCCATGGCCAAACTTCCGGCTGTATACATCACTCCTTGACTATGTAAGTAGCGTTCGGAACTCAGTGTTTCTTTTAAGGTTTTTTCAAATTTTTCTAAATCATACATATAAGTCTTCATCTGCTATATATTTTATCACATTATCCGGCACCATGTAACGTACAGATTGATGTTTTTGTATACGATTGCGTATCGTTGTAGAAGAAATCTCCAACAAAGGGGCACGTAACAAGGATATATTTGCATCATATCTATTTTTTAAATATTGTATTTGTTCCATCATAGAATCCACATCCTTATTTTCTCGCATCGCCGCCAAAATCGTACAGGTCGGAAATATTTTTTCAAAAGACCGCCATTGTTCAATGGAAAACAAAGCATCCGCACCTAGTATAAAATAAAATTCAATGCCATGGCATTCTTCCTTGAAATATTCCATGGTTTTATAAGTGTAAAAAGAAACATCTTTTTTGGCCTCTGCCAAAGACAATTTAAAATAAGGCACATCCGCAATTGCTTTTTCTACCATTTTAATGCGATGTGCCAAATAATCTACAGATTCACTTGAATAATCCTTATGAGGCGGCCCTCCATTGGGCAAAAACCAAACTTCGTCTAAACCAAAACCCGCATAAGCAAATTCGCCCAACAATAAATGCCCAATATGAATGGGATCAAAGGTGCCTCCTAAGATACCTATTTTCATAACCGTTCTCCCAAGATTAAGATGATTTTGCCTTTGGTAACTGAATCACTTTTTTCTCATCTTTGCCCTCTTTGTATAGGACAATTTTTTTGCCAATAACCTGTACCACTTGTGCCTGCGTGCGCTCCGCAATAATTGTCGCCAATTCTTTTGGGTCATCACCACAGTTTTGTAAAACACGAATTTTAATCAATTCTCTGGCATCCAATGCCTCAGCAATCGCTTTTGTTAAATTTGGCGACATACTGGATTTACCAATTTGAAACAATGGCTCTAATTTCATGGCAAGACTTTTTAAATAAGCTCTTTGTTTTGTTGTCATATTTTCTCCTATATATTATGTGATGTACTATTTATAGTAGTCAAATTGCAATTCATACATCCGAACGGTATCGCCCTCTTCTATTCCTGCATGTTCCAAATCTTCTAAAATACCACTCGTTTTCAAAAAACGCTGAAAAAATGCAAATCCTTTTTCTGAGTCTAAATTGGTATATCCCAACATCTTTTCAATTTTAGGTCCTTCGACTACATACATACCGTCTTCTTTGCTAACCGTATAAGGCAAATTTTCATAAAGTAACTCCTCTTCCGGAAAATATTCCTGTGCAAAAACAATGGGTGCTTGCTCTAATGTCGCCAACAAATCCGCTACAAAATAAAGCAATTCTTTCATACCACTACCGGTAACCCCTGAAATCGGAAATACGTTCAAACCTTGTGGCTCAAAAGTTTCTTTTAATCGTTTTATAGTATCATCCTTTGATATGTCATAAATCAAATCCATCTTATTTGCTGCAATGACTTGGGGTAAGTCAGCAATCTCTTTATTATACTTTAATAGTTCTTGTTGTATACTTTGAATATCTTCTACGGGATCCCGTCCCTCTATACCTGCACCGTCTACAACATGAATCAATACCTTTGTTCGCTCAATATGACGTAAAAAATCATGGCCTAATCCAATTCCATCTGCGGCACCCTCAATTAAACCAGGTATGTCTGCCATAACAAAACCACGTCCATCTTCCAAATCGACCACACCAAGATTGGGATGAATGGTCGTAAAGTGATAATTGCCTATTTTGGGTCTTGCATTACTTACACGTGACAACAGCGTTGATTTACCTACATTGGGAAAACCGACCAGTCCTACATCAGCTACCACTTTTAATTCCAGTAGTACTTCCAATTCTTTGGCAGATTTGCCGGGTTGGGCATATTTTGGTGCTTGCATTGTTGCAGTTGCAAAATTTTGATTGCCAAGACCACCTCTTCCGCCTTTTAAAATAACTTGACGCTTATTTTCTCCGGACATATCAGCAATGATTCTGCCGCTGTTTACTTCACGGATAATGGTACCCTGTGGAATTTTGAGAACCAGGTCTTTGCCACTTTTCCCACTACAACGGCGCTTGCCGCCATTTTCACCATTTTCAGCAGCAAACTTTCTTTTATGACGATAATCAACCAATGTATTTAACCCTTCTTCTATTTCAAAAATAAGATCTCCGCCTCGACCACCATCACCACCATCAGGACCACCGTTTGCTACATACATTTCACGGCGAAAACTCACATGGCCATCACCGCCTTTTCCTGATTTGATTATAATTTTTGCACGATCTATAAACATGCCAACTCCTTTTATGAATGATTGAAATACACAAAGAGTGACCTCACCTAAAAGGCGGTCACTCCTTAGACTTTCGTCTGTTTCAATCGAATTTATTCAGCTACCGGATGGATAGAAACTTGTTTCTTATCGCGACCTTTTCTCTCATAACGAACAACTCCATCTACCAAAGCAAACAAAGTGTCATCACGTCCGCGTCCTACATTTACACCCGGGTGAATTCTAGTACCACGTTGTCTGTATAAGATATTTCCGGCTTTTACAAATTGACCGTCTGCTCTCTTTGCGCCCAAACGCTTCGATTCAGAATCGCGACCATTTTTTGAAGAACCTACACCTTTTTTATGAGCAAAAAACTGAAGATTTAATTTCATCATCTTGTCACACCTCCTTAAAAATAATATCAATGTATGAATGAAACTTACTATCATGGCTGATACAATCGTTTTCAATATCTTCCAAACCAAGTATCATCGAATGAACAAGTAAATGTGCATCATGTCCTGCGAAATTTGCAAAGCGAAATCGAATACGAGCGGCATCTTCATCTTGTACGACACTTGTTTCATCATCGGTCAAACGCTCAATGGAATTGATTGTATTGATAACCAACATCGAAACCGCAGCACAAACGATATCCTGACCCTCTGCAAGAAAATTTGCGTGTCCTTCCACATCAAAGCCATAGTACACACTACGCTCTTGCTGTGTGTCGGCAGGATCTGGGCACCTATCTAAAAGGGGCTTTTTCGCTTTATATATTGTAACTTTAATCATACATCCTGTTTCTTCTTTCAATCTGTTTCCATCATGCTTATTTATGCATTGATTTTTTCGATTTTAACGGTTGTATACTGTTGTCTGTGGCCTTGTTTTTTATGATAGCCTTTTTTTGCTTTGAATTTGTAAACAATAATTTTTTTTGCTTTACCATTTCCAACGACAGAACCTGTAACAGTTGCACCGCTTACGACCGGTGTACCTACAACCAATTTTTTGTTGTTCACAGCTAATACCTGATCAAATGTGCATGTCTCGCCTGCATCCAATCCAAGCTTTTCTACCCTAATGATATCACCTTCGGCTACTTTGTACTGTTTACCACCTGTTGCTATAATTGCGTACATATGGCACCTCCTCTTATCATTACTCGCCAACTACGGTGCTCCGTTTCCGGATACTTTAAGAACCTCGTTGAGCGGCATACCGTGTTAGTATAGCATACTTAACGGCTTACTACAAGCGATTCCTGCAAAAATGCATGAAAACCAAACATACATAAAAATGAAATCTGCATTATTTACAAAACGGTATCCACAAAAATCTCATAAATCGCCCGAATTGCATTTTTAAAGTCTGCATGACGCACCCCAATGATGATATTTAATTCACTGGATCCTTGATCAATCATCTTTACATTGATATGTGCATGAGCCAACGCTGAAAAAATTCTCCCGGCCGTACCACGAGTGGAACGCATACCTCTTCCTACGATAGCAATCAAAGCCAAATCTGACTCCAATTCAATGTGATCCGGATGAACGGCTTTGTGAATACTCGAAAGAATCATCTGCTCATGGTCTTGAAATTCATCTTTATGAACCAAAATAGTCATCGTGTCAATGCCGGATGGCATATGTTCAATGGAGACATTATTGTCTTCAAAAATTTGCAAAACCTTTCGGCAAAAACCTACTTCCGAATTCATCAAAGCTTTTTCAATGGTAATAGAAGCAAAACCCTCATGCCCTGCAATTCCGGTAATGGTAAATTTAGGACGGCGACAGGTGTTTCCCACAATCAATGTCCCCGGGTCATCCGGTTTATTGGTATTGCGGATGTTGATGGGGATACCCTCTTTGCGGACAGGAAATATCGCTTCTTCATGAAGCACACTGGCACCCATATAAGATAGCTCCCGCAATTCTTTATAAGTAATGGTTTCAATGCTTTGAGGATTTTTTACGATCCTCGGATCCGCAATCAAAAAGCCTGAAACGTCTGTCCAATTTTCATATACATCCGCCTTTACCGCCAAAGCAACCAAAGCACCTGAAATATCAGAACCACCACGGGAAAATGTCACCACAGTACCATCTTCTTTGGCACCATAAAAACCCGGTATAACAGCCCTTTTTGTTTTATGCAATCGCTTTTCAATCAAATCATTGCTGAATCCGGCTTCAAAAACACCTGTTTCATCAAAACGAATGATTTCAGCTGCGTCAATAAATTCAAAATCCAAATAAGCCGCTAGAATGATACCATTTAAATATTCACCACGAGAAGCCGCATAATCACGCCCGGCTTGTTTTTCGAAATTTTCTTGAATCTTTTTGAATTCATCCTCCAAAGACAGAGATAACCCCAAGCCTTTGATAATGTCATTGTAGCGATCATGAATCGCCGCCAATAAATCACTATATTTAATTCCACGAATGGCTTTCCCATAGCAAGAATACAACATATCCGTCACTTTAATATCATCTGCAAAACGTTTTCCCGGTGCCGACGGCACAACATAACGACGTGTGTTATCTTCATGAATAATATCCGCCACTTTCTTAAATTGATTGGCATTGGCTAGGGAGCTGCCTCCAAATTTTACTACTTTTTTCATCTCATCCTCCAATTACTGTTTCTCTAAGGGGCTTGCGAATTTTTTTTCGCGTAATTTCTACCAACTGTAACGCTGTCATATCCACATATGTCGTTTGAATCGGGTCTTTTGCCAAACAGTTTTTTAAACATTTAATTAACAAAGCCGTATCTGCTGCTGCTTCCATATTGATGAAGTCTACAATGATGATACCTGAAAGGTTTCGTAAACGCAACTGTTTTGCCACTTCTTTTGCTGCTTCTAAATTAATCTGCAAAGCAGATTCCTGATTGTTTCCTTTTTTGATATATTTTCCGGAATTCACATCAACAACCGTCAAGGCTTCCGTAGGCTGTATGATCAGATAAGCTCCGTTTTTCAGCCAAACCCGTTCACGAAAAGCTCTTTCCAAAACCTGTTCGATATTATAAAGGTTTGTCAAAGACAACATGGAATCATTATACAAATGAATTTTTTCCACAAAATCCGGTCGTTCGTTTTTACAAAAACTAGAAATCTCTTGATAAAGTATCGGGTCATCTATTATAATATCCGTCAAACCCTCCGCATAACTATTTTTTAAATCTGTAATATAACGTTCCGGTGCTGCCTTTAAACAAGAAAAACAAGTACGTGTATTGGCCTTTTCAATAAAACTTTGATAGTTTATGATATGGGTTTTGATTTCTTCTGCAATCACTTCAAAATCCACTTCTTTTCCATTGGTACGAATAATAAAACCATATGCTTCATTTTCATAAGCCTTTAACTGTTCTTTGAACGTTTCCCGTAAAACCTTAGGGATTTTTGCAGAAATACCCATACGCGTATTACCTGTGGTCAATACAGAATAATAACCCGTAAAACTAAGGTTACTCGTCACGGTTGGTGCTTTGTTTTTCACAGCTTCCTTGCTTAGTTGAACTAGAAGTTCATCTCCCACACACAAAATTTTTTTGCCCATTTTTTTAACAAAAATAGCAGCATCCACCTGTAGCATATCATAATAACATTCCACACCGGGTTCTATTTCAATAAAGGCCGCACCCAAGTTATGTAAAATTTTCTTAACTCGCCCAATATAAATATTACCTAATTGATGTACATTACGATTTGTTTCGCTGTTTTGGTCAAAGTGAATTTCTACAATCTCTTCATTTTCTAACAGATAAGTCCAAACACCGTTTTCTTTTTTTGAAATTAATATTTTCCGATTCATATGATTTCTCGCCCTAAAGATTCCAATGAAACCAGTTCCTTTGCATCATCACTACCTACATTGGCATACATTTCCGTACGGTGATAAAAAAAGTTGCTTGCTTTTTTGTCGATAAATGTTAAAAATGCTTCTGCTACCAAATGAGGTTTCAGATTTTCACGACTGCCTGCCGATAATGTCATGTCCAACACAAGCTGACTCGAATTAGAATCCATACCCTGTTTTATCTCATAGATAGAAGATTTGATATTTACCATCTCTTCACTACGTTTGGTTTTTTTTAAAACTACAATTTCAGGTTGTGCAAGAAAGGCGGCTAACATGCTAGAAATGTCCATTTCCCAGGTATCTTCTTTTGCAAGTATGGTCACCCGGTAAGAGGCACCTGCCAATATCGACATGCCGGTCCACTTTTTTTCAGGGGAAATTTCTATAAAGCTTACAATCGCAATACCATCCACAGTGGTATCATTCATTTGCTGTAATGCTTTTTGACTAGGGATAGGCTCTGTAATTTCAATATCAAAATATTCTCCTGCACTGGTCAAACCAATCCCCAAAGGACTCGCAAAAGACATAATCATGTGGGGGCTAAATCCACTGCTGAAAGCGATGGGAATATCTGCTCGACGCATCATCTTTTGAAAAAAGCGCATCACATCTAAGTGACCAATAAAACGCATGGAGCCCTCTTTTTTAAACTTCACCCTAACTTTCAAAGCAAACCCCTCCTCCAAAACAAGTTGCCCCACATGCAGAACATTGTTCACGACAGTTGGGCGTAAGTAATGTATCTTGCGCCTGTTGCCACTCTTGCCACAAATACGACTTATCCACACCAATATCAATAAAATCCCAAGGAAAACGTTCCTCTTTTTCCCTTGTCCGCATCGTATAAAAATCAAGGTCTATGTTTGTTTCTTCCATGGCTTCTTGCCACAAATCAAACTGAAAGTATTCACTCCAAGAATCAAACAAACAACCTTTTTCATAGGCAGCAATTATGAGCTTACTCACTCGTCTGTCTCCCCGTGCCATCAAGCCCTCTAACACTGTCAAATCTGCTTCGTGCCAATTATATTTTATACTTTTTCGATTCAATTGAGCTTGCACTTCATTTTTCACGACCTGTGCACGACGAATATACTCTTGATTGTGAAACATTGGAGACCATTGAAAAGGCGTGAAAGGTTTCGGTATAAAAAAAGAAGTACTAATGGTAATCTGACATTTGCCGATACGTTCTTCCTTTGGTATTTCATAATAACATTTGGCAATTTTTTCTGCTAAATGTGCAATTTCTTCCATGTCCGCATCTGTTTCTGTCGGAAGACCCAACATAAAATAAAGTTTCACTTTGGTCCAACCTCCTGCAAATGCTTGTCCGACCCCGGACAGTATCATTTCTTCTGTCAGACCTTTATTCACTACATTTCGCAAACGTTGGCTACCGGCCTCGGGTGCAAATGTCAAACTGCTCTTTCTTCTATCTTGTACTTTCGACATGACATCTAAAGAAAATGTATCTATCCGTAAAGATGGCAGTGAAATATTGATTCCCTTTCCCTTACATGCATCAATCAAATCATAAATCAACGCTTGCAATTGTGGGTAATCACTGGAACTTAATGAACTTAAGGAAATCTCTTCGTGCCCTGTGTTTTTCAGCATATCTCTGGCAAATCTTTTTAATTGCTCTACAGGGCGTCCTCTGGTGGGACGATATACCATGCCTGCCTGACAAAAACGACACCCTCTGATACATCCTCGCTGAATCTCCAAAACCACCCTGTCCTGGGTAGCCTTAATAAAAGGTACAATCGGATTCAAAGGATAAGGTGCTGTGGCCAAATCAGGTATCACTTGTTTTTTGATTGTTTTGGGGGCATGTGAAAGATTTGGCTTAAAATCAGCAAGTGTACCATCTTCAAAATAAGTAGCATCATAAAACATCGGTACATAAAGTCCCGGAATGGTGGTTGCCAATTCTAAAAATGCTCTTCTGCAATACCCTTTTGTTTTACTTTCTCTATATGCATCCAGCAAAGCATCCAACATCACTTCGCCTTCACCAATATAAAAAATATCAAAGAACTCAGCCAAAGGTTCAGGGTTATACACACAAGGACCACCACCAATCACAATGGGATCTTCTTCTCCACGCTGCAAACTATATCTGGGAATCTGCCCTAACTCTAAAATTTGTAAAATATTGGTATAACACATTTCATATTGTAGCGTAATGCCCAAAAAATCAAATGCACGAATGGGTGCTTGGGATTCTAAGGCAAAGAGAGGTATCTTTTTTTCTCGCATCACTTTATCCAAATCAAGCCAAGGAGAATAAGCCCTCTCACACCACACATCATCTCTTTGATTGAGTATATCATACAAAATTTGAATTCCCATATGAGACATACCAATTTCGTAAACATCAGGGAAACACAGACAAAATCGCACTGCAATTTCGTCTGCGTTTTTTTTCACTGCATTGATTTCATTTCCGATATAACGGGCGGGTTTTTCCACCCCCATCAATATTTCATCCGATAAAGCCAACTGATTCAAAAAACACTCCTCCTAACGGTCAGACAGTTCGTATAAAATATCTTCCCAAGTAATTTGCCGCTCCACCATCATAACCATGGTATGATACAAAAAGTCAGCGATCTCGTATTTGATTTCTTCAGCATTGGGATTTTTGGCCGCAATGATAATTTCAGAAGCCTCTTCCCCCATTTTTTTCAAAATTTTATCCAAACCCTTATCAAACAAATAATTGGTGTAAGAGCCAACTTTCGGATTTATCTTACGGTCGTGAATGGTATGATAAACCGATTCTAATACGTCATTTAGATTTTTATGCTCCGCATCATTCTCAATGATTTTATTAAAAAAGCAAGTAACATTGCCTGTATGGCAAGCGGAACCTAGTTGTTCTACCTGTGCCAATAAGGCATCACTGTCACAATCTGCAATCAAATGCTTTACATATTGGTAATTTCCGGAAGTTTCACCCTTTACCCATCGTTTTTTTCGACTGCGGCTATAATAAGTCATCTGCCCTGTCCGCAAGGTATGATCAAAGGCATCTTCATTCATATAAGCCATCATCAAAACCTGTTTGTTTTTATAATCCTGCACAATCACAGGCACCAAACCGGTTGCATCCTTTTTCAAATCCTCAAAGGAAATTGTACTCTCGTAGGTGCTCATTTGAATACCACGCGCTTCACAGAGTTCTTTAAAAGCCACATAACCCATATCTTTTTGACTGATAAATTTACCGGAAACACCTTTCACCGCTTTTGAACTTAATACCCGAAAGACCTCTTCTTGCTCCATCACATCTGTAACCACAAGAGAGGGGACTTCCGTTACATAACCAATCGAATCCAAATCCAAACGGTGCATAAAAATGATTTCGGAACTAAACTGTTCAATGATATTTTGCTGCTTGTATAATTCATCAAAGTCACGCAAAGAAACACCAATTCGATCCTTGCCGAAACGGTTTGATACTTCTTCAATCAGATCCAAAGACTCCGGTTTTGAAAAATTTAGCAATGCTCTTCTTGCTCCTGCGTAAAGAATCTTTTTTACATCTTCCAAACGGCGAATATTTCCGCCTACAATAGAGGGAATGCTGATAACACGATTCATTTTACGTACCAAATCGATTGCAATTTCCTTGTCGCTTTCTGTTTCGGACAAATCAAAAATAATCAATTCATCCGCACCCATATCACTATAATGTTTGGCCAATTGTACCACGTCGTCAGAAAAAATACGATCGTCATCAAACCAATGAATCGCTTTGCCTTTTGAAATCAAAATACAAGGGTTTAAGGTTTTATAACTCATATAACTCATTATAAAGCTCCTTTCGTAGACCATACTTCATTCAAACGAGAATTTGTCAGCGTTGCCATATCCAAAGCCCGTCCAAAACTTTTAAACAACGCTTCTGCCAAATGATGGTTGTTGTTCCCATCCAAAATTTTCAAATGAAGATTCATGCCACTATTGGCGGAGAGTGCATGAAAAAACTCATGAATCATCTCACTTTTTAAATCACCGATATTTTCAGCGGTAAAGGTACAATCCCAAGAAAAATAAGAACGACCTGATAAATCAATGGCACAAAGCGCAAGGGTTTCATCCATTGGTAAGGTGAAATGACCATAACGATTGATACCTACTTTATCCCCCAAGGCTTGTAGAATCGCTTGTCCCAAAACAATGCCTGTATCTTCTACTGTATGATGACAATCCACTTCTAAATCACCCGCTACATGAATGTCCAAATCAAAAAGCCCATGTCTTGCAAAGGCGTGGAGCATATGGTCAAAAAAACCAATGCCTGTTTTGATGTTCGTCTCTCCTTTTCCATCTAAATGGATGGTAACGTTAATATTTGTTTCATTTGTTTTACGAGTAACACTTCCAATTCTGGAACCCATTATAATCTCCTTTTCTATTCAAATCTTACTTTAATTGCGTTTTCATGCGCCGTCAGCCCCTCGGCATGGGCAAATTTCTCCACATCTTTGTGGACTGCTTGCAAAGCCTCTTTGGAATAAGCAATAATGCTTGATTTTTTAATAAAGTCATCCACAGATAATGGCGAGAAAAACTTGGCTGTACCATTTGTCGGTAATACATGGTTTGGTCCCGCGAAATAATCTCCCAAAGGTTCGCAACTATATGCACCAATAAAAATTGCGCCGGCATTTCGAATCTTCGTCATAATCTCAAACGGATTTTGAGTCATAATCTCCAAATGTTCAGAAGCAATTTCGTTTGCGGCTTGTACTGCGTCTTCCATAGAATCCGCTACCAAAATATAACCGTAATGATCTAATGATTTTTGCATGATGTCACGACGAGGCAATACACGCAAAAGCGCATCTACTTCCGCAGATACTGCCAAAGCAAGTGTTTGACTTGTGGTGATTAAAATAGCGGATGCCAATTCGTCATGTTCGGCTTGCGAAAGTAAGTCCGCCGCGATATATCTGGGATGGGCTCCTTCATCTGCCAATATTAAAATTTCACTGGGACCCGCAATAGAATCAATACTCACATGGCCATAAACAGCCTTTTTTGCCAAGGCTACATAAATATTGCCGGGACCAATGATTTTATCCACTTTTGGGATGCCGGCTGTACCATAAGCCAATGCCCCAATGGCCTGTGCGCCGCCTACTTTATAAATTAAATCAGCACCCGCCTCCTTAGCCGCAACCAATGTATTTGCAGAAACAACACCATTTTGATCCGGTGGTGTTACCATAATAATCTCATCTACACCTGCTATTTTTGCCGGTATTATATTCATCAATACAGAAGACGGATATGCAGCCTTACCTCCGGGTACATATACACCGACACGCTGTAGTGCTGTGATTTTTTGTCCCAAAATACTTCCATCAGGTTTTGTATCAAACCAACTATTCTGCTTTTGCTTCATATGATAGGTATAAATATTTTCTTTTGCCTTACGAATGATAGCCAAATAGTCTTGGTCTACCTGCCCATAGGCAACATCAATCTCAGCCTCTGTTACCAAAAAATTGTCCGCATTGATATCTGCCCCATCAAATTTTTTTGTAAACGCAAAAACAGCCCTATCCCCTGATGTTTGCACTTCTTTTAGAATATTGTGCACCTGTTCTTCATATGTTTCGTATTGACCGGGGCTACGCTTTAAAAGCTGCACTTGCAGATTTTCCATGGTTTCGTTGTTTAATTGTTTGATTCTCACAAGTGCCTCCTATTGATGTTGTATTTATGCCAACAATTTCCGTAAATCATAAACCAATTTTTTGATACGTTCATTTTCAATCCGCATACTCACGGGGTTTACAATCATACGAGCCGATAATGGTGCAATTTCTTCTAAAACCACTAAGTTATTTTCTTTTAACGTAGAACCTGTTTCAACGATATCCACAATCACCTCAGACAAGCCTACGATCGGTGCCAATTCAATGGAACCATTCATTTTGATGATTTCCACAGTCTGATGTTTTTTATTATAGAAATAATCTTTTGCAATGTTTGGGTATTTTGTTGCAACCCGAATCAACTCCCTTTTTTGTAAAAATTCTTTTGCCTCTTCTTTTCCGCAAATACACATTTTACAAGCACCAAATTTCAAGTCTAATACTTCATGTACTTTTCGGCGCTCTTCTATGATGGTATCCTTTCCCACCACGCCAATATCAGCGGCACCATATTCTACATAGGTTGGCACATCAGGACCTTTGGCCAAAAAAAACTTTAATTTTAATGTTTCATTTGTAAAAACCAATTTGCGAGAATTGGGGTCTTTCATCTCCTCACAAGTAATACCTTGTTGTTCGAACAATGCTAGGGTTTTTTGAGCCAATCTTCCTTTGGTTAGAGCAAATGTTAAATATTTCATCTATTTTTCTCCTATCACATGCTCTTCTCCTGTATCAGGATCCAGCATTTTCATGGTACCATCCTTTTCCAACAGTAATGTGCTGGCGACATTGCTTCGTTTGCCGTATTCCACAAAGGTCTCCAACAATTCATCAGGCTCTCTTTTTAACAACTCTACACACTTGCCTTTTTTACGGAAATCTTGCGCCAACACAATCGCCTGCTGCTTATTTTCTTCGTAATAAACAATCAAATTAGTTTCCCGAATCGCAATCTCTATCTTTTGACGATCCAAAGCATGTAATAAATTATCTACGATAATTGCAAAACCGATGGAGGGTGTGTGTTTTCCAAAAATGCCCAGCATCTGATCATAACGGCCACCCCGTGCCACGGCATCTCCAATGCCATAGGTGTATGCACGGAAAACAATACCACTATAGTAGCCATATCTTCCGCTGGTACTTAAATCAAAATGAATGTATTTTTCTACGCCATATTGTGTCAAAAGAGAATAGATTTTCAGTAAACGAATCACCGCTAATTTTGCATCGTTATCCAAACTTAGCTCCGCTGCTTTTCCAAGTATTTCATAACCACCATTTAAATCGGGCAAAGCCCTAAAAGCTGCAATGACCCGGTTGGAAACTTGATGTTGTTCTAATATGTCTTCAATGCCAAAATAGTTTTTGTTGCCCAGTAAACTACGAATCTCATTTAACTGCTCTTCTTCTAATTTGGTTCCGTTCAAAAGACTTTTGATAAAATCAACATGCCCAACGTTGACTTGAAATTCAGTCAACCCTGTTTTTAAAAGCCCCTCAACCATCATCGCAATCATCTCTGCATCCGCTTCAATCGAATTGTCACCAATCAACTCTGCGCCTAACTGCGTACTTTCTTTTAAATGACCTTGATAACTTGTATAATTGGCAAAGGTATTGCCCACATAACATAAACGTGAAGGCATCTGTTCTTCTTGAAATAATGTCGCTGCCGCTCTGGCAACGGATGGGGTAATATCAGGTCGCAATGCCAAAATATTGCCTTCATTGTCAAAAAATTTATAAAGCTCATTGATGGGAATACTACCTACTTCTTTGCGGAAAACATCCATGTATTCAAAGGTTGGTGTTTGAATATCCTGATAACCAAACAAATGGAGATTATGCAATAAAATCTCCTGTAAGGCCAACTTTTTTTGGCATTCACTGTTGTAAATATCTCGAACCCCTTCGGGCGTATGTAATTTCTTTTCCATCTAGTACTTTCCTTATCCTTTCCCTGATGCCAACTCTCTTAAAGCACTCTTCTAATTATATAGAGTTCCATGGGTAGTGTCAATTTTTCAAGACGATTCTGCCAATTCTTTTTGTATAAAATCCAAATATGGAATAAAGTGGTGGTTTTTCAAAGACATGATATAATTCGGATTCAACTCATCAAAGCGGAAACTCTTACGCCCGCCTGCTTTCATCCGCTGCCAGTACACCATAATTTCTTGAAACTGCATATAATAAAATATATTTTTATGGCTATAATGAATAATCAAAAAAGCAATGCCCTGCTGCTTTTGAAATTTCGCCATAAAATCCATTTGGTGTTCATGAATATTCTGCAAAGGAAAGGTATCCACAGAACATTCCTTTGCATCAAAACATACGGGAATGCCTTGTACCGCTCCGATATAATCTACTGTACTTAGCTTTTCAAAATAAGCTAAGGTAATGTGACGACTCTCTTTATCAATCCGCACAGGGGTAATGGGCGTAGGCACTTTTTGTATCAAAGCCAAACCGAGTTGTTCATATTGTTCATTTGTTTGGTTCACCATATCTTCCAAGGTGGAACCTCGTAAACCTCTGCTACTCCATGTACTCATAGGTTCTCTTCTTTCATTTTATTTTCAAATCCCAAATATAGGGCAATGCGTCGGAATAATTCAGGAGGTGCTGCAACAAACTTATGAAAACTAAGGTCTTTTAGAACCCCGTCATTTTCCGGCAAAATCAAGCTATGTGCGTGCAAAAGTTGTGCCGTTAGACCATACTTTTTTTTAAAGAACGCATTTGCACTGTTACGACCATACTTATAATCACCCAGCAACGGATAACCACAAGAAGCTAAATGCGCCCGTATTTGGTGGCTTTTCCCTGTAAGCAAATGAACATACAATAATGTAAACCCATTTGC
The DNA here is from genome assembly GCA_009779895.1 of Lachnospiraceae bacterium. Taxonomy (GTDB): domain Bacteria; phylum Bacillota; class Clostridia; order Lachnospirales; family Lachnospiraceae; genus WRBB01. Next base: position 46,866 of record WRBB01000003.1, read on the forward strand.
CGAGACCAGAGGAATATACTCTGTTTCAATATAACTACTATCTGTTACCTGCTCTTGTGAAATCAACACTTGATTGCGAGACTTGTTTTTATATAAATAACCCTGTATTTTTTCTTTTTTTGCTACTGTACCAACCACAATACAAAGATAATATTTTTGGATGCTTCGTTCTTGAAACATCTTACTGAAAGCCTGCGCTCCGGCCAATGTTTTTCCAACTGTAATCAAACCACTGGTATTTCGATCCAAGCGATTGCAAATAGAAGGACGAAAACCGGCCAAACTTCGTGTATCCACTGCTTTTGTTTCCACCAAATAAGAAAGAACCTGCTCTACCAAAGACACATCCCCTTCTTTGGCCTTTTGAGAAAGTATCCCCACTGCTTTATTCAAAATCAAAATCTCTTCATTTTCAAATACAATATCCAAATCATAGTCTATCACTCTTATCCCGGCATAAGAAAATCGCTGAATGGTTTCATCCGATAAAAATAGTTGAATCACATCCCCTGTCCTTAAAAGCTCATTGCCGGCAGCCTTTTTCCCATTTAAAACAATATTTTTTTTGCGCAACATTTTATACACAAATCCCTTAGGAGCCTTGTGTAAATATTTGCTTAGCATTTTATGGAAACGTTGATCTGCCTCTTGTGTTGTCACCACAATTTCTTGCATGCACTTATCTCTTCTTTCTCTTGTAAATCGACTTCTTTTTTGCTTTTGCCAATATTCTTGGTTTTATAAAAGATTTTTTGTCAAAACCAATCAAATCCTGCCGCCCTGCTTGTTTCAAAGCCTCTAAAACCAAAGCATAGTTTTTCGGATTGCGATAATGAATCAAAGCACGTTGCAATGCCTTTTCCTGTGAACTTTTTGCCACATACACCGCTTTCATGGTCCGTGGGTCAATGCCTGTATGATACATACAAGTTGCAATGGTAGACGGAGTTGGGTAAAAATCCTGCACTTGCTCCGGCATAAATGCCAAATCACGGCAGTACTCTGCCAATTTTATACCATCTTGCAAGGTAGATGCAGGATGAGAAGACATCAAATAAGGTACTATAAATTGCTTTTTCCCCAGTTTCTGATTTTCTCTTTCAAATGCTTTGACAAACTGTTGATATACCGCATGGTTGGATTTTCCCATCCCTTGCAATACCGCTTCGGATACATGCTCTGGTGCCACCCGCAACTGACCGGAAATATGATGTTGGCAGAGTTCTGTTAGAAAACTTTTGGCTTTGTCTAAAGTTAAATAATCAAAACGAATACCAGAACGAATAAACACCTTTTTTACTCCCTCTAGTTTACGCAGTTTCCGGAGCAATTGCAAGTAATCCCGGTGATCAACATAAAGCTCTTTGCAAGGCGACGGAAATAGGCATTGTTTATGTTTGCAAACACCTTTGCTCAATTGCTTTTGACAAGAAGGATGGCGAAAATTGGCCGTTGGACCTCCTACATCATGAATATAACCCTTAAATGCAGGATGTTTTATCATTTTTTGTGCTTCTTGTAAAATAGATGCATGACTCCGATTTTGCACAATACGTCCTTGATGAAATGTCAGAGAACAAAAGGTACATCCGCCAAAACAACCACGACTGCTCGTCAAGCTAAAACGTATTTCATCAATGGCACCCACCTTACCTTTTTCCAATTCACTGGGATGGACCTCTCCAGTATAAGGCAAAGCGTAGATGTCATCCATCTCCAATTGAGACAAGGGTAAAGCAGGTGGATTTTGCACCACATATAAATGCTTTGCATAAGGTTCTACCAGTTGTTTGCCATGAAATGGATCCGTATTTTGATATTGTTGGTAAAAACTTTTGGCATAAATTTCTTTACTTTCCTGTACTTCTGTAAAATCAGGTAATACCAAAGGATTATATGTTGCGTTGAGGTCTTTACATTTTACCACGGTACCATTGATATAATTTAAATCTTTTATTTCTATACCACTCGCTAAAGCATCCGCAACTTCCACGATCGCTTTTTCTGCCATGCCATAAACAATCATATCCGCTCCTGCATCCAACAAAACGGAGCGTTTGATTTTATTAGACCAATAATCATAATGAGCCAAACGTCTTAAACTTGCTTCTATTCCTCCCAATATAATCGGCGTTTTTTTATAGGTTTGTCGAATCAAATTGCCATACACTGCCACCGCATAATCCGGGCGCTTGCCCATTTTGCCACCTGCTGTGTAAGCATCTGTTGATCTTCGTTTTTTGAAAACACTATAATGATTGACCATGGAGTCCATATTTCCGCTTGAAACCAAAAAGCCGAACCGTGGTTCACCAAAAACGGCGATGCTCTCTTTGTTTTTCCAATCAGGCTGACTAATAATACCAACGCGATAACCATGACGCTCTAAAATCCGGCTGATAATCGCCAAACCAAAAGAGGGGTGATCCACATAAGCATCACCCGATACACATACAAAGTCAACTTCCGACCAACCATATTGTTTCATTTCTTTTCTGCTCATAGGCAAACATGCATTGCTCTGATTCATTATTGTAATCGCCATCCTGTCTGATATTTATTCTTTAATGTCTGATTGGCCAATTTTCCAAAACCCAAAGGGAAACCATCTACACAAAATAGATACCAGCCCTTTTCTTTGCTATTTGTCACATCTTCTAAATTAATGGTTTCTCCTTTTAGATATTTTGTCACCCGCACATCCGAACATTTTAAATCAATAACATGTTGATACGCTTCTTTTTTCAAATGCATTGCCAATGCTTGACTGGGTTCAAAACGCTTTTTCTTTAATTCACCCAACAATAACCCCGTGCGTAAAAAACGCAACCCTTTTAGATTGGGTAGGTTTTCAGGAAGAAAATAAACGCGCTCATTTTGTATCATAAGACGGTTAAAATCAAATGTTCTATGAATGTTTTTTAGAAAATCATTTAGCACAACAGAATGTTCACTTTTAGAAGCTTCTTTTGTTTGTTTCGGTTTTTGAGGACATTCTTTTGATTGAGTACTTCCTTTTTTTAACAACGCTAAGAAATGCCCCTCCCCTTTTATCCGGTGCGGATAAAGGCGTTTTGTTTTGGAAAGTGCCGGATTATGTTCTGTAGCAATTCCATCCAAAAACCCCTCATGCCCTTTTATTTCCAATAATTCAAATTCTGGACATTGTTTCAGCAAATAGGTAATCACTTCTTCATTTTCTCTCCGATCAAAAGTACAAGTGGAATAAAGGAGCAATCCATCCGCTTTTAACATCTGCGCACCATCCAGAATCACGTTCTTTTGTATTTGACTAAAGTATTCCGGCCCTTGCGCTTCCCAGGCTTTGATCATTTTCACATCTTTGCGAAACATGCCTTCACCTGAACAGGGCGCATCTATTAATATCTTATCAAAAAAACCATAAAAATGCTTTTTTAATTTATTTGAATCCTCATTGACCACCAATACATTACCAATACCTGCCAGTTCTATATTTTTTAACAATCCTTTGGCTCTGGAATTGCTGATATCATTAACCACCAATAAACCATCCTCTTTTAATTTTGCGCCCAATTCCGTAGCTTTTCCACCGGGTGCCGCACATAAATCAAGTACCTTATCCCCTGCCTCTATCAAAAGACGATTGGCAGGTGTCATAGCACTGGGTTCTTGTAAATAATATAAGCCTGCAAAATAATAAGGATGCTTTGCAGGCTGGTAAGTATTTCCGTCATAATAAAAGCCATTTTCAATCCAAGGAATGGGTTTTAATGGCCAAGGGGCGATTTTTAAAAAATCCACAACAGAAATCTTGCCGATATTTATACGCAAACCATAATGAAATGGTTCTTCTAAAGTTTGTAGGTATGCGCTATAATCTTCTCCAAGAAAAGCACTCATTTTTTCTTCAAATGACTTTGGTAAATGCATCACAATTTCCCTCACCGCAAATAGACACATCCATCATACCATAAAGTATGACAATATTCCATGCCCTACTCTTCCGGTATCCGCAAAGGCGGTGGGTGAAGATTGCCCAAACTAACATAAATATTAACATGATCTTCCATTGCCAACCATTGGTTAAAACGAGTGGGATTGACAATCTCCCCTCTGGTTTCATAGGAATTTACATATACAACAGTATAGGTGATATTCGCACCTCGTGATGTAAAACGAAAAAATATCTCCGGAAGAACATTTTCAGCTTGCCCTCGAATATCTTCCATAAAGGGTCTGCCAATTGAATACACAAGAGTAAGGGGTGAACTATCACCTAACAACTCTTTCCCTACAGGCTCCGATTGAGAAATCAAATGTCCAAAAGGTATTGATTCATGAAATCGCTCTTGAATGGTAATTGTAAAACCAGAAACATCTCGTGCTTCATTTTGCGGAATTGTAGCAAAGTCAGGTACAATCACAGACATGCCCAACGAAAGAACGACCGTCATTTCTGTATAACGTGCAATACGTTCATTGGATGAAATACTTTGAGAAATTACATTATTTACAGGAACAGTCTTTGATGTTTCTTCTTCAAATATAATCGTTATATCATTTGTATCTGCCCATTGTGTTACAGAATCCTTATTCGAACCAATAAAATTTTGAACAACGATATTTTTAGGAAATTCCTCCACACCCTGAGATATAAAAACCAACAAACCATCTGCTCTTGTATAATTTTCAAGGTTTACATATCTATTTACAAACTCCTTGCGAATGAATCGTCCCGCTTCCACCTCATTGCTATATTCTTCATTAATACTAATATTCATAGCTTGCATATTATTGCGCCATATCCTAATTTCCTGAATAGTCATATCCGTAAAATCCGGTAAATCAATCGGTTCTTCGGGGTCTGCCCCTAAGCTAATCACAAGATTTAAAATGCCCCCGCGGCGAATGATATCACCAAACGCTCTATCTTGGGAAATAACAAATCCCTCCTCGATTTCCAAACTAAATTCGGAGGAAATCACCAAAGAAATGCGATTCGCTAATTCCCATGTTCGAACTTCTGCCAAAGAATGATTTGTAAAATCAGGAACTTCCACTCTGTTTGAAATATTAAACATAATAAATACGATGATTGCAACAGCAAAAAGAGATCCGCCAACAATGCCATAACGAAGCGTTTGGCGGCTATGGTAAGAGTTATCTTCCATGGTATCATGAACAGGACCATAAATTTTTGAATTAAAAAAATCAGGTTCAAAATCTACTTCTTGTGAGTTGCTTTCTTGACCGGATTCTAAAAAGCGATCCTTTGGTTTTTGTTCGTTATAACTTTTATTGGTAAATTGTTCTAAAAAGTCACCCATATATTGCCCCTTTCCTGCATTATTCTTGGTTTATATAGCCATCATTCAGACGATAAATGATATCTGATTTTTTAGCTATTGTATTGGAGTGGGTCACCACTATAACACATTTATTGTGTTTATGGGCAAGATTTTTAAAAATTTCTACAATCTCTTCCGTCATTTCTTCATTTAAATTCCCTGTAGGTTCATCAGCCAATATAACATCTACATTTGTTGATAATGCCCGGGCAATGGCAACTCTTTGTTGCTCACCGCCTGAAAGTTTATTGATTGTACGTTTCGCCTTATCTTTTGTTATACCAATGTAATCTAAAAGATTATAAGCAACTTCCTGTTTCGACATAGGTAACTTGTTATCAGTAATACCCATAGCAACTAAAATATTTTCAAAGGGTGTCATATAAGGAATCAAGTTATATTGCTGAAAAACGATACCAACATGATTGCGACGATAATTTTCCAAACCTAATTCCATTAAATTTTTCTCTTCATAATAAATCTTGCCTGATGTTGGTGTGTCCAAAGCACTGATCAAAGAAAGCAACGTGGTTTTCCCCGAACCGGAAGCACCCAGTATTGTATAAAAAGTCCCTCTCTCAAATACACAGGAAATATCTTTTAAAATATAGCGTTGCTTTACACCATCTTGAAAATAATAAACAACATGCTCAACTCGAAGTAAACTCATGATTCGCCTCTTTCCTTTTGCTTCTACATCATTATTTTCTTGGGGTTTAAACCCAATACATACATCACAGGTATTATGCTTGCCAATAATATCGTTCCGACCCCTACACCTAAAAACATAAAAATAACAGAACCATGAAAAGATAACCCATAAAAAGGCAGTTCATGGAATGAATGAATGGATTGTTCTACCAAAATGTTACTTCTTAATATATGTTCAGACAAAATACTCGAAATAAAAAATCCAACGAATAAGGCTGTTATAATGGCTAATATAGCTATTATAATAACTTCTGCGCATATTTGTATGGTAATCCTATGTTTTTTTTCACCTAACGTAAAGTATATACCGATTTCACGTCTACGATCACGCAAAAATAATGTAATCAATAAACTTAAAAATAAAATGGAAATTCCAACGGTAACCCAAAGAATTATGTTGGTCATACCATCCATTGTCATAAGTGCCGAATACACATCCACAAAAGCATTTTCAATATCAACCACTCTAAATTGTGGAGGTATTTTCTCTTCCACTGCTACTTTAAAAGGTAAAAACTGCTGTGAATCGTACAAAACAAACCGATTTTCCAAAGATAGGTTTGCCCCTTGAATGTTCATCATATCCCCACTTTCATTTAAATTTTGTTGTTGTTCATTTTGAAAAATCTGAGCAAGCTCTACAAAATGATTGGGCGCATAAATTCTATTTTCTAAAACTTGAAGATTTTCTCCGTTTTTCTCACCACTAACCGGACGAAAAATCCCAATCACTTCCATTGTATAAGATTCTTCCGCAAAAATACGATTTTCTCCATCCATGTTATCAAAAACGATATTTCTAAGTTGCACTGTAGATCCTATCGTAAGATAATTTAAATGCGCCACCGTTTCCGAAATCAGAATCACCATAGAAAGATGATTCATTTCAGTAACCGTAAACGTTCTTCCATATACCAATTCGATCCGTTCTTCTTGTATATCTAACAGATTCGGATTTTGTACACCTTGCACCAACCAAAATTTTTCTAAAAACGCTACGTCTAAAGAAGTATTTTTATTTACCGCAGAATCTTTATATGGTATTAAATGTGGGTTATAAAAAATACCAGAAGAAAAATAGTCAAACTCTTTTACATAAGGCAAGGCGGCTATTTTATGAATCAAATCCGTTCTTAAATTTATATCATGAATCATGCCCGTTTCATCATTGAAACGTTCCCATGCTTCTATATCCAATTTCACTGTAGCAATGGGTGGTAAATTACGTTGGAGATGCAACCAAGTATCTGTAACAGCTTGATTGATAAAAATGGTTGTAGATATCACACTGGCTAAAATAAGCACCAGAAAAAAGAAAATACAACTCTTTCTGAAATTTCTTATAACACTTAAAAAAGCTCTTGTTAGAAAAATCATTTCAAACCTCTTTATACCTTTTACATCATAATCTTTTTAGGGCTTAAGCGCAATAAATACAACAATGGTACGACTACAGCCAAAAGCACGGTTCCAAAACTCACTCCCAGGAAAATCAAAAGGGCAGTCGGAGCAAAGGATAAATCATAACTATCTCTAATATCAATCACTGTTTCTCCATCATATAAACCTGCTCGAAAGAACAGATCCCATCCTCTGTTTTGCATTTGATTATTTTCTAAATCCGTCAAAAGATTGTTTAGTAACATATTTTCGGTCAGTTGTCCTGCTAATATATTGCCTATGAATAAAGCCGTCAAAAAAGCCAAGATAAAAATGATTAACACTTCAAATACGATTTGTGTTATGATTTTTATCTTTTTTTCTCCCAAAGAAAAATAAATGCCCATTTCCTGTTTGCGATCACGTAGAAACAAAGTTAGCAAAAGACTAAGCAGCAGAACCATGGCAATGCCTGTAATCAAAAAAGTAGCAATCGCCAAAGAATCCATGATGTCTAAAGCTGCAATAATCTCATGAAAGGAATGTTCCGAAAAATCAATATTATAAAAGTCCGGAAGTAAGTCTAAGGCAGCGTTTTGAAACGCAATGATATCTTGGGGAGAATACAGCGTAAAAAAGGTTTCATACTGGGTACGAGCCATGTTTCTTGACATTACTGTAGCATAAAAACGCGATGCATCCACCATAGAATCACCCGTAATCATATCATCCAATGCAAAAGCCAGAGCAATGTCTGCAGAACGCTCTTTTGACATTTCTATAAAGTTATTGGGCATATAAATACGATTTGAAAACTGAGCCATCAGGTGTAAATTTTCTTGCATGCTAAAAAATGGTGATGGAATTGACAAAAGGGAATTGTAGATACCAATTACTGCAACATCATACGTTTCTGCCCATAAAGTGTTTTCCATACGCATCCAACCCGGTGCAAAATCTACTTCAAAAGGATGAAACACAGCATTTGTAAGCTGTATTGTTGACCCGACTGCAAGTTGATTTATGCGTGCAAAGTCTTCCGAAACCAAAGCAACTGCAGATAAATGTTCGATTTCTTCATTGGAAAATGTGCGGCCTGCAACGATTTCTATGATTCCTTGTTCGATATCCAAAAAATTTGAAGATTCCACCCCTCTAATTTCAAATAAAGGCAAAAGGTCACTACCTGCATTCATAAGAGCGAAAGTACCCGGATCTATCCAATAATGTTCATCTATATCCGGATTATATTCCTCCAACGTTGGAGAAAAAAAGATACCATTGGCAAAATATTCATACGATCTAACATAAGACAAGGAGCCAATCTGATGAATTATTTCCGGAGTCAATTGAGGGCGCTCACTAAAAGAAATCAATTCTCCGGCATTACTATTTGCAACAAGGTCAATCTCAAAAGCCTCGGCTCCAGCAAAATCCAGACCTATCATCGCTTTTGCTTGCATAGTTCCAATGATATTTTCTCTGGTATTTCCGATGATTTGGTTTACAAAAATAGAACCTGACATCATACTGCCTAAAGCTACCATTGCTATAAAAAGAAGTATATTTTTTCGTGGATTCCCCTTTATGCTGATGATTGCTCTTTTCATATAATTCATAAGACATTTACCTTTTCTATTCTAACATCATATTTAATTGTTCGGCAGTCCACGGCGTATGTATATGAAGAAGTATATGAGTGTCTCTTTGAATTTTTACATCAATCACTTTCCCCGTACTGTCAATAATAACAAAATCAAAGTCCATTGTTCCCATAGATAAATCATAATCCGGCCAATGGGTGCTACCCAAACGAGCTGTATTCACATCCGTATCCCGAAAAATTTGTGCCGCAAAATCCTTTGCGGCTTCTTTAGCCCTTTCAATTTCTCGCTGTTCAGGCGCAGGAAACCACTCCAAAAACTCTTCTTGACTCATATCTAAAATATCTTCCATCTCTAATCCGTGTAACGGTTCAACTTCTTCATTAAACAAGTGGATCAATTCACCTGTGTATGCATCTATTAGAACAAATATAGGTGATGCAAACCAATCTATTTCATCACGAACCAAACCCGGCATAAAATTAAAAACATGTGCACTCCATGTACTTAAAGAAATTTGTGGTGTATAAAGAAATTCCATTAACAGATATTTTCCCTTTAAGTCTTCATCCAAGAGTTCTGAAAAATAATGCAGTGCATGACGAGTGGCTTCATCGAAAGACAACTCTTCACTTATATCCGTTCGATTGTCCGATTCAGACTCTAATTCAAAAATAACAACGTCTTTTAAATCGGATTGTGTTTCATTTTTTATATCACTCTCATTTTTTGTACAAGCAACCAAAAAAAGTAAACTTAAAACAATGAATGCAACCATTTTTTTCATTTTATTATCTCTCCTATTTGAAAAATATTTTTCAGGCTTATTTCATAAGAAAAATATGGCAAATGCTGTGCTTACTGTTCATTGTAACTTCTAAATCTCATTATGATAAAACATAGTTTTTTAGACTCTAAAAAACATTATATTGCCAATAAAATTATTAAAAAGTGGGTCTCAGAAACCATTTTAGTAAAAGTTTTTTCCCTGAGACCCTTGGTATAAAACATCATTTGCTCGCAATATGTAAGAAACTTCTTCTTAGATATATCTTTTAGAATGCAAAATGATGCAACTCCTAGGTTAAATACTAACAGATTAATATTTAACCATGTCAGGTATGATAATTGATATCGCACAAATTAGAACAATCTACCATCTTACTGTAGTATGCCCTATCCACCAAGCCGAATCACGTGGCCAAGTATTATTGGTAGCTCTTAACCTAATATGTACCCTAGAATTTACAATTCGTATAACACCATTTGACTCTCTTGTTACTGCTATAAGAGCACCAGTATTAATTTGTCCTCGTGCTTGATTTTGTAAATTATTAGGAAAAATCAGCGCATTCACACGAACTGTTGTATTAAACGCCGCTTGAACTGTACTAGGAAATGCAAGAGAACCTGCAATCACTAGCATCATAGCTAAGGTGCCTAACAAAAAACTTTTACATCTTTTCTTCATAATCGTTCTCCTTTTTTAACCAAATTATTCTTTACATTACAACATTTTTTTGTACCTCAAAATTGAATACCTATACTACTTACATCACCTCTCGTTTTACCTAATTTTATATTGTTTAGTTAATGTCAATCATCTTTTTTATCCTCCATTCTTTCCATTCTATAAATCTTTTGTGCCATTATTCTGCATAGAAGTGTTGAAGTTAAACAAAATTATTTTTTAGGACAGAAATATGATTTAATACAATTGTAGTTCTTTAAAAATAATGATGTTTGTAAGATAAAATTAATATAAATGAAACAATTTGTTTTGAACATACATTTTTATGTAACATTTATGTTTTTTATTCAAAACTTCTAGAAAAAAATGGGTTGTCAATTCTTTTTTTTGAATTATATCAAATGCATCTCAAAAAGTCAACTTTCAATCCTTTGTTTTGCATTTAATAATTGACTCCACTCTTGGAAGAATCACAATTTTCACGTATTTATTGAATTTCCCATCCATTTATTAAGTATCTCAAAAAAATATTATATAAGGAAGACGAAGCTCTTATGAGCTTCGTCTTGCCATTGTTCATCCGTTAATCCCTCTCATAGTAAATCAGTCCCAATTGTGCCCGATTCTTCACCTCAACTTTTTCCATAATCACCGATACATTGTTCCGTACTGTTCCATCACTCAAAAACAACTGCTCCCCTATTTCTTTGTTTGTCAACCCTTGTGCTACCAGACGAATAATATCCTTTTCCCTTGCTGTCAAAGTTTCCAAAGCCGGATTCTCCGTCAATGTCAATTTTTTTAGCACATCTGTATCCAAAACACCACTGCCACTCATAAGTGTTCGCAGCTTCCCTGCAATATCCGCTATTTTATCGGTTTTTAATAAGTAACCATCAGCCCCTGCGGATAAAGCCTGTTGAATATTGGGCTTATCATCAAAGGTCGTCAACATCATAATGCGAATTTCAGGATATCGTTGTTTGATTAAGCGCGTCGCAGCAATGCCGTCTGTGTTAGGCATACGAATGTCCATCAACACCACATTTGGGTTTTCTTCTTTACACATTTCCACAGCCCTGCCACCATCTTCTGCTGTACCAACCACAGTAATATCCTCTTCTTTGGCAAGGGTCAATGATAAGCTTTTTCGAATTAAAGCATCATCGTCTACAATTAACAATTTCATTTTTGACATCATTCAAATCTCCCTACATCTAAATTTATCCCACTTCCATTGACTTCATCGGAATCACACAAATCACCCGAAAAGTATTTCCCACATCTACGGATAAATTTCCACCGGTGGCAGAAACCCGATAACGTATATTCCGCAAACCATTTCCCAAAGTTTCACCTCTACGAATGGGCAACTCTTTTTTATTTTCCGAAGTATCTGAAAAACCGGATACCCCGTCATTTTCCACACAAAGACGAACAATATGTGGTGTCGCATCTAAATCCACTTTCACATAGGTCGCTTGCGCATGTTTCCCTACATTTGTTAAACTCTCATTCAAACAAGCTTCCAATACATTCCATACATAAATAGGAATCTTTAAGGTGTCTCCATGAACATGAAAATTTACTTTACATGCTGGAAATCTTTGACAGATTTCTGCCAAAGCATCCACGCCAAGAGCCGTTACAGCCGAAAAATTATGCACGGACTCTCGTATTTTATCTACACCTGCATCCAGACGTTCCAAAGCACTATCATACAGTTCTAAAACTTCTGCATCTTCATGTTCCAGCAAATTTCGGATGGTTTGTAAGGAAATATAGGAGGCAATAATTTCATGTCCGGCATTGTCGTGAATGTCTCTGGCAATACGGGTTCGCTCTGCCACAACCGTCATTCGCTCCACCTGCTCCAAAGCTATGGTCAAATCATTTTGTAAATTTTCCAACTCATAATATTTGTTCGCTGACTGATCACGTAGTTGCCATCTCTCTTGACGTTCCATCTCCCAACGTCCCAAAAAGAATCCGGACAAGCAGGATAATAACAAAACGACTATAAGCAAGGGCTGAAAATCAAAAACTAAGTATATCATTGCCAACAAAGCCCAGTAAACACCAAAATACATCGCAGAAAATAAGGGAAACACCAAAATATAAAGAGGCATATCCCAAAGAAAAGCTAACAACAAACAAGAAGCAATATCCACAAATACAGTCATTTTCCAATTGGGTAACCGAAAACGAAACAAAGTCATAACCACCAAAAACAAAGATAGGAAAAAGCCTGTTGCTTCACCACTTTGTATCCAAAGTGAAAACATCAGACTAAAACCTACTACATGGGATATATAAAAACAAACACTGGGTTTCATTGAATCTTGCGACTCCCTCCATAAAGCAAATATGCTACGGAAAACAATAGCATTACCCCGATATCTAGCCCAAAATTACCGGAGATGTAGCCGACATCTAGGACATTCGTCATGGCTCGTACCGCCCAGTATGGTGGGAAAATCGCACCCACGTATTCTAGGGGACCTGGGAATGCTTCCACCGGAAACGTCAGACCACCAACCATAGCCACCAATAACAGTAGTGTTACAAATCCTGCCCCACTACTCTCCTTATCATTGGATAAGAAAAGGCTGTGCCACGCAAAAGACATAGTGATGGAGGCAATTGTAAGTACAGTATAACATAGGAATACTGCGAAAGAAAGGGCGGCTGTCCAGTCATGTAAAATAAAACCAAGTACGGATACAAGCATGGATTGAATCACCAATGGTACCATAGAAGACAGCACATTTTCCGCAAAATATCGTCGTAATGTAATCGGTGCCGCCATGATTCGTACAATGGCTCCATCTGATTTGTCAACCAAGATGCTTTGACTCATCAGATATGCACCACTCATTACGACCATCATCAAAAGAGAAAAGGGACCCAAGCCAAACCCAATACCATTTTCTCGCCAAAAAGGTGGAAACACAACAATAAAGATTGGAAGTATACAATTGCAAATTAAAGACAATGGACTACGAATACCTCGTAATAATGCATAGCGAAAAATTGTCATGCTTTTTGTCTCCTTCCCAAAATCAATACCAAAAATGCCAGAATCACTGTCATAGCTGCTAGGATGCCCAGATGAAATAACGCCTGACGCATATCATCTCCAACAGGACCTGCGTACAAGATACCACGTGCCCCCAATCCCAAAGGTGTAACATAATACATAATAAATCGGGCAACAGGACCATCACCAAAGTCTACAAACAACCAACCGCTTAAAAACATCATCAAAAAACACATACCTGTGTGAATCCCAAAAGCCGCTCTTTTTGGTGCAAGAATTGCAATTAAACTGGCAATGAGCTGACTGGAAATGGAGACCAGTAAAAACAAAGGTATAACAACTAGCATATTACCCCAGTACACATCAAAAACCAAAGCGGATAAACCAAAAATCAAAATGCCCTGGATTAGGTTAAACACCCAACTAGACGCCGCTGCACCAATCAAAAAACTTTTCCCTTGATTTGGTGTGGCAAATAATCTCCAACGTACTTCTCCTCTTAGATCTTCATTAATGGCACGTAATATCAATTCACCTGCAAAAAATTGAAAGGAAACCATAAATAGTATGGTGATTGCGGTTGTGGTTGCCGTAAATTCAAAAGTATTGGTCAAATCAGCACCCACTTGCTCACCAATCAAATCAAACATACCTATATTCCCCATTAAGTTTAAAGCAATAAAAGCCATAGGTAGTGCAAGTAACACACCAATATTTACAAGGCTTGTAGCCTCTCTTTTAAAATAATGTTTAAAAATCAATCCCAAATTGCTCATTTTACACCTCTCCCTCATCACGTAATTTCTTGCCTGTTAATGTCAAAAATACATCTTCTAAATTTGGTTTGTCTTCTGAGAATGATGTAACGCCACCATTTCGTCCGGCAACTTCCATGATACGGTTTACATTGCCGCTACCGGCATTGGAAGTAATCAAATAATGATTTCCCTCAACCACAACATGCTTCACACCGGAAATCGCTTTTAGCTCTTCCAATAAAACTTGTGATGGAGCTACTGCATATAAATGTACCCTATCTTCATATTGGATACGTTCCATCAACTCATCAATGGTACCATCAGCGATGACACGACCTGCATCCATAATGGAAATACGATTGCAAAGTGCCTGTACTTCTTCCATATAGTGGGAGGTATAAATAATCGTTGTGCCACGTGTTGCAATTTCTTTGACTGACTCCAAAATGTGATTACGGGATTGGGGATCAATTCCAACAGTAGGTTCATCCATAATTAAAAGTTTTGGCTTATGTACCAAAGAACAAGCAATATTCAATCGACGTTGCATCCCGCCTGAAAATGTTTTGGGACGCTTATTCGCTCGATCACTCAAACCAACAAATTCCAGCATTTCTTTTACATTGGCTTCCAGTTCAGCACCACGCAATCCGTACAAACCACCAAAATAACGTAAGTTTTCAATGGCAGATAAATCACTGAATACCGTAATCTCTTGGGTGACCAATCCCAACTCGCGACGGGTGTCTAAGTTCTTAATTGTTTGCTTTTGACCAAAAACTTGAACATCACCTCTGTCTGCATTTACCAAACCGCAAAGTACACGAATGGCTGTTGTTTTGCCGGCTCCATTTGGTCCTAATAAACCAAGCACTTCACCCTCTTTGATGTTTAAGTTCAAATTATCTAAAGCGATATTATCACCATAACGTTTTACTACATTTCTCATATTTACTAACATAAGATTTACCTCTTTTCTTTAATTGTATTTCTTTTTTATGAGCTAAGTATGACACAGAAAAGAAATACACAACAGTGACATTCGTCACTAATCTGCGATTGCCTATAAGCTTTTCATATGTTAAGCTGATAAAAGTGTACATCTACTTTGAGAAAATATCACGAAAGGATAAGCTTATTTTATGGAATTATGGTTTTTATATGCAATGGGTGCTGCAATTTGCGCAGCTTTAACCACAATATTAGCAAAAATAGGTATTCAAAATGTAAACTCCCATTTAGCCACTGCCATACGAACCATGGTCGTTGTCATTTTTGCTTGGCTTATCGTTTTTATCGTTGATGCACAACATGGTATCAGCACCATCCAAGGCAGGACATGGGCCTTTCTTATCTTTTCAGGCCTCGCTACAGGTGCTGCATGGCTTTGTTATTTCCGTGCGCTCAAACTAGGTAATGTAAATAAGGTGGTGCCCATCAAAAAAAGCAGCACCATCTTAACTATGATTTTAGCTTTTATCATTTTAAACGAATCCATGACATGGTTAACTGTAATCGGTATGGTTTTAATGGGAATCGGTACATGGCTCATGTTGGAATTAAAAAAGAAAAACAGGGCACTACCCCAGGAAGAAAAAATAGAAAAAACCAGCAAAAGCTGGCTCTTTTATGCTATTCTTGCAGCAGTATTTGCAAGTCTGGTCGCTATTTTGGGTCGCATTGGTGTGGTTGACATGGATGCAAATCTTTGGACAGCACTGCGTACTCTGATTGTAGTACCATTATGTTGGCTTATGGTATTCATTGTAGGTAGCCAAAAAAACATGCGAACCGTCACACCCAAAAGCTGGTTTTTTTTGATATTGTCAGGCATTGCCACCGGCAGCAGCTGGCTATTTTTTTACCATGCTCTGCAAATCGGCAATGCCAGTCAAGTAATTCCCATTGATAGATTAAGTATTGTATTCACCATGGGCTTTGCAAGATTATTTTTGGGAGAACATTTTTCCAAGCAAAGCCTGTTTGGATTATGTTTATTAACAATTGGAACATTATTGCCTATATTGCTTTAAATCAATGCGTGCATTTTTTTCTGACGTATTATCATCAATGTCACAGCAAATATCGCAATGCCAAATCCTAGTTGAATCAAAATGCCCTGCCAAAAGTCTCCCATCATATTACGATCTACTACATTTGCATGCCCAAGCATATCATTAATAGAAACATACCAATAGGTTGGTAAAAATCTGGCAAACGCCCGCATATTCTCACTAAATGCTTCCAATGGGATAAAAACACCACTTAAAAAGCCAAGAAACATTCCAACAACACTAATCGCTCCGGTCAAACCGTAGTAATTTGTAATGACATTTCCTAATAAAAAAGCAATACCTACCGCCACAACGAGCAAAGCAAAACTATTGACAACGCGCAATGCATTGACGGTGGTTAACATTTCATCACCAAAAAGAAGAAAAGGCACTGCAATTAACATACTCCAAAGAGTCACCGAACCCAATACACATCCCAAGGCCAATTGCCCATTTTGCTTGATTAATGACATGGATGCACTTTCATTTCTACGTGCAATCTCTTTTTTATTCATTACAAAGAATATCGGAGCGATAGCGGTCGCAATTATTGCCAATATCGTAAACGCTGCAAAACGGAAAAAATATAACGCATTGTTTGGTGGATAATCTGCCAACATTTCTACCGTAATATGATTGTTTAAATCAACCATGGTGTTTCGCAAGGCATACTCCGGCGTAAAATCCGCATTGATATAGGTTGCCAGAGTGATCAAAAAGCTCTCAATTTGCCCATCTATATAAAAACCATTTATGGATTCCGGGTCTTTTATATTTTCCAAACGTCCCTGGCTTGGGTCAATCAAAAAATCATGCTCAAAACCGGCAGGAATGGTGAGTACATAAGATACTTCCTGAAAAAACAAAGCATCTTCAATGGCTTGCACACTATTTTCAATTTCTACCAGTTGATGATATTCACTTAAAAAATCTACCAATCCTACTGATAAAGCACTTTCATCTTCATCAAATATTACAATGTCTCTCGAAACACTCACAAAATCCAACTGATTATTACCACTTGTATCACTAAATACAAAAGTCAATCCTACCATAATCCCAAAATAAATTAAAATACCAACTTTTTGACTGAGTAAAATTTTCCAAAAATACTTAAATACTGTCATAGGTTTGCCTCCTTAAAATAATAGCACTTACCACACAGCAAACAACTGCAACCGCTAACATACCAATTAAACTTGTATTATAAATGCGATAATCACTGAAACTTCCCAACGAATAAAAAGCATCTGTCAACAATGTCAACGGATTAATTCTATCTAAAATCAAGAAGTTCTCCCGCGTTAAAATGCGAATATCTATTACCATCACTCCACTTAAGAAAATCATAAGCATAACCAAACCACTTAGAATCATTTCTGAAATGGCCGCTATTCCTTTGTAAATTATCGTCCCAATGAACATCCCTATGCTAATAGAGGCGAGGGAACCTACAAAAATAGCTAACAGCACCAAAGGAAGTTGGCTACCAAACTGAACATCCAGAACAAATATGTAATAAAACAAAGCAACACAAGTATAAAGAAATAAGAATGTAGAACTTGCTAAAAACTGTGGTATAATCTGTTTGATTTTATTGGTAGGTGTAACGGAACGTCTCGCTCCTAAGGGAGAACGATTGCCTTGCAACTGATGGATACGGCTCAAACCAATATGAGCACCTTGGAAAACAGACATTGCCAAAAATACCAATTTAACATAGATCAAAAAGTTCATCGTACCACGGCCGGCTTCTATTCCTTGATTAATATTTAATTCTCTTCCGAGATCTTCCACAGCTTGTGGAATCATCTGAGGATTGTTCTGCGCAATGGTTTCAATGGTGCTTTGCGCCTGATAGAACCGATTGGAAATCATCCGCAAAACACTTTGTTGAATCCCTTCATTTGCTACAATCAAACGCAAATCATCCCCGTCCAAAAAATAAATACCATTTATATATTCTGCATTTAACTGCTCTTTTGCTTCATCCATAGACAATACTTCTATGTCTAACACAGGTTCTTTCTCCTCTGACAAGTGATAGAGCATTTCTATAAAAGCCGTTCCGCGATCCCCTTGTTCACCCTCTTCTACCAAAGCAACCGGAATGGCTTGAAACGCACCGACATCATCACCAATGGCATGGATGACGATATTAAACATAGTGCCCATAAAAATCGGAAATACAATAATCCAAAACATCCAATTTTTTTGACGCATTAATTTTTTAAATTCATACAAAAATGACCTTAACATAATTTTATTTCTCCTCTAGTCCCTTAGTTCTTTACCTGTAATTTCTAAAAATACATCATTTAATGTCGGTAGTTCCGAAAGCACTCTACCATAAACCACTTGATGATCTCCCAAATAATTTAATAAATTGGTCAGATTATGATTGCCTATTCGAAATTTCACTTCCAGTATTTTATTTTTGAACGTTGCTGCATTGACGTTCTCCAGATTTTGAATACGATTTAAATGTTCTTTTGACAAATCTAAGATATCAATTTTGATGGTTTCGCCGGTTTTAATCATCGTCTTTAACTCTTCTTTGCTACCCTCGGCCAAATTCTTGCCCTTGTCAATAATAACAACACGGCTGCAAATCTGTTCTACCTCTTCCATATAATGAGATGTATAAATAATGGTTGCCCCTTTTTTATTTAATTCTAAAATATTTTCCAAAATTTGATTTCTACTTTGAGGGTCAACTGCTACGGTTGGCTCATCTAAAATAATGAGTTTGGGTTGATGGGCAATACCACAGGCAATATTCAAGCGTCGTAATAAACCACCGGATAATTTTTTTGGTAAAAATTTAACAAAATCATTCAATCCTACAAAGTCAATTGCTTCTAACACCATTTTTTTTCGTTTTTCTCTATCTTTTATATACAAACCACAGAAATAATCAATGTTATCATGAACGGTCAACTCATCAAACACAGCCACATTTTGGGAAACAATACCAATTTGTGCTTTGGTTGCATAAGCACTTGGTTTCATTGGCTTTCCAAAAATTTCAATACTACCCCTGTCATACTTCAATAATGACAACAGGCAATTGATGGTAGTGGTTTTCCCTGAGCCGTTTGGGCCTAACAAACCTAACACTTCGCCCTCTCGGACATCTAAATTGAAATGGTCAACGGCTACTAAGTCACCGTAACGCTTTACCAGGTTTTTGATTTGAATTACTTTATTTGACATAATCATAAAACTCCTTTGAAATATATGTTTTTATTATCATGTGTTTATCTTACAACAGGGAACGTATTCTTTATAAGTGTCTGATGTCATGAATTGGATGTGACAAATGTCATATCTTATTTATCATGTATTTATCTTACAATGAAGATGCATTTTGCTCTATCCTTTTCTAAATGTATTTGTTATAATGCTTATTAAGAAAAAATGAAAATTGGAGCAATCAATGAGAGGATTGGGAACTATCATAAATGTTCTGGCTATTATTTTAGGAAGTGGGCTAGGACTTATTATAAAACAAGGTTTAAAAAAGAGATATCAAGAAATTTTAATTCAAGCCTGTGGTGTCGCTTCTATATTTATTGGTCTAGCCGGAGCCTTACCTGGTCTTCTTTATATTGGAGAAGATGGCGGTTTAGTTTCGGGTAATATTATTATTTTAGTAATTTCTTTAGTGATAGGTAGTTTAATTGGTGAGTTGCTTAACATTGAAAAAGCATTGGAAAAAGTCGGTGAAATTATAAAACAATCTTTGGCTAAAAAGCTATTCCCAAAAACCGATGACCGTTTCGTAGAGGGTTTTGTCACTTGTTCCTTAGTGGTTTGTGTAGGGGCTATGGCCATAGTAGGTTCACTTCAAGATGGACTATCCGGAGATTACAGCATGTTGCTGATCAAGTCCGTTTTAGATATGGTAATCGCCATTGTTTTTGCCTCAACCTTAGGAATCGGTGTGATGTTTTCGGCATTATCTTTAGGTTTATATCAAGGGGGAATCACCTTATTTGCAGTTTTAATTGCGGAGAGCATCAGCCCTGAACTCATTGCCAACCTATCTAGCCTTGGCTCAGTTCTAATCTTTTGTGTCGGCATAAATCTAGTTTTTGGCAATAAAATTCGCGTCGGCAATATGCTACCGGCCTTATTGGTGCCCATAGTTTATGCGATTTTCCTATAAAACTTGCATAATCGGCGCAAGCTGAACGGTGTCAGCGGCGGCGTTTTTCGGCAAATCATATTGGAGGGATTTTTATTATGAATCGGAATGATATCATTGCATTGGCGGAAAAATTTGTTTTTGACGCTCCCGGTAATTGTATTACTGAAACTTCCGCCTTACATCCAAAGTGTTCAGGATTGACAATATATGAAGCACCTATTTTTGCATTTGGATCAGTAGATGATGCCCTATACCTAAAATATAAATCGTCTGATGTAATAGGGAGTCACTTTATAAGCCCTGTCGAATGGTTACCAAGTTCGAAAACGGTTATATCGTTTTTCCTACCCTACAACGAAAGAATCAAAACAGCTAACGCAACAAATTGCCTTTGGCCTGCTGATGAATGGTTACATGGAAGATATGAGGGACAGCAATTATTAAAACAACTAACTGAATACCTCGTGAAAGTTATATCTGAATCCGGATTCAAATCTCTTGCACCTTCTATGGACCAAAGATATGAAAATATTGAATTTTCATCAAACTGGTCGGAAAGGCATATAGCTTATGCATGTGGATTGGGTACTTTCGGGCTTTCCAAAGGCATCATAACGAAAAAGGGTATATGCGGAAGATTTGGAAGCATTTTAACAGAATTGGATTTGCCGAAAGACAATAGGGATTACAACAATGTCTATGACTACTGTACTATGTGTGGCGTTTGTATTGACCGTTGTCCTGTTCACGCTATATCTTTCGAACATGGAAAAAAATCTTTACTTTGTAGTGACTTCTTGAATGTTGTAAGAGAAAAACATAATCCTCGGTTTGGATGTGGCAAATGCCAAGTCAACGTGCCTTGTGAAAGTGGGATACCAACAAAGGCATAAAATGCTCTTTCCCCTATTGACGCTACAGATTGCTAAAATTATCATTATTTTAATACATGCGAGGTATGCAAATGCTCAGCCTGATTAGCAAACTCCCATTATTACTTATGGGAATTTTCCTACTACATACAAATATTTTTGAATACGCCTCTTTGATGGCTATTTTATCCATTATAACCTTTATTGCGCTTAATATTTACTTTTCCCGCAAATGGTTTACTTGGATGAGCACAGCATTTTATTTGGCGATTTGTTTATTTTTCCCTTCATTTATGGTATTTATTTCCATTATTTTATTCCAATTAATAGAAATAAAAGCTTATAAACTTCTACCTGTACTTCTGATTCCTCTTATTGCCAGTTTTTCTGTTTTCTCTACTTTTGATTTTATTTTATTTTTGTTTACCGTTTTATTTGCCGGTTTTTTGAGTCTTTTGTGTATACGTATCGACATTTTGGTTCTAGAAAATCAACAAAATCGTGATGAAAGCATTACATTACAACGAACATTACAAGAAAAAAATACATCACTTTTAGATAGCTACAACAATGACATCTATCTTGCTACTTTAAAGGAACGAAATCGGATTGCACGAGAGATTCATGATAATGTAGGGCATCTACTCTCTCGCTCTATTTTACAGATGGGAGCTGTTCAGGCAATGAATCAGGATGAACATTTAAAAGAGACTTTGGTTGCTTTACAAGAAACCTTAGGATCGGCAATGGATAGTGTCCGTGGCAGTGTCCATAATTTGCGTGATGATGCCATGGATTTACAAGAAGTGATTTATAAAATGTTGGAACCACTTCATTACGAAATATCCTTTGCGTATGAACTAACGGAAGAAATTCCCAATCCTGTAAAATATTGTTTTCTTGGTGTGCTAAAAGAGGCTTTGACTAATTTAACAAAACACA
Source organism: Lachnospiraceae bacterium (assembly GCA_009779895.1). Lineage (GTDB taxonomy): Bacteria > Bacillota > Clostridia > Lachnospirales > Lachnospiraceae > WRBB01. Next base: position 69,181 of record WRBB01000003.1, read on the forward strand.
GCAATGCTACAGAAGTACAGATTGTTTTACGAGAGCATCCTGCGCTCTATCAATTACTCATCCATGATAACGGAAATAATAAACCCAATGCAAAAAGTGGTGGCATGGGATTAACCAATATGGAAGAACGGGTTAACGCTTTAAACGGACAGTTCCATGTATCTTGGCAAAAAGGCTTTCGTATATTTATTTCAATTCCAAAGGAGAACAATAAATGATAAAAATAATAATTGTAGATGATGATGTGATCGTATCTTCTTCCCTTAAAACTATTTTGGAAGCAACAAATGAAGTAGAAATTTTAGGCATTGGACAAAATGGAAATGATGCCGTGACTCTATATCAGACATATAAGCCCGATATTGCTTTACTAGATATTCAAATGCCCGAAAAAAATGGCTTGGAAGCGGGCAAAGGGATTTTAGAAATTGATCCGGATGCTAAAATTTTATATTTAACTACATTCTCTGACAATGATTATATCATTCAAGCACTCCGTTTGGGTGCCAAAGGCTACATTTTGAAACAAGAATTCACTGCCATTGCAACTGCTTTAAAGGCTGTCGCAAACGGACAAAGTGTCTTTGGTACAGATATTGTATCCAAATTGCCAACATTATTACAAAACAACAATCCGTTTTCTTATCGTGATTTAGATATCAATGAAAAAGAAGAAGAAATCATTGTGTTGGTGGCACAAGGTTTAAACAACAAAGAAATTGCAGATCAGCTCTTTCTAAGCGAAGGAACCGTCCGCAATTATTTAAGCAATATTTTAGACAAATTAAATTTAAGAGACCGAACCCAATTGGCTGTATTTTATTATAAAAATGTGAATTAACCTCCGGTTTCCTTAAAACACTAAATACGCCGATAAAGATTTGGCAACCAGTTTACTATTTCTCAATCCAAAAGTCAACGCATTAATTTGTAGATTGTTTTTTATTTGCTGTAATAATATATGTTTTTATAAAACTTTTCTTCAAATTCAACAAACTCTATTGAATTTAAAGATAAAACGTGTATAATTTGATGTAACAGACATCAAGGCACAATAAAAGTCGCCAAGCACTTGCTCTATTTTACAAGAGGTAAAAATTATGATTAAAATTAAACATCCTGAATGGTTACATGTAGTGAAACAATACAAAACATTCTATGGCTTCGACCAAAAGTGGTATCGTAGAGTCTGGCGTCGTACTGCCGGCTGTGGACCGACTTGTGCCACGATGACATTGATTTATCTAAACAAACGTAATAACTTAAAATTACCTTATAAAAATCAAGGTTACAACAGCATCGTCGATTCCATGAACAAAATTTGGGAATATGTTACCCCAGGCTTACGTGGTTTAAATACGTTGGAGTTGTATCAAAATGGCATTGCAAGGATTGCTACAGAAAATAAAATCGAATTGAATTTTCAAAAACGAAAAATTGATGCAGAAAATAAACCGCCTTTAGAAGAAGTAGTTGATTTTGTTACCCAAGGGCTCAAACAAGATGTTCCAGTTGGTTTCTTAAATTGGCACAATGGCAATGTGACCGGATTAGATGATTGGCACTGGGTTTTGATCGTTGCCATTGAAGGTAATAAAATCTTTTGTTATGACCAAGGCAAAAAACTAAGTTGTGATTTGAAAGAGTGGTTGGAGCATACCAAAAAAGGTGGCGGATTCGTTTATTATACTGCAAAAATATAATATTATCTTTAAATTTTCTGCTATTCACTTGAAATTATGATACAAACGTATTACAATGTGAGAAGATATTATAATTTCTATGAAAGGAGCACTAAATTGAAAAATGGAATTAAGATTTTATTGATTTTAGTTGCGGTTGGAGCAATCGCCGGTTTGGTTATCGCTTATATTTGTAAAAACAAATGTGGATGTGACGAAGATGAGGATTTCTTCGACGAGGACGATGACTTTGATTTAGATGAGGACTTAAAGGCTACTGAGCGTGAATACGTAAATTTAAAAAAAGATGCCGAAGAAGTAGTTGACAAAGTAAAAGACGTTGTTGCTGACAAGGTTGACAAAGCAAAAGACAAGGCAAAAGATGTTGTTGATGATATAAAAGATGCCTTAGATTAGTTCTAAAATCTATGAAACCCCTTTCCCTGATGGATAAATACTTGGGAAAGGGGTTTTTAAAATTATTTTTTCGGTAATTGAAAGGAGCTTTTTAAGGAGACGATACGGTTAAATACCAGTTTATCAGAGGTGCTATCTTTGACATCTACACAAAAGAAACCATTGCGTACAAACTGGTAACTATCATAAGCCTTTGCACCATCTAAATTCGGCTCCACATAACAATTTGTTATCTTTTGTAAAGAGTTGGGATTCAAATTTAAATTGCCTGCCTCATCATAAACACCCTTTTCTTCATCCACGATATTTTCATAGAGACGTGCTTCTACCTGTACTGCCTCTACAACCGGAACCCAATGAATCGTACCCTTTACTTTCCTACCGGTGAAACCTGTACCCACTTTTGTTTCAGGATCATAAGTACAATGTACCTCTGTCACATTGCCCGCTGCATCTTTTACAAAACGCTCACATTTTACAAAGTAAGCATGCATCAAACGTACTTCATTGCCCGGGAACAAACGATGGTATTTTTTAGGTGGCTCCTCCATAAAATCCTCTCGTTCAATGTACAACTCTTTACCAAATGGTATTTTCCGACTGCCCAAATCAGGATTCTCCATGTTGTTTGATGCATCCAAGTATTCTACTTGTCCTTCCGGATAATTATCAATAATCAACTTAATCGGATCTAATACCGCCATTCTCCGAGGCCGTTTTGCTTTTAAATCTTCACGAATACAATATTCAAGCATCGCTACATCTGCCGAAGAATGCGCTTTGGAAACCCCTGCCAATTCAATAAATAATCTCAATGACTCCGGGGTATAACCACGACGCTTTAAGGCAGCAATTGTCACAAGCCTTGGATCATCCCATCCATCCACGATTCCCTCATCTACCAATTTTTTAATATATCGCTTGCCTGTCACCACATTGGTTAAATACAACTTAGCAAATTCAATCTGACGTGGTGGATTTGGATACTCACACTCTCTCACAAACCAATCATAAAGAGGTCTGTGGTCCTCAAATTCCAATGTACAAATCGAATGGGTAATGCCCTCTATCGCATCTTCCAATGGATGGGCATAATCATACATTGGATAGATACACCACGCATCTCCGGTATTATGATGGTGAAAATGGGCCACACGATAAATAATCGGATCACGCATATTGATATTCGGTGATGCCATATCAATTTTCGCTCGTAAAACCAAGGCTCCATCTTGAAACTTTCCTGCACGCATATCACGAAACAACTGCAAGCTGTCCTCTATCGGACGATCCCGATACGGACTATTCTTACCCGGCTCTGTCAATGTACCTCGATATGCTCTGATTTCATCCGGGGTTAACGCACAAATATAAGCCTTACCCTTTTGAATCAATAATTCCGCCCGCTGATACATTTCTTCAAAATAATCTGAAGCGAATAATACCTTTTCGCCCCAATCAGCACCCAACCAACGCACATCTTCTTTGATAGACTCCACATATTCCACATCTTCTTTAATGGGATTGGTATCGTCAAAACGCAGATTGAATTTTCCTTGATATTCCTGCGCCAAACCATAATTTAATAAAATTGATTTTGCATGTCCTATATGTAAATATCCATTTGGCTCGGGGGGAAAACGAGTATGTACGTGAGTATACACTCCCTCAGCCAAATCTTTATCAATTTCTTGGCCAATAAAATTTTGTGCGATAATATTGCGTTCCATAATGTACGCTCCTCCTTTGTACATATAAAAGTATTGGTACTTTCTACAACTTTATTCAGTATATCAAAAAAGAGGCCCAATTGCCACCCTTAAACCCCTGATGTAATAATATCTCCTATATCATTCAAAGGGTTCGTGCTGCTTCCGTTGGTTAATGAAGGGCCGTTTACAATTCTATTGGATTCCGAAAAACTTTAAACAATCGTTTTATCTAAATACAACATCTTTAATGTTTCGATTTCTTCCGTTGAAATCTGCAAAACATTTTTTAAATATCCAAAAAAACTACCATACCTCTCATCAATGGTCATAAAAGCATGTTCCAAATATACTTGCTTCACACTCATCATCATACGTAATGCTTCCAATTGTTCCGGAGTCATACCTTTTTGACGGAATTGTTCTAACAATTTTTCATTGGCCACTTTACGTTGATGAACCGTTTCCAAATAGTCTTCATAAATAATTGTATCATCCACATCAAAAATCTTCAACAAAAGTGCCGCTGCAAATCCGGTTCGATCCTTTCCTGCAGCACAATGAAATAATATAGCTCCCTCTTTTTGCACGGTGCAAACTTGCAAAAATTGTCGAAAACCTGCTATGGCTGAAGACATCGTCACCAACTGATGATTCACCTCTTTCATAAAATTATCTGCAAAACCCGGTTTTAAATTTTTTATCATCTGCGCAATGTCACTCATATTTTTCTGTGTATCGCACATCACATCTATTTGCAAGCTCTTAACTCCATCAAAAAAATCATTTGGACGTTCCAAAGCTTCATGCCTGCCACGAAAATCCACAATCTGGTGTAACTGATACTCTTCCAACAAGCTTTTTTTATCTTCTTCACTTACGTTCACCAACTCCGCAGAACGTAACAATTTCTTTGGCTTTACAAAACGACCATCCTTTGTTTTGATTCCGCCCAAATCCCTAAAATTTACTACTGTTTTCATTGCTTCACCCAATCCCTTACTTGATAATTATGTATAACCACCTCGGCAACTTTCATACCATCCATTGCCGCAGAAGTAATACCTCCTGCATATCCCGCACCTTCACCACAAGGATAAATTCCTTTTATCCCACTTTCAAAAAAAACATCCCTGCTTATTTTTACAGGTGATGACGTTCTACTTTCTACCCCTGATAATAATGCATCTTGATTTGCAAATCCTTTTATTTTCTGATCCATTCGCAAAATACCTTGTTTCAATGACTCTTGTATCTCCTTTGGAAATATTTGATTTAAATCCGCAAATTGCCACTGTCCTTTTATATTCGGCTGCACATCTCCCAATGCAACGGTTATTTGCTTCTCGCAAAAATCTGCAAAACGTTGTACCGGTATTTTCCCATTGCCCATTTGATAAGCTCTTTCTTCCAATCTACGCTGAAATTCCATACCACTAAGCGGATGGTCATTCTCATAATCGTTTTCTGTCACAGTAACTACAATGGCACTATTGGCATTTTTACCATCTCGTTTGTAGTAACTCATACCATTTACAACCAGTCTATTTTTTTCAGACGAAGCATTCACCACATATCCACCCGGACACATACAAAATGAATATACGCCTCTCCCATTGTCAAGTTGCTCCGCCAATTTATAAGAAGCCGGTGGCAACACATCATGGGAAATACCATATTGTGATTCATTGATTAATGTTTGATGATGCTCAATCCTTAAACCCACCGCAAATGATTTGGCTAACATCGGAACACCACGTTCATATAACATTTCAAAAGTATCACGCGCACTGTGCCCAATGGCAAGAATCACTGTATCTGTAATATAATCTTTTCGGCTGGTTTGCACCGTCAAATCATCCGCCGGATTTTTCCTGAAAATATCTGTAACTTTCGTATGAAAACAAATCTCTCCGCCAAACGTTTCAATGGATTTTCGTATTCTTCGAACAACCTGTGCCAAAATATCCGTTCCGATATGAGGTTTTTGCTCATATAAAATCTCAGCAGGTGCACCGTGCTCCACCAAAGTTTTTAGTACAAATTGATTTCGTCCAAACTTATCTTTGACTAAGGTATTTAGCTTACCATCTGAAAATGTACCGGCCCCACCTTCTCCAAATAAAACATTGGAATTTGGATTTAAGAGATTACCTTTCCAGAAAGCTTCTACATCTTTGATTCGTGTATCAACATCCGCTCCACGCTCCAATACAAGTGGATTTAATCCGCATTTCGCCAATAAATAAGCAGAAAAAATACCTGTCGGCCCAAATCCAATGATGATTGGTCTCGTATCTGATTTTTTATCCATTTTTTTTGGTATGATATATGTCTTTTCTTCGTAAATCATCACATTTTGTAATGATTTTCTCAAAACCTCTTTTTCATGATATACTTGAACATCTATCGTATATACATAAAAAAGAGTAGGTTTTTTACGAGCATCTATCGATTGCTTACTGATTTTATAATTGACTATCTGGTCACCATTCACTTTTAATATTTTAAAAATCTTTTCTTTTAGCTCTTCTTCACTATGATGAATGGGCAATTTTAATTGATTGATTCTTAGCATTCACTGCCTCCCTACCTGTCACATAACCACTAGACCATGCCCATTGTAGATTATAACCGCCACAGATACCATCCACATCCAAAACCTCTCCTGCAAAATATAAGTCTCTTATAAGCAACGATTCCAAGGTTCTTGAATTTACTTCTTTTGTATCCACTCCACCGGAACACACTTGTGCTTGTTCAAACGTATTGGTATCAATAATTGTTGTTTTCAAACACTTTATTTGTTTGGCCAATGCGTTCATTCTTTCAGACATCATACCTGCATTTTTATTGACTGGCGAATCGGTCAATAAAAGTACTGCTTCAATAAATGGATTCGGAAATAAACCAATCAAAAAGTCTCTCATGTTCTTTTCCGGCTGTTGTTTGCAACGTTTAAGCAAAAATCGTTCCAACTCTTTTTCGGACAAATCCGGCATAAAATCTATTTCCGCTCTTACCTGCTGATTTTGATATAAACCTTTTGCCGCAAAACGACTCACTTGAAAAACAGGAATCCCTGAAATACCATAGTTGGTCAATTGAATTTCTCCTTGATCTTGGGCTATTTCCTTATTTTTTACAAAAAGCCGTATATTTCCTTGCATACGCAAGCCTACAAGACGCTTATAAAACGGTTCCGCACAACGCAATGAGACCAGACCGGGTAAAACAGGTACAATTGTATGCCCCAATGATTTGGCCAGATTATATCCTGCACCATCAGAACCTGCAATATTTGAAGCTTTACTACCTGTGGCAATAATTACTTTATCCGCCAACAATTCTATTACATTTTCAGAACATCCCTTTTGTAGGGTTAATAAAAAACCTTGCTGTTGCAAAATAATCTCCTTGCATTGCATTTCAAAGATAATTTGCACCCCCAACCGCTCCAGTTCCATTTTTAAAACATCCAGAATGGCTATTGCTTGATCGGAATACGGGTAGATATAACCATTGCGGCTTTTGGGATAAATGCCCAATTCTTCAAAAAAAACAATGGTTTCTTTATAAGGAAATTGTTGGTAGATATCAAACGGAAATCCCACATTGTCTGAATGATAGCAGGACGTTTCCTGCACTTGATTTGTAAAATTGCAGCGTCCATTTCCCGTGGCTAAAATTTTCTTTCCTACTTTTTTTTGGCTTTCTATGATCGTAACAGTTCCACCAAGTCGAGCCACCGTAATTGCCGCCATCATACCGGATGCACCACCGCCAATTATCACTATTTTACTCAAACAATCACCTCTATCAACTTAAAGTGACAACACCTTTCTTGATTAAACGTTGCAAGGAACTTAGAATACCTAGCTTTCCATGTGGCCATGTTAACCCTCCTTGAAAATACACACCATAAGGAGGTTTGATTGGACCATCGGCACTTAGTTCAATCGAAGAACCTTGCACAAAAGCACCTGCCGCCATGATAACCTCACTTTCATAACCGGGCATAGCCCATGGCTCCGGTGTCACATAACTATCTACCGGTGCCGCCCCTTGGATGCCTTGGCAAAAAGCAATGACACCCTCCGGTGTACCCAAATGTACTGCCTGAATAATATCATGCCGAGATTCTCGGCCATTTGGAATCACAGAAAACCCCAACTGCTCATATATATTAGCAGCAAAAATCGCTCCTTTTATCGCAGCCGCAACCACCGTTGGTGCCAAAAAAAAGCCTTGATAAAAGGACTGCATCACACCCAAAGACGGTCCGACTTCCTTTCCCAATCCTGCCGAAGTCAAGCGGTAAGCACAATTTTCAATTAAATCAAAACGCCCTGCAATATAACCGCCTACAGGTGCCAACCCACCTCCCGGATTTTTAATCAAAGACCCCACTACCATATCCGCCCCAACATCACTGGGCTCCATGGTTTCGACAAATTCACCATAACAATTGTCTACCATACAAATTAACTTTGGGTTGATATTTTTAATAAAAGCAATCAACGCACCAATTTGTTTTACCGAATAACTAGGGCGAGTTTGATAACCCTTTGAACGTTGAATGGTAACCAATTTTGTTTTTTTAGAGATTGCTTTGGCGATGGCATCATAATCAAAGAATCCATCTTCTTTTAGCTCTACTTGTTTATAACTGACTCCATATTCAGCTAAAGACCCTTTCGAAGACCGAATCCCAATAACCTCTTCTAAGGTATCGTAAGGTTTACCGACCGGGGATAGTAGTTCATCTCCATGTCGTAAGTTTGCAGTCAAAGCAATGGATAATGCATGGGTACCACAAGTAATTTGCGGACGCACCAACGCACTTTCCGTACGAAAAGTAGTTGCATAAACAGCCTCTAATGTATCACGCCCATAATCATTGTAACCATAACCACTGGCATAATTGAAACAAGACGCATCCACCCTGTTTTTTTGCATGGCATGAATAATTTTCAATTGATTATATTCCGCAATGTTATCGATATCGGCAAAACGCTCCTGCAATGTGGCTTCTATTTTTTGACCAAAATCCAACACTGCTTTGGAAATGCCTAATTCTTTGTAAATCTGCTCTATTCTCAAAATAATCTCCCTTTAAAGAATTTGCTTATTTTTTAGATGCTTTTGCATTTCTTTGAGTATCCGTGTTTTTTCATAAGCAAAGTCCTGTTGATTCAACCAGATTACATCTTTTTCCCGTTTAAACCAAGTGATCTGTCGCTTCGCAAAATGACGTGTGTCACGTTTCAGCATATAAATTGCTTCTTCTAAAGTATAGGTTCCATCTAAAAACCCAAGCATCTCCTTGTAACCTAATCCTTGCATAGATACCATATCCTTTGTGAAACCCCGCTCTTTTAGACTATTGACCTCAGCAAGCAAACCATCTGCAAGCATCCGATCTACACGTTGGTTGATTTTTTCATATAAATGAGAACGTACATCATTTAATACAAAATAAACAAAGTTATAAGGTGATATTTTTTCTCTTTCTATCGCATTGTGCTCTGATATTTTTTTGCCTGTGACCTTATAAAATTCCAACGCACGAATCACTTTTTTGATATTGTTTGCATGAATACTTTGTGCGGATTCTGCATCAACTTTTGCAAGCATATCATGTAAATAAATTGCTCCCTGATGCGTTGCCATACCCTCCAATTCCTGACGGTATCTTACATCATCGTTGCCTTTCGAAAAATCAATATCATATAAAAGAGCTTGAATATAAAAACCTGTACCACCTACAACAATCGGAATCTTTCCCTTTGCATAAATCTCCGCAAGTGCTTTTTTAGCCAATGTTTGAAATTTTACCACATTAAAATCTTCCTCCGGCTCTAATACATCTACAAGATAATGGGGTATACCTAACATTTCATTGGTTGTAATTTTAGCTGAACCAATATCCATACAACGGTACACCTGCATAGAGTCCGCAGATATAATCTCTCCGCCGATTGCTTTTGCCAAAGCAAGAGATACCGCAGTTTTTCCCACGGCAGTCGGGCCTGTTAAAATAACAAAAGGTTTTTTACCGGTATTCATATTGCTGTCAAATGCTCCTTATAACAATAACGCTTTTAATCCTTCAAAATCCAAAAAATCTTCTACAAATTGTTTTAATAATAACTGTCTCGGAATAAATTCATTATATTTGTTTAATATCTCAATATCATCGGGGAATGGTAATTGATATAAGTTTATCTCCGAACGTAATACCGCATAAATAATATCCTCTAGCTCTTGTACACTACCACTAAAATATACTTCTATGTAAACACAAGTATCCCACGGCACCTTATTTTTAATGCCTCGACCCAACAAGGCATAATGTAGCGCAAATAACTGTCTGGTACCAACCCAAGGGAATATGGCAAACCTACGGTCAGATAGTGGTGTGACCAACCGCTCCAATATTCCACTATTATTTGTCAAATAGCGTATTTCGCCCAGTCGCTCCTGGCAGCTATCACTCAGATAAGGGTAACGTTCTGTCCCCTTTAGAATACTTTGTATTTTCCGCACCAAAACCGTATGTAACTCTGCTTTAAAATCCACATCCCAATCCACCACAGATATACCGGGCACACTCTTTACAAAAAGCACCTTTGCTTTAACATTTACGTCCACGGTTTCCCAAGTCATACCTGCCAAAGAAAAACGTATGCCTATGGGATAAATCTTATCCACTGTTCCAATGGTTCGGTTTTCATCTTTCACCAAATAATATTCCGGCACAATAAACACCGAATAAAAATGAAAATGATTGACAATCTTTTCTCCGGCTCGTCCAATAATCAAACCACCTTGTTCCGTTTTTTCGATATGCTCAATCTCAAGCAAGTGAGCCAAAAGTAATTTGAAATCTTGTTGTGATATCCCCTGAAAACTTTGCAAGGAAAGAATATCTTGTGCCAATCGTGCGGGCGAAAGCTCACCATTGCTTTTTAAGCAACTCATCGTCTGATGATATAAAAGAGAATAAGGATGTTGCGGTGGTAAAAGCGGCTCAATCCACTTATCCTTTGTATAAAGTTCAATAATCGCAATCAAACGAATAAAACTCCAATTGATCGGACCTAATATATCAGCGGCAGTCGTTTGCACATCCTCAACAAAGGTAAATAATAATTGCGGAACTTGCCCACGTCTTCCACATCGCCCCAAGCGCTGTGCAAAACTACCTACCGTAGCAGGCGCACCGATTTGTACCGCTTGATCCAAAGAACCAATATCAATCCCCAGTTCCAACGTAACTGTCGCTCCGGTTACAATTTTATCTTCGGAAGATTTCATTTCATCTTCTGTCTGCTCTCGTAATAACGCAGAAACATTGCCATGATGGACCCGATACACATCCGGCGCTTTATGTTTTGCTGCGATTTCCCGCAAATTGGATAATACAAATTCTGTCTCTTCTCGGGAATTGGTAAAAATAATCGTTTTCTTATCCAGGGTCATTTTGAATAAATATTCATAATGTGCCCGATCCCCAGAATCAACCGGACTCTCTTCCCCATCTCCGGATTTCACAAAACGTTGCACAAACAAACGAATGTTTTTCTTCCCTTCCTCTGTAATGGGAGCCAAACAGACCCGGCTTGTACCCGTGTTTAGCCAGTTCTGTGCCAAAGTAATATCACCCAATGTGGCACTAAGTCCAATGCGCCGCGGTACATGGCCAATCAAATTTTGCAAACGTTCTAATTGACACAATACCTGCACCCCACGAACAGCATACATAAAAAAATGTACCTCATCTATGATAATATAACGCAAATCCGAAAACAGCTTCAAACAGGCACCACGTTTATGAATCAACAAACTCTCCAACGATTCCGGTGTAATTTGCAATACACCTGCCGGTTTCTTAATCAAAGCATTTTTTTTCGTTTGAGAAGCGTCACCATGCCATTTGCACACAGGAATATGAGATTCCATCAACAATTGATCTAAACGCTTAAACTGGTCATTAATCAAGGCTTTCAAAGGGCTAATATATAAAACTCCAACAGAACTGGAAGGACGCTCATAAAGTTCTGTTAAAACAGGCAAGAAAGCAGCCTCGGTTTTCCCGGATGCCGTACCCGATGACAGAAGTAAATTGCAATCTGTATCAAAAATAGCCTCACAAGCTGCCACCTGCACACCCCGTAACTCCGTCCACTTATTATAATAAATAAAATCCTGAATAAAAGGAGCCAAACGGCCAAACACATCACTCATACTTCAAACCCCACAAAATCGTTGTGTATTTCTTCGTCACTAAGGCCACCCTTTGTTAACTGAAAGCTATTATTGCCCAAGATATCCCCAATTGTTTTTTGTGGATTCTGATGAATAATTCCAATCAACTCTATAAAATCACGAATAATTTCCCGTGGTGTGATATGCGTATCCGCACCCACACGGTTGTATTCCACATTTAAAAAATAAACCAAATCATCATGACACAAAGTAGAAGTATAACCATATAAAGAAGCATGCATGTCACGTAGTTTTTCCACAAGAATATAAACTTCTTCTTGTGTTAACATTTGTAAACGAACCACCGGGGCAGACAAATCCCGGATGCCACCTGCAGCAAAATGCCCCTCGATCAAACGAGAACGCAAAGCCTCATAACTAAAAATACCTTTGTATTTATCTTCCATACACTGAGGCGTACATCCCATCAAAAAGCCAATATGCTTTGCTTTTCCTTGTAGTGCATCATTGTACATGGTTAACAATTTTTCATAGTTATTTTGTCGGGATACTGAATGGGGGATTTTATAGATATTAACCAACTCATCTATCATAACCAAAATACCACGATAACCTGCGCTGACCATAAAAGCAGCAAATACCTTTAAGAAATCATACCATGTTTCATCACCAATAATCCAATTGATGTCCAAAGTATCCTTTGCCTCTTTTTTTGATGTATATTCACCACGGAACCACTTTAATACGTTGGATTTCGTCGTTTGATCATCCATTTGATAGGCACGCCAATACACAATAATTGCCTTAGCAAACACAAAGCCATTTACCATACCTTCTAATTGTGCGGTTACCGCATAAATCTGTTTTTCCACTTCCGCACAAAACATCGAATCTTCCGGTGCATATTTTTGCGCTACTTCCGCTTGCACACCCGATATCCACTTTTCCAAAACCAAAGGCAAAGCACCACCATCCGGTTTTGACTTTACAGACATATTGTGAATCAACTCCCGATAAGTAGCAAGGCCTTGTCCCTTTGTACCGGAAAAACGTCGCTCTGGTGAAAGATCCGCATCTACCACAACAAATCCCTTTGCTGTGGCATAATTGCGTATGGTTTGTAAAAGAAAACTTTTTCCGCTACCATATTTACCTACAATAAAACGAAAGGTTGCGCCACCATCTCCAATGATATCAATATCATGTAAAAAAGCATTGATTTCTTGGGTGCGCCCTACCGTAACATACTCCAAACCTACACGTGGAACAACACCGCCTTTTAATGCATTCATAATTGTATTTCCAATTCGTTTTGGTACTAGATTTTCCATTATACATTCACCATTTCCATAATATTTTCAATATAATCATCATAGATAAACACGCTTTCCTCATACGCCAACACAGCATCCCCAATACAATCCATAGCCTTTTGGTTGATGCCATCCACCAAAACCTCTAGCATAATCATCTTTTCCATCGCAAAGGGTTTTAGGGATTGCTCTGCCAACACCAAACGCAGTGCTGCTAATTCAAGATTCGTCAAAGTCAATCGCAACTCGCCCCATTGGTCTAAATCATCCAATCGATCAAAACTTACTTCTGCTATTTTTTCTTGTATGGATGTGTTGTCCTGTTTTTCTTCGATAGCCGCAACTTCCGTTTCCGACACTTCCAATTGACTTGTCAAACCATCTTCCGGCACGATCAGCTTTTCTTGCGTTTCCAAAGCCTGTTCGCGAATTTCTTGTAAATTCTCCACATCTACGGTCACGATTTTTCGTGTTGATATGGCATAAAATTCTGAAACACAAGACTGAATAAACTGCGGAAAGACAATGCCTACTTTTTCTAACTTACCTTTTATTTTATCATCACAAGTTTTAGGATTGGCTGTCAATTTGTACTTAAACTTCAAAATTTGACGCAAAGAACATTCCATTTCTTTCATGATATAACCAACCAATTGCCGCCCTTGTTCATATAACATCACTCGCTTACATCGCCAGTGATTCTTCTCACAATGGTACACTTCCCGTTCAGAAAGGACAACCTGCCGATTCTCCTGTTTTAAATCGGAGTAAAACAACGCACGGGCAAATGGTGTCCAGGCAGATTCTTTCGAAAGCGAATAAAAAATCAAGTCCTCAAAGCACTGCCCGTTCTTTTGAAAAAACATACGAAATTGTTCTAAGACAAAATAAAAACAATCCTTTATCATCGCACAGGTTTTTTCAGTATAAAAAACAGAGTTTTTAATATCGTATTTGGAAATACCAACAAACAAGTCAAAACTATCTTCCTTGCTTGACGTATATGCAAAAACCATAGGATAATGCATCATAAGGTCATGTTCTTCTACAAATGTTCGAAAAGAAACCGGCAATGGATAATACACATGATAATCTTTTAACCATTGGATAATATAAGGATCTAAAGCAGGTTCAAATACGCGAAATTGCTGCCAAAATGTCAGTAATTTGTTTAACCCTTCTTCCGGCGTAACCACGGCAATTTGATTTAACAATTCATAAATATATATATATGCATAAGAAACCGAGATGCTGTTGATTTTTCCGTCTCTTACCTGCGTTCGCCATGTAAAATAGGTTCTAAGTTGTTCATACCCCATGCGCTGATAGTAAGGGAAATAAGATGAAAAAGGTACCGGCGACTTATAATCATCCTCAAAATCTTTCATAAACAATGCCTGTTCATAAAAAATTTTGGCATGATCCGAATAAGCACGGGTCTCTCTTGCAATTTGACGCATGGAATAAAATAAAGCCCGTTCTTCATCTACAATCATATCTATTGGCTGTACAGATGGAATATTGACTGTACGGTAAGAAGTCTGGCCCGGATGCATCTCTATTTCTACAAAAGGTTCTGTATTCCAATCACTGACCGACTGTTCAGTCAATAATTTCTGTTTTTTCGGTGTCATATCTTCACGTTTTGGAATCGCAAAGGACGGATACGTTTGATTCATAGAATTCTCTTGTAAACTGTCTTGATCAAATAAAGAAATCTGCTGATAAACTTCCACTTGTTGTGCCATTTTTTCTTTCTTTGGGCTGCTATAATCCCTGGAAAGACCATATTTTTGAATCATCTCATTTATCGTCCCATATATGGCATTTCTATAACCCTTGGCATTGCCCCGCCTTTGATAAAACTGAGTCAACACATTTAATAAATCCGGATACGCACGACGAATAAAATCAAAAAACACCGATTTGGTTTTTCCGCGCAGATACATAATACCCGGTATTACATAAGTCACTTGCGCTTCGGCAGCTCTCGCATAAATCTCTTCTATCGTTTCTCTTTGATCTGTGATATAAGGAATCACAGGCATATGATGTAAACCCGTTGTGGCATTGGTTTTGGAAAACGCCTGCAACATATGAAACTTTGCATCCGCCCCCTTAGCACCCGGTTCAATTTTCTTACGTACCTTTTCATCGATACAAGTAATGGTTGAAGCAATATTCACATATGTAATTCGTGATAGCTCATCCAACAAATCATAATCTCTTAAAATCAAGTCCGACTTGGTGGAAATGGAACAAGGTGTTTTATATCGAATCAATAATTTTAAAATATCAGGCATCAGCTTATACTTTGCCTCTAAAGGTTGGTAACTATCCGTCACACCACCAATATTGATTTCCTCTCTTTTCCAACCGGGACTACGTAACTGTCGCTCCAGTTGCTCTACAATATTCACCTTCACAAAAATATCATTTGCATGGCTATCTGCATTTAAATAATCATGGGAATACATAGCATAGCAATAGACACAGGCATGCTGACAACCCCGATATATATTTAAATCCCATGAAAAAGGGAGACGATTGCTATTGATTTTATTGCAGGCTTGCTTGCAACGGATTTCGGTAATATTTGGCATTTCATCTCTCATTTCAATCTTTGTCACAGCTTCTGAAAAAGGCACTGTATTAGTATAACATATCTTAAAGGCATTTGCAAACACATGTTCTTAATTCTTTGTTACAAAAATCTCTACCATCGGTTTTTTAATCGGTTTTGTAATTTATATATCAAGTTCAGAGCATCCACCGGTGTCAGATTCCCCACATCTATCCCTTTTAACTCTTCTAATACATCATCATCTTTTACCGTATCAAACAACGACATTTGAGCAATGTCTACTTCGTCCATTTTATTGGCTTTTTTCTTTTTACTCAATTCTTTTGTATTGATATTGCTCACTCTTTGCGTGATATCTCCGTCCACCAATTCTTCAACAATCTCTTTTGCCCTATCTATCACCAACATCGGCACCCCTGCCAATTTTGCAACCTGTATCCCATAGCTTTTATCCGCACCGCCTTTGACAATCTTTCGCAAAAATACAATTTCATCGCCTTTTTCCTTTACAGCAATGCAATAATTATTGACGTGTTCAATCTTTCCCTCTAACTCGGTCAATTCATGATAATGTGTAGCAAAAAGAGTTTTTGCGCCTAATAATTTTGTATCGCTGATATACTCAATCACTGCCCATGCAATAGACAGACCATCAAAGGTACTGGTGCCCCGGCCAATCTCATCTAAAATCAATAAACTTCGTTTGGTGGCATTGCGCAAAATATTGGCCACTTCCGTCATCTCCACCATAAAAGTACTTTGACCGGAAGCCAAGTCATCAGAAGCACCAACCCTAGTAAAAATACGGTCGGATATCGCCAAATTGGCACTGGCCGCAGGCACAAAAGATCCAATTTGTGCCATCAAAGCAATCAGAGCCACTTGGCGCATATAAGTTGATTTCCCCGCCATATTCGGTCCTGTAATAATAGAAATCCGCTGTTTTTTATCATCTAAAAAGGTATCATTGGCAATAAACATCTGGTTTGGAATCAGCTTTTCTACCACCGGATGCCGCCCATCTTTGATGTCAATCACACCTGTTTGGTTCATAACCGGGCGCACATAATTGCCTTGCTCCGCCACCACTGCCAAAGAAGCCAATACATCAATAACAGCCAATGCCTTTGCCGTTTTTTGAATCCGTTTTACTGCAAGGGCCAATTTCTCCCTCACTTCTGTAAACAATTCAAATTCCAAAACATACAATTTATCTTCCGCTCCTAAAATGGCATCTTCCAATTCTTTCAAAGGTGGTGTAATATAACGCTCCGCATTTGCCAAGGTTTGTTTTCTGGTATAATAATCCGGTACCATATCCTTATAGGAATTTGTTACCTCCAAATAATAACCAAATACTTTATTGTATTTGATTTTCAAGTTTTTGATACCTGTTTTTTCTCGTTCTTCCTCTTCTAACTTCGCCAACCAATCTTTTCCTTCTGCTTTGGCTCGCCTTAGAGTATCCACTTCTTCATGATAACCCGCACGAATAATACCTCCCTCTTTCATAACAACGGGTGGTTCATCACAAATCGCTTTTGCAATTAAATCATGTAGATCCGTCAATGTATCAAACGCATCCCTTGTTTTAGATAGCAAAGAAGAATGAAATTCTGCCAGAATGGTTTTAATATGAGGTAACATCGCCAAAGAACCTGCAAACGCCGTCAAATCCCGCGGATTCGCCGAGCCATAAGTAATCTTTGTAATCAAACGTTCCAAATCATAAACCGGCGTTAAATACTCACGGATTTCTTCTCGATTAATGGCAGATGCCTGTAGTTCTTCCACACTATCCAAACGTGCCGCAATCTCTTCTAAAACAATCAAAGGTTGTTCGATATAAGACCTGAGTTTTCTCGCTCCCATAGCCGTTTTTGTTTTATCTAACACCCAAAGCAAAGAGCCTCTTTTTTGACGTTCCCGCATGGTTTCACACAACTCTAAATTTCGTCTGGTAGAGCTATCCAACACCATATATTTACCGATGGTATAAGGTGTTATATGGCTTAACTGTGACAAAGCATTTTTTTGGGTTTCAAATAAATATTGCAACAATGCCCCTGCGCTGATAATGCCTACTTCATAATCCGCCAGACCCAACCCTTGCAAGGAAGAAGTCTGGAAATGGCGCAGTAATGTTTGCTGACAAAGAGAATCATCAAAATACCAAACATCCAAAGCAGTTATGGCAATTTCCAAACGACTTCTTAGATCTTCAATATCCATGCCACTCATAAAATAAGCATCATTACAAATGATTTCCGCCGGATGAAAACGATTGATTTCATCTAACAATTTTTGATTGCTATCCAACTCCGTCACAAAATAATCGCCTGTTGAAACATCAACGACGGAAAGACCATAACGATTGGCTGCATAAACAATCGCCATCAGATAATTATTTTTTGCTTCATCCAGAGCACCTGTGTTTACATTGGTTCCGGGGGTGACAACACGAACTACCTCACGCCTCACAAGACCTTTGCTTTGCTTCGGATCCTCTACCTGCTCCCCAATGGCCACCTTATAACCCTTGGAGACCAATTTATTTAAATATCCTTCCACTGCATGATAAGGGACACCGCACATGGGTGCCCTCTCATCTAGTCCACAAGCCTTGCCTGTTAAAGTAATTTCCAACTCTTTTGAGGCAATCAAAGCATCCTCAAAAAACATCTCGTAAAAATCACCTAAACGATAAAACAAAATACAATCCGGATACTGCTCCTTTGTATCCATGTATTGTTGCATCATAGGGGTTAATTCGGACACGGTTTTTTGCTCCTTTATTTATAATATTTTTCAGCACTGCTTACAATAAAATGCTGACTCATTCGAAACCTCATCTGGCACTTTCGCCTATATAATAAAACCCTTTGCTTTCTACCAACTTCACATCCATTAATTTCCCAATCAACCCATCATCGCCCGGAAAATGCACCAAAACATTGTTGCTCAAGCGACCTGTCACAAAAGAAGTATCTTGTTCATTGATACCTTCCACCAAAACTTCTTGTACGGTCCCTGTTAATGCACCTGATTTTTCCTCTGCCACCCGATGCACCACTTCCAGCAAGCGATTGAAACGTGCTTTCGCAACATCTGTCGGAATCTGCTCCATAATTGCCGCCGGTGTACCATTTCTGGTTGAGTAAATAAAGGTAAAAGCACTGTCAAACCCTACTTCTTCAATCAAATCCAAGGTCTTTTGAAAATCATCTTCTGTTTCCTCGGGAAATGCCACAATAATATCAGTCGTCAAAGAAATATCGGGACGTGCTTTCCGAATTTTTTCTACCAACAACAAATAATCTTCTCTGGTATAAAAACGATTCATCAATCGCAAAATACGGCTGCTGCCTGATTGTACCGGCAAATGCAAATGATTACAAATCTTCTTGGATTTACTGATTACTTCAATCAAATCCTGTGACAAATCCATAGGATGTGATGTCATAAAACGAATGCGTTTGATTTTTTCAATTTTTTCAATCTCCTCTAATAACTGGGCAAAAGACATATGCTCCGCCAAAGTTTTACCATAGGAATTTACATTTTGGCCCAACAACATCACTTCAATAACACCCTCATTTGCCAAGTCTTTGATTTCCCGTAAAATAACTTCCGGATTACGACTCCGTTCCCGGCCGCGAACATAAGGTACGATACAATAACTACAGTGATTGTCACAACCAAACATCACATTGACCCCGGCCTTATAGGAGTACTTACGCTCGATTGGTAGATCCTCAACAATAAAATCACTGTCTTTCCAAATATCAATAATCATGCCGCCCGTTTCTAGTTTTGTATCCAAAAGTTCAGCGATCTTAAAGTTGTTATGGGTGCCCAAAAGAATGTCCAAAAACGAATAACTTGTTTTTAGTCGTTCCAGCACCAAAGGATCCTGCGTCATACAACCACTAATCGCAATCAATTTATGGGGGTTTGCTTTTTTAATCGCCTTTAACTGACCCAAGCGACCATATACTCTTTGATTTGCATGTTCACGCACGGTACAGGTATTATATAAAACAAAGTCCGCTTCCGCTTCGTTTTCAGTGCGTTCATAACCAATCCCTTGTACAATGCCGGCCAAACGTTCCGAGTCCCGTCCATTCATCTGGCACCCGAAACTAACCATACAATAAGTCATCGGACGTCCAAAGTTTTCCGCTTGCGCGCTAACCATAGCTCTCAATTTCTTCATAAAATAATACTGTCGTAACGGCTCGCTAACCGGGGGATTTTTTCTTAAATCGATGTCTTCTAATATTTTTTCTAACTCTTTTTTTTGTTCCAACTTAAAACCTACTTTCTTTTAGAACATGCGCAGTTCAATCTCCCTACCATTATACTCTTTTTTTCTTTATTTTTCAAAGCGAATCTTCAAATATGATTTAATTTCTTCCACACATCTTGCAAAACCTAATTTTCCACTATTCAAACATAAGTCATAATTTCTTGCATCTGACCAATCACAGCCTGTATAATGCCGATAAAAATCTGAACGGTGCCGATTTACTTTTTCAATATAACGTTTCATTTCCCGTTCTGTCATACTGTTTCGCTCCATAGCCATTTCCATCAAAAAATCTTCATCCGCATGAACAAAAACACTGGCTACATTTTCATAATCCCGCAAAACAAAGTCCGCACAGCGCCCAATGATAATGCAAGACCCTTCTTCTGCCATACTTTTAATTATTTTCGCCTGATAATTAAATAAATTTTGATCCGACACAAAACCACTGCTTTCAGGAGAAAGCAATCTCCCGGAATAGATATTCTTGGTCAATTTTTTAAATAAACTCATATCCAACTTTTCATCAAAGCGACTGAAAATCTGTTCGGAAATACCACTGTCCTCAGAAGCAAATTTAATAATCTGTCGTCCGTAACAAGGAATACCCAAATCGTTTGCTAGCATTTCACCGATGGTTTTTCCACCGCTACCATACTGACGAGCAATCGTAACTACCATATTTTTCACTCTCTATACCTCCCCCAAATAAGCCTTTTTGATGGCAGCATCATGTAATAGTTCTTCCGCTCCACCACTTAGCACAATTTTACCTGTTTCCAACACATAAGCTCTATCCGACACGGTCAACGCTTTTTTTGCATTTTGCTCCACCAATAAAATCGTAGTACCACCGGCACTAACCTCTTGTATAATTTTAAAAACTTCACTGACCAAAAGCGGAGATAATCCCATGGAGGGTTCATCCATCACAATGATTTTAGGATGTGACATCAAAGCCCGTCCCATTGCCAACATTTGTTGTTCACCACCGGACAAGGTGCCTGCCAATTGATTGCGACGCTCTTCCAAACGGGGAAAACGTTGATATGTTTTTATTAAGGTGTCTTGAAATTCCCTGTGATCTTTACGGGTAAAAGCACCTAGTTTTAAATTTTCATACACAGAAAGATGAGAAAACACCCGTCTGCCCTCGGGAATATGCGCCATACCCATAGATACAATTTTATGGGCAGGTACTTTTGTAATATCCGTGTCTTCAAACAAAACCTCTCCCTGTTTGGGCGTAAGCAAGCCTGTAATCGTATGCAAAATTGTGGTTTTTCCCGCTCCGTTGGCACCAATCAAAGCAATGACCTCTCCCTCATTTACCACAAAGGAAATGCCTTTGATTGCATGAATCATGCCATAATACACTTCTAAATCTTTTATTTCCAACATTGCCATTTTATGCTCTCCTAATCGCCCAAATATGCTTTAATCACCTGAGGTTCATTCAATACTGTTGCCGTTTCACCCTGTGCCAAAACTTCGCCAAAATTCAAAACCGTCAAACGCTCACAAATACCTGCCACCAACTTCATATCATGTTCAATCAATAAAATGGTCAAGTCAAATTCATCTCGGATAAATTTAATCGTATCCATCAATTCCAATGTTTCATTGGGATTCATACCTGCCGCAGGCTCATCCAACAACAATAACTTTGGTCTTGTCGCCATAGCTCTGGCGATTTCTAATTTCCGCTGCTTTCCATACGGCAATTTGGCTGCCGGGTAAGATGCTTCACCAACCAAATCAAACACCTTTAAGAGCTCCATTGCACGTGCTGTCATCTCCCGTTCCATTTTGCGAAAACGAGGCAATCTCAAAATCCCCTCTATAGTTGTATAGGGATAATGATTGTGCAAGCCCACTTTTACATTGTCCAACACCGACAACTTTTTAAACAAACGAATATTTTGAAAGGTACGAGCCACCCCGGATTTGCTAATTTCAATGGTGCTTTTCCCTGTGATATCCTTATCTTCCAATTTAACAATACCTTTGTTGGGTTTGTAAACACCGGTTAATAGGTTAAAGGCCGTGGTCTTGCCTGCTCCATTTGGACCAATCAAACCATATAACTCCCCTTTTTCTATTTTGATATCAAAATCGTTTACCGCTCTCAGGCCACCAAAAGAAATACCCAAGTTCTTTACATCTAAAATCACTCCCATTATTCTTTGGCCTCCTTTGCTTTTCTTTTTGCTAAAAATGTTTTCAAACCATAACGTTCCCGCCATTCAATTGCTTTTGGAGCCCAGTTTAATAACATCATCACAATTAAAACAATCGCATAAATCAACATACGGAAATCTGCCAAACCACGTAGCAATTCAGGTAATAAAGTCAACACAACCGCTGCAATAATAGAACCACGGATATTACCAATGCCACCCAACACAACAAAAACCAACACCATGATAGACATATTGAAGCCAAAATTTCTCGGTGCTGCCGTCAATGTTGTCAAATTATGTGCATACAGTACCCCGGCAACACCTGCCAATGCCGCCGATATGGCAAACGCCAATAGTTTATATTTTGTAATATTAATGCCGATAGACTCTGCTGCAATCCGATTATCCCGAATAGACATAATGGCACGGCCATCACGAGAATTCATCATATTTGTCACAATAAAAATCGTAATCAAAACCAAAATCACACCAACCATAAAATTGGCATCTCTTGGTGTATCAATAATGCCCAAAGGACCATTGATAATCATTTCACCATCCGCCCCCATGTTCAAGGAATGGGCATCACGTAAAGAAAAATGCAAGCCACTACTATCCCGTCCTACAAACATCGCACCAATCACATTCATAATAATTTCACCGAATGCCAGGGTTACAATTGCCAAATAATCCCCACGCAAACGTAACACAGGAATGCCAATGAGCAAACCAAAAACACCTGCAATCAAAGCACCGATAGCAATTGCCAATGCAAAGCGCAAACCTGCGGGCATATCACCGTGTTTTACCATGGCTGTAAAAAAAGCCGAACCAAAGGCACCAACACACATAAAACCTGCGTGACCAAGACTTAATTCACCTAAAATACCCACGGTAAAGTTTAAGGATACCGCCAAGATTACATAGACGGTCAAAGGCACCAAAAGACCTTGCAACAATCGAGATAAATTGCCCGTTGATTGCAAAATTTGTACAAGGATAAAAGCAAGGATTACAATGCCGTAAGTAATCATATTATTTCTAACTTGTAGATTTATTTTTTTCAACATCTTACCACCTACACTTTCTCTTGAATCTTCTTACCAAGAAGCCCTGTAGGTTTCACAACAAGCACCACAATCAAAACACCAAACACAATGGCATCCGCCAACTGAGATGAAATATAAGCCGTCGCCAAAATCTCTATAATGCCCAATAAAACACCGCCTAAAAGAGCACCCGGAATAGAACCGATGCCGCCAAATACCGCCGCTACAAAAGCCTTAATCCCCGGCATAGCACCTGTATATGGTGTCAACGTAGGATAAGCTGTCGCCAGTAAAACGCCGGCCAAAGCCGCCAAACCCGAACCGATGGCAAAAGTCAAAGCAATGGTTTTATTTACATTAATCCCCATCAACTGGGCCGCTCCTTTGTCCTCTGAAACGGCCAACATGGCCTGTCCTGATTTTGATTTTTTAATAAAAAGGGTAAGAACAACCATAATAATGATACAAGTCACCACCGTAATAATCGTAATTCCTGTAATCGTTAACCCACCCATACGAACATTTGGCATATTGACCATAGCCGGATACGCTCTGGCATTTGCACCAAACAACAATAACGCAACATTTTGCAATAAGAAACTCACCCCGATGGCAGTAATCAAAACAGCCAATGGAGATGCTGCATTCCGTAATGGACGATACGCAACACGTTCTATTGTAATTCCCAGTACAGTACATCCAACCATCGCAGCTATAATGGCTAGCCAAGGCGGAAAACCTGCCATCGTTGCGGTCAGTAATGAAATATATCCACCTACCATAATCACATCACCATGGGCAAAGTTTAACATCTTTGCAATGCCATAAACCATGGTGTAACCCAAGGCAATAATCGCATAAATACTACCCAGACTTATTCCATTGGTCACAAAACTTAAGAAATTCATCATTGCTTCTCTCTCCTTTGGTTTTTCAATCTTCATAAATTTTACACTAATTTTATTGACAAAGCAATGTCAAAAAGTGTATGATAGTCGAAAAGTATGTAAATTTTAGAGTGTGCTCTGTTTTTCTTTATATACTTTTTATAATCTGTTTATTTTTTTTAATATTACAAGGAGGGTAAAATCATGAAAATGTTTAAAAAAATTGCTTGCATTGGTGTAGCAACTACATTATTGGCGATGACTCTAACTGCATGTGGCGGTGGTTCCGGTGGTGATGATGTATGGAGAATCGGTGGCATCGGCCCTACAACAGGTGGTGCCGGTTTGTTTGGCCAATCTGTACAAAATGGTGCGCAATTGGCTGTAGACCAAATCAATGCGGCAGGTGGTATCAATGGTTTCCAGATTGAATTTAATTTCCAAGATGACGAACATGACGCTGAAATTTCTGTAAACGCCTATAATTCTTTGAAAGACTGGGGCATGCAGATTTTATTAGGTACTGTAACCAGCAATCCTGCAATCGCCGTCAGTGAAGAAGCATATCAGGATAACCTATTTATGCTCACACCAACAGCAACCGCTGTGCGTGCAATCGCCCCACCAAATGCCTTCCGTGTTTGTTTTTCGGATCCAAGTCAGGGGGTTGCTTCTGCACGCTACATTCACGAGACAAACTTAGCAGAACGCATTGCTATTCTATATGACAGCTCGGATGCTTATTCTACAGGTATTTTTGAAACATTTGTAGCAGAAGCAGATCTATTGGGTTTGAATATTGTTGCTTCTGAGGCCTTTACTGCTGCCAACCGTACCGACTTTTCCGTGCAATTGCAAATCGCACAAAATGCCGATGCAGACTTATTGTTTATGCCTTTCTATTTCCAGGAAGCCGCTTTGGTATTACAACAAGCATATAATATGGATTTCCAACCCATCTTTTTTAGCTGTGACGGCATGGATGGTATTTTAGATGTAGATGGTTTTGATGCTACACTGGCCGAGGGTGTTATGTTCCTTGCACCTTTTGCCGCTACTTCTCAAGATGAAACCACCCAAGCCTTTGTCCAGGCATACCAAGCAGAGTTTGGTTCTCTCCCGAATCAATTCGCTGCCAGTGGATATGACGGTATCTTTGTTTTAAAAGCCGCCATTGAACATGCCAACTTAACACCGGATATGAGTGTTTCAGATTTGACAGATGCTTTGGTTGCCACCATGTTAGAAATCACCGTAAATGGTGTGACTCTTTATCAGGCTACATGGTCCGCAGACGGTGAGCCGGACAAAGAACCATTGGTGCTGGAAATCAGAGATGGCATCTACCATATTATTTATCCGGAAGAGTTTGCAACAAATTAATTTAGGTATTTACAAAAAAATTTAGGGAGTTGTATTGCCACAGCTCCCTTTTTTGTATTATACTATAAAGTGGTTGGTTCATTTTTATTCTAATTTAAAAACTAAAACCGGAGGGATAAACTATGTGTAATAACTGTGCAGAAACCAGTCAATATTGGGATTCTTTCGAAGCCATTCTGGCAAATTGGAACGGGGAAGATTCCCAATTAATTCCCATCTTGCAACAACTGCAAGAATCTTACGGATACCTACCTGAAGATGTCATTGAACGTTTGGCAAAACGAACAGGGATTTTTGCATCAAAAATCATAGGTGTCGCTACTTTTTATTCTCAATTTCGACTAGAACCAGTTGGAAAACATATCATCAAAGTTTGCTTTGGTACGGCATGTCATGTAAATGGTGCAGAAAATATTGCCGATGCCTTATGTCATGAACTTGGTATCAAAATCGGTGGTACCACAGAAGATAAAGCATTTACCATAGAGTCAGTAGCCTGTATCGGATGCTGTTCTCTCGCTCCTGTCATTATGATTGATGATGAAACCCATGGCCGCCTGACACCTGAAACAGCGCGGACGGCCATTCGAGCATTTCGGGCAAAGGAGGCTTAACTGTATGAAACAATTGATTGTTGGTCTTGGCTCCTGTGGAATTGCCGCAGGTGGTTTAAAGATAAAGAAAACATTGCAAGATTTGGTTCTTACATCCAACTTAGATGTAAGTGTTAGTGAAACAGGCTGTATGGGTATGTGTTATTGCGAACCTATGATAGAAATACGTGACGAATCCGGTCAACGTAGTATTTACGGCTTTGTAGATGAAAAAAAAGCAACTGAAATCTTTGAAAGTCATATCATTCATGGAGCACCTTTGACTGCATCCCTGATTGATCCTGACTATTTATCCAAACAACAACGTTTGGTATTGTGGCGCTGTGGTGCCATTGACCCGGAATCCATTGCGGATGCCTTGAACATGGATGCTTATGTCGGATTAAAAAAAGCTTTGAACAGCTTATCACCCACAGAAGTCATTGAGCAAGTTTTAGCCGCCGGTATCAAAGGGCGTGGTGGTGCAGGTTTTCCCACTGGTCTGAAATGGAAATTTGCCGCCGGTTATGACGCGGAAGAAAAATATATGATTTGTAATGCTGACGAGGGAGATCCGGGTGCCTTTATGGATCGTTCTATTTTAGAGGGGGACCCACATAGTGTCATTGAGGGAATGATCATCGGCGGTTATGCCATTGGTGCCAGAAAGGGATATGTCTATGCCCGTGCCGAGTATCCAATCGCCATTCGCCGCTTAAAAATCGCCATTGCACAAGCCAAAGAACATGGCTTTTTAGGCAAAAATATTTTGAATTCAGGTTTTGACTTTGAACTAACCATCAAAGAGGGGGCCGGTGCTTTTGTTTGCGGAGAAGAAACCGCTCTGATTGAATCCATAGAGGGAAACAGAGGCATGCCGCGTATTCGCCCGCCATTCCCTGCTGAGCGGGGATTATTCCAAAAACCTTCCAATATCAATAACGTAGAAACCCTTGCCAACATTGGTTGGATTATTCAAAAAGGAGCTGCCGCTTTTGCTGATTTTGGTACAGAGGAAAGCAATGGAACCAAGGTTTTTGCCTTGGCCGGTAAAGTAAAAAAAGGCGGTTTGGTAGAAATTCCCATTGGTATGACCATTCGTGAGGTGGTAGAAACCATCGGCGGCGGAACCTCTTCCGGAAAAGCCTTAAAAGCAGTACAAATGGGTGGACCATCCGGTGGTTGTATTCCTGTGGAATTGATGGATACAACCATTGATTATAAATCATTGGCTGAAACAGGTGCCATCATGGGATCCGGTGGTATGATTGTTATGGATGAAGACAATTGTATGGTAGACATTGCCCGTTATTTCTTGCAATTTACCCAATCGGAATCCTGCGGCAAATGTACCTTTTGTAAAATTGGAACCAAACGGATGCTGGAAATCTTAGAGCGAATTACGGAAGGAAAAGGTGTTGCGGGAGATATCGAGAAATTAGAATTTCTCTCCCATCAGATTAAAGCAAATTCCCTTTGTGGTTTAGGTCAGACGGCACCAAATCCTGTTCTAACCACCTTACAATATTTCCGTCATGAATATAATGACCATATTCAAAAGAAAAAATGTACAACCCATCAATGTAAAACATTGATTCGTTATAATATCATTGCAGAAAACTGTATCGGTTGTACTGTTTGTGCGAAAAAATGCCCTGTCCATGCAATCAGCGGCAAGGTAAAGGAAATCCATCATATCAACCAAGAAACTTGTACCAAATGTGGCATTTGTAAATCGGTCTGCAAATTTGACGCAGTCATCGTAGAATAGGGGGTGCAAAGATGCTAACGATTACAATCAACGAAAAACAATACCAAGTCGCACCGGGGCAAACAGTTTTAGATGCCTGCCGTGCAAATGGTGCTTACATCCCGACACTTTGCAATGATCCACGTTTAAATCCTTTCGGTTCCTGTTTAATTTGCCGTGTAGAAATCGAAGGACAACGAGGTACACCACTCGCTTGCGGTACTTATGTCAGCGATGGTATGGTCATTCGAACGGATTCCAAACAAATCGCAGAAGCCAGAAAAACTTGCTTAGAACTGTTAACTTCTCAACATTACGGAGATTGTACAGCTCCTTGTGAGATAGAATGTCCCGCTCACATGGATGTCCAAGGTTATATCAAACTCATTGCCGAAGGAAAATTTGACGAAGCCGTCAGGCTCATGAAAGAGACCAATCCTTTACCTGTGGTTTGCGGACGTATCTGTACCCGCCCTTGTGAAAAAAAATGCCGGCGCAACTCCTTAGAAGGGCCATTAGGCATTGCTTACTTAAAACGCTATGCTTCAGATAAAGATTTGGCCAAAAAGCAACCCTATTTGCCGGAGAAAAAAACGGCGACCGGCAAAAAAGCAGCCATTATTGGAGCCGGTCCCGCAGGGCTTTCTGCCGCTTGGTTTTTAGCGGAATTAGGCCATGAAGTGACGATATTTGACCGACAAGAAGCCGGTGGTGGTATGCTTCGTTATGGTATCCCCTCTTATCGTATGCCACGAGAAACCTTAGATGCTGAGATTGATATAATCAAATCTTTGGGTGTTACCATTCAATATGACGTACATTTTGGCTCTGACATTACGGTGGATTCTTTAAAAGCAGATGGTTATGATTCCATTCTTTTGGCTGTAGGCTCTCAACTAGGTTGGCCATTGGGATTAGACGGAGAAGAAAACTGCTCCAACGTGCAAATTGGTGTTGATTTCCTAGGTTCTGTAACCAGAGGCACACAAGTTAATCTAACGGGTAAGAAAGTCGCTGTTGTTGGTGGCGGAAATACCGCCATGGATTGTGCTAGAACTTCTGTCCGATTAGGTGCAAACGTAGACATTATTTATCGGCGCACCATTGCAGAGATGCCAGCTGATGATATGGAAATCGAAGAGGCAGAGTTGGAACATGTTCGCTTCCATATATTAACCAATCCCACTGCTGTGGAGCAAAAGGGAGATACGGTACACTTAGAAGTCACCAAGATGGAATTGGGTGAACCGGACGCTTCCGGGCGGCGTCGTCCACAGGCAATCGCAGGTTCTGAATATGTGGTGGAATACGATTATGTTATTTCAGCCATTGGGCAAACACAGGATCTGAGTTTTATAGGGTCGGACTGTAACATTGCCATTCATCGTGATTTAATGGTCACCGATACACATAGTATGGCAACCAATATTGCAGGTATCTTTGCCGCAGGTGATGCGGTATCAGGTCCACAAACAGCTATTTTGGCTATTGCAGGCGGCAAAAAAGCAGCCATTGCCATGGACAAATATATGTGCGGTGAAGTATTCACTCCGGAACCGGAGTTATACAATCATCTACGAGCAAAAACCAATGATGAAATAGACCCGGCTAATTGGGGTGATTGTGAAAAAATCGAAAAAACGCCAATGCCAATGCTCACAGAAAAACAACGGGCACTCAACTTTGATGAAGTGGAACTAGGCTTTAGCGATGAAGAAGCCAAAAAAGAAGCATCCCGTTGTCTCGCTTGTAGTTGTGCGGACGCAAAGGAATGTAAATTGCGGGAATATGCCACTGATTACAATGCAGACCAATTTGCTTTGGCCGGCGAACAGTCCTTATATGACATTGACAAAAGTCATACCTTTATTGTTCGTGACCGCAATAAATGCATTACCTGTGGTCGTTGCGTACAAATCTGTACAGAGGCCGGCGCTGGTACCCTCGGTTTTGTAGGACGTGGCTTTGATGTGACCATAGAACCGGCTTTTCACAGACCCTTTGGGGAAGATAAAAGCTGTATCAACTGCGGATTGTGTGTATCAACTTGTCCCACAGGGGCTTTGGTACCAAGAGATGATATTACATTACCCACAACGGCTTATACCGATTTGGAAGATGTGAAGATCACAGAAATTAAAGATGCAGTAGAACAAGCGAAAAAATAAAAAGGCTTTTGTTTATTTAGCAGCCTTGTCAAACAAAAAAGTAGCAGTCAATGGAAACTTCCACGGAACATCATGGGGGCTTTGCCATTGGCTGCTTGTGCGTTTTACTTCTTTGTTTTAGGGATACTGACAAGGCTTTCACCTGTCACAACAACCTCTCCTCTTTGATTGGTTATTCTTGATTCTAATTTCACCCTATTCTTATCCAATTTTTCAACTACTTTACAAGTTACGGTAATGGTATCACCAAATCGAACCGGTGCCAAAAACGTTTCTGCGTTGGAAATCAAAACACAACCCGGACCCGGTAAATACATGCCAAGCACCGTTGATACAAAACTTGCAATGAGCATACCGTGCGCAATTCTTTCTTTAAAAAATGTTCCTTCGGCATGAGGTGTGTTTATATGAACCGGATTAAAATCGCCAATCAAACCCGTAAATGTATAAACATCATATTCGCTTATGGTTTTTGCAACGGATGCTTCCTGACCAATCTGAATTTCATCATATGTATAAGATTGCATTATTGTTCCTCCCGTTATATCCGCATACCACCATTTACAGACAAGTTATGTCCTGTTACATAAGAGGCCTCATCACTTGCCAAAAACAACACTGCATTGGCAATTTCTTCCGGTTCACCCAATCGACCGAGCATGGTTTTTTTTCGCATATCATCTAAAATATTTTCCGGTACCGTATCTAAAATAGCCGTATGTACATAACCCGGCGAAATGGCATTGACTCTCACAGCTGCTCCTTTACGTGCAAACTCTTTTGCCCAAGACTTGGTCAAACCATATACCCCTGCTTTGGTTGCCGCATAATTGCACTGCCCTACATTTCCATATTCCCCTATAATCGATGCAATGTTGATGATGGAACCACCGCCTTGTTCCATCATTTGCGGCCCAACCAATTGGGTCACATTAAACAGGCCTTTTAAATTTACATCTATCACCAAATCCCACATTTCTTCCGTCATTTTTTGGGTCAAAGCATCACGGGTAATACCGGCATTGTTTACCAGAATATCAATTCTTCCAAACCGTTCCAATATGATATGGAATAGTTCTTTCACCCCTGCCCGATCCGTAACGTTTAAGACAAAACTATGAATGCTCGGTTTATCATACTCTACTTTATGCATATCCACGCCTATAACGGTAGCACCCTCTGCAGCCAATCTCTCTGCAACACATCTGCCGATGCCTTGGGAAGCACCCGTTACCAAAGCTACTTTATTCTCTACTCTTAACATCTTAATCTCCTTCATATTGTTATTTGTTGGCCAAGCATGTACTTGCTTGCATTATAAGCAGAAAACACCATTTTATGACTACACGCCATATACCCGTGGTATATCTCTACTTTTGATACAACGCTGCAAACTGCTTTGCATGTTCTTCTACAATTTCCATCCAACTAAAATCCGTAACCGTATGCTCTCCAAGCAATTCAACGGTAAAGGCACCTAACAAACTATTAATCAAAGTAGCTGCCATCAGGCTTGACTGACCGGAAATTTTTTCTTGTTTTTTTAAATCATTAAAATAAGTCGTCAACAAAGCAATCAAATGCCTGGAAAGTTTTAGTTTTATAATCTCTCTTTCCTCATCAGACAGTTTCATCTGCAATAAATACAGTCTTTTGCTTCTAATATACAGTTGATAAATTCGTTTGGAAATCGTAATCATAGCCGCTTCAAAATCCAGATTATCCACCTCTTCCAAAATAAAATCAGCACGTGTATCCACGACATAATGCTCCGTAATCTCTTGGAAAATATTGGCTTTATTGCCGAAATGACGAAAAATCGTCACCTCATTTACATTGGATTCTTCCGCAATTTGCTTTGTGGTTGTGGAATAATATCCTTTCTCCGAAAATAATTTCAAAGCTACTTCCATAATTCGTTTGCTGGTATCATTGCCATTTTTCATCTTAAAAACCCCTTTAACATTGTCAGAAATTCTGTCGGCCGTTCATACATAGAAGCATGGCCGCAGTTTTTAATCTGCAAATAAGTGGAACCTGCAATTTGTTTATGAATAAACTCCTGTTCCACAGCCGGTGTCACAAAATCATAATCGCTGCTCACAACCAACGTATCTGCTTTAATCTCTTGAATACGTTCCCGCAAATCATGATGTTCTGCACTATCCACCAATCTTATCATAGCAGATAAAAAGGAATCTTTAAATATGTGATACAAAAATTCTTTTCGTTGATTCATCCATTCGATGTTTTTACTGTAAAATATCGGTGAATAAATAATAGGGATGGTAATATTATAAAATAGTTCACTATCATTTTTTTCTGCCGCTTGATTCCAACCACGCCCTATATCTCTTAACCAGGGATTTGTATAAGCCGTTGTATTAAAGAGGAGCAGCTTACGAATACTATCTTGATACTTCAATGCAAAATGCATGGCAACTTCACCGCCATAAGATATTCCACACAAATTAACTTTTTTCAATTTTAAATCATCTAAGACCGCTTTGATTGCCTCTACTTGAATATCTTGTTCATAAGCAACCATCATTTGATCTGATTGCCCCTGGTCAAAAAAGTCCATTAAAATCAAAGTATGTTCTTTGATTAGTGCAGGAATAAATAAATGCCAACTCGCATGAGACATCATAATGCCATTTAACATAAGCAAAGGCTCACTGTTTAATTCTCCATGCACTTCATAATATATCTTTTTGTCATTATATTTTGCAAATGGCATATGTCACCTCATGATTATTTTATATAATCCAACGCCCTTGCCTCTTTTTGCAAGGTTTCTCTAAATTTTGGATGGGCAATCGCAATCAAACGCTGAACCCGATCCGCAATGCTTGTCCCTTGTAATTCTGCAATGCCATACTCTGTCACAACCATATCCACATCATTTCTGGACAAACTTACCGCTGCGCCTGGTTTTAAAAAGGGTACGATTTTGGAAATTTCTTCCCGCTCACCCGTTTCCTTGGATTTTACCATAGCCGTTGCATATAATGCAATAAAAGAACGGCCGTTTTTAGATTTCTGCGCTCCAATCGCCGTATCCGCTTGCCCACCGGTGCCACTAAACTGTATATGTCCTATGGATTCCGAAGCACATTGCCCTGTCAAATCAATTTCAATCGTTGTATTAATCGAAACTTGCTTATCATTAACAGAAATGGTATACGGATCATTTGTCCAATGCCCATCTAGGATTTGCACAGAGGGATTATCATCCATAAAATCATACAATTCCTTGGTACCAAGGGCAAAGGCTGCTACATGTTTCCCGATCTGCTGTTGCTTATGCTTGCCGGTTGCTACGCCGGCTTTGACCAATTTCATCAAACCGGAAGTGAACATTTCCGTATGAATGCCCAAATCTTTTTTGCCCATCAAAGAATGCGCCACTGCATTGGGAATCCCACCAATGCCCAGTTGAATACAAGAACCATCTTCGATTCGCTCTGCAATAAATTTGCCAATTTGCAAATCTTTTTCGCCGGGTTCCGTATCCACTAGTGTCGGTACCGGATAATCCGTTTTCACAAGATAATCCACATCATCAATATAAACTTCCACGTCACCAAAGGTACGAGGATAGTTTGGATTCACTTCTAAGATTACCAAATCCGCTGATGCCAGCATTTTCTTTTCATACACATTGCTGATGCCCAAAGACATAAAACCATGCTTATCCGGCAGCGTTGCCGTACCCACAAATAAATGGGGTTGCTTATATTTTAACCGTTTGCTTGCCGCCAAATGC
Organism: Lachnospiraceae bacterium; assembly: GCA_009779895.1. Taxonomy (GTDB): domain Bacteria; phylum Bacillota; class Clostridia; order Lachnospirales; family Lachnospiraceae; genus WRBB01. The sequence continues at coordinate 103,209 of WRBB01000003.1, forward strand.
AAATGATTGGGAATAAAAGATACCATACCTGATTTTTGAGCCTTTCGCATGGAGGCTGTATAAAACCAGCCATCCATTTTGAAAGAATCTGCATGTTTTTCATCACAAAAGTACTCTGCCGGTTCAATGGGCAAGCAAGTTGTAACGGTCACATTTTTTACACGTTTTGCAATTGTATGCAAATTTGTTAGAAATTCACGCGGTTCCGCCCCACCCAAAGCCGAAACAATCACGTTATCGCTTTTTACATAACTTAGAGCCTCTTCCACTGTGATATATTTGCTCATAACCCAACTCCTAATTACCCAAAATCTCTGCCATGCTCATAAATGGCAAATATGGTACCCAACCGGTGGCTTCGTCAATACTCATTTGCGCCAATGCCAAATCTTGCGTTCCCACACGACTACCATTAGAAAAATCAATTGCCGAACCAAATGGGTTTTCAACCGGAGCTACTTCCATTGCCACAATAAAGCTTTCCCATGTCAGTTCGCCATCATCCACACGTTCCAAACCTTGGGCAAATGTATGCATCGCAATCCAACCTGTGATTGCAAAAGCATTCGTAGAAAAATCTTCATTGGAAACTTGGGCAATCCATTCTTGATACAACGCAATTTCAGGAACAGTCATGTCCACCCATGAACTACCAAAGATATCAAAAGAGTCACCTGCCATATCATCCGCTATTAAATCAACCATTGTTCGATCCACATTTACATAAGTTGTCAAAGCCGGAAGTGTATTGCCTTGGGCGGCCAACTCTCGAGCGATTTGTGGAAATGTTCCTTGAATACTGGCAATTACAATCACATCCACATCTGCCGCTAAGATAGAAGCTACCGCTGCTGTTACATCATCCGCACCTGGTGCTACTTGCTCAGCGATTACTTCTAATCCACCAATTGTTTCCGCTTCTTGGCGAACACCACCAACCAAATCTTGACCTGCATCATCATTGGTAAAGATAACACCGATGCGTTCTGCATCAAAAGTACCTGCCGCCCAGGCTGCAAACACGCGACCTTCCATTGGGAATACCGGTTGTACCGGAAACGTATTCCTTCCATCTCCATCTGTAGCGTTCTCATTATAAACAACACCGGTACCTGCCGCAAAATATACCGCCGGAATACCTGAATCAACCAATTCCCTGAAGGTGGCGCCGATTACCGGTGTACCAAAAGAACCAACAATTGCAAATACTTCCTCGTCATTAATCAAACCATCTAAAATCGCCAAACCCCGTTCCGGATTAAATTCATCATCCTGATGAATGTATTCAATCATTCTGCCATTGATTCCGCCATTTTCATTTATCATCATGATATACGCATCCATACCGGCTTTAAAAGGCACACCAACAGGAGCCAATGCACCTGATGTGGCTATAGAGTTACCGATTAAAATAGTGTCATCCGTAACACCTTGCACAAATCCGCCTGTCCCGGCATCATCACCATTTCCATGATTGTCTCCGTTTCCATTTTCATCTTCTGCCGTCGTATCCGTGGTGTCATTTCCACTACCATTACCACCGTTACTACCTGCACAAGCAACCAAAACAAATACCATTACGATTGACAACAAGGTTACCATAAATTTTTTGTTCATGCATTTTTTCATCTTCTTCCTCCACATTTAAATGTTTTGTTTTTTATTTCGAAAGGATATACATCCCTTTACGAACCTACGAACCACCAAGATATGCTTCCACCAATCTTTTATCTTGTATTAAATCACTGGCCTTACCCTCCATGGTAATCTCTCCTACTTCCAATACATAAGCATAATCTGCAATCTTCAAAGTCTGCAAGGCATTTTGCTCAATCAGCAAAACCGTTGTTCCCGCCGCATTAATCTCTTTGATAATCTCAAAAATAGTTTGCACAATCAGCGGTGCCAATCCCAAAGAAGGTTCATCTAAAAGCAACACCTTTGGACTCGCCATCAAAGCACGACCGATGGCCAACATCTGCTGTTCCCCGCCGGATAAGGTTCCGGCTATCTGTTTTTTTCGTTCCGCCAAAATCGGAAAATAGCGATAAACCTGTTCAAAATTATCTGCAATCTCTTTTTTATGTTTAACCGTAAAAGCACCTACCCTTAGATTTTCTTCCACTGTAATTTCCGGAAATATCTGCCGTCCCTCCGGAGATTGAATCATCTTCAACTTTGAGATTTTCTCCGGGGAGACATTGGTGATGTCCTTTCCATACAAACAAATACGACCATCCGCTGCCGACACCGCACCTGAAATTGTCTTCAACGTCGTTGTTTTCCCCGCTCCATTGGCCCCTAAAAGAGCGACTATCTTTCCCGCTTCTACCGCAATGTTAATCCCTTTTAAGGCTCTGATGCTACCGTAGGAAACTGCTAAGTTTTCTAATTTTAAAATTGTTTCTTGCAATTTGTTTTCCCCCTACTCTTTCTTGCCCAGATAGGCTTCTTGCACATCAGCACTTTCTTGAATCTGCTCCGGTATTCCCTCTGCCAATTTCTTACCAAAGGAAATTGCACAAATCCTGTCACAAATATCCATCACCAAACGCATATCATGCTCAACCAAAAGGATACTACACTGATAGGCCTCTCGAATCTGCTTGATTAAATGCGCCAATTCTAAGGTTTCTGTATCATTCAAACCAGCCGCCGGCTCATCCAAAACAATCAAAGTCGGATCTGACATCAAGGTTCTGCCTAACTCAACTTTTTTCAAAACCCCATAAGGCTGGCCACCTGCCAATTCCAATTTCTTATCTGCAATCCCTAAAAATTCCAAAATTTTTGTTGCTTTTTGGGCAAATTTCTCTTCTTCTTTTCTAGCATTTGGTAATTTAAAAGCATTGGAAAATAAACCTGTTTTAAAATGAATGTGTGCCCCAACCAAAATATTATCTAAAAGATTCAAATCTTTAATTAACTCAACGTTTTGAAAGGTTCTTACCAATCCCATTTTGATAATATTGTGCGTTTTTTGACCAACTAAATCCATCACTTCACCACTACTTGTCTTGAAATTCACAATACCTCGCGTGGGGTGATAAAATTGGGTGATGCAATTAAAAACGGTTGTCTTACCTGCACCATTTGGTCCAATCAACCCATATATCTCACCTACATTAATATGAAAACTCAAATCATCAACAGCTTTTAAACCACCAAAAGCAATGGATAGATTTTCTATTTTTAATGCGTTTATGTTACTCATACCTCTGTCCTCTTTTTTCGAAACAACTTTTTAACATCTGTGGCAATATGAACCAATCCATTGGGATAAAACAAAACAACAATGATAATCAACACGCCATTAAAGATAAATGCCAATCCATCCACATCACCAATTACCGGCAATCTTGACAAAATAATCGCCGGAACACCAAATACAATAATGGAACCCACGATGGGACCCATAATGGTTTTTAAACCACCGATGACAATAACCGCCACAATCTGTAATGATAAACCTAGATTCCACGAATCCGGAAAAGAGAATCGGATGAAGTGAGCATATAATGCCCCACCCAGTGCTGCATAAGCAGTTGCCAAAGCAAATGCCATCAACTTGTATTTTAGCAAGTTGATGCCCATTGCCTGAGCAGCCGCTTCACTGACACGCATGGTCAAAAAGGCTCTCCCTACGGAAGAATGAATGTAATTGTCCGTGATAATCATCAATAAAACCAATAGCACGGTCAAAAAAACAAAGGTCATATCCCTGTCAAATTCAAATCCAAAAAAGGTTGGAAACTCTGCACGTGCGCCGGAAAAACCACCGGTAAAGGCATCCCATTGGGTAAACTTAATGCGAAATACTTCCGCCACCGCCAAAGTAGCAATGGCCAATACCATGCCTTGGGTGCGCAAGGAAATCAAACCAACTAAAATACCTGCCAATGTAGGAACGATAACCGCCAACAGAATACTTACAAAAAACGGCAGGCCTAAATTCTCCGTCAAAAACGTAGAAAGATAAGCACCCAATCCCATAAATCCGGCTGTACCAAGGGAAATCAATCCCGAATAACCAAGCAAAACATTCAATCCAATGGCTACAACCGCATAAAAGATAATGGTTCCAAAGGTCGTAATTGTTGCACTACGGATGAAGCCCATTTGCTGAATGGTTGGCATAAGTGCCAATACCACACCTAGCAATATATATTTTGTGTATCTGGAAAAAATTATTTTTTTCATCATCGCCCCCTAAACTTTCTTCACTATTTTTTTGCCAATCAACCCATTGGGACGGAACACAATAAACAACAGAATCAATCCATATAGGATGGGCTCGCCCCAAGTAGAGGATCCGTAAAACAATAGTAAGTTTCTGGACAGTCCGATAATATATGCGGCGATCACCGGACCATGAAAGGACTGGAAACCACCAAAAACGATAGCGATGAAAGCATTTACCTGTACATTTTCCATCATATTTACACCTACAGAAATATTTGGTGCATGCATAATAGCTGCCAAAGTTCCAAGGGCGGCTGCAATGGCCCAAGCACCCATAGTCACCATGGAAGTTGGTACACCCATCAACCTTGCAGTTGCATCATTTGATGCGGTGACCCGAACTGCCAACCCCCATTTCGTGTGCTGAAGAAAATAGAATAAAACACCCATAATCAACAAGCCGATGGCAATATTAAGCAGACCGTTGTAAGAAATAGATGCGCCGAATAAATCAAGGGAGCCTTGCAAAATAAACCTAGGAAAACTAAGGGGCATTGTTCCAAAAATAATGGGAGCCAGCCCTGTAAAAATCATAATGATACCAAAGGTAATAATCTGCTTTGCCACAGAAGATACTTTTTGTGCTCTTCTAATAATAACCAAATCCACAAAAACACCGGTTGCAAAAGCAGTTAACATACCCACCAACACCGCCACCCAAACGGGCACTTCTAAATTAATTAACGTTACCGTTGCCACATAGCAGTTGAACATACCAATGGCACCTTGGGCAAAGTTTGTCGTCCGTGATGTTCTAAAAATAATGATAATACCAAGAGCTGCTAAGGCGTATATACTACCTGTTTCTAAACCACTGAAAATCAATTGAAAAAATGTACTCATCCTTTATGTTCTCCCCATCGAATCACATTTGCCGCCCAGACATAACCAATACCTGCGGCAATAGATAATATCACCGAACCTTCTTTAACTTTTCCTGCCTCTAGTGCCAGTTTTAGCGAAAGAATCTGATCCACTTGACCCATATGCCCATAATTCGACAAATAAATAGCCTGGGTTTCCTCCAAACCTAATTCTTTTAACATCAAATTATGCATGGATTTCTTTATATGTAAGATAGAACAATAATCAATATCTTTTCTGGAAAATCCTGATTTCTTTAAAGCCTGATCAATACACTCATACCAATTTGGCATAGAAATTTGATTCAAACCGTCTTTCATATGTTTGGAATTCATAATCCGCAATGATTTATAACCCTCCGCTACATTTTCAGCCGTAAAAGGAACATTGATACCTCCGATTTCCACACCGGCATCTCTAGCAAATCTACCATCTCCTTTGATGTGAGAACCCAACAGCAAGTTTTTGTGCAATCCTTTTTTTAAAATCACAGCACCGGCACCGGCCGACAAGTTATACATAAAAGACATATCCGCGTCTGTATAATCCACAAAATCACCGTTTCGATATCCCCCTACTACCATAACGGCATTGACATCTTCATCTGCAAGGAGCATATCCTTTGCCATCTTTAAAGCCGAGATGGATGTACAACACCTATTTTGCACATCTATGCCCCAAGCATTTTTCGCCCCGATTTGACCTTGAATGTACAATGCGGAAGTAGTCAATGGATATTCTTTCCACTCCTCACCCATACATAGAATAACATCTATTTCCTCCGGTTGCATACCGGCATCTTCCAACGCATCCAATGCTGCTTTTACGCCCATTTCTTGTGTACCATCTCCCTTTGCAGGAATGGTTTTCTCGATAATGCCCAATTTATGAATGACAGCCTCTTCACTCCATACACCTTTGGTCTGCTTTGAAATTTCTTTTGCTGTCATCTTTGTCTTAGGTAAATAAATACCCAAACCGGCAATTCCAATCTTCATCTTTTTCCAATCTCCCTTGTACCAAAAGTATTCATCCAATGAAATATAAAAATTGTATCTACATTCATGCAATGCATGTAAGTTATTGCTTGCATACATATTATAACTTCACCACAATAATGTCAACTCTGTTCCATATCAATTTCATAATTTTAGGCATTCTGTACAAAATCTACTACTGTTTTTTAGATGCTTTTTTATGGGCATAAAAATAGAATGCCGACTCTGCGACACTCTATCCGCAAAAATAATTGATTTGCTTTTATACTGCCATCAAAATTTAAACTCATAATGAACTTTCTCCTACTTTTTTACAAAGACTTTCACAACACTATCACCTCACAATCTGAATCTCAAAAAGTGCAATGACTTCTCCTAATATAAAATCTTCAATATCAATATTTTCTGAAATAATTTCTCCAAATTCCGTCGCGGATAAATAATACCAAAAGAAATAGTCTTCCCCTCTGTACGTAAATGCAATTAT
>WRBB01000004.1 GCA_009779895.1 Lachnospiraceae bacterium
CATGAATCCGTCCACCCTCTTCTATCGGTGGTGGCGTTCCCTGAATCGGGTTGGTCGCTCTTTGGGAGATGGAACTCCAAGCGAACGTACCTGTCAATAACATCGCACCGGCTAAAACCGACGAAACTATTGCTGCTAATTTTTTTCTACGAGAGCTATTGCCCCCCCCCGTCTGAAAACGGCGTTTGAATCTGTGTTTTGTCTCATAATTTTCTCCTCTTTCTGTTTTTTTAATGGTTTTCACCATCTTTACTTATGTATGACTGTTACCCTAACGACTTCCATCGTCTATTTATATATAATTAGTCCGCTGCAATAGGCAACATTGTCACCCATCTTTATTTCACAACTTCCTAATTTATATCCATAAAATCTAATCTGCTTTTAACAACGCTATCATTTCTTCTTTGATTCGATTAATCTCTATGCTATCTTCCTGTTCCATTTCTTCCATTATAGATGTTTCTTTTGCTATTTCTCCCGATTCCTCCAAACTACCCTTTCGCCGAAACACAATACGCATCGTTCCAATAAAAGCAATCAATAAAGCAACAAATATTCCTACCACTAAAACATGTTCCCCAATGAAGTGCAAAACCTGCCCGAAAAATACATTGTGCCAGACAACCCGACCTACGATATTTTCCGGTCGGACAATCTCCCAATCCGGGGAGGGATTTTCGATACCTTGGGTTTGAAAACCCCGCTGACCAGTATCCCGATAGTCCTCATAAATCAAAATCACACGATGGGTCATGGTAGTGGTTTCACTAACCATAAATGTAATATCATCGCCCACTTGGATTTCCCTTGGATCCACTTGCTTCGTAATGATAAGAGAATGCCTCGGTATCTCACTTTGCATACTACCCGTCAACACTCGCATGGCAGAAAAGCCCGCCATATGTCTTGGAACGCCTGCCTCCTGATCTCTTGTCAAAAAAAATACCGCCACGATGATTCCAATCAAAGTTAAATAAAAAAATATACCACCAAGACTTGATTTTATATGTGTACGTTTTTTTTCTTTATTCCTCATTGATATTTTAAAAACCCCTTCTACGATGATGCCACACTGTATAAATAACATAGAATTCCTTGCTTTGTACGCAAAAACACACGAATACACATTCTAAACCCATGAATAACATTTCTATCAAGAAACAAAAAAAGGAACCTCCTTCGATGTTCTGAAAGACACTCCTTCACTTAAAAATACTAACTGATAGCAATTTCTCAATCGTCTGTGTAACTTTCTAAATCTTCTAACTTTTTGCCCGCATCTTTCACATATCCGTGAAAGCCATCCCCTCTTTATTTCATAGCTTCTTTTAACTGTTTGATATACTGCCGTGTCACCGGTATGACAGCTCCGTTTTGCATCACAACTGTTTTTCTTTTTTCCTCATACCGTTCTATGTGAGAAAGGGACAACAACGAAGAACGATTAACCTGCATAAAACCATCATTATCAAAAAGCAACTCTTTAATCTTCACCATAGACGAGGTGAATTCAAAACGTTCTTGCTGTCCATAATAAACACACATCATGTGGGCTGATACCTCAAAATGAGAAATCGAAACCACACTAACTTTACGTGTTTCACCAATCGACGAAAACAACAAGGTCCTCTCGTTTCTCTCTTTGGCTTTTTCTATCGCTTCTAAAAATACATTCAAAAAACGTTCTTCCGCATCTTGATTCTTCGTAATATAATTAAACGCTTTTACATCAAAAGCTGTTTTCCAGTGTTTTTCTGACCTTGTCACAAAAATAATCACTCCTTGAAAACCTTTTTCTTGCAATTTTTTTGCCACTTGTACCCCACTTGTACCGGGCATATTAATATCCAAAAGAACAATATCTACCGTAGCAAACACTTTTGTATCTTGAAAATCATTTAAAAGAGCATCACCACTCTCATATTCTTTTAGTTTGATTTGAATCTTTTTTTGCTCCTTTATTTTTTTGCACATTTTCAAAAAATATGCCCGTTCTATTGCATCATCATCACAAAGAGCCACTTTCAATGGTTTCAATATACACTCCCCCTTAAATACCTGCAAACACAATAATAGGAACCTCCAAATTGCCGGAAGTTCCTAAACTCATTGTTTTGCATAGATCAAGGTGTAGCATAAAACATAAAACTTATAAAACTTACCAACATCTTTGGCATGGACATCATTTTACAATACATTTCTTAAAAAAAACCATTTTTTATGTGAACTGTAGAAAAAGTGAAGTTTATTACAAATGAATTACTTTTTTCTTTACAAAATGTAACGTTTTAAAGATATTTGGTTCTATCCTATTTTTGCTTTCGGTAAAAATTTTATCTTTACAAAATGAGTTTTCTGTATTAAAATCACAATTGTATTTTTACTCATATTTCTTTTATCAAAAATGATAGAAAGAGAGGTTTATAACATTATGTATAACAAATCCACCCCCCCCCGTCACTTTTTTAGTTTTATGTAAACTATTTTATTTTCTATTCGCGCAAATTTTTTATAATCGCTTTCTCTCATCTTTTGATGCTTCTTGTATCAATTGCTGTAACATAAGTTATTTTATGCAAAAGAGAGGAGGCGCATATGTTACCACTCTTTATCTGTGAAAATAATTCCGTTCAACGCAAGAATCTAGAACAAACTGTCAAAAACTATATTTTAATGGAAAAATTAAATATGGAGCTTACCTTATCTACCGGCAATCCTCTGGAAATCCTAGATTATTTGCACCACCATCCCAATACCCTTGGTCTGTATTTCCTAGACATCAACCTAAACCATGAGATGAATGGTATTGCGCTTGCCGCACAAATCCGGGAATTAGATCTGTTGGGGCATATTGTTTTTGTCACGGCTCACATTGAATTGACCTCTATGATATTTTCACTAAAGATTGAAGCCCTTGATTTTATCCTAAAAAGCAAAGAGTTTCAAGATATCAAAGACAAAATCACTGATTGTATTGACGTTGCTTATAAACGCTATCTCGGTAGCCAAAACGCAGAAAGACAACAATTTCAAGCAAATATCGGAGGTAAAATCCAACTGTTTCCCTTTGATGACATCATGTTTTTTGAAACCTCAGATGCGCAACGTACTGTTATTTTACATTTAAAGCAAGAACAAAAATCCTTTCGTTATTCTTTGCGAGAAGTCGAAGCCTACAGTACATCGTTTCTCCGATGTCATCGCTCCTATGTGGTGAATTTGCAGAACATTGAATATGTGGATACAAAAAAATTAGAGGTGCGGATGAAAAATGGAGAACTATGTCCGCTATCCGCTAATGGGATGCGGAAATTAAAAGCAATGTTGGAATAACTAGGTTTATGAGCATCAAGTAGGAGGCAGTGAACTCACTGCCTCCTACTTGATTTACACACTTAACCTGACAAACCCATTTTCCTTTCATGATAAAAGCAAAACAAAAAACCAAACATCCACAAAAGACATTTGGTTATTTTACATTATTTATTATGTTTGCCATTTCCTGTTCTATTTCCGCTACCCGTTGATTCTCTTCCAATACCCGCTGCTCTTCTGCCAATTTCCTTTGTGCTTCTGCTTTTTTCTTCGGCGAGAAAATGATTCTCATACAAGCGATAAAAGCAATCAACAAAGCCACTAAAATACCCACATAAAGCACATTTTCAGCAATAAATTTCAAGGCTTGACCCAAAAATAAGTTGTGCCAGACCACCCGGCCTACAACATTCATCGGATCTACAATTTCTCTATCCGGAGAGGGGTTTTCAATTCCCTGTGTTTGAAATCCACGCCTACCGGTCCCCCTATAATCTTCATATACCAATATAACACGGTGGGTAACAGTGGTATTTTCGTTTACCATAAAGGTAATATCATCTCCCACTCGAATTTCATCAGCCGGTACCTGTCTTGTAATAATCAAAGAATCTTGCGGCAACTCGCTTTGCATACTGGACGTGAGAACCCGCATAGCTGTAAAACCTGCAAAATGCCGTGGTACACCAGACGCTTCCCCTCTTGTGAAAAAGAATACCAACACAACAATCGCAATCAAAATACCGTAGAAAAGTATGCCACCGAGATGGGTTTTTAAACGTGTTTGCTTTTGTTCGTTTCCTTCCATTCTTCTCCCTCCTATAATAGCTCCCAATCATCTGTTTTACTCTCTATCTCTTCATCTTTCCCATCCTGTACATATCCGTGAAATCCCTCCAGTTTCTCCCGCCGTTTTTTTAACACAATTTTTAATATCGTACCTGCCACAATCATCACAAACAGCAGAATTAATCCGATTAGGTTAAATATACTTATAGCCATCATCTCCCCTTTCTTCAAAGCGCCTTGCTTCTAATAACTCCCGTTTTTTCCGATGTTCCCAGAACAATAATCCAAACTCACCAAACAGCAAAACGGCAAACACAGCCAATACCATAAAATTGGCACCTGTCACCACTGCCTCCTCTACACCGAACCAAGGACGTTCCGGTTCCGGCAATTCCGGCGGTAGTTCCGGTTCTGGTTCCGGTTCAACCGGTACAATAGGCAAAGCCTCTATCACTTCATATTCTCGCATGCCGCAGTGCCTGCATATCCGAACAAGTTGCCCTTCTACACCCTCACTGGCTTCAAACACAATTTCCCATGCCCCAAAATCATGCCCCAACGGCGGAATTTCTTCTGTCACAGTCCTATCACAATGCACACAAGTAAATGTCAATTCTCCCGCTTCTTCACAAGTCGCCTCTCTTGTAATGCTTTCCTCCCATTGATGTTCCAACACCTCTCCATAAGGTTCATAGGTGCGATAACCACAACGAACGCAGGTCTGTATGATTTCTCCTACCTCCGTACACGTTGGTTCTATCCTCGTTTCAACAAAATTATGACCCAAAGGTGGCATCTCTTCCGTTTCATTATCCCGCCTTTGAAAACCAGGTAATGTGCAGGTAGGATAAATCTCTACCACCCAATTGCCCCGGTCCGTCGCAAATAGAATTTCAATCACATCCAAACCACAGATTTCACATCGAAACACAATATACCCATTTTCTGTTTGCGTAGGAGGTACCTCTTCCACGACTATAAAATCATGGTGCCCTGTCTCACAACCAAAATCAGCCGCCCACGAAATCATCATCGGTGGTAACAAAACAGATGTGAGCAATATTGTTATTGCAATCACCAAACTTACCTTTTTCATTTTTCTTACTACTATCATAACGCTATTTCCTTTATTCTGCCTACCTTTTTATAAAGCAAGCGAATCATAAGTGCCATCAAAATGAGGAATATAGCTAAGAAAAACGGAAACACATAGTGACCGGTATGTTCTGCTAATACCCCAAACAATGGTGGCATCAATGTGGTACCTATATAAGCAAAAGACATTTGCATGCCTATAATCCCTTGTGAATATTTTGCACCGAAATTGTCCGGTGTTTCATGGATTAAAATCGGGAAAATCGGAGCGCATCCCAAACCGATTAAAAATAAACCAACAATCAAAAGGCTGGAAGGAATCGGAAGTAAAAATACAATAATACCTGCCCCAATCAAAGCAATAGATAAGCGAATCAAACCACGCCGATTCAATTTCATGGTCAAAAAACCTGCTGCAAAGCGACCCACTGTAATACCCAAAAAATAAAGGGATACCCAAAGGGCTGCCGTACCATCTGCCAAACCACGCACCGTAACCAAATAACTGGCTGCCCACAATCCCATCGTCGCCTCAATGGCACAATAACAGAAAAATACCAGCAAAGATTGCTTTACCCCGGGCAAACGAAACAATTGCATTTTTGGAAATGTTTCTATTTCCCCTTGTTTTTCTTCCACTGCTGTACCTTGTATTTTTTTCCACCAACGAAAGGTGACCAAAAATACAGCAATAAAAGCGATTTGAACAACAAAAATAAAACGATACCCTGCAACCCAAGAACCACGTGCAAGGAAAAATGACATCACAAGGGGCCCGATAAAAGCACCCACACCCCAAAACGCATGCAGCCAATTCATATGTCTGGCCTGATAATGTGTGGCTACGACATTATTTAATGTTGCATCAATAAAACCTAAGGAAAAACCCAAAGGTATGCTCCAAAGGCATAACCATATAAAATGATTTGCCAAGAAAAAGCCCAATAAAGAAGTTGCGATACCCATCAAACTAAACAAAATCAACAAACGACTACCCAAACGTTTTACCGCAACATCACACCACATCGTGGAAAAAATCGTTCCTCCGGAGATAATCAAGGAAATAATCCCTGCATTTGCCAACGGTACACTAAACTGTTCATGCATCGCCGGCCAAGCACTCCCAAGCAATGAATTTGGTAATCCCAACATAATAAAGGTAATATAAATAATAACCAATAATGATATCATATTTTTTATCCTCTTCCCACATGCAACTGATTCATGAACCATCTAACATTTTACCATGAATAAAGAAATTTCTCAAAGTGAAATTGTTAATTGCTTTATTAAAATATTTCAAAATAATTAAAAAAACAAGGTTTCCCTTGTTTTTAATACAAAGCAAAGATAATCGGACATCAATCAGTCTACCCCCGATTTAATTTCAAACCAACGTATTTCCCCAGATTTCAACTCCAAAGAAAAATCTTCTCCATCGGTATAAACAATGGTGTTTTGGGCCTCATAAGAATTATTACAAACGCAATAATAACCGCTTTCCAAATAAGCATGCACATCCACATAAGGGTTCGCAGAAAACCATTTCTCTAAGTCATTTTCTTTTTTGCAACTCCATAACAAGGCCTTATGAAGCAAACGCGCATTTTCTGCCCTATCCGGCAAACCACCAAAATAAACAGAACGTCCGTCAAAATAACAATTCGCCGCCAATTGCACTTCTTGCTCCCGCTGACAAAGGACAGCCGCTCCCGCTAAGGCATAGATATTTTTTGTGCTTTGACCAAAATCAAGACTATTGCAATCCCTCACATGTGAAGTAATAAAATGTGCTTGTTCTTCCCAATTGTACTTATCATACCCCAATGTATAACCATTTTCTTTTTCTACCCCCAGCACCGAAGCCAGTTGCAAAATTCGGCCTTGATATGGATGTCCGCTCGGCTCACCAATGCCAATCAAACCACCACCCTTTGCCACAAACCGGCGAATGGTTGCAACAATAGACTCATTTTCCCAATACATACCACCGGTATGCGCCGTATCCAACGCACCCACATTTAAAAGCACATCTATATCTTCCAAAATTTGAGGATTTTCTAAAATATCATCAAAGCTAATAAAAGATACATCATAAGGCCCGCCGGATAATATATCAAATACCCCGGCAAAGCTATAGTTTTGTTTTTGATACAAAGCATGATGCACCATATGGCAGCCCCATGCCCGCATTTTACCCCAGCAATTCAAAACAGCTATTTTAACTGCACAATAAGGCTTACTGCCGTTGATATATTGATACAAATCTCTAAACTCATTGGCCACCTCGGCAACATAATCCATAAATTCCGGAAATTCCAAAGCTAATCTCAAATAACCACCATACCCGATTCGGTCAACCGGGCTACGCATAATGGCACTTCTCGCCGAAAGCCAATTTTCCTTGGCCTCTTTCAAAGGATCCCCGCCAGGGTGAAAGGTATCCGGGAAGAAATAAGGCAGCAAACGACCCTCCGTATAAGGTACACCTTGAATATCACTAATCAAACGTAAGGTGCTGCCATTTCCCACACTACCTACTACCGCATCCAGACCAATTTGTGCAAATTCTTCCATAAAAGGCTCCACACCAATAAAATGATCTCCCAAAAACATCATCGCCTCTTTGCCGTATTCATGACAAATATCAACCATCTCCTTGGCCAATTTTGCCACTTCACGACGTTGAAACGCCATAAAATCCCGGTACTCTTTGCTTGGCACCCGATACTGATTGTTGTAATACCCGGCATCAATAATAAACTCCGGGCGGAACGTATAACCCACTTCTTGTTCAAATTGCTCTAAAATATAAGGGCTTACCGAAGCGGAATAACCATACCAATCCACATATTTTTCTCTGCCCAACTCATCAAATAATAGGGTGAATTGGTGGAAAAAGGTGGTGAAGCGGATCACATCAACATAAGGCTTTTCTTCTAAAAAACGACGCAAACGTTTCATGGAATAGGCTTTGGTTTTTGGCTGCCGTACATCAAAGGTCATTTGTGGTTCCACATCCAACCAATCATTGACCAAAGCATTGTACATATGGACCGGATCCCAAATCAAATATGCCAAAAAACTCACCGTATATTCATGAAACGGCTTGGTTTTTTCAATGATTACACTTTTGCTCTCTTGCTCATAATACCAACTATCACAAGCTACCACCTTTCCCTCACTACGATCTATCACTTCCCACCAACGCTTGATATCATCTTTTTCATTTATCTGAATCAAACGAGGGCTAATACCTTTCAAAAGCGGAATACATACGGTTTGATTGGCACTTGTATGAAAATCGGTCATAATATAACACTGCTGAATTTCATCCGGATTGGCTTTGGCCCATGCATTATCTTTTCGGGTCGTATAATAAGTGGCATAAATCTTGACATCGGCTTCCTTTAATTCTTCCGGGAATTCCGTACCATCACAATCACGGAGCGCATCTGCCCCCCAATGTTTCAGCGTTTCTATGGTCTGTGGTATCACATCAATATCTGTAGGTATTGTTACTCTTCCTTTCATATTGTCTCCTTTATCCTTTTTCACCACCCATGGCAATGCCCTTGGTCAAATAACTTTGGCCGATAAAATACATAATCAGCGTTGGCACCAAAACAATCATCAATGCTGCATACAAAGCACCAAAATCCGTGGCACGCCTTTGCACCTCAAACAAATTGGCAACACCAATCGGTAAGGTACGGTTTTCCGGACTGCGCAACGTAACCAAAGCCAAAATATATTCATTCCAAAAACCCATGCCATTTAACAGAGCAACGGTTATAATCCCGGGCTTGGACATCGGTACCACTACCTTAAACAGCGTTTTCCAATTGCCGCAGCCATCTATTTTGGCAGCCTCTTCAAAACTGGGCGAAATACCCCGCATATAACCGGCCAACAAAAATGCTGAAAAAGGAATACTAATTGCCGCGTACACAAAAGCCAACGCAAACAAATTATCCAACATATTGAGCCTATGTAACAAAGAATACAAAGGAATATAAATATAAACCGTTTGAATGAACAAGCACATAGCAAATAATAACTCCACCACCTTTGAACCAAAAAACTGATACCGAGCCATTGCATAAGCACATGGAATAGTGAAAATCAATAACATCACCAAACTTGATGTTACCACAAAAATCGAATTAAATAAATACTCTCCCATATTCGCCTGCACAAAAGCACGCACATAATTGTCCAAAGCAAACCCTTGGGGGAAAGCTGTTAAACTATGCAAAATTTCCTCCGTGCTTTTAAAGGATGACATAATATTCCAAAAAAGAGGGTAAAGCACAATCAAAGTATAAATAAGGAGTAAAATGCGAATCGACCAACGAATGGTAAAGGCTTTTGCCCGATAAGCGTCAAATTTTTGTTTCATACGTTCTCACCTAAAGCCTTTCCTTACGCACGGTTAATTTTCTGGAAACAAATGCAAATACCAAGGCCATACCCAAAGTAAATACCATAATTGCCATAGCATAACCAAAACTTGCCGCTGGTCCAAAGGCCATATTGTACATATGACCCGGCAAAACCAAAGTAGCCGTTCCCGGTCCAAAATTCGTCATGACTCTACCTAAAATAAAACTAATGCTCATAGTGCCGGAAAGGGCCAGTACATAAGTAATGCCAATTTGATCCATCAACAAAGGTGCCGTAATCCGGAAAAACTTGGCAATGGCAGATGCACCATCAATATCAGCTGCTTCATAAATTTCCTTGCTAATACCGTCAATGGCCGCAATCAATAAAACCATATAATATCCAACTGCCTGCCAAACCATCACAATGGTCAATGCCCAAATGGCAAAGGTCGGATCCCCCAACCATGGAATGGCATCTATACCAAACCAACCAATGAGCATATTGATGGGACCTGTTGATCTTGGATGGAATAAAGCTGAAAATACCACCGCTACTACAACCAAAGACAAAATACTAGGCAGGAAAAATAACACCCGATAAACACTCTTTTCCTTTAGCTTTGATTGGGTCAACCCAAAAGCAAAAACCAAAGCCATAAATATGGTCACCGCCGGTACAACCGCCAAAATCTGTAAGGTGTTGCGCAAAGCAACTATAAAATGCGGGTCGTTGGTAAACATCCGAATATAATTGTCCAGAAAAATAAAGTCTACTCCACCGGCTGCTAAACTAGCCGCATTGGTAAAAGACATCACAACAGCTGTTGCCGTCGGATAAATCAAAAAAACTAACACCAAGGCCAAAGCCGGAAGTACACAAAGGGCCACAAAACCTTTTGGCATTGCGTTGACTTTAGACTTTCTTTTCAATCTCATAGCACACTCCTCTCATACGCAAAGTCAGGGGATACAACAAAGACCATGCTATTACAAAAGCCACGGTCTTGGTTGCATCACGCCTTATGCTTTCAAAGCGAAATCAATGACTAATTTCCTTCTGCTTCTATTGCTTCACGAATTTCTGCATTCAAGTCTTCCATCTCTTGAATATATTGATCCACCGTCATTTGCCCTGTCATAAGAGGGGTCATTCTGGCATCAAAAATCTCTTGGGGCATATGAAGCGGCAATCCTGCCGGGATTGGGGCAAAAGACATCAACATAAAGGTGCCTTCATCATACGCACGTAACATATTCAAAACACTGGGACTTAAATAATCTTCTGCTACTTCACGAGAACCAACAATCGCCAAAGAACCATCCGCGTGCTCAGCAAATGAAATAATGGTTTCATCCGTATAGAAAAATCTCAAAAATTCTAAGGCCAACTCTGTATTTGCTGCTTCGGCCGGGATGCTCAACTGCTCAAAAGACGAAAGTACATATCTTGGTTGTCCTGCCGCCACTGTAGGAACAGGGGCAATGGCAAACTCAAAACCATCCTCTCTGGGCGCATCCGCCATTTCATTTACAAACCAAACGCCGTTTGGAATAAACAACGCACGGCCTAACATCATGTCCGCTTGAGATTGGGTATGATCCAAAGCCACGGTACCATCCATCAAATAACCCTCTGTACCCATTCTTGCGAAAATTTCAATAATTTCCCGAACGGCCGGATTATCCCAAGCACCCTCTTCATAGTTTTCGATGGCATGAATGGCTTCCATTCCACCGGCACCGGCTATAGCCGGCCATAAAATAGACTCTAAGTAACCCGCATGAATACCCTGGTAAGTAAAAATCGCTCTTCGTTCTTCGTTTCCGCCTATATCCACAAAGGTATCTGCATCATCCAAAAGTGCATCCATGGCAAAAAACTCATCCCAAGTTGTGGGTACGCTCCAACCCATTTCTTCGAAAAGGGTAATGTTATATACCGGACCCATAGGACTTGCATTAAATGGAGCTAAATAAACACGTCCATCGCCATAAGGTGCATATGCCGTACTATCCAACATACCGGGAATAATCATGTCGCGAATGCTCGTGCCCGGATGACCTAACGCTTCTGAATCAAAGAAATCTGTTAAATCTAATAATTCACGATTCTGAATCATCGCTGTCATAAAACCGGCATGTTGTTCCGGAATCGCCATGAAATCCGGAAATTCGCCAACAGCGATTTGCGGTGCAATAATGGTTTCAATATCAGGAGAAATTTGCATTTCTACTGTCACGCCCGGATGCGCCGCCTCAAAACGATCAATCAAATCATACCAAAACCCTCTGCCATATCCACCCTCAAATACGGCGATATGAAGAACCGTATCGTCTCCGGCCGTTTCATCTTGTGTATCATCCGTGCCCACATCCTCCGTGTCTGTTGTTTCTACCGTTTCCGTCGTTGCATCATCGTCTCCATTTCCCCCTGCGCCACAAGCACTCAGTAGACCCAATGTCATCAAAGAAATAAGGCCGATTGCAAGCATTGTCCATACTCTTTTTTTCATAAGTTTCTCCTCCATCTTAAACTTTACAAATTTTTGCTTCACATGATTTTCTTACTCTTGTTGAATATAACAATAACAGCTTTACTGTCGAAAATTCTTGTGCTATAATGTTCCACAAATATAAGAATATTCACTTTTTAGGAGTCTTATGAAAAACTTAAATCTAATAAAAGATAATACACAAAATATGTTTGATTTTCCGATTATATACCAAAGGTTGGACAGTTCCCATGCCGACTATCAAACCACTGCACACATACATCGTGAAATTGAAATGATTCGTATTTTACAAGGGGAAGTGTCCGTTGTCATCTATGAAAATATCATTTTGGCCAAAGAGCAGGATGTTGTTTTAATCTGTGATGCCGCACTTCATCAAATCATTCCACATGACAGTGTTTATGAGCTGATTACCTTTGATCCGCATATGATTTTAAAAAGCAATTGTGTATGTGCAAAACAAATTCACAACCTGCTTAACTTTCGTATCATAACACCTCTATTACCCACAAATATAACAGAACTAAACCATAGCATCCACTTGTTGTTTACCGCCATACAAAACAAAAGCCCAGGCTATGAACTAACCGTCCAAGCAGCACTTTATTTGCTATGGAGCCAAATCATCCAACATGAACTTTTCACAGATAAAAAAACTGTATTTCATAAAAAAGATGAAATTTTTGATAAATTTAATAAAATTTTAATAAAGATAGAGTCCGATTATATGAATCCGATTTCTTTAGAAGAACTTGCTACCATTGCCGGCTTTACACCCAAATATTTTTGTAAGTTTTTTAAGTTTATGACCGGTTATAGCCCCATTGACTTTCTGAACAAATACCGCATTGAAATTGCCTGTGAATATTTATTAAACAGCGATTTTCATATTTCAGATATTACGTTATTGTGTGGTTTCAACGATTTAAGTTATTTTATCAAAACTTTTAAAAAATACAATCATATGGCACCCCGCAAGTGGCAAAAGAAATGGATTACCAACAAAAAAACCGGGGTAACCCCGGCTCTATCCTTTCGCCCCA
The DNA here is from genome assembly GCA_009779895.1 of Lachnospiraceae bacterium. GTDB lineage: Bacteria > Bacillota > Clostridia > Lachnospirales > Lachnospiraceae > WRBB01. The sequence continues at coordinate 13,147 of WRBB01000004.1, forward strand.
TTGCAAAGATATCATATTAGTTTGTAAACAAACCACGAAACCAATCCAGGATTCCTCCACTTTCCTCTTCTTCAATCTCTTCCGATTGCTGTGCTTCCTGCTCCGCCGCAATCTGTTCTGCTTCTATCTGACGGTTTTGCTCCTCTGCTGCCCTTAACAAAATGGCTTCTTCAAATTCTGCGATTTTCTCATAATTTGTTACCAACTGCCGTTGTGCAAATGTTAAACTATTGTAATGATCTCTAAGGCTTTGAACCATCTCCGCATCCCTTACAGTCAAAGAATTCACATGTATAAAATCAATAGCGGCAATCAATTCTTCTGCAACCAACCTATCTTGTAATAACTGAACATAAGCAAGGGCATCCGTCAAGTCTGCTGCGTTTTCCACCAATGCCTTTTGTGCATCTGTCAACGCAAAATACTGCCCACGTATCAATTCCAAATCCCGTTCGGAATCAATGGTAACATCTCTAGTATGGGTTTCAATCAAATGCATCACCGCATAAGCTGCTTCCCGGTCCCGTGCAGCCTCTTGGTTTTCTAACAGATTCGGAATGATATAGAAAAAACTAATGACCCCAAAGATAATCACAGCAAGGGAAGAAACCAACACCACAATGGCTACCGTTTTATTGGGTTTTTCCTTTTTTTTATCATCTAAATCATAATCCGGAAATGCCTCTAAATCTCCAACATGCCTAAATTCCGTCATGCTTTCGATTTTTTTTGTCATACCTTCCATATCGAATTCATTTGTATTTTTGTTCTCCATCTTTCGACCTCTTTGCTCTTTAATTGCTTATATTCCTCTCATTTCATTCATATAAAGGAAAAATATTTCGGTTTGATATCCCTAACTCTTTCGGTTTTTCCATCGCCCGTCTAGACTTGGGAAACTTCCACCAAATATCCTCGCTTTCCGCCTGCTGATTCTCATAACGAAAGGTATAGATATAACCATAAGGTTCTTCTAATTCACCTGTAAATACAATCGGGAAACGATTCCAATTTGCTTCTGTATTAAAATAATGCGCCCGTATCGCTACGGCACAAAGCCCATCTTTTAAAGGCTTATCCACTTGAAAACGAATGCCCCAACTGGGTATTTCCAACTCATGAGCACTGATTTTCCTTGCCGCAACAATATTTTTGCAGCCGGTCAAAATCGCAGCTTGACGACTCTCCGGGTTAAAAAACAAATCTTTGGTATTTTTAAAAACACCCACTGTACCATCCTCAATCAAAACAATCTGCTTACACAAACGATAAGCCTCATCCATATTATGGGTCACCAACAAAACCGTTTTCCCAAATTGTTTTAATAAGGCTTGCATTTGTATCTGCAACCGTTCTCGCAGATGGCTATCCAAAGCACTAAACGGTTCATCCAGCATGATTAAATTCGGATTGCCTACCAATATTCTGGCCAACGCCACCCTTTGTTGCTGCCCACCGGAAAGCGCATGGGGGCGGTGCTTATCCTTTCCCTGTAATTGCATCAGTTCCAGAACTTCATCCAAAGCCTTTTCTTTCTCCTGTTGATTCTGCGCACCACTAAAACCGCACAAGATATTTTGCCTTACATCCATATTGGGAAATAAGGCATAACTTTGAAACAAATAACCCAATTTACGTTTTTGCGGCGGTAGATTAATTTTTTTTGCCGAATCAAATAGTATCTTGTCATCCAAAATGATTTTGCCCGCATCCGGTTTTTCAATACCGGCAATACATTTTAAAATCATACTTTTACCACAGCCCGAAGCACCTAATAACCCTAGGACACCATCCTTTGACTCAAAGCATACATCTAAATTAAATTTCCCTAATCTCTTTTTGATATCTACGTAAATACCCATTTTTTCTCTCTATCATATTCACAGCCAAAAGCACCACCGCACTAATGGCCAAATTTATCATCACCCACACAAAAGCACCCTGTTCATCATTTACCTGCCACAGATGAAACACCGTAGTCGCAATGGTCGCTGTACGCCCCGGCGTATAACCAATCAGCATACTCGTAGCACCAAATTCACCCAATGCTCGGGCAAAGGCCAATACCAATCCGGCGATAATGCCTTGCTTACAAGCCGGCATACGGATGCGCCAAAATATAAAACGATTGCTCAAACCTAAGGTTTGCCCCGCATAAGCCAAGGTTTCATCAAAACTTTCAAACCCACTGCGCGCCGTACGATACATCAAAGGAAATGCAATGACTGCTGCTGCCAATACCCCGCCTTGCCATGTCATAACAAAACGAACACCAAATTGCTCCAAAAACATGCCCAAGGGCCTGCGTGCCCCCACCGTTACCAAAAGAAAATATCCAATTACAGTAGGCGGTAAAACCAAAGGAAGCGTCAAAATTACATCAATCACACCCTTTACAAAGGGACGCAGTTTTGAAACATAATATGCCGCAAAAATGCCAATAAAAAACACAATAACAGCACTTAAAGTCGCAATACGTAACGAATTCCAAAGGGGAAATAAGTCCATATAAGGATTTCCTTTCTAAATGATAATATGCCATCTATCCAAAACAACTACCGAAAAGGGGAAAATCCCCAATCCACAAAAACTTCCATCGCTGTCTCACCGGTCATAAAATCAAGAAAGGATTCCGCAGCAGCCGGATTTTGACTGCCATACAAAATCGCCGCCGGATAAATCACCCTACCTGCCATCTCTACGGTGGCTACATCCACTACTTTTAAGTCAAATTCCACTGCATCAGTTAAATATACCATACCCATATCTACACTGGCTTCTCGTACTTGACCGGCTACTTCCCGGACATTAAAACCATAACTAATCACACCACTTGTGGCAAGTTTCTCGTGATCAAGACCAAAATAAGTCAAAATTTCTTGGGCATAACGACCTACCGGCACATCCATATTACCCATGGCCATCCACACATCACCTGCTAAAAGTGCCTCTGCCATATCTTGAAAACTTTTAATATTCTTCGGATTTTCCGGTGCAACCACCAATACCGTTTTGTTTTCCAAAAAATCAACACGGGTAGCCTCTACCACAAGCCCCGCTTCACTTAGTTGTTCCATTTCCCGCAAAGCCGCTGAAATGAACACGTCTGCTTCTGCCCTTTCTTGAATCTGGGTAGACAAAGTGCCGGAAGAATCAAAATTAAATATAATCACCGCATTTGGATTATCCTGCATATAAAGCGCAGCAACCTCTTCTAACGCACCGGACATAGAAGCTGCCGCAAATACGATAATCTCTGTTTTCTCTGCATCACCGGAAACAGTTTCACCACCGCAACCAAACAAACCAAACGCAAACACAAATACCAAAATAAGTATCATCTTCTCTTTCACCAGACAATCCCCTTACTTTTGTACGATATTAATAATCCGACCCGGCACATAAATCTCTTTTACAATCGTTCCTGTCAATCTATCTCCGATTGCCTCTTTGCCTGCTGCAATCGCCGTTTCTTTATCTGCGTCCGCTGAAATGGTAACAACAGCTTTTGTCTTTCCATTGATCTGCACGGCAATCTCAATTTCATCATCTTTTAGAAATTTCGTATCACAAACAGGCCAACCTGCTTTAAACACAGTATCTCTATGCCCCAATGAAGCCCACATTTCTTCCGCAAAATGCGGTGCCAGCGGTGATAATAATACCGCAAAGGTTTCTAATGTGCCTTTGTCTATGCCACCCATTTGTTTTGCCACATCAATCAGCTTATTATTGTATTCCATAAATCCGGAAATCACCGTATTTAAACTAAAATTATCCAAGCGATGAGTAATATCATTTATCATCCTATGGCGCAATTTTAACATATCTTTTGTTTCATCCACCGGATTGTCCAAACTATCTTGCAGCAAATTATACAACTTGCGTAAGAATCGATTCACACCGTCAATACCCCTGTCATCCCACTCTGCGTCTAACTCCGGAGGACCAACAAACAATTCATACATGCGTAAAGAATCACAGCCATAATCATCCACCAAAGCATCGGGAGAGACTACATTTCCCAATGATTTACTCATTTTCTGCCCGTCTTCCCCGAGGATCATACCTTGATTAAACAGTTTCATAAATGGTTCCTCAAAATCAACCACACCAATATCGTACAAAAATTTCGTATAAAAACGAGAATACAATAAATGCAACACCGCATGCTCTACGCCGCCAATATACATATCCACCGGAAGAAATTCTGCCATCTTTTCTTTTGAAACCAGCTCTTTTTCATTTTTGCTATCCACATAACGCAAGAAATACCACGAAGACCCTGCCCATTGGGGCATGGTATTGGTTTCTCTTTTCGCTTTTTCACCACAGACAGGACAGGAACAATTGACCCAATCTTCTATGCCGGCAAGTGGTGATTCTCCTGTGCCTGTAGGCTCGTAAGAGGCAACGTTCGGCAAACGCAAGGGCAACGCTTCCTCCGGCACCGGTACATTGCCACAGATTGGACAATGAATAATCGGAATCGGCTCACCCCAATAACGCTGACGTGAAAACACCCAATCCCTAAGTTTATAATTGACCGTCGCTTCGCCAAAGCCCGCCTGTGCAACCATGTGGGCCGCCTCTTTTTTCAGCACAGCCGACTCCATGCCATTCCAATCACCGGAATTTATCATACTTCCAACGGCCTCTGTATAAGCTTCTGTCATATCTTCTATGGCCACACCATCTTTAGCAATGACCTGACGAATGTGAATCCCGAATTTTTTTGCAAATTCAAAATCTCTGTCATCATGTGCAGGCACACACATAATAGCCCCTGTGCCATAATCAATCAAAACATAATCAGATATCCAAACCGGAATCCATTCCTTACTCAAAGGATTTCGCGCATAACTACCTGTAAAAACGCCTGTTTTTTCCTTATCTTGCATCCGATCTACATTGGACTTCATGGAAGCCGCATGGATATATGCCTCCCCCGCCTCCCTTTGTGCATCGGTTAATAATTTTTTTGCCAAATCGTGCTCCGGTGCCAATACCATAAAGGTGGCACCATAAAGGGTATCCGGACGTGTGGTATAAACCCGGATCTTTTCTTCGCTCTCTTTTACCGCAAAATCTACTTCTGCCCCATATGATTTTCCAATCCAATCAGACTGCATTTTCCGAACCTTTTCCGGCCAATCCAACTGATCTAAATCCTTTAACAAACGCTCCCCGTAAGCCGTAATCTTCAACATCCATTGACGCAAGTTTTTCTTTGTTACGGTACTGTTGCAACGCTCACAAGAGCCATTTACCACCTCTTCATTGGCCAAACCTGTTTTACAAGACGGGCACCAATTGATTGGAAATTCTTTCTCGTAGGCCAAACCTTTTTTAAACATCTGCACAAATATCCACTGCGTCCACTTATAAAACCCAGGATCTGTGGTATTTACTTCCATATCCCAATCATAAAGGGCGGCGATTTGATCTATTTGAAGTTTTATTTTTTCTACATTTTCTGCTGTAGAAATAGCCGGATGAACCCCCATTTTTATGGCATAGTTCTCCGCCGGCAAACCAAAAGCATCCCAACCCATGGGATGTACAATATACTTTCCTTGTTGCAATTTATAACGACTCCATACATCAGAAATCACATAACCACGCCAATGTCCTACATGAAGACCATTTGCAGAAGGATAAGGAAACATATCCAAACAATAGTACTTTTCTTTTTTGTTGCCATCTTCGTCCACCGGGGTATTAATGGGGTTTTCTGCCCATCTCTCTGCCCATTTTTTTTCAATTGCTTTGTGATTGTAAATACGCTTCGACATTTTTTATCCTTCCTATGTAGAACAATAATAATTATATAGCCAAATCAGTGGCCATCAAAATAATAAAACCGGCCGCCACACCAATTGTAGCAATATTTGAGTGCTCACCCTCCATGGCCTCCGGAATCAATTCCTCTACCACAACATAAATCATAGCACCCGCAGCAAAAGCCAACACATAAGGTAATATCGGCTCTATCAGCGTCGTAATTCCCATCGTGATAAAAGCAGCAATCGGCTCTACTACCCCTGAACCAAATCCCGCTGCCACTGATTTCCTCCTGGAAAGCCCTGCATCCCGTAAGGACACGGAAACAATCGCTCCCTCCGGAAAGTTGTGCAATGCTATGGCTCCTGCCAAAACAAAGGCACCGGCAATCGTCAATACCTGATTGCCCGACAGCGCACCGGCAAATGCCACACCAACCGCCATACCCTCCGGTATATTATGCAAGGTCACGGCAAACGCCAACATCGTCGGTTTTTTGAATTTACTTGTATAAAGGCCCTCCGGCTTTTTGGCACTTTTGTGCAAATGGGGTATCACCGTATCTAAAACCAATAAAAACAAAATACCCAGAAGAAAACCAATGGATGGCGCCAACCAAGGAATACCGCCTTGCGCCTTCACCAAATCAATCGCCGGTTCTAAAAGAGAGAAAAAAGCTGCCGCAATCATCACACCCGATGCAAAACCAAATAACAATTTTCGCCAAAACGGACGCAACTGCTCCTTGATACCTAGTGCCAACAATGAACCCAAACCTGTTCCAACCAAAGGTAAAAACATCCCAATTACTACATATGCGCTCATAGAAACCTCCCTTTCCACAAACTATTTACCAGTATACCATTCTCCTAATATAAATGCCTAGTATTTCCCGGAAAAAAATAGACACCTGATATTTTTTGTCTATTTTGTCTTTTATTCTTGTCCAAAATCAACTTCCATAGTATAATAAACACAACAAATTGTAGTAACAAAGTAAATCACTACATAAAGTAAAGGAGAGACAAAGCCATGGTGAATATCATTACAGGTCCAAAGGGTAGCGGCAAAACCCAGCACATGATTGCACTCGCAAATGAAAAAGTGAACAATTGCATCGGAAATGTCGTATTAATTAAAAAAAGTCTCAAAGGCACATCAAAAGCAGATTTCAAACTTCGCGTCATTTGTATGGAAGAATACAAAGACATCCTCACACTAGAAGAATTTGTTGGTTTTATTTACGGCATGTTAGCCGGAAACCACGACATCTCAACTGTCTTTATAGACGGTATACTCAAACAAGCAAATATCAATCTGGATAGCTTACCTGATTTCCTTCAAAAAATACAAAAAATTTCGGAAAATAGCAATATTGATTTTGTACTTAGCGTAAGTGCAAAAGAAGATAACATGCCTAAAATAGATACCAACAAATATACTGTACTTGCTCACGCGTAATGATCAAATATGCTTTATCCCTTTGTTTCTTTGGCAATAAACCAAAGAAACAAGGGAATTTTTACTTTAAGGGGATTTTTCATTGTAATAAATCCTGAAGGAACATCTCTACAATCTCCTCCGGTGTCGCCCATGAAGTTACCAAACGAACCACCACGGGTTTGCCTTTCTCTTTGACAGGCAACCATTCATAAAAATCATATCGTTCTTTCATTTTTTCCCAAACCAAATAGGGCAAAACCGGAAATATTTGATTGCTTTGCGGCTCACTGTAAAAATCAAAATCCAACTTACGCATACCATAGGCCAACTTTTGTGCCATATCATTGGCATGCAAAGCCAATGTATCATACAAAGGCGTATCACCGGCAAACAACGCCATAAATTGTAAACTCACCGCCGTTCCTTTTGCCAACATCGCTCCTTTTTGTTTGACATGGTAACGAAACCATTCTTGTAACCCGGCGTTACAAATAACAACCGCCTCACCAAATAATGCGCCGTTTTTCGTGCCGCCAATATAAAACGTATCCACCAACTCGGCCACATCTGCATAAGTCATATCACAATGATCACTGTTTAGACCCATCCCCAAACGTGCCCCATCCAAATGCAAATACAAGTTATATTTTTTACAACAGGCTGAAATCGCCTCTAATTCATCCTTGCTATAAATCGTGCCTGTTTCTGTAGCTTGGGAAATAAAAACCAACTTTGGTTTCACCATATGCTCATCTCTATGCAGGTTTAAAACACCCTCGATATCTTCGGGGTTTAATTTACCATCTCTCCCTTTTACCGTGCAGATTTTATGGCCCGTCGCCTCAATCGCCCCCGTTTCATGGGTGGCAATATGCGCACTCTCACATGCAATCACCGACTCATAAGGACGCAATATAGAAGAAATGCACACCAAATTTGCTTGGGTACCACCGGTCAAAAAATGAATCTGTGCATCCGGTCGCTTTATTTTTGCTTTAATTACCTCTTTTGCCGCACAAGTATAACCATCTAAACCATATCCGTCAAATTGTTTATTGCCAATCTGCGCCAAAGCTGCCAAGACCTGAGGATGTGCCAATTCACTGTAATCATTTTTGAAACTATATTTTACCGTCATTCTTTTTTCCCTTTATTTTTCTCTTCTTTTTCATTATAATAATAATTGTATCTTGAACTTATGTCTAAGTCAACAAAAGAGGGTCAATGTATGAACAATCTAATCTATTTGGACAATGCCGCCACTTCCTTTCCCAAACCGGAATGTGTCTATTTGGCCGTAAACAAAGCCTTACGTGAATCCTGCGGCAATCCCGGACGCTCCGGACATAAGCTCTCACTCGCTGCCAATCAAACGATTCATGAGGCACGTCTTCTGTGTGCCCGCTTATTACATGCAAAAAAACCGGAACAAATTATTTTTACCAACAACGCAACCACCGCCTTAAACATTGCCATCAAAGGTTTGTTGCAACCGGGTGATCATGTTATTACCAGCTCTTTGGAGCATAACTCTGTGGCCAGGCCACTCAAACACATGGAAGCACAAGGGGTTGAAGTAAGTAAAATACCCACAGATTTCATACATGGTCTCAATGGCAATGTTATAAAACCTTATCAAAAAACCAATACAAAACTGGTCGTTTGTACACATATTTCCAATGTAACAGGCACAATCAATGACATTGCATCCATCGGTGCTTTTTGCCGAAAACAAGGCATTTTGTTTTTGGTAGATGCCGCCCAATCCATTGGAACAAAACCCATTGATGTAGAAAGTATGTGTATTGATATGCTGGCCTTTCCCGGCCACAAAGGTTTGCTGGGACCACAAGGTACAGGCGGCTTGTACCTCAAACCGGGGCTACCACTAAATACCATCATAGAAGGAGGAACCGGAAGTACTTCTGAATCCTTGATTCAACCGGAAAACTTGCCAGAACGATTTGAAAGTGGCACTGCCAATACGCCCGGATTGGCTGGATTGGCCGCGGGCATACGCTTTATATTAGATACAGGCATCGATACAATCTCCGCACATGAAACAAACTTGACCCAACAACTCATCGAAGGAATTTTGAAGATAGAGCAGATTCAATTGATAGAACCAAACATCATTCCCGGACGGGGGAGTGTGGTTTCTATTTGTTTTTCTCACATTTCTGTCGCGGAGGCTGCGCTTATCATGGATTCCGCTTTTCAAATCGCCGTTCGCAGCGGACTGCATTGCGCTCCGGACGCCCATCAAACCGCCGGAACCTTAAAAACAGGAGGAACCTTACGCATTAGCCCAAATTATTTCAATACCACAGAAGATATCAATCAATGCTTAGAAGCACTTCAATTAATTGCAAAAGGGAGATAACAATGGAACGATATGCCAGACAAACTGTGTACCACCACATTGGGAAAGAAGGACAAAAAAAACTTTTACATGCACGGGTAACCATCATTGGCATGGGTGCTTTGGGTACTGTTGCCGCCAACAATCTCTGTCGTAGTGGCGTAGGCTTTTTACGCATGATTGACCGTGATTATGTAGAATTGAGCAATCTGCAACGCCAAATTTTATATGATGAAACCGATGTAAAAGCAAGCCTGCCCAAAGTGATTGCCGCAACCAATCACCTAAAAGCCATCAATTCCGACATCCACTTTGAACCCGTTATAGCCGATGTAAATTCAGCCAATATTGGGGATTTTATCAAAGATGTGGATTTGGTTTTGGATGCCACAGACAATTTGCCCATACGTCTTTTAATCAACGAAAGTTGTATCAAATTTCACATTCCTTGGATCTATTGTGCTGCCTTGGGCAGTGAGGGTATGACTTTGAATATATTGCCCGACAGCAACGGACCTTGCTTACGTTGTTTTATAGATGAAACTAAATCTACAGAGCAAACTTGCAGCAGCTATGGTGTTTTGAATATGACAACCAACATCATGGCTTCATTGCAAACTTCCGAAGCACTAAAAATATTGTTAACTTCCGATGAGATACGCAAGGAATTGCTGTGTGTCGATTTATGGGAAAATACCTTTCAGCTTATTCCCTTGCAAAAAAACGAGCATTGCCCCGTCTGTGTAGAACATAAGTACAAACTCTTGGAACAAATGCCCGGCGCTTATACCACCTCACTATGCGGCACAGACTCTATTCAAGTGATACCGGCAGGAAATAGGAAAATTGATTTGGCTATTTTTGCAGAACGTTTGAAAAAAATCGGCACGGTTCATCTTACACCCTATTCCCTTACCTTTATAGATAACCGCTATGAAATACATCTATTTCAGGATGGCCGTTCCATTATCAAACATGTTTTGGATGAAAATCAAGCCAAATCCGTGTATACAGAATACATTGGATTAGCCATAGCAAATTAAAATACGTTCCATGATTTTTTATTTCTCCCTATACCACTTTGAGACGGCCGCTAAAAAGACGACGTGCTATCTTTGCCGATGTTAAAGTATACATCGTCGAAATGTAAAAATACTCCTGACTTTCATCCAACTTGATGCCAATAATCACATCGTCTTCCCCATAAGTCTTTACCAGTTCAATGGTATCCGCCCCGTACTCATGGGGGTTGATACCTATGTAATCCGGATTGGCAACAATTTCTGAAAGCTTACACAAGTACTTCAAACAATTATAATGTCTCCGCTTTTTGATATGGATTTCCAAACCCTTGGAATAACAAATGCGCGTTCCGCCTAAATCCAAACCCAAAACTTCATTGAATACTGTACTAAACTTGCCAGCTGTTTTCATACTGTTGCATTTAATCTTAGACAAGACAATCTCCCCCCTTCTGAAATGGACAAAAGATAGAGATATTTGTTATCTATATTATACAACAGTATTCGCTTTTTTGAAATAATTATTTTAAATTTTCAGATATTTCAAGCGTTATATGTGAATTACTTGGTCGGCGCGCGCCATAATTGTTACAATTTCTGTCATATTGCTCACTGTGCCTACCGCCAACACCTCCTGTAGACTATAATAATCCACACAGGAACCACAAATTAAAATCTTTGTACCTTTTTCTTCTAGCTTTTGCAAATCCTTGAAAGCGTTCGAATCTTTTACTGTCACGTAAACACCTGTGTTTATAAAAATAATCTCTTTTGGTACTTGCGACAATTCACTTAAGGTATAAATATAATTTTTCAATAGGGTTTTCCCCAAGACTTCCGGACCCTTACCAAATGTTTCACCGCTAATCACAATCGTCATTTTTCTCTCCTTAATATGCTCTTTGTTGGAATTTCCTGCAATTATGATACCATTTCCGGTGGTAAAAATGCAAAACATATATCAGCCTTGCATTTACCCCTTGCGACCGGCTCCAACCTCTGCTAAACTCTAAATCATGAATAATAAAACCTTATTAAAGCAAATTCCACAACTACTGCTACCCTGGTATCAAACAACTGCCCGTGACCTACCTTGGCGTAAAAACCAAGACCCTTACCATGTTTGGTTATCGGAAATTATGCTCCAACAAACCAGAGTAGAAGCCGTCAAAGGCTACTATACCCGTTTTTTACAAACCTTGCCTACAATCATAGATTTGGCCCATGTGGATGATGATAGATTGATGAAACTCTGGGAGGGATTGGGCTACTATAATCGAGCCAGAAATCTAAAACGCACGGCAGAAATTATCACAACAAAATACAATGGTATATTTCCGCAAACACATGGGGAGATTTTGTCATTACCCGGAATTGGTCCTTATACAGCCGGCGCGATTGCTTCCATCTGTTTTGATTTGCCTTATCCCGCTGTAGACGGCAATGTTCTACGGGTATGGGCACGGCTCACTGCATCTTCTGATTGCGTTGATTTGCCTCTTGTGAAAAAGCAGGTCACTACAGAATTGGAAACCTTACTCCACAACATAAATCCCCGTGATTTTAACCAAGCGATTATGGAACTCGGTGCTATCGTTTGTTTGCCCAATGGTGCGCCTTTGTGCCATGTTTGCCCATTGGCCAAGCTTTGCCGTGCAAAAACCGCAGAAACACAGTTAGATTATCCGGTACGGCTTAAAAAACAAACACGCAGAAAAGAAAAACTCACAGTTTTTATCCTTACCGTAGATGACGCTTTGGCTGTCGAAAAACGTTCCGACAAAGGACTCTTGGCCGGTTTATGGGCATTGCCTGCCATATTGGGTGAACTTAATGAAAAAACTGCTTTGGATTTGGTAAGTACCTGGGATGTCAAACCAATCAACCTAACCCAAGTCAATCGCAAAAAACATATTTTCACCCACATAGAATGGGATATGATCGGATATTATATAAAATGCCAAAAAAGAAACCCTTGCTTTACTTGGGTTACAGCCAAAGAACGGGCAGCACAAATTGCACTGCCCACAGCCTTTCGCCAATTTTTATCATAAGAATTTAGGATTGTGCAAAGTAAACAAACCCACTTCAGCAACTTATCAGCAATACTTCTCCAACGTTTTATGCCATTTTTCCTCTTCCGCAAGAGACAATGGCATAAAGGGCTTTCGGCATTCACCACAGTCTATTCCTTGAAAACGCAAAGCTGCTTTCACCCCTTTGAAAACACCAATCTCTGTTAAAACTTCAACAATTTTATTGATTTCTCCCTGCAAAATCAAAGCCTTTTCCATCTCTCCCGCAATAAATAATTTTTCCAGAGTAATAAATTTCTCTGCCATAAAATTAAATGTAGAACCAATTGCCGCCCTAGCTCCCAAACTATACGCCGGCAAAAACAACTCATCATGTCCGCCAAATACGGACGTATCCGGAAATTTCTCTATGATTCTTTGCATTTGATGCAAATCATAACTCGTATGTTTCATTCCAACCACATGTTCAATGGCAAATAGTTGTTCCAGAGCTTTTTGATCCAAATGAACACCTGTCAAAACCGGTATATTATAAATGACCATAGGCAAGGAAACCGCTTTTGCTATATCTGCATAAAAATTCAAATACTCTGACAGGTTAAACTTGAAATAAAAGGGAGGAACTGCTGAAATCGCCGCTACATCCAATGATTCTGCATGACGGGCCAAATCAATCGTATGCTCTGTGGCAAAGGCACCAATATTAACAATAATATCCACTCGTTTCGAAACGATTGCTGTGACCAAGACAAGTAGCTCTTTCCTCTCCTCCATTGACAACAATAAAAACTCACCGGTACTTCCACCTACATAAAAGCCCCGCACACCCTTATTGATATTATGCTCAATCACTTTTTCCAAAGCCACCGCATTTAGATTGCCGGCATGATCAAAGGGCGTTAGCAATGCCGGATAAATACCTGTAAATTTTTTCATACAATCACCTATTTTCTAAAACAAAATCCCAATTTATTTCTAAACCCAATCCGGGAAGTTCCGGCATTTCCAGATAACCGTTTTGGGGTTTGGGACAATCCTTAAACGTTACATCCGTCAGCTGCTCAAACAAAATCAAGCGTTCTAAAAAAGGGATATTTTGCATAGCTCCCGCCAAAGGAAGATGGATAAGTTCCATGGCGTGAGGTGCAAATTTCAGATTCCATGCTTGGGTAAGTGCCGCCACTTTTAATGCCTCTGTATAACCACCGGCCCGCGTAAAATCCATTTGAATCACATCCGCCGCTTCTGATAAAATCAAATCACGGCAACCATATCTTGTATATTCGTGTTCCCCTGTTGCCAAAGGCATATCCGTTGCTTGTTTAAATCTTTTCAAACCCGGTATATCATCCGCAAATGTCGGCTCCTCTAAAAACATGATATCGTATTCTTTCACCAAATTGGCAAAACGGGCACCTGTTGCTCCATCCCAGCAATTATTGGCATCCAAGAGCAAGCCTATATCCGCTCCAACCGCTTCTCTAACCAGCTTTACACGCCGTACATCACGGGCTATATTCTGTCCGCCCTCGACACCAACTTTAAACTTAATAATCGCATAACCGGAAGCCACAAAAGACTTCATTTCTTCCACCAACTGATTTTCATCATAAGAAGTCCAACCACCACTGGCATAAACCGGAACCGATTTTCGATTTCCGCCCAACAAACGATATAAGGGCATATCCAACATTTTCCCTTTTAAATCCCACAAAGCAATATCAACCGCACTTATGGCACAAAAGCTCAAACCCTTACGACCAACCCCGCGCAAATACTGAACCAAATCATGGTATAAAACCTCTGTTTCAAAAGGATTTCGACCAATCAGTCTTGGTGCGATACTTTCCTCAATCAAAACCTTTGTTGCTTCGCCCCCTACTTCATTGTATGTAATACCAATACCTTGATGACCTTGATTTGTTGTGATTTGAACAATCGTATAACCTATGTTTTCTACCTTACGGGTGGCATCAGCCAAACCCGACTTTACCGGATATCTTACCAAAAATACTTCTATTTTAGCAATTTGATTCCTCATGCACTTATCTCCTAAACCACCAAACTTTTTACTGTTTTTACGATATGCTCCGTTGTCAAACCAAATTCCGCAAAAAGATGCTCCGGCTTGCCTGATTTTCCAAATTTATCCTGAATACCCACCATCGCAAAAGCCGCTCCGGCATGTCCGGCAATCACTTCCGCAACCGCTGAACCTAAACCACCAATGACTGAATGCTCTTCCACTGTCACAATTGCCTTGCAAGACTGATTCATCTTTAAAATAATGTCTTTGTCAATGGGTTTAATTGTGTGCATATTCACAACCGTGGCTTCCACCCCTGCTTCTGCCAATTGCTCCGCTGCTTCCAAGGCTTTCACAAGCATAAGGCCACAGGTAATAATACAAGCATCTTTGCCCTCTCGTAGTACATTGGCTTTTCCCGGTATAAATGGAGTATCGGCATTTGTCAAATCTTCACAGACCGGACGGGCTACCCGAATATAAACCGGCCCCTTTATTTGCGCAGCGGCAAAAACCGCTTTTTCTGTTTCAGTTGGATCACAGGGCACTAATACTGTCATATTGGGCATCTCCCGCATCAGGGCAATATCCTCAATGGACTGATGACTTCCGCCATCTTCTCCTACAGACAAACCGGAATGAGATAAACCAAATTTCACATTTCCATTGGCATAAGCAACCGCATTTCGTACGATTTCGTAGGCTCTTCCGGCTCCAAATAATGCAAAGGTGCTCACAAAGGGAATATAACCACTATGGGCAAACCCTGCGGCAGCACCAACCATATTTGCCTCGGCAATACCCATATTGAAAAATCGTTTTGGATAGGCCTCTGCAAAAATATGCGTCATGGTTGCATGTGCCAAATCCGCATCAAACACTACTACTTTTTCATTTTCTGCCCCTAGCTTTGTCAGGGCTTCTCCATAAGCGACTCTTAATGATTTTCCCATTTATTTTACCTCCAATTCTTTCATTGCAGCGTCAAATTCTTCTTTATTCAACGGTCTGCCATGCCAACCGAATTGATTTTCCATAAATGAAACGCCTTTTCCTTTTATCGTATCACAGCAAATAAATTTCGGTTTTCCATCGCTTGAAGCTTTTAAGGCTGCTACAATCGCCTCGATATTATGGCCATCTACTTCAAAACAACAAAAACCAAAGGCTTCAAATTTTTGAACAATATTTCCCAGGCTCATCACTTCTTCATTGCTACCGTCAATTTGCAATTTATTATAGTCTAACATAAAAACTAAATTGTCCAATTGATAATGAGCCGCTGACATCGCCGCTTCCCAAACCAAACCCTCTTGACATTCACCATCCCCTAAAAGCGCATACACATTGTAGGCTTTTTTGCCGTGCTTCGCCGCCATAGCCAAACCAACGGCTACCGAAGCACCTTGCCCCAAAGAACCGGTATTGACATCAACACCGGGGGTTTTTCCCGAATCCGGATGCCCTTGCAAATGACTGTCTATTTGCCGCAATTTTTTCAAGTCCTCCTTTGGAAAAAAACCTTTGTCCGCCAAAATGGCATACAAAGCGGGGCAAGCATGCCCTTTACTTAATACAAACCGATCCCGATCAGCCATTTTGGGATTTTTTCCATCCACATTCATCACATCATAGTATAGGCCCATCAGTATTTCCACACAGGAAAGAGAACCACCGGGATGACCTGATTGGCAAGCATAAAGCATGCTCAAAATTTCCCTTCGAAGTTCGGTAGCCTTTAAATCATACTGCATATTCATTTTCCTCCATTGTTTCAAGTTATCCTTTCACTGCACCGGCTGTTAGCCCTGTAACCAAACGTTTTTGGGCAAAAAAGAACATAATACAAACCGGTATCACAGTCAAAATACCACCGGCTGTTAGTAAGTCCCAACGAACCCCCAACTGGCCGATTAAGTTTCTAAGTGCAACCGGAATGGTTCTGGTTGCATTGTTGGTAAACATCATAGCAAAGGTATATTCATTCCACGATGTCATAAAAATATAAACACCCGTTGCCACCAAACAAGGGCCTAGTACCGGCATGATTATTTTTAGAAATGCTTTTCTACGATTGCAGCCATCCACCAAAGCCGCTTCCTCCAACGACATTGGCAAATCCTTTAAAAAACCCAAAATCAACCAAACAGAAAAGGGAATGGTAAAGGTTGTATAAGAAAGTACCAAAGACCAGGGTGTATGCAAAAAACCTAGGGTCCGCATAATGGTAAACAAAGGAATCATAAGCAAAACCGTGGGGAACATATTGTTGCAAAGAAACATCGTCATCAAAGCTCTTTTGCCGATAAATTCATAACGGGAAAAAGCATAACCGGCTAAGGTGGATACCGTTAAGGAAACCGCAGTGGTTAAAGCCGCTACAATAAAACTATTGCGAATCGCAGCAAAAAAATCTACCGTAGTCGTAAACAATTGCCGATAAGCCTCAAAGCTAACTGAACTTGGCCAATAAGTAACTCTACCCAGCAAATCCTCCGCCGGTCTTACCGAAGTTATAAATGTCCAGTAAAAAGGAAATAGAATAAATAACAAAATGGCAATTAAGGGAAGATATAGCAAAAAGATACGACTGAGTATAGACTGTTTTTTCATGCTAATCCTCCTTTCTAAAACTGATTCGCAAATAAGGAATCGTCACCAATACTAACAAAATGGCCAAAACAATCGCCATCGTCGAAGCGATTCCTAAATTCAGCGAATTTGCTTGATTAAAAATAAAAACACTCAGGGTTTGCGTTGACCATGCCGGCCCGCCCTCCGTCATCGTAAAGATGATATCCACCGAGTTGGCCACCCAAATCACCCGCAATAAAAGAGTCACAAAAATCGTATTTTTAATAGACGGAACTGTAATAAAGAAAAGTTTTTGTACCTTATTTGCACCATCCATGTCCGCCGCTTCGTACATATCACTGGGTACCCCTTGTAAAGCCGCCAAAATCATCAAGGCGAAAAAAGGAATGCCCTGCCAAACAATCGCAATAATAACACTAGGGAGCGCTGTTTCCACTTGTGAAAGGAATGGAATATTGGTAGATAAAATGCCCAAGCGATTCAAAAGGTCATTGATTACTCCAAAATTCCCATCATACATCCAACGCCACATCAAACCAATCAAAACACCGGGTGTTACCCAAGGAATCATACTAACCGCTCGAACCACCCCCCGACCCCGAAAACTATGATTGAGCAATAAGGCTAAAATGAAACCGAATATAAATTGAAACCCTACCCCAAAACCAACCCAAGCGAAGGTTCGCCAAAGTGAGCCCCAAAAGAGTGTATTTTCGGTAATGGCTCGATAGTTTTCTAAGCCAATAAACGCAATTTCCTGCGGCCGACGCAAATCATAACTTTGAAAGCTCATAAGGATTGCATTCAAAACCGGCACAAAAATAACCAATAGAATCGTTAATACCGCCGGGGCAACCAACAAGTATGGATATATCGACCGTTTTTTAACCATATTCTTCCTCCTTACCGTTTAAAAAGCGAGCTCGTATAAAGAACTCGCTTTTTATTTTTTTACTATTTTCACCTAGCGATAAAGCGCATCTTGTAATGTTTCCATTGCCTCTTCAGCTGTAACTTGTCCCAACAACGCTTGGCCAATTGTATTTGGGAAAATGGTTGAAATCCACTCAGGTGTCGTATCCAAAATCGGAATTACCCCACCAAAGCCTTGACTTTCAATAGAGGCTTGTACAAAGCGGTTGTTTTGGAAGAACTCACCGGCTTGAACCGTTCCGCTAACCGGAATGTTTCCGGTTCCTTCTGTCCACATTCTTTGCCCCTCTCCGGTTGCTAAGAAAGATACCCACTCAAAGGCCGCCTCTTTGTTTTCAGAACTTTCAAAAATCACCGTGCTTGTATCAGCCATCGATGTCCAACGCCCTGCCCCTGCCGGGAAAGGAAATGCAGATACATCATCACCAAACACTTCTTCCATACCACCGCTTGAACCGGTGTGATGAATCGTCATGGCTGTTAAGCCGGAATGAAAATTGTCAATAATCTCACTAAAACCATCACTGGGTGCTGTTGGCGGGGCAAAACCATTTTGGAATACATCTATAAAATCTTGCATCCCTGCAATGGATTCTGCAGAAGTCATATCTTCGAAACTTCCGCCTCTTCCATGAACAAAACTGCCCCAAGGCTCTTGGCCGCCGGGACCACCTCTTAGACCAAATCCATAAACATCAGGCGTTCCGTCACCATCTCTGTCAATTGTTGTCGCTTCGATTGCTGCCAAAAACTCTTCATAAGTAGTCGGTACTTCAATACCGGCTTCTTCAAAAATCGAGGGTCTATAATATACATAAAGAATTTGCAAATTCCAAGGCATTACAAAAGTCGCATCTTCTCTACCGCCGGCCTCTCTCATGTTTGCCCAAATGTTTCCATCAATGTCACTTACGCCATCCCAGGTATCTAAAAACGGAGTCAAGTCCGCAAGCAAATCATTGTTCACAAACAAAGGTGTGGAGGATAAGCGCCAAGTTGCCACATCAATATCAGCTCCACCCATCACAGAATTGAACAGATTTTCCGCAAAGCCGCCGCCATCCCAAGGAGCTTCTTCACCTACAACAGTAATGCCGCTTGTATTTGTTTCATTAAAATAAGTAATAATATCCTGCATCAATTGAGAAAACTCAGGGGTATCCGCCCAATAACGGAACTGAACCGTCGCACCATCCACCGCGGGAGTATCCGGGGTTTCCGCAGTATCTTCAGAAATATCCGGGGTTTCCACGTTTTCAGCCGCTCCTCCATCCGGGGTTTCAGTGTCATTTCCACCACAACCTGCCAGCAGACTTAGGCCCATTATCGCTGTAGTTGCTACAACTACCAGTCTTTTTAACCATTTCTTTTTCATTAAAATCCTCCTATTTTTCTGTGACTCAAGGCTTCCTCCGATTCTGTAATATCCTCCAAACTCTCCCAAACATGACGTTCTGCCATAAATTTGGCACTAAAATAGTCACCCTGTGCGATGGCATTCATGATTGTTCGATGGCTCCGCTTTGCCCGTTTGAAACTTTCATGATTGTCACAAGTTTCAGCATAGCAACGGCGAATCGATTCATTAATAATTGGTATTACCCGAATCAGAACTTCATTGTGTGTACATTTTGCAACAGCAGTATGGAACTGAACATCCATCTCAGCAGTAATAGAGCTATTTGCATCCATCGACTCCATCTCCTGCACCAACTGCTCCAAACTTTCAACATCCTGAGATGTTGCCCGCTGTGCAGCCAAACCGGCAATGTGAGGCTCAATCAATGCCCGGGTTTCATACAGATTTCTAAGAAGATTTTTTTGATCCACAAAACTCAAACCCAAAGCATCTTCCCGAACCCCTGTATCAGAGCTTATGAACGTACCGCTTCCCTGCCGAATGACTACAACATTTTCAGCCCTTAATACTTTCATGGCTTCCCGCAAGGTGGAGCGACTCACTCCAAACTCTTTGACCAACTCTACTTCTGTCGGTAACCTATCACCGGGCTTTAGATTACGATATGTAATCATGGTTTTCACCTTTTGTGCAATTGTTAACGGCAGAACATCTTTCCGCTTCTTTTTTACCGAATCGCTATACATCTTTTTTCCTTTCGCCCATTAAGCGTTGCACAAACTACCAAAATCCATATCCTTATGTACACCTACAAACATCATACCTTAATCATATGATGTATTTCAATAAAATTGTTGGTTTTTTGTTATTTTCGTCATAATATCTTAAAATAGGTCCTGTGGTTTTATGCTATTTTGTTGAAAATAATTACAATTCATCATACCTTTTTGCTTTTTTCATACCAATTGGTATAAACATTCCCCTCAAAAATCTGTTGTATTACGTTTGATGATTTCGCAAGGTACCGATATTTTCTCCTTTGGTTGCACTTTTTCCTCCAACAAAGAAATCATCTGTTCCACCGTCACAGCACACAAAATCTCACCTTTATTATCAATGGTGGTTAACTCCGGTTCACAACAAATGGATAAGCGCGAATTATTAAAGCCTACCACCGACAGTTCTGCCGGTATGGCTAAGTTCTTGGTTTTGGCATATTTCACCGCCGCAATTGCCAAACTATCCTCCGTTGCTAAAACACCATCAAACTCCAGTTTTTTGTTTAATAATAACATATCTCTGGTATCATGAATGGAATGCTCTGAATAAAAAATCAATGCTCCATCCACCGGATAAGCGTTGTCAATCAACGCTTTTTCATAACCGGCCCGCTTTTGATCGCCACTAAAAGAACGGGCATTGGATAAAAACAAGATTCGTTTTTTCCCCCGCCGGATATAAGCTGCCGTCACCTCATAAGCCGCTTGAAAGTCATCCGCATAAGCACAATAAATATTTTCTCCGGGCACATAAGCATTGATCATAAAAATAGGTGTTTCTTTCGCCGCAAGGCGCAAATACTCCGTTTCTGCCGGATTATCTCCTTTTCCGGCATAGGTAGAACCAACCAAAACCAAAGTATCTATTCGCTTGGACAACAGCAATTTGATGTATTTCTCTTTCTCTTCCTGCCGATGACCGCTGCAACCTAAAATACAATCATAACCATGCTTATTTAAATTCTTTTCCAAATAAGAAACCGCATTTGCCATATAAATATCAGAAATATCCGGGCACAAAATGCCGATGGTCCGCATGGAATTTAAGCCCAAACCCCGAGCAAAAATATTCGGAATATAACCGACTTCTTCCATCACTCCCAACACTTTTGCCCGGGTTTTCCCACTCACTTTTGCGCTGTCATTCACTACCCGGGAAACCGTAGCAATCGAAACGCCGGCTAATTTTGCAATATCATAAATGTTCACGGCAGTCCCTCCCTTGTTGACAAAAACATTGCAATCATTCAAACCCGCGTCAAGTCAAAGCAAAAATAATCCACTGCATTGTTATAAGAGATCCCTTTTATAATTGCCGCCAAAGCCTTATCATCTTTAGGGTATTCGCCATATTCAACCCATGTTCCTATTAAATTACATAAAATCCGTCGAAAATATTCATGCCTGGTATAAGATAAAAAACTACGGGAATCCGTGAGCATACCCACAAAATTACCCAACAATCCCAAATTCCCCAAAGAAATCATTTGATTTTCCATGCCCACTTTATGATCATTAAACCACCATGCACTACCCTGTTGGATTTTACCGATTGCTTGTGCGTCTTGAAAACAACCAAGCATTGTTCCAATCACCCCATCATCATTGGGATTCAAAGAATAGAGGATGGTTTTGGGTAGCTGAGCCGTGGTTGCCAAAGAATCCAAAAAGTCCGCCAACTGAGCTGCCGGTGCTGTGTTTCCAATACAATCATATCCCGTATCGGGACCTAATTTCCGAAATTGTAGCGTATTGTTATTTCTTTTGCCACCATAATGTAATTGCATCACCCAGTCACGCTTATGATATTCTTTCGCTAAAAACTGCAGCATTGCTGTTTTAAAAGCCAATTCTTCTTGTTTTGAAATGGTCTCTTTGAGCAACCTTTTGTAAAAGATTTCGGCAACTTCTTCGACCGTAGCAGGCACATACATCACAAAGTCCAAACCATGATCCGAAAGTTTGCAACCACATTCTTCAAAAAAGTCCATACGTAAACACAATACCTTCTTTAAATCCGCAATACTATGAATGGCCAACCCGGCGACTTTGCTTAAATCCTCTAAATAATCCAAAAAGTCCGACTTTTCAATATTGATCGCCCGATCCGGCCGCCAAGCCGGTAACACTTGTACCGTAAAATCCTCATCCGCAGCGATTTTTTTATGCCATTTCAAAGAATCAATTGGATCATCCGTGGTGCAAATCAAGGTTACATTGGATTGTTTGATTAAACCACGAACAGACATATTGGTTTCCTGCAATTTTGCATTACACAAATTCCAGACTTCTTCAGCTGTATCCCCATTTAAAACACCAAAATAATCAAAATAGCGTTGCAATTCCAAGTGACTCCAATGATATAAAGGATTACCAATCGCTTTTTCCAACGTTTCCGCCCATTTCTGAAATTTCTCCCGGTCAGATGCCTTTCCTGTCACAAACTCTTCCGCCACGCCATTTGAGCGCATTTGCCTCCATTTATAATGATCACCACCCAACCAAACTTGAGTCATGTTTTCAAATTTTTTATCTTCCGCAATCTCTTGGGGATTAATGTGACAATGATAATCCAAAATAGGTGTGTGTTTTGCATAATTATGATATAACTCCACCGCTACATCATTGTTCAATAAAAAATCTTTGTCCATAAATTTTTTCATCCGCTCTCTCCTCAACAAAATCATTAAATAGTAAGCACTTACAATTTCTTATATTCTATCCCACCCCAAACAAATATACAAGTTTCTTTTTTCGGTACTTTCAACCAAATTTTCTTTCTCATTTTCGTTAAAATCACTAGATTTGATTGACTTCTTTTATTCTCATTGACTTATACCTGCCCCATCGTCTAAAATAAATCATGAAATGTATGCGCTTACATTTTAGAATGAGAACATATCACAGAAACAAAATAAATCAACAAAAATCGGAGGAAATGGATGAAAGAATGGATCCGTATTCACAATGATGACAACGTAGCTGTTGCTTTGGTTCTACTCAACAAGGGCAAACACATCGAAACAGGTAATCTATCTTTGACATTAAAGGAAAACATACCGCAGGGTCATAAGTTTGCCCTAACCTCCTTAAAGACCGGGCAACATGTAATCAAATATGGCGCTTCCATCGGGGTAGTACTTTCTGACACCTCACCCGGTTCCTGGATTCACACGCACAATCTAAAAACCAACTTAGGTGACTTATTGACGTATTCCTACAAACCTGACTTTAACACCTTACCCGCACTAACCCCTGCTACTTTTCAGGGTTATCGCCGGGCTTACGGCAAAGTTGGAATTCGAAATAACATTTGGATCATTCCTACCAATGGTTGTGTGAACAGCATTGCTTCTGCTTTAGAAAAGATGTCTCAAAAATATCTGGGAGAACATATTGATGCAATCGTTGCTTTTCCCCATCCTTATGGGTGTTCCCAAATGGGTGATGATCAGGAAAATACCCGAAACATCCTTTCCAATCTTGTCAAACACCCCAATGCGGGAGGTGTTTTATTGTTGGGCTTAGGTTGTGAGAACAGCAACATTCAAGTTTTGAAACCGTACTTGGGCGAATATGATAAAAAACGGGTACGCTTTTTGCAAGTCCAAGATGTTGCAGATGAACTTTCTTCGGGCTTGGCACAGATCGAAGAACTGGTCACTTATGCCCGGCAAGACAGACGCGAAAGCATCAGCTGTAACGAATTGGTCATTGGTATGAAATGCGGCGGTTCCGATGGTTTATCCGGCATTACTGCAAATCCTACCGTAGGCGCTTTTTCCGATTTGCTCATCGCTATGGGGGGATCTACGATTTTAACAGAAGTGCCTGAAATGTTTGGTGCTGAAACATTATTGATGAACCGCTGTGAAACACCGGAACTGTTTGACAAAACAGTAGACCTAATCAATGATTTTAAAGATTATTTCAAAGCCCATCATCAAACCATTTACGAAAATCCGTCGCCGGGCAACAAAGATGGCGGCATCTCTACGTTAGAAGATAAATCTCTGGGATGTACGCAAAAATCCGGAACGGCATCCATCCAAGGCGTATTATCCTACGGTGAAATAATTTCTGCCAAAGGCTTACATCTACTAAACGCACCGGGCAATGATTTGGTTGCTTCTACCGCTTTGGCTGCTTCCGGGGCTCATATGGTTCTTTTTACCACCGGTCGGGGCACTCCCTTTGCTTGCCCTGTACCAACCATCAAAATTTCTTCCAACACCACATTGGCCACCCATAAAAGCAATTGGATTGATTTTAATTGCGGCAGCTTAGTGGAGGGGCAAACCTTGGAAGAATTAGCCAAGCAACTATTTGATTTTGTCCTCCGGATTGCCGCCGGGCAAACATCCAAATCCGAAGAAATGGGATTCCATGATATGGCCATTTTTAAACAAGGTGTTACTTTATAAATACGTTGCCTACTGAAAGGATTTTACTAATGAAAACATTATCTTATGAAACATTAAAAGCCCAAAACTATGACGGTTATCTCCTAGAATCCGCTCCTGAACGAGTCTTTCAATTTGGGGAAGGCAACTTTCTCCGGGGCTTTACAGATTATTTCATTGATGTCATGAATGAAAAAGCCCATTTCAATGGAAAAGTTGTTGTTTGCCAACCCATTGCCTCCGGTTTGACCGAACAAATCAATAAGCAAGAGGGCTTGTATACCCTTTTCTCACAAGGCTTTCAACAGGGAGAACAAATCACAAAAAAACGGGTGATTTCCTGTATCAGCCGCTGTCTAAACCCTTATGAAAACTATGAAGCTGTGCTCAACTGTGCCGATAATCCCGACTTACGTTTTATCATTTGCAATACCACCGAAGCCGGTATTGTTTATGATCCAAACTGTCGTTTTACCGATATGCCGGCCAGCTCTTTTCCCGGAAAACTAACACAATTTTTATATCGCCGCTTCCAAACATACCATGCAACAAAAGGCAAAGGCTTTATTATCTTAGCCTGTGAGTTAATCGACAACAACGGTAAGGAATTGGAACAATGCGTCTTAAAATATGCAAGGCAATGGGAGCTGGGTGCTGATTTTATTTCTTGGCTCACTGCCGAAAACGTCTTTTGCTCCACTTTAGTGGATCGTATCGTAACCGGCTATCCCCACAAAGAGGCTGAAAAACTCTGGCAAACACTGGGTTATAAAGACCATTTAATCAACACCGGAGAACTCTTTGCCCTTTGGGTAATAGAGGGACCTGATTGGATCAAAAAAGAATTTCCCGTGGAAGAAGCCAAACTTCCTATTTTGATTACAGATGACCATAAACCATATAAAACACGCAAAGTCCGAGTACTCAATGGCGCACATACCGCTTTTGTACCGGCCGCTTATTTAGCCGGACAAAATATTGTACGTGATTGCATGAACGATAAGGTGATTCACGCTTTCATGAACAAAACCCTTTATGAAGAAATTCTTCCCACCTTGGATTTGCCAAAGGAAGAACTGCTTGTTTTTGCTGCCGCCGTTACCGAACGCTTTCAAAATCCTTTTATTGACCATGCACTACTTGCCATTTGTTTGAATACCACTTCAAAATGGAAAACCCGGCTTATGCCCTCATTAAAAGAGTACATCCATAGGAAAGGACAACTACCTGCTTGCATCACAGCTTCTTTTGCTTTTTACATCGCTTTTTATAGCGGCAAAAATCCAAGAGCCAAAGATTATGAAGTACAAGATGCGCAATTTGTCCTAGATTTCTTTCATGCAAATAAGGAACAAACAGAGGCACAACTAACCAAAGCCGTTTGTCAAAACCAAGAATTTTGGGGTGAGGATTTGAGTTTGATTCCCGGCTTTGAGCAGGCAGTACTTGATTATTTCACAATAATCAATCAATCTGGTGCTTATGCACTTATGCGTCTTTTTTACGAGCAGAAAGCATAATTAATAGCCTGCTTTTTGATCCACAATCCGCTCAAATGCCCGTCCTGCCACATAATCTTCTAAATACTTCACAAATTTATCCACACCCATCTCATTGGTCAAAGGCAATGTATTGTTTCCACTCACATGAGGTGTAATCATTACATTTGGCATCTTCCAAAGGGGGGAATCTTCCGGCAAAGGTTCCGGATCCGTTACATCCAATCCAACCCCACCCAAATGCCCGGATTGAAGTACCCCAATCAAAGCCTTTGTATCAATGGCCGTTCCACGACCAATGTTTAGCAAAATTGCACCCTTTTTCATCTGCTTTAATCTGGCTTTATCAAATAAATGATAGGTATCTTCTGTTCCCGGCAGGCACAAGGCCACCACATCTGCGGCTGCAATGGCTTTCTCCAGTGCATCTACTGTATATAAAGCATCTACACAGTCGGGTTTGTTTGCTCTTGCTCTACGCACTACCCCGTTTACTGTGGCACCCAAAGCCTTGCAACGTCTGGCATAATTTTCACCGATATCTCCCAAACCTACGATGGTAATTGTACTTCCATATACACTTTTTTCCGCGCCTAAGCGCTGCCACTTGCATTCCCTTTGTACAAGAACATATTCATTCATCTTTCGCAAAAGCATCAAAGTTATGGTTAATAAATATTCCGAAATTGTCACACCGTAAGAACCGGAAGAATTTGTTAATATCGCCTCTTCAGGAAACCGATACTCTGACTTTAAAACATAATCCACGCCCGCAGATTGGGTATGGTACCATTCTAATTTTTTCGACTCTGCCAATATCTTTGGGTGTGCCTGACCAAAAACAATCTCACACTCCGCCAAACGCGCATCGTCCATTGGCATTTCAATCACTTGATATCCGGGTGCTACCCATCGTATCTTTTCTAAAATCTCCGCCGATATCGGCGTGAATGTTACCGCTATTTTTTTCATTTTATAGGTGCTCCATCTATTCTAATTGTCCCTGTTTCATTTTGTTGCTGTATGTAATGCTTCCAACATTTCTTGAACGGTCCTACCATAAACAGGATGACGCAAAAACGGCGCAATCTCATACAACGGCTCTAACACGAAACTGCGCTTGTGCAATTCTATATGCGGAATGCATAATTCTTTTGACTCCAACACAACATCCTCATAAAAAAGCAAATCCAAATCCAAGGTACGTGGTCCCCAACGAACATCCCGCACCCGTCCTGCTTCCTTTTCTATTTCATGCAACCGTTTTAACAATTCATCCGGACGATATACGGTTTCTAACTTCATACAACTATTTAAAAAATCATCCTGTGCCACATCACCATAAGGTTTTGTCACAACAAACTGCGCCACATCTTTCACCTGACAATGAACATCTTTTTCTAGCATTGCAACGGCATCTTTTAAATAAGCCACCTTATCCCCCATATTGGAACCCAAACCAATATAAGCCGTATGCCATCTGCGCTTAATTTCAACTGCCACAAAATCCAAAGGTAAACCAATCGGTGCCCAAGGTTTTTTAATTTCCAACTTCACTTCACGTATCTTGGGAAAATGTAGTAATAATTCCCGTGTTACTTTTTCCGCAATTGCTTCTAATAAATGAAAGGTGGTATTCTTCACAAACGCACTAATCCATTGACAAACCGCACCATAATCTACCGAATCACTTAAATCATCGGAATGGCCGGCAACTTGAATATCCACCGCCAATTCTGCTGAAATCAAAAATTTTTGTCCCAGCTTTTTTTCTTCCGGATAAACACCATGGTGGGCAAATACCTCTAAATCACGAAGCCGGATAACATCTACAGAATCCATCCTACCATCTCTTTTCATTTCAATTTCCTTTTATAATCGCTTCTGTCATCTGAATGGCACGTTTGTTTTTTTCCACATCATGAACACGCACAAACGCACAGCCTGCCATCACCGCCATCACCGTTGTAACCAAGGTTCCCTCTTCCCGCTCTTCAAAAGGCAAATCTAAAGTCAAACCAATCATAGACTTTCGTGAAGTTCCAAGCAATATGGGGAATTCTAATTTTGTAAACTCTTGCAAATGCTTGACAATCTGTAAATTGTTTTCATAAGACTTGGCAAACCCCACGCCCGGATCTAAAATAATCTTATCCTGGTCAATCCCTGCTTCAAATGCCAATTCTACACTATCCATCAAACCACCAATCACATCGGAAATAAATCGCTCATATTGAATGTTTAAGCAATTATGCATCAAACAAATCGGCACGTTATACTTCGCTACCAATCCTGCCATCTTGTCATCATATTTTAAGCCCCATATATCATTAATCAAATGCACACCTGCTTTTAGGGCTTCTTCTGCTACCTGACTTTTATAAGTATCAATCGACAAGGGTACGTCAAATTCTTTTTTTAAGCTTTCGATAATAGGCAGCACACGCTCTATCTCTTCTTTTGCTGTGATTTGCGCATGGCCGGGTCTTGTTGACTCTCCACCAATATCCAAAATATCCGCACCTTCGGACACCAATTTTTGAGCATGCTCAAGTGCCAAGTCTTTTTGATTATACTTGCCACCATCTGAAAAAGAATCCGGTGTGATATTCATAATCCCCATAATATACGTATGCTTTTTTGTATCAAAAGTTCGATTGCCAATAATCATATTCTACACTCCTTATATACTTATTTTATCATCTGCAAAAAACGATTTACCAATTCTTTCTCCTGTTCAAACTCGCCCTTACTTACCATAGAAACCGTCCGGCTGCCCGATTTTTGAATGCCACGCATCGTCATACACAAATGCTCCGCCTCAGCCATCACAATCACGCCTTTGGCTTTTAAATGCTCCGCCAAAGCCTCTGCAATTTGACCGGTCATGCGCTCTTGCAACTGCAATCTACGTGCATACACCTCCACGGTACGAGCCAATTTGCTAAGACCCACCACCTTACCATCCGGAATATAACCAATGTGTACCCGTCCGAAAAAAGGTAACAGATGGTGCTCACAAACTGAATAAAACACAATGTCTTTTTCAATGACCATTTCGTTGTCCGCCACATCAAAGACTTTGGATAAATAAATTTCCGGTTCCCGAGTCATGCCTGCAAAAATTTCTTCATACATCTTAGCAATCCGCTTTGGCGTCTCTATAAGCCCTACTCGTGTCAAATCTTCACCTATACCCTCTAAAATAAGCTTTACCCCTTGCTCAATTTTATCTTGATTCATTTTCATTCCTCTATTTCCGAAATCATACCCATATTCTAATATCACTTCACTTCATCCGCCACTGCCGCCAAGTAAGATAAGGAACCAAACGCAATCACTACTCCCGTTGTTCCTGCGGTTTCCAGTGCCCCTCTCACAGCCGCCTTTATACTCGTACTTGCCAGCAATCTAACCTGACTGTTTTGCTCTGTCTGTACTTCTTCTAACACATCTCGCAACGCTTCCGCTGACAAACTTCGTTCTAAATTGGGCAACGTCACCGTATATATATCACTTGCCAAAGGTAAGACATCTCCGGCCATCTCCCGATACTTTTTATCCTGAAATACACCCACAATAAAAACCATTTTCTGATTTGGAAAATAGTTTTTTATATTCTCTGCCAAAACCTTGACACCATCTTCATTGTGGGCACCGTCTATGATAAAAACCGGAGATTTGCGCAAAAGGGTAAAACGCCCAAAAAACATCGTTTTCTTTAACCCCGCCTTTACAGCCTCATCACGGATACGAAACCCTTGTTTTCTCAACGCCCCAATCACTTCCAAAGCTGTACATGCATTTTCTAGCTGATGGCGTCCTGCCATATGTATCTGATATGATTTTTCCTTATATAAAAAACGCTGCGCTTCATAACTTTCTTCCACAATTCCAATGTCCAACGGATCCACAAAGGTAATGGGGCAAGCCATCTCCTTACCTGCTTTTTCTAACACCGGCACCACTCGTAAATCCTGCCTTGTGGATACCACCAGCGAACCGGGCTTCATGATTCCCGCTTTTACCTCTGCAATTTCCTCTATTGTCTCACCTAAAAAGTCCATATGATCCAAACCAATGGACGTAAAAACAGAAACCAAAGTATTTTTCACAATATTGGTGGCATCATCACGCCCGCCCATACCTGTTTCCAATACGACAATATCACATTGTTTTTTTTGAAAATACAAAAATGCCATTGCCGTTTCCACTTCAAAGACAGTTGGCACCATCTTTCCTTGTGCTTTTAAGCGTGCAATGGCATTTTTTATTGTTTCAACTAATTTTGCAAAGTCCCTTGGGCGGATCCATGCCCCATCCACCTGTATCAACTCACGCTTGGATCGTAAACAAGGAGATGTATATTGGCCAACCCGATAACCCGCCGTCTGCAAAATTGTCGAAGTATATGCCAGCACAGAACCTTTACCATTGGTACCTGCAATATGGACAACTTTAAGCGCATCCTGGGGATTGCCCAATTCTTCCAACAGGCCACCAATCGCCTCTAAGCCAAGTACACTTCCGTATTTGGATAATTCCTCCAAATAGACCTTTGCTTTATCATAATTCAATTTATTTTTACCTTTTCTAATGTGTAACGTGTCACTGCCTATAATCATATCATTGATTGAGATTCTAAGCAACTGAATAAAAACGAAAACGTAAAGCGAAAAAACAGTCACATTTCTCTTTCTATTCTCTCTTGCATTATGTTAAAATGGACTATAACAAAGAAATCCAAATGATGAAACCCATTCTGTTTCATCTTACTATAAATTAGGAGGACAATAAAAAGTGAAATACAAACCATTTCCCGTTGGTGTTGACAATTTTGAAAAAATGATTTCTGAAAATTATTTTTATGTAGATAAAACCCTTTTTATTAGAGATATCATAGATACAAAAGGCGAAGTAACACTTTGTACCAGACCAAGACGTTTCGGAAAATCATTAAACATCAGTATGCTTCATTATTTTTTTGACATCAACAAAAAACAGGATGCACATATATTTGAACATCTAAACATTACCAAAGCAGGGGAAGCATATCTTGCGCATCAAAATAAATATCCTGTGATTAAACTTAGTCTAAAGGGTGCCAGTATGAAAACCTATCACTCTTCTTTGGAAAAATTAAAAATTGAAATTGCACGGGAGTTTCGACAACATGATTATTTACTGAGCAGTCCGGCACTCAACGATGACGAAAAAGAACTTTTTAGGCAGATATTTGCTCGAAAAGCAAGTGAAGAAGATTATAGCAGTAGTTTGAAATTTTTATCCGAATGGCTACAAAGACACCATAATAAAAAGGTTCTTATTTTAATTGACGAATATGACGTTCCCTTAGAAAAATCTTATTTCAACGGCTACTACGATGATATGGTTGATTTTGTCCGTGGCTTTTTTGGCGAAGCCCTCAAAACAAATGATGCCTTACACAAAGCCATTTTAACCGGCTGTCTTAGAGTAAGCAAAGAAAGTATTTTTACCGGTGTAAACAATCTAAATGTGGTGTCCATCTTAACAAATCTTTACGATGAATATTTTGGTATTACCGAAGATGAAGTAGCAGATGCACTTGCTTATTATGGTTTTGAGGAGAAAGCCGAAACAGCCAAAACATGGTACAATGGTTATGTATTTGGCAATACAACGGTCTACAACCCTTGGAGTCTCATACAATATTTACAAAGTGTTTATTATGAAGAACTTTATCCAAAATCATTTTGGGCCAATACAAGCTCCAATAGCATTGTCAAAGAGCTTATTCACAATGCGGATAATGATACCAAGGGTGAAATCGAACTTTTGATGGCAGGTGGCATCATTACGAAACCAATCACAGAAGATATTGCTTATAATGAAGTCATAACCACCATGGACAATTTGTGGAATTTTCTATTTTTCACAGGATATCTAAAAAAAGTAGATGGCCATTTTGAAGAAAGAACGCTTTACTTAAACCTAAAAATACCCAATCAAGAAATTATGTATATTTATGACCGCTTTGTTTATGAATGGTTCCAAGAAAAAGTTCAAGTCGCAGATTTTTCCGCTCTTTATACAGCCGTACAAAATGGTGATTTGCAGACTTTCCACCACATCCTTACAGATACGTTGTACCAAACCATGAGCTTTATGGACCATGGCGAAAGTTTTTATCATGGTTTTTTACTTGGGCTTTTACGCTCTATGAATGGCTATTTTGTAAAATCAAATCGAGAATCCGGCAACGGACGAGGGGATATCTTTATCAAGCCGATATCCATACGCAAGCCGGCCATTGTCATTGAATTAAAAATCGCAGAAACAGCCACGCAAATGAAAAACAAAAGTCAAGAAGCTTTGATGCAAATTATTGATAACAAATATGAAGTTGATTTGCTCAGTGAAGGATACCCCAATGTTTTAAAATATGGTATCGCCTTTTATCGCAAAGATTGTGAAATTGCCATCGAAAATGCAAATTAGAAAAAAGACAAAGTATACGGGCTAAGGTAATGTTCCTTATTCCGTTTGCTTTGTCTTTCCTTTAAACAT
The DNA here is from genome assembly GCA_009779895.1 of Lachnospiraceae bacterium. GTDB lineage: Bacteria > Bacillota > Clostridia > Lachnospirales > Lachnospiraceae > WRBB01. The sequence goes on from WRBB01000004.1 coordinate 45,938, forward strand.
GATAAAGCTACCTATTTTCTTTAAAAACCTCCGGTACATGCTCCACCGGTGACCAATCTGTAATGTCATTGTCCCACAACCATAACCGCTTCAAATTTTCAAGATTGGACAAAGGCTCTAAATCTATAATCCGATTGCCTACCAACTCTAAACTTTCCAAATTTTCAAGATAGGACAAGGGAGATAAGTCATAAATCTGATTGTGACTGGCCTCAAAAGTAACCAGCGATACCAAACTTGTTACAAACGTCAAATCATCTATTCCATTTCCACAGATATCCAAATAGGTCAAATCAGCCATATTGGATAAGGGCGTCATATCATGAATCCGATTGCCGCACAAAACCAAATACTGCAAATAAATAAAATCTTCCAAAATACTGATATCCGTAATCTCATTAAAACCTAAACCTAGACCTTGCAACCGATTTAAAGGAGCCAAAGGTGTGATATCTTCAATTTCATTGCCACCCAACCACAGCTTCTCTAGTTTATCTAAATCTGACAGAGATGTTAAATCACTGATTTGATTATTCTCTAAATCCAACTCTTCTAAATTTACCATATAGCGCAAATATACCATATCTTCATCTTGTAAATTCCGCCAACTTAAATCCAACTCCGTTAACGAAGTGGAAAAAGATTCGCCTCGAATCACAATATAAGTGCCATCTTCAGACAACCAACTTCCCTCTTCTTCAGATATCCGATTTTCTTCTTCATTTTCGACTGAAAACCCTAAAATCATTTCCAGAAGTTCGGGGCTGATGTTTGCAGCGTCTGGATTTTGGTTGAATAAATCACCGACATTGTTCACATTGGGTGTAACCGCCAATTCCGGCAGTGGTGTCGGTCTTTCACAAGAATCACTACCGGCTGCTCCAATCACCATAATCAGCAAAGCAACCACAACACCAACCCAATTACCTCTTCGCCTTCTGCCGAAAATACCTCTGCCAAAGGAAGTATCCGCAAAATCTCTAAACGGCTCTCGTTCACGAGAGGAAGGAGGGACGTTCCAAACTATTGGCTTTTGAACCGGCGTTTCTTGCCTTGGTATTTCTTGCGCTGGCGATTCTTTGATTTCTTCTTGTCTTACCTGTTCCGCCTGAAAAGCCACTACCCGCTCTTCTAATGTAAGTTCCTCTAACGGTTCCGGCTCAGATAATGGTTTTGTTTCTTGCACAAACGGTTCTTCGATTTCTTCCACAGCATCATCCAACAAAGAAGAAACTTTTTCTTCTCCTACATGGATTGGCTGAATACTAAGCCCTGCGTTACAACTTCGGCAAAACAATTGTCCACGCCGAACTTCTGCACCACATTTATCACAATATAATTGATTGGCCATAAGTCGCATTTTCTCCATGTTTTCTAAAATAATGTTTATCTTGTAATTCTTGGGGCGCCGGCTTTACTTGAGGATTTAACATCTCACAACGTGCTGCCATTTTCGCAACCTCTTCTAATACCACCCCATTGTGAACCGCATCAAAAGCATCCTTGCCCCAGGTAAAAGGACCATGATTTTTACATAATACTGCCGGAACGGATGTATAATCCCTATCCAAACGAGCAAATTCATCACAAATCACAAGGCCTGTATGGTATTCATATCCGGCATCAATCTCCTCTTTAGTCAAATTTCGCACACAAGGTACACCACCATAGATATAATCCGCATGGGTGGTACCATAACAAGGTATGTCACGCCCCGCTTGGGCCCAACTGGTGGCCCAGGTCGAATGGGTATGAACAATACCCCCAATATCAGAAAAACGATTGTACAATACCACATGGGTCGCCGTATCAGAAGAAGGATTGTACTTTCCCTCTACCCGATTGCCTTTTAAATCAACCACCACCATATCTTCCGGGGTTAATCTCTCATATGCTACCCCACTTGGTTTAATCACAAACAAACCCGCTTTTCGGTCAATACCACTTACATTACCCCAGGTAAAGGTAACCAAACCATATTGAGGGAGTTGCATATTTGCTTCATAAACCTCTTTTTTTAATTGTTCCAGCATTTTAGGTCTCTCCTTTTAATTTTTTACTGTTGCAAAGCTGCTACTAACGTTGGTACCAACTGTTTTTTCCTTGAAACCACACCTTTTAAATATACCTCTTCCAATAAATCATCAGTTAAATCAAAGGCATTTCTCACAATACCTTTTGCACCGGTGCCACTACAATACAACTGTGTGGATTCATCCAAAATATTGGTAATCATAAAATACAGGTATTCTAAATTTTGTTTTATTCTCACCTGATCCAAAGCTTGTGGAATGATTTCTGACAAGGTTTTAATCTCCTCTTCATTCATAGAATTTAACTGTCCAACACCAAATTTGCTGTCTCCAACCGTAAACTGCTTAAAGTCTGTCAAAATAATATCCTCTGTGGATTTGCTTTTTATATTGCTGCCGGCGTTGAACATCTCTTCCGCCAGGTCCTTGATGTCCACTTGCGCAATGTGAGACAATTGGCGTGCCGCATACTCATCCAAAGTGGTACAAGTAGGAGAACGAAACATCAAAGTATCCGATATAATCGCTGAACATAATAAGCCGGCTGTTTCCTTGGACAACTTGGTCAATGTTTCTTCATACATCTGATAAATAATAGTTGCCGTACAACCTACCGGTTGATTGCGGAAAAATACAGGTCCCATCGTTTCCAAATTTCCGATGCGGTGATGGTCAATAATCTCCAATACCTCCGCCTGCTCTATACCATCAACAGCTTGGCTTTTTTCATTGTGATCCACCAAAATCACTTGTTTTTTACTACTTTTAATCAAACAGCGACGTGACAAAAACCCCAAAAACCTGCCTTCACTATCAGATACGGGAAAGTCACGATATTTTTTCTGCACCATCAATGGTTTGATATCATCCAAGTAATCCCGCAATTGAAAAGACATAATGCCCTCTTTGGTCATAAAATATTTAATCGGAATACTTTGATTCATCAAACGAGCCACTGTATAAGGATCAAAAGACGAAGAAATCAAAACAATCTCTTTTTCTTCTGCCTGCTGAATAATATCCGCAGATATCTCTGCAGCCTGGCAAACAACCATACAACTTACATGAGAGTCAATGGCCAATTGCATCTCTTTTGGTTGATCTGACAAAATCACCAAATCATTGGGCGCAATCACCTGACTGTTTAAATCATAACTACCCGCCAAAACCAGCACCTTACCTTGTAAAATATAACTATATTCATTGCCTGTCAAAAGCACACCATCAACCACCGCCACAATATTGCGATATTGGGTGCGTGCCGTTGATAAAACCTCATTGTCATACACATCCATATAAGAATTCGCAATATCCCCTACAGTAATCAATCCCTCTAACTTGCAATCACGAATGACCGGTAAGGTTTTGGTATTTAAATCTCTCATCTTACGCCAGGCTGTTTTGATAGATACAGAACCATCTATCCCTTCTACTTTACGTAATTCCACATCCTTTACTTGCACGCGCAAATCAGACAAAAGAAGTGGTATCTTTACACCAAACTTATTTAAAACAAAATGCGTTTCTTCATTGAGTTGCCCTGCCCGTCTTGCCACATATGCGTTCCCCGTCAATATACCTTTTAACTCTGCATAAGCAATGGCGGAACAAACAGAATCCGTATCCGGATTTTTGTGCCCTACCACGTATATTTTTTGATTTTCAATCACACTTTCCATGTCTTTTTCCCCCAAAGTAGGCAAATACCCACTTAACAAAAAATACAGTACTATTGTAGCTTGCCATCTTTTCACCAATTGGTCAATACATTTACGAAGATTTCTTGTTTTTTTACTAGTATTTGTGGTACAATAGCCTTATCTGTGACGATGAAAGAAAATAGAATTGAGGTAATGTAATGAGTGAAGAACTGAAAACCGAAGTTACAGCCGAGGCTGTAGAGACCCCCGAGGAAGTTGTAGCTGCATCTACTGCATCTGAAACAACAGACAAACCCACCGTTGCCGAAGAACCTACGGTCACTGTGGAAGAACCTGTGGTTGCTGTAGAAGAGCCTGCGATTGCTGTGGAAGAACCTGCGATTGCTGTAGAAGAGCCTGCTGCCGTGAAAGAATCTAACACACCGGAAAGTACAGAAACAATGGCCGACTTAGAAAATCATTTTGATGATGCCAGCCCTTGGAACATTGTTAAACGATACATGCAAGACAAAACCAAGCTGACCGTTACAATAGAGGGCGTTGTAAATGGTGGTGCTGTCACTACCATAGAAGGTTTACGCGCTTTCATTCCCGCATCTCATCTTTCTTTATCCTATGTGGAAGATTTGACCGTTTTCTTGACAAAAGAAATTGAAGTACGTGTGATTGAAGCTGACCAATCCAACAATCGTTTGGTCATTTCTGCTAAAAGCATTTTACGTGAAACAGAAAAAGCTGAAAAAGAAAAACAAATCCGCAACATTCAAGTTGGTACTGTTACAACCGGTACCATTGAAACACTTCAAAACTATGGTGCTTTCGTAAAACTTGAAAATGGCTTGTCCGGCTTGATTCACGTTTCACAAATTTCTCATAAACGCATCAAAGCACCCGGTGATGTTCTAAAACTTGGCGATGAAGTCAAGGTGAAAATCATTGGTGTAAAAGATGGAAAGATTAGCTTAAGCATCAAGGCTTTGGAAGAAAATACAGAACCAAACAACGAATATACGGAAAAAGTTGATATTCCAAAAAGCGAAAACATCGGAACAAGTCTAGGAGATTTGTTTAAAAATATTAAATTATAACTTTTATTCCACACTTTAAAAGGGCTGTCGGATTTGCATCCGCCTCAGCCCTTTTTGCTTTATTTCAAGTTGATTTATCCTCGTTTTTTGATGATTTCCTTGGCTACATACAAACCATTTGCTGATGCCTGTTGCAAGCCCCTTGTAATAGATGCTCCGTCACCCATAGCCCGTAGCCCTTTGATATTGGTTTCAAATTCTGTATTCACAATCACACGATTGGAATAAAATTTCACCTCCACCCCATAAAGTAAGGTTTCATCACTGGCCATACCCGGTGTTACTTTGTCTAACGCCTGAATCATCTCATCAATCGCCAACATAATCCGATGCGGAAATACCAATGATAAATCGCCCGGAACTGCATCTTTTAATGTTGGAATAATATTATTTCGCACCAATCTTTCATCCGTGGTTCGACGCCCCCGGCGAAAATCACCGTAACGTTGCAACAATACTCTACCGTCACAAAGCATATTTCCCAATTGCGCAATATGCTTCCCATATTCAATCGGCGACTTAAACGGTTCGGTAAAGTTTTTCGAAACCAAAATTGCAAAGTTTGTATTATTGGTCTTCATATCTTTTGATTTATAGGCATGACCATTCACTACCGCCAGACCGTTCTCATAATATTCCGTCGCCACTTCACCGGAAGGATTTGTGCAAAACACCCGTACCTTATCATCAAATGTCGGCGTGTAATAAACCAACTTCGCCTCGTATAATTTCTCATTCAAATCACGCATGATTTCATCACGAACTTCTACACGCACCCCAACATCAACGGTACCATTTTCTGTTTTGATGCCATATTGCTTACAAATATTCGCAAACCATTCCGAACCCTCGCGGCCAATACCGGAAACAATCTCAGGCGCAAAATAACTTTCGCCATCACCGGTTGTAACACCTTTTGCCACACCATTTTCAATCACCAAATCTGTCACCATTGTATTAAAAACAATTTCCACACCAATCTCCAGCAAATGCTTTTGCAATCTGCTGTATAATTTATACCCCTCTTCTGTTCCTAGATGGCGAATTGGACATTCAATCAATTTTAAATTGGCACGAATGGCTCTGGTACGAATATCGGTAATGGCTTGTTCATCTTCTATGCCATAAACCTTTTCATCTGCTCCAAATTTCAAATAGACATCATCAGACTCTTTGATTAATGCAATGGTTTTTTCATACCCCAAAATATTGGGCAGATTCCCTCCCACATCCGGTGACAATGAAAGTTTCCCATCTGAAAAAGCACCAGCACCGGCAAAACCTGTGGTAATAGAGCAAGGATGGCACCCGATACAAACCTTTGTTTTTCGCTTTGGGCAATTGCGCTTTTCTATATTGCGCCCTTTCTCTATCATCAACACGTTTAAATCCGGTGATAATCTTTTTAATTCATAGGCACAAAATATCCCGGACGGACCTGCACCGATTATAATGACATCATATTGATTCTTACGCATACAAAACCTCCTCAAAAAACGATTCGCTGATTTACAGCATTCTGATTATACCATGAAATTATATTATTTGCTTTATGAAATTCAAAATTGTGATTTAAGTCCCAAACTCCCTTGTCACATTTTTTAACCACTTAAAACTTTTATAACGCAAGGCTGACAACGGAACCTTAATCAATTCATCTGCCATCAACAACACATATACAACCGGCACCGAAAAACGAAATACATAACCGGCCAAGAAAGCCAGCAATAATGATCCGGTCCACATAGAAAAGGTATCCGCATATAAACCAAACTTCGTATCACCACCTGCCCGTGAAATACCTACAATAAAAGTTGCATTGTAAGCCTGTGCTACCACATAATAGGCCATCACAATCAACATAAATTGCAAATACCCGGCAGCCCGTTGCGAGAGTACCATAAACTCAACCACAAAGGAAGAAGCAATCAAAATAAGAATACCACCTACTACGCCCATAATCAAACTGAGTTGTGTGAATTTTTTCGCATATACCTTTGCTTCCTCGAATTTTTTTTCGCCAATGGTTTTCCCTAAATAAATAGCGGTGGTACTAGCCAAACCAAAGGATACTACCGTTGCTAACTGGCGCACCACCTGCGCCACTGAATTGGCGGCGATAGCTTCACTGCCCAAATGACCAAGAATCGCAGTATTGGCAGAAATCGCCACACCCCAAATCGCCTCATTGCCCACCACAGGCATCGCATAACGAATAAAATCTTTCAACAAAACCTTATCCGTCTGAAACAAATTTTTCCACCTGAACTTCACATCTTTATTAAAAAAACGTGCATAAATAAAAATAAGCAACACTTCCAGTATACGAGCAAAAACCGTCCCAATAGCCGCACCCTGAATGCCCAAAGCCGGCGTATCTATGTGCAATGCCCCAAATCCAAAGGAAATTCCAAAAATTAAAATAAAATTGAGGATTACATTTACAACCAAAGAACAAGAATAAACCACCGTTGCTACAATGACACGCTGTATACTGCGCATCACCAACAAATACGTCATGGTAATACCCATAAACACATAAGAAAAAGCCACGATTTGCAAATAAATTCTACCATTGGCAATCACCTCTGCCTCTCTGGTGAATATCTGCAACAAATAGGTCGGAATCAATACCGCCAAAACATTAAAAAACAAAGTAATCACAAAAGAGATACGCATACCCATGGCCAAAATCTTTTCAATGGTTCCTTTGTCTCCTTTGCCCCAATACTGCGCTGCCAAAACCGTAATGCCGGAACCCAATCCAAATAAAAGAAGTATCATAATAAACTGAATTTGATTGGCAATCGCAGCACCGGCCAAAACAGACTCCCCCACACGACCCAACATAATCACGTCCGCAGCGGTCACCCCAACATTAATTAAATTTTGCAACGCCAAAGGAATCACCAAAACAAAAACACTTTTATAAAAGTGATTTAAGTTGATGTTTGACTCCCCTGCCTTAACTATTTTCCCTTTGCGAAACCACATAAATCTTCCTCAAAAAGGTTGTTGCAACTTGTGTACAACAACCCTTTATATTTTTTATATCTTTTTTATACCTCTTCAAAGGCTTCTTTTACTTTTTCAAAAAACCCTTTTTTTTTGCTACCATCATCAGAAACCATACCTGCTGTCTGATTCAAAGAATCACCCGTCAACGCATCAAACCGGCGTAAAGCCTCTTTTGCCTCGGCGCTTAAACGCTCCGGCGTTTGAATAATCAAGGTCACATAATGATCTCCACGGACCTGGGCACTTCTCAGAGATGGTACCCCTTTTCCTTTCAAACGCACCTTGGTATCCGTTTTGGTGCCTGCTTTTATGGTATAAATCACATCACCGTCTACCGTACTAATCCGAATATCACTTCCCAATGCCGCCTGTGCATAACTAATAGATACCGTAGAAAAAATGTGCATATCCTGACGTTGGAAAATGGGATGTCTGGACACATTTACCTCCACCAATAAATCACCTCGCGGACCACCATTGGCTCCCGGTTCTCCCTTATCACGGATACGAACGCTTTGCCCATTGTCAATCCCGGCGGGAATAGATACTTTAATACGCTTGCGGGTGGAAGTATATCCGGTTCCACCACAGGAGGTGCATTTATCTTTGATGATTTTACCCGAACCATGACAGTTTGGACACGTCTGCACATTTTGTACCGTCCCAAAAAAAGACTGTTGGGTATACACCACTTGACCTTTTCCACCACATTTGGTACACGTTTCCGGTGATGTACCGGGCTTTGCACCACTACCATGGCAAGAGGTACAAGGTTCTTTCAGCATCACTTCAATCTCTTTTTCACAGCCGAAAACTGCTTCTTCAAAGGAAATACGTACACGATGACGAATATTTGCTCCTTTCATAGGACCATTGCTACTACGCCCCCGTCTACCACCGCCTCCAAATAAATCGCCAAAAATATCACCAAAAATATCACCAAAATCAGCACTGTTAAAATCAAAACCACCAAAACCACCGGGGCCGCCCCCACCATTGTCAAAAGCTGCATGACCAAATTGGTCATACTGACGGCGCTTCTCAGAGTCGCTTAAAACTGCATAAGCCTCCGAGGCTTCCTTGAAAAGCTTCTCCGAGTCTTTGTTGCCCGGATCTACATCAGGATGATATTTTTTGGCTAAGACACGATAGGCTTTTTTTAGGTCATTGTCATTGGCATCTTTGGAAACACCAAGAACCTCATAATAATCTCTTTTTGAATCTGCCATTGTAATTCGTCTTCTCTTTCGTCTTTATTTTTTCTCTCAACAGAAAAGGTGCCTGTATCAAAAACCCTTTTTCAGTTTTCATCAAATAACCTTGTTTTATACCTCTTTATAGTCACCGTCTACTACATCATCACCTTCAAAACCTTCCGGTGCAGGTCCCGCGGATGGCTCCGGTCCCGGGCCTCCTTCTTGACCACCCTCCGGTGCAGCTTGCTCATACATCTTTGTGAACAATTTCTGCGCACTTTCCATCAATTTTTCTTTGGCTACTTTAATTTCTTCCACCTGTGACTCACTTAATTCTTCTTCCGTTGCTCTTGCCAGAATATCTTTCATTGCTTGAATATCCGCTTCCACAACTTCTTTATCGGCGGCATCTATCTTATCACCCACTTCATGCAGGGCTTTTTCTGTTTGGAATACAATTCCATCAGCCTCATTTTTTGCATCAATACCCTCTTTGCGTTTTCTATCTTGTGTTTCAAACTCGGCAGCTTCTCTCACTGCTTTGTCGATATCATCATCAGACATATTAGAACCCGCTGTAATGGTAATATGTTGCTCTTTGCCTGTACCCAAATCTTTTGCCGATACATTTACAATACCATTGGCATCAATATCAAAAGTAACTTCAATTTGAGGAACACCACGCGGTGCCGGCGGAATACCATCTAATCTAAATTGACCCAGTGATTTATTATCTTTGGCAAATTGCCGTTCACCTTGTACCACGTTGATATCCACGGCTGTTTGATTGTCCGCTGCCGTTGAAAAAATTTGACCTTTCTTGGTTGGAATTGTCGTATTTCTTTCAATCAAACGTGTGGCTACTCCACCCATTGTTTCGATGGAAAGTGACAATGGTGTCACATCAAGAAGAAGGATATCTCCAGCTCCTGCATCACCAGCCAATTTTCCACCTTGTACAGATGCACCCAAGGCCACACATTCATCCGGATTCAAGGTTTTGCTCGGTTCCTTGCTTGTCAAACGCTTCACCAACTCTTGCACCACCGGAACACGAGTAGAACCACCAACCAATAACACTTGCCCCAACTCAGAAGCCGTAATACCGGCATCGGATAACGCTCTTCTTACAGGCTCGGCTGTTTTTTCCACCAAATCATGAACCAACTCTTCAAATTTGGCACGTGTAATGTTCATATCAAAATGCTTTGGTCCTGTATCTGTCGCAGTAATAAACGGCAGATTTACATTTGTTGTAGAAGCGGTTTGCAATTCTATTTTTGCCTTTTCTGCCGCTTCTTTCAGCCTTTGCAAAGCCATTTTGTCTGTTGATAAATCAACGCCCTCTTTTGATTTGAAATCCGCCAACATATAGTTTGTCACCGCTTCATCAAAATCATCCCCACCAAGGCGGTTGTTTCCGGCTGTGGAAAGCACTTCAATAATACCATCACCAATCTCGATAATAGACACATCAAAGGTACCACCTCCCAGGTCGTATACCATAATTTTTTGCTCATGCTCATTGTCCAAACCGTAAGCCAAAGCTGCTGCTGTTGGTTCGTTAATAATCCGCTTTACATCCAATCCGGCAATCTTTCCTGCATCTTTGGTTGCTTGACGTTGTGCATCATTGAAATAAGCAGGTACGGTAATCACCGCTTCTGTCACTTTTTCACCCAAATAGGCTTCTGCATCTGATTTCAATTTTTGTAATATCATAGCAGAAACTTCTTGCGGAGAATACTTTTTATCATCAATCGTCACCTTAAAATCAGAACCCATCTCCCTTTTAATGGATGAAATGGTGTGGTCTGCATTTGTAACCGCTTGGCGCTTTGCAGGCTCACCCACCAAACGCTCTCCGTTTTTTGTAAATGCTACGATAGATGGTGTGGTTCTGGTACCCTCCGTGTTTGTAATCACAGTTGGCTGTCCACCCTCCATAACAGCAACACAGCTGTTTGTTGTTCCTAAATCAATACCTATTATTTTTCCCATGGTTTCTTCCTCCTAAAATTTAAAATCGTTTTTATACGCATATTTCTAATTTGCTACTTTTACCATACTGTGACGAACCACAGTATCCCGATACATATAACCTTTTTGGAATTCTTCTATCACTATGTTTTCGCCTTGTTCTTCGTCTTCTACATGCATCACGGCATTGTGAAAATCCGGATTAAATTCATTGCCCACCGCTTCAATCACTTTCACGCCTGCATCCTCTAAGGTGGTCATCATCTGCTTGTATATCATATCCATCCCCTCTACATAAGGATCCTCTTTTTTATCCTCCGGTACAGCAGACAAACCTCGTTCAAAATTGTCCAACACATCCAACAACTTTTCTACGATATCCCTTGCACCGATTTCGTACATCCGAGACTTTTCTTTCTCTGTTCGTTTGCGGAAATTATCAAACTCTGCCATCTGGCGGGTCAAGCGATCTGTAAGTTCTTCAATCTTCTCATCTTTTTTATCTTTCTTTTTCTGAAAAAAGCGCTTTACATTACTTTCCGCCCCGGATTCTTCTTTCATTTCTTCCCCGGCTTCATCTTCATCATCCAAAAACTCTTCATCACCTAAAGAATCTTCATCATCCAAGAAACCTTCTTCATCTAAAGAATCTTCATCATCCAAGAAATCCACAACCTCTTCTTTGGCTGTCTCTCCTAACATCGAATCCAAAGCCTCTGAATCAATGAACACCTCTTCTCCTGTCTCTTCTACGTCCTTGACTGCTTTGGCTTTTGCTTCTTCAACAGCTTCTTTCACCATCTCTTCTTGCTTTTTATTCTCTGCCACGCGTCTCCTCAACCTCCTATATTTTTTATGCATTTCTACATGCTTTTATCCGTCTTTTTGATAAATCTCATCTAGCTTTTGCTGTAATGTTTTTAACGTATTCATCACATGCTCGTAATCCATACGCTTCGGTCCGATAATACCAATCGTACCTTTCATACCATCGCCCAATTCATAGGTGGCTGTCACCACACTACAATCTTTCATAGTTTTAACAGGTGCCTCATCACCAATGTAAACCTGTATCCCATGATTGTCCTCAGAAGATAATGTATCCACAACCAACTCTGCCAACTGTTGTTTTTCCTCAAAGGCATTGATAATCTCATGGGCACTTTCTTTGTCACTTAGCTCAGGATACTTGAAAATATTGGTGGTGCCGCTGGTATAAATCTCCACATCATCATCCACTTGGATAATGTCCGCAACCGCATCTAAAACATCACTAATCACCTTGCTATGATTCCCTGCCTGATCTTTTAACCGAGCAATCAAACCTAAGTTAATCGCCTCGATAGACAAACCAATCAAACTGGTATTCAGTAGCATATTGAGCTTAAGTAGGTTTTCATTACTAAGAGGTTCTCCTATATCTAGTATCTTGTTCTTAATAATGTTGCCCCCCATCACAATCACCGCTACAATCTGCAAATCTTCTACCTGAGATAGCTGAATGAATTTGATGGTATTGCCTTTGTTAACCGGTGCTGATACCATGGTCGCGTAATTGGTATTAGATGCCAAAACCTTAGCCGCTTGCTTTAGCACTTGATCCACTTGGCCCGTTTTTTCTATCATAATGTTTTTTAATGCGGTAAGCTCTGCTTCTTTTTCCTGCAAAAGCATATCCACATAGAGCCGATAGCCCTTATCCGATGGAATCCGACCGGCAGAGGTATGGGGCTGGAAAATAAACTCCAATTCCTCCAAATCGGCCATCTCATTGCGAATGGTTGCTGAACTTAAATTCAGCTCTGTATATTTTGAAAGGGTTCTGGAACCAACAGGCTCGCCGGTTTCTAAGTAATTTTTAATAATAGCTTTTAATATGACCAACTTACGATCACTTAATGAAACTGCCATATTAGGAAACCGCCTTTCTTACCTGTTTTTTGAACTTATTAGCACTCATTTACCTCGAGTGCTAATGCCCTGCCTTATTAAAATACCACCATGTCAATCATTTGTCAATACATTTATCAAATTTTATATGTACAAACAGGAAAACCAAAAGAATAAATAAAACGCCGTCATACTCTTGACAAACATAACGTACTTTGATAGCATATAGTCGTTAGGATAAACTAACTGGTGCAAATAAAACAAGCAAATCGGAGGATCATGTAATGTCAGCAACAACCAATTTATATGCGGCGCAAAAAAATGACATATTAGAAATCACATCTGTACCCAAGATTGATTTACTGGAAAATATCGGTTTACGAAGCGGCACGCGCCTTTTTATACAAAACCGCTACGCTTGCGGCGGTCCTTTGCTTTTACGCGTAGAAGAAGCTTATAATGTTGCCTTAGGAAAGGATATCGCAATACAAATCGGCGTGGAACATGCAGGTGTATCATGAACTGTCACAACGTACCACTGGATGCACCTATACTAAAAAAACAAAATAAAATTTTACTCATGGGGAATCCCAACGTAGGGAAAAGTGTTTTTTTTACGGAATTAACCGGAATCCATGCCATGAGTTCCAATTATACCGGTACCACCGTCAACTTTATGGAAGGGCGCATCACCATTGAAGAAAAAGAATATACCTTGATTGATGTTCCCGGCACTTATTCCTTGTCACCCTCCTCTGAAGCAGAAGCTGTGGCAACCCGTTTTATGGAAAGTGGAGCCAAGGCTATCATCTGTGTACTGGATGCTTCGAACTTAGAACGAAACTTGCGTCTGGCATTGGAACTACAACAATTTTCCATTCCCATTTTATATACGCTAAATTTAACGGACGTGGCACAACGTCACGGCATCAGCTTAAATACCGCCGTTTTGGCAAAAGAGCTGGGGGGACCTGTGATTTCGACGATTGCCGTAAAAAAGCAAGGCATCAAGCAACTGGAAAAAGAATTAGCACTTCTATTAAAGGATTCCGACGAAACAAACATACAAAAAAGCTGTGACACCTGCCCGTTTCACAATCCAAACAAATCGGATTCCGCCAAAGATTTGTGGGCACGTGCCAAAGAAATCAATCAGCGTGTCAGTAAAAAAGAAACTTCAAATCCTAGTTTTATAGACAAATTGGGAGATGCTATGCTTAAACCCTTTCCCGGTATACCCATTGCTTTATTGGTTATGTTTGTCACCATTGCTTTGGTTATTTTTGGCGGGCGTGGACTGCGAGCCGCAGCACTTTTACCATTGGTCAACGGTTTAATTGTGCCATTTTTCCGCAATGTATTTACCGCCATTTTGCCCGAGGGCATCTTTTTAAATATTTTAATTGGTGAATTCGGTATTTTTGTCATTAGTTTTGAATGGATTCTTGCCCTTATTTTCCCTTATGTACTGCTCTTTTATGTTGCTTTTACATTTTTGGAAGATACCGGCTTTTTACCAAGAATATCCGTCTTATTTGACAATGTTATGCGCAAACTGGGCATACAAGGCGGTAGTCTCATTTATATGATTATGGGGTATGGTTGTGCTGTACCTGCTATCATTGGCAGCCGTGCAGCCACCTCACGAAAAGAACGGATTGTCATCAGCGCGGCGATTTGCTTTGCAATTCCCTGTATCTCTCAAACGGGAGCCATCATAAGCCTACTTTCCGCCTATGCGTGGTGGATGATACCGGCTATGCTGCTTTTTTCACTGTTGTTGTTTATACTGGTTACTTTGGTGGCGGGAAAAGTAGTCAAAGGCAATGTAGAACCACTATTATTGGAAGTACCAAACCTACTCATGCCAAATCCAAAGGCTTATGGACGCAAGCTCTTAACCCGTATGAAACACTTTTTAAGAGAAGCGGAAATACCCATGATGCTTGCTATTTTAATCGCAGCATTGCTGGCTGAGTCCGGACTTTTAGATGCCATTGCCATCTATGCCCAACCCATCGTCAGCAATTGGCTGGGCCTACCTGATCAAGCGGTAATTGCATTGATTTTGGGTATCGTACGACGGGAAATGTCCGTGGCTCCATTATTAGCATTAGACCTTACCGCTCTACAGGCCTTTGTAGGTGGTGTTGTATCACTGATGTACATACCTTGTATCTCTGTTTTTGCGATTTTGACCAAAGAATTTAAAATAAGAGTTGCTCTTTTGATTAGTGTTGGCACTATTTTCTTAGCTATTTTTGTAGGTGGCTTCATCAATCAGATTGCACACCTATTTCTATAAATTTTAAATCATAAACTTCATTCGTTTAGAAAGGATTACAAACCATGTCGCGATGGATTACGACCGTCACACGAAAAATTGAAACACTGGCTACAACACAAGAAGTGATTTATAAACTTGCACAAAGTTATTACTTTGATGTGATTCAAAAAGAAGTCATTCTGGCCAATCTAAACAAAGATGACCATATTCTTTGTATCGGGGGAGGCATTTGCCCCTTTACCGCTATTTTGTTTCATACCATAACAGATGCAAAAGTGACGGTCATAGACAATGACATACTTTGTATCCCCAAAGCGCAAAACATAATTGCCCGCTTCGGCTTGACAAAACACATCCAAGTGCTGCACCAAGACGGGCGCAGCAAAGACTTTTCCTTTCAGCCTTTTACCGTGGTTCATTTTGCTTTGCAGGTCAGTCCTATGGAATCCGTATTCTCTTGGGTGGAACAACAAGTAAACACCCATACAAAATTGCTGCTGCGCAGACCAAAAAAACAATTAAAAGAGCTCTATCAACCCTTACAAAATACACTGTTGCAAAACTGCCCGTTTACATTACACCAAGGTTCTCGCAATATTGCACGCACCTTACTTTATATCAAGTCGGAGGAAACTTATGAAAAACAATCGAAAACCCTTATTTCGATGGATTTTGATGCTATTTCTGATTCTGTTTCTCACAATTACCCTGTGGCAGTTTGACCGAATCGAACTCATTGATAGCTTTCGTCATATTTCACCGGGCTTGATATTATCACTCATCGGTTTACAAATCATATCTCAACTTTTGTTAAACACTCTTTGGTATCAAGTTGCACATTTCACAAAAACAAACATTTCCTTTTGGCGTATGTTTTACGTAAATTGCCAAGGCTCTATCATAGATGCTGTCACACCCGGGGTAAAATTCGGCGGAGAGGTGACACGAGCTGTACAAATCAGCCGTTTGGCAAATTGCTCTGTGAAACAAGGTGCTACCACTGTTGCAATACAAAAGACATTTAGCCTAAGCAGCCTTTTTTTGCTGTTGCTTGTTTCCGTCGGTTTCTTCATGCATGGAACATTGTTTCCACAGATTCCCTTTTTGCGTATTTTGCTGTTTTTACTCTTAATATTACTATTCGTAATATTTACAATGATTTTACTGATGCCACAGCGTATACAATCCTATTTTTTTAAAAACGCTGAAATGCAGCAAAAAACACAAGGAACAATCCGCCGTTTCTGCTTTACATTTTTGACACATTTGATTCGCATTCGCAAAGAAAAAAGAACTTTTGTATTACTATTCGTATTATCTTTTTTGATGTGGGCACTCTATCCCATCAAACTATATCTCATTGCCTTACAATTTGCAGCAACTGCACCCTCCCTTTCTCTGGGAACGATTGGTTTTGCCGCTTATATGGTAGCTATGTTGCCTCTTTTTCCGGGTGGTCTGGGTGGCTTCGAGGGCACTATGTCTGCTTTATTAGTCGGATATGGTTTCATCATCAGCGACGCCGCAGTCATTACGATTTTGTTCCGCTTCTTCTCTTTTTGGCTGGTCATGTTGGGAAGTCTGGGATTTGTTTTGCTGACTAAATTTCGCAACCTTTCGTTTCGTATTCCATTTTCCAATCAAATGAATCAGTACAAGAATCGCTGCAAGCAATAACATCCAAGGAAGAATTGCAAGCAAAAACAATGCAAATACTTGCAACACAAACAAAAGAGCCGTAATGGTAGTACCAAATGCCCGTCTTACACGCTCCGGAAATGGCTCTTGGACATAAGTATCCTCCAAAGCTTCAGCTTCGGCTATCTCATCCAACCTTTCTTGTGTCATTACTTCGTATAATCGTAGATTTATATCTGCAAATCCCCCCATCTCTCCTAAGACATCCGGTACCTCCATCACTCTTTGATCCAATCGAATCAAAGTATAGTTTTCTTCCACAAAAGCAATAAACCCAAGCAAATCCGCCACAGGCATATAAAAGCTAAAATCTGCGCTGCGTTCACCACGCGGGTCATCAATCGGTGCATCTGTGATAACAATTTGCTCACCTAATACCCCCGCTTCTCTCAATTGCAAGCGCAACAAATCCATTGCATCAAAAAACGCTGTGCTTTCCACAGCAATCTCTACCGTATAAAAAAAATGTGTTTCACGATCTGAGGGCAATGTCACGGGTACAAGACCCATCTGAACCTCTGTGTCAAGCGCAAGTGCCTCTGCGTCATCCACCTCTGTTGTTGTGCAAGCTACAAAACATAACATACAGAACAAACAAAACGAGAATACAAACTTTTTCATAATCCTCTCTCCAATGCTCAAAATCTTTATCAATCATACCATATCTTTTAAAAATATTCTATCTACATTTCCAAAAGAAATCCCAAGCCGGCTGTTTTTCCGGTTATTTTATGATAAAATAAAATAGGATTCTATGTTCCGATTCAGAAAGGATTTTTTATGATAAAACTTGTTGCCAGTGACCTGGATGGTACTCTACTTAAAGTCCATGGCGGAGGTCTAGCCCCTTACACCAGAGATGTGGTTTTACGTCTCATAAACAGTGGTGTTCACTTTGTCGCCGCCAGCGGCCGCCAACTTACCGGTGAATATATCATACTGGATGGTTTTGGAGATTCTATCTCTTACATTGCTGAAAATGGTGCAGTCTGCGTTCACAACGGGGAAATGCTATATCGCAGCCCCCTTGCACCAACATTGGCCATGGAGATTATTACCGAAGTAAAAAAACACCCTGATTTAGAGCTTGCCGTTTCCTGTGATTCCGGTTGTTATATCGAGGATAAAAACAAGGCATACGTAGAACATCTTACCAATGACCCGTATACCAAAGTATTGCTCATTGATGATGTGACAAATATCAAAGAAGAGATCATCAAAGTTACCATTCGATATCCGGGAGATGATGAAGCAGAAATGCTGACATACATCAGACGTTTCAATGCACGCTTTCAAAACAAACTAAAAATCATTACCTCCGGTTTTGGATGGTTGGACTTTATCAGACCGGATATCAACAAGGGGACCACCTTAGAGAAACTCATTGCCCACTTGGGCATTTTACCGGAAGAATGCATTGCTTTTGGTGATCAGTACAATGATATTGAGATGCTGCAAATGGTTGGAATCGGATATGCTATGGCAGACGGAGCACCGGGTGTGATTCCATATGCAGATAAAATCACGGATTCCGTAGAGGAGGTACTGGAAGCATTGATTTTAACAAACCAAAAACACAAACAGGGATAGTTTCCTATCCCCGTTTGTGTTTTATGTTCAAAGGACACTTTGTTCTGCATATATTTAATGGGGTGTTCTGCTATGAACCATCCCTAACACAAAATTGCCCTGGCTGGCATTTCCGCCCAATGCATATCCCGCATCCAAATCGTTGAAGTGCCACCACTCCGATGCCAAAGGAAATAAACCGGCACCTACCATATACCAATGAAGTAAAATCGCCGATTCCGTCATCGTACTTGTAAAGGCTGCATTTCTCCATGCATGTCGATCCGAATAAGACAAAGGGGTCGTGAATACCGCAGCACCGGCACTTAAATCATGTATTGCTGTGGGCATACTATATTCTGTATAACCGGTAATGCGTGTCACCAAATAATTTCCTACCGTAACCTCTTCTTTCCAATTCACTCTTGCCAAAGTTACATCAATGGCCCAACCCATTTGATGGCTGGAAACACCATCAGCAATAAACCACCCTATATGCCAAGGTGCCTGATTGATACCATCATAAACAGCTTGATTGCTTTCCACCAACAAACTTAAATTATTAGAAACCAACTGTTGCACAAACAAAGGACGAAATGCCTCATATACCACCAAGGTATTCCCCTCTGCCAAAGCGGCTTGTTGGGCTACATAAATACGCCGTGCCGTAGCATATAAAATCGGCGCAATGAACTCATCACGACCCAAACGACCATTAAATGAACGGCCTTGATATAAAGCTTGCCCTGTCACAAAAGGAATCGCAATACCGGAAGATACAAAAGCCGAAGCATAGGTATTTGTGATATCATATACAATGGATGGAACCACATCCGGCAAATTAATAAAACAATACCGATGTAATACCCAACCTGTTCCACCGCCCTCTTCTATGTACCACCATTCGCCCTCTTCTTTCAGGACAACAAAAACACTCCCCGGTGCCAAAATTGCTACAACCGAACTATTTTGGCTATTTGTTGCATGAACCAAAAGAGAAACCGGCGCAAAACCCGTTGCCCCATTTACCGGCAACTCCAACCCACCGGCATATCGAACCGGCGTAGGTCTTCCGCCTAAATCCGGTACCGATTCCGACTCTTCTATTTCCGTCTCCTGCACTTGTTCCGGGATCGGATCACCAAGATAAACATCATATTCCACATGTTCTATCTCTTCTAATCCTCCCCCCCCACCTGCACCATTTTCTGTACCATCCGGACCTACGGCAATCATATGTCCATCCGTTCCTGCCGTATCATTGCTTGCTCTGTTGCAAGCAGATAATAACAGGGGTAGTAACAAAAGAACCAACACTATGAAATTCTTTTTTTGTCTCATCCCAATCATCCTACATCACCCTACCAAACATTAATCTCAACATCAGGTAAACAAATATCCACATCTTGCTCCGGTGGTGCCGGTGGTGGTGGCGGTGCCGGTGTATATACAGGTTCCGGTGGTGGTGCAGCCGCAGCAGCCGCATCGGCAGCCGCTTGTGCTTCCGCTGCAAGCCTCGCTGCTTCTTCTGCCGCAACTCTCGCTGCTTCTTCTTCCGCTGCAACTCTTGCTGCTTCTTCTGCCTCTGCTGCCTGTTGGGCTAAAAATTCAATATGCGCCACTTCCAAATCTCTTGTATCCACCATCTCGCCTCTTGACAGGCTTTCAAATGCAACAAAAGCAATACCATCTTCCAATAATAAAGCAACTTCACCGTCAAAATCTTCAAAATCAAAAGCACTTAATTCATGTACTTCTTCATTTTCTAATACAATTCGCACTTGATAAGTCGGGTTAATCTCTACTTCAAAATCAGCACATGGGCATTCACTTTCGTCCACCTCTGCCGGTGTATAAAACAATTTCGCCAATCCCTCTTGTTCCACCACCTCATCTGCTGCCATAAAATTCTCGGGGAAATCTGTCTGGCATGATACCTTTACAGAAATCTCTTGGATATCAAGACCCATTTGATTCACCAACAAAACAGAATAGGCATCCTCTGTCTCCGTACCAATCACAAGGTACTCCGGTTCCGGCTCCTCTTCTTCCTCTTCGATTTCTTCTACTTCTTCCACTTCCTCGGCAGCCTCTACTTCGGCAACATAGTCCTCCGTATTTCCACAACCAATTAAGACCAGTGTACTCAACAACAGTAATACCAAAGCACACACAAAAACTCTTTGCTTTTTCATTTTTTGTCTCTCCTTTTTCACCTACTTGTATCTATATCATGAGGATGCATCCTCAACAATATACGTATATTGCACGACCCTTTGAAAAACACCATCCTGCTCAACTGTTACAGAAACGATCACTGTTTCATCCAACATCATATTCATCTGCAAATAAACTTGATAACCATCTCCATCCCCTGTTTGTGTCAACAAATAAAATGCAGGAAAGGTCATCTCTCCCATGGTTTCCCCCGATACTGTAACATAGATTGCAGTGTCAAGGCTCATAAAATCCCCATCTACCCGACCAAAGATATTCAACCAGTCTCCCTCTCTTCGCACGGTGATTGTCGTATCCGTTTCAACCAATTCCCCCGCCGCAATCTGTACCATAGGCGGTTGCATAATCGCAGCACTCACCGCAAAAGTAGCCATTTGTCGTTCGGCCCGTTGCACTACCACAAAATCAGGTTGATAAAAATCGACCTGGCTTAAATTATAAGGCACCAATCTGGAAAAATATCCCCTTTCCAAAGCGTTTGCTGTAAAGGGAATCAGATTGATTCCAAAGGAATCCCGAAACATCAACATGGTACCCTGCCCTGCGGGATTGTGCGTTTCAATCCAAGGATCCATATGATTTTCCAATGCCGTCACATAAGAATAAGTAAATATCGCAGGATCAAAATAATAATCCCGGTCAGGACGCAATCCAAATGCGCTGGGATGTACCATTTCTTCCAAATCACCACTATGGTTTTCAGCCGTGGTATAAGAAACACGCTCAAAATCTACATGGGGAATCCCAAAGTATGTATGTATCGCTCTATCGGCCAACATGGCACCCCAAGCATTCCAATGGGTATCCCGCTGAAAATATACCTGTCTTTCGTTTCCTTGCAACACCGGAATCAAATCAACATAAGAAACACCCATCTCATCCAAATGGCGATTCAAATTTGTAAGATTGCTTTCCGCACCTTTTAATAAATAAAAAGGCATATAAGATGCATACACTGTATTTTTATTCGGTGCAACCACCACCAAAAAACGGCCGCCACGTGCTTCCACATAATCTTGCATCATTTTTAAATTATGTGCCACTGCAAATATCTCCCGCTCTGAGAATAGATGCTCACCAAAATAATCATCTAAGGTATCGGCAAAAAACAACCAGTCACTCGCCCCTTGAATCACATTTTCCACACCACTGGCTCGGATTACATTTCTTCGCATGATAGAATTTAATGTAATCAACTGAGGGCGCAAAAAATATTGATCTTCAAAATAAGAACCGGCATCATATAAAAAATTATAATTAAACACGCCGTCTATCTCCCACTGGGGCGGTGGTGCCAATTCCATATGTAACTCATGATCTGTTGCCATATCCGCTCGGGGCAAAAACAGCAAACCCAAAAGAGGAATCAGCAAGGTAATTGTAATCACAACCAAATAAATCTTTGCTTTTATATGTTTCATTGTTTACCTCAAAAACGGAAATAAATAAAGGGATTATAAGCTCCACTTGACAACGTTAACAAACAAACCAACAATAATCCATAACTACATATATAGGAAATGTGCAACGCTGCTTTTCCATAACGCGGATTGTTAATTAAATTGCGGTATAACTTTATATGATGGGGCACGCAAGTCAAAATAGCAACCAGCAAGGTCACCATAAACAAAGGAGTCATTTGCCGTGCAAACAAACTAACTTCAGAAGCCGCAAAACTCCAACCCGCAAACATCCTGCCGATGATTCCAAAACCACCTGTCAAGGTTTCTGCCCGGAACAATACAAAGGTCAAACAAACCATCAACAAGGTGTAAGCTCTTTTGATTATAACAGGAAGTTTCTTAATCGGCAGGACATCCTCTAGCAATAATAAAGCACCGTGCACCAAACCCCAAATCACAAAATTCCAAGCTGCACCATGCCACAGACCTGTGATAAAAAACACGATGACTTTGTTTATATTGGTTCGTATGCGCCCTTTTCGGTTCCCACCCAAGGGGATATAAACATAATCCTTAAACCACTGAGACAAAGTCATATGCCATTTATGCCAAAAGTCTTGTATGGATGTAGCATGATAGGGATAATTAAAGTTTTCCACAAAATGGAAACCAAATAATTTCCCAAGGCCAATGGCCATATCACTGTAACCACTAAAATCAAAATAAATCTGCATCATATAAGCAATGGCACCAATCCAAGCAGCCGGTGCGTTGACTTGGCTCAACGGCGCATCAAACACACCATCTGCTACAAGTGCCATGGTATTGGCAATCAATACTTTCTTTGATAATCCCACCACAAACCGGCGCATACCGTCAGCTGCACCGGCGGCTGTTACCTTACGCTTGGTCAGTTCGTGCTCAATATCCTTGTATTTAATAATAGGACCGGCAATCTTCTGCGGAAAAAAGGATATGTACAATAACACATTAAAGTAATTTTTTTGAGACTTACTAAGGCCACGATATACATCTACAACATAAGAAATCGCTTGGAATGTATAAAAGGATATACCAATTGGCAAAGCTATATTTGCCATCGGTAAATCCATTCTAAATATACTATTCACCGAACTTAATATCATATCTGTATACTTAAAAACAATCAATAAACCAACATTAAAAACAATAGATAACACCAGCATAACTTTTCGAAAGCCTTGTCTTTGGTTGTCTACCGCCAGTCCAAACAGATAATTGGCAATGGTACTGACAAACACCAAAAAGATAAAAATCGGCTCACCATAAGCGTAAAACAACAAACTTGTGATAATCAAGATTGTGTTTTTAAGTGCCATGGATTTTACTACCTGATGTAAAATTAAAACAATTGGTAAAAAAACACATATAAATATTAAGGAACTAAATACCATTTAATGTCACCTGCCATAAGATAAGAGCGGTCTGTTGATAGGTTGCCGGAAGAAATTGTGACCACCGATAGAACGCTGAGCCTCCGGGTCAAAAATATACCAAGCACCACCAATTTGTATCTCTACCCAACCATGGGGCAATCTACCACCACCTCTGGCACCAACGGTTCCCTCTACATAACGGGCATTGTAACCGGATGCCCTGGCCAATTGATAAAATGTTGCCGCAAACACAAAACAGTTTCCTGTTCTGTTTTCAAAACCAAGAACCGCATACCACTGGGATCTGGTAAAGCCGGCCGGTGGTGTTACATGAATGGGCAAACGACTCCAAGTAATATTGTTTACCACCCACCAGTAATTTGCCATCAAATCTCTGCCAACGACATTTTGTACACTATTTACACCATTTTGTACCCTTCTTGTGGCAGGATTTAACACAGCACTTGCCGGTACGTTAAACGTGATGCCGCCAAGGAATACCAAACTGCCGCCTACACGTCCATGGACATGGGTATGGAACAGACCGTAGTGACGATGGCGGCTACCCTCAATGATTGCCGACCAACGATTTCCACTTCGTGTTCCCGCATACCAAACGATATCATTTTGACCGTTTCGATCACTCCATGTGGGGAATAACACTTCCGTCGGATTGTTGGCAGGATTTACAATGGTAACACGGAATCTACCACCACCGATATCCTCCTGGAAAATAAAATTACTTAAATTTATCTGTGCTGTGGTGCCCGCTATAAAGGTTGACACCCCATTATTCATCGTAACAAATGCATGGGCATGGAATCTGCCTGAATTAAATCTATGATTGCGCAGATTTCCATTGAATGCAAATGTACCATCCGATTGTCTCGTCGCCGTATACCAATGCATGTCATTTTGATTGGCCGCACTCCAAACTGCCACACGAACCTGGCTTACACCGGACAATGCTTGAGTTACATTGACTGTACCTCTAAACGTGCCTGCCTGCTGATTGATGTTGGAAATTGCAACAGTTCCGGCGGCTCTGCTGTTGACATAAAATGTGGTACCACCAACAAAGTGCCTTGTATTGGAATGGCTCACACCCCAAATATGCACATGATAACGACCCAATTCACGATGATTGCGAATGGGAATATTCACTGTGAAATTGTTGCCATTTCTTGTAGCTGTATACCAACGCAAATCATTTTGACCATCCGCTGCGCCCCATACAGCAAACCGCACTTCACGCATCCCTTGACTTGTCAGTCCATTGACTGTTACACGAAATGTTTCTTCACGCCCATTGACGTCTGTTGCAGTAATACCCGTATTACGAAAGGCAACCCGATGTGTAACGCCGCGCACAAATTCCATCCTGCCATTTCCATGGCGCACCCACAAATGAGACTGATAGGTACCCACATTGTGACGATGGCGGGAAATATTGACATCTGCAAAAAAGTTACCATTGGCAGCTCTCGTAGCACGATGCCATACCAAGTCACTTTGATTTGCTTGACTCCATGTGGCCATATAAACCGTTAAATTGCTGCCCAACGCAGCCAATCCTGTGGCTTCTAAACGAAAGGTACCGGCATGATTGTTTGCATTGCTGACAGAAAATGACACATCTCGTTCTAAGCGCACCGTTCTACCGGCTACAAAAGCACTAATACCATTGTTCATAGTAGCCCAGGCATGAACCTGGAATTGCCCAAAATTGAAATTATGATTTCGAATATGGGCTACCACCGTAAACGTTCCATCATTTTGTCTTGTGGCTGTATACCAATGTATATCACTTTGATTGTCCCGGCTCCAAATGGGAATGCGTACTTCCCTGACGCCGGAGGGTGCATCATTGACCCGAACATTGACCCGAAAGGTACCCGCCGTACGATTGACCTCCGTTATGGTCATAGTACCGGTGCCTCTTCCGTTTACATAAAACCGAGTGCCTCCGACAAAACGTTGAACGCCGGATCCACTCACACCCCAAATATGTACATAATAACGACCCAATTCACGGTGGTTGCGAATCGGAATATTTACGATAAAGTTGTCACCATTTCTTGTAGCTGTATACCAACGCAAGTCGTTTTGCCCATTGACCGCACCCCATACGGCAAACCGGATTTCACGCATACCTTGCGTGGCCAATCCATTGATGGACACACGAAAGGTTTCTTCCCGTCCATCTACGTTTGTCACCGTGATGCCCGTGTTGCGAAAAGCAACCCGATGTGAAATACCACGAATAAACTCCAACCTGCCATTTCCATGGCGCAAATACAAATGAGAACGGTAAGTACCGATATGATAACGATGCCGTGCAATATTCACATTTATAGAAAAGCTACCATCCGCCGCTCTGCTTGCTTCATACCAAACAATATCACTTTGATCACTTTGACTCCAAGTCGGCATCAAAACAGTTGCCCCACGTGGCACTGCCAATCCAGTTGCGGTCACACGAAAGGTTCCATTTTGTAGATTTTGACTTGTCACTGCAAGACGAAGCCCATCCACTGCGATGGGTTCTGCCTCCATCTCCGGCGCATCTTCAATGGAATCTTGCACCTCCGGTTCTTCCTCTACCTCCTCTAACGGTGGAATAATAGAGTTCTCCACATCCATTCCCACTTCCCCGTCCGTGGGAATGTCTGCCTCCCTTTCTAAATCCAATTCATAATGGTCATCTACACCAACCATCTCATCATGACTTTCTGCACTTGCCACCAAGGCAGGACACCACAACATCACAGTCAATACAACCGCCAATAAACCTGCTAGAATCTTTTTCACCTTTTACCTCTCCTTTTGTCCTTTTTGGGTGAAAAACTACCCATTTATCTAAAATTATATATTACTAACAAAAATAAGACAATATGTTTTTTCATTATTAAAGAATAAACCCTTGCATTACAATAAAAATTCCGCCAGCACACAATTGCTGATATCTATTCCATATGCAGTCAACCTAATCTGCCCGCCGGACATCTCCAGCAAGCCCAATTTTTCCAATCTCTTGATTTGTTTTCCATACACTTGCAGCAATTCTTTTCCAAAATATGTCTCAAATGCCTGCATAGAAACACCTTGGATTTTGCGCAAGCCCAAATACATAAACTCTTCCATCTGACTTTGGCAAGTCAGTATTTCTTCCCCTTGTCTATCAAATTTCATCTGTATATAAGCATCAAAATCACTTGTTTGCCGAAAGCGTACATTGTCCAAGAAAGAAGAGGCACCCAAACCCAGCCCCAAATACGCCGTCCGATTCCAATAGCCTAAGTTATGTCGGCATACATAACCCGCTTTTGCATAATTTGATATTTCATAACGAACATATCCGCTTTGTTGTAACATTTCTTTGGTATAAGCATACAGCAAACGATCTGTTTCTTCATCGGGCAAATCCCCAACAAAATCACCCGACATACCGTACTTCTTACCATAAGGCGTTTCCTCTTCCACCAACAAAGCATAGGCTGAAATATGCTCCGGTTTCAATGCCACCAACTGTTCTAAAGTCTTTTTATAACGTTTTAAGGTCTGCTTGGGCAAACCTGAAATAATATCTACATTGATGTTTGTAAAACCGGCCTTTCGTGCATGGTCATAGGCTTTTAAAAACTGCCCATAATCATGAACACGCCCCATCAACTTCAACTCTGCATCCTCAGCGGACTGCAAACCGATACTCAACCGATTCACACCGGCTTCCCGCCAAAGGAGCATATCCCCATATCCGGCCGATTCCGGATTCACTTCCATGGTGATTTCCGCCTCTTTTCCTACTGCAAACACCTGATACAACACCCGAAAAATTTCTTTGATTTCTTCCCCGTTTAGCACAGACGGCGTACCACCGCCTAAAAAAATAGTCTTTACCCGATAATCCGTAAACTTGTCCTGATGGCTTTTTATTTCATGTACCAAAGCTTGCACATAAAGAGACTGTGATTTTCTATCCAAAACAAAGGATAAAAAATCACAGTAGTCACACTTTTTCACGCAAAACGGAATATGTAAATATAAGCCCAATTCTTTCATCTCACACCTATTTATCATCTAGTTTCAACACACTCATAAAAGCCTTTTGCGGAATCTCTACGCTACCCACTTGGCGCATCCGTTTCTTTCCTTCCTTTTGCTTTTCCAAAAGCTTTTTCTTCCGCGAAATATCACCACCATAACATTTTGCCAATACGTCTTTGCGCAAGGCACGAATGGTCTCTCTAGCAATCACCTTGTTACCCACAGCTGCTTGAATGGGAATTTCAAACATCTGTCTTGGAATCTCCCCTTTTAACTTCTCACACATCTTCCGACCTCTATCATAGGCCGTAGAGCTATGCACAATAAAAGATAAAGCATCCACCTCTTCTTTATTGATCAAGATGTCCAATTTCACCAACTCGGATCGTTCATAACCCAACATATCATAATCAAAGGAAGCATACCCACGGGAACGGGATTTCAAAGCATCAAAAAAGTCATAAATAATCTCGTTCAAAGGCAGATGATAACGCATCACCGCCCGTCTTTCTTCAATATAATCCATACCTTGATAAATGCCCCGACGCTCCTGACACAAATCCATAATAGATCCAATGTACTCTGCACTTACCATAATCTCCGCCTTGACCAAAGGTTCTTCCATATAAGCGATTTCCGTAGGCTCCGGCAAGTTGGTGGGATTGGTCAAGTCAACCATCGTACCGTCCGTTTTATGCACCTTATAAATAACGCTGGGTGCCGTTGTGACCAAATCTAAGTTGTACTCTCGTTCCAAGCGTTCCTGAATAATCTCCAAATGTAAAAGCCCTAAAAAACCACAGCGAAAACCAAAACCCAATGCCACGGATGTTTCTGATTCAAACTGCAAAGCTGCATCGTTGAGTTGCAGTTTCTCCAAAGCATCCCGTAAATCGGGATATTTGGCTCCATCTGCCGGATACAAACCACAATAAACCATGGAATTGACTTTTTTATAACCGGGTAAAGGTGCCGCACAAGGCTGTTCTGCATGGGTCACCGTATCACCCACCTGTGTTTCCTTGACATTTTTCAAGCTGGCTGTGATGTAACCCACCACACCGGCCGTCAACTCATCACAAGGCAAAAATTGTCCTGCGCCAAAATAACCGACCTCCACCACTTCTGCCGTTGCGCCTGTAGCCATCATCCGAATGGGTGTACCTCGTTTTACACGACCATCCATAATACGGCAAAAGATAATAACCCCTTTGTAGGGATCATATAAAGAATCAAAAACCAAAGCCTGTAGGGGCTTGGACAGTTCCCCGCCCGGTGCCGGTATTTTTTGCACCACCGCCTCTAACACCGCTTCAATGTGCAAGCCCTTTTTTGCTGAAATCAGCGGGGCATCCTGTGCTTCAATGCCAATCACATCTTCGATTTCTTCTATGACCCGCGCCGGATCCGCACTGGGCAAATCAATCTTATTAATCACAGGAATCACTTCCAAATCGTGATCCAAAGCTAAATATACATTGGCCAATGTCTGTGCTTCTACTCCTTGTGCCGCATCTACCACCAAAATAGCCCCATCACAAGCCGCCAGACTACGAGACACTTCATAATTAAAGTCCACATGACCGGGCGTATCAATCAAATTGAAAATATACTCTGTGCCATCCTTTGCTTTATAAACCGTGCGAACCGTCTGAGCCTTGATGGTAATGCCCCTTTCCCGCTCCAAATCCATATTGTCCAACACTTGGGATTGCATCTCCCGATCGGTGAGCAAACCGGTCTTTTCAATAATCCGATCCGCCAATGTAGATTTCCCATGATCAATATGGGCAATGATACAAAA
The DNA here is from genome assembly GCA_009779895.1 of Lachnospiraceae bacterium. Taxonomy (GTDB): domain Bacteria; phylum Bacillota; class Clostridia; order Lachnospirales; family Lachnospiraceae; genus WRBB01. The sequence continues at coordinate 75,265 of WRBB01000004.1, forward strand.
ATTTCTAATTTTGCTTTGATCAAACTGTGACACGCCTATCTTCCTCCAATATCATCCGCGCAAGGCTTACTTGCATGTTGGACAATGAATAACTCTACTGCCAAATTGTCCTGCAAGTCTCCTGTTTTTACCTGTTCTTCCAACCGGGCACTCTCCCCAATGATTTCACGCAAAGCCCTGTTGTTATATCCTTTTGCCTGCTCCACATACTTCCCTGTCGCATAAGGGTGCAGGCCAATCTTCGTTGCAATCTTTTTTTTGTCATACCCGCGCTGATGCATATCTTTCACCTGATACATCAAACGATACTGCCTTGTCATTAAAAATAAAATACGCATAGGCGGCTCTTTTAATGCCAACAAATCATAATATAACCGCAAAGCCTTTTGCTGATTTTGCTCCGCCACAGCATTGACCATGTCAAAAATATGATTGCTGATTTGGCTCACACAAATGGCTGCAATATCCTTTTTTGTAATCATGGCACGGCCATAAGCATAAGAAAATAACTTTTCCAATTCACTCTGTATATTTTCCATATCTATGCCTACTTGACGAATCAAAACATCAGCCGTACGCAAATCCACCTGGTAACCCTCTTGTTTGGCCGAAGCAACAATCCACTTGCGCAATATGTCTTCGCTTTGATGGTTCAACTCCGTAATACAGCCTATTTCCTTTAAGACTTTGTACATCTTGCTACGCTTATCCACTTCTGTTTCTATAAAAATAATATGGGTGGTTTCCGGCAACTGTTTGATATAATCCACCAAAGGATTTTCGCCGCCTTGTAAAAAACCGCTGTTTTCCAAAATAATCAATCGCCGCACAGCAAAAAAAGGCAAGGTCTCTGCCAGATCAATCACCCCACCAACATCAATGGACTTCCCCTCAAAATAAGCATAATTCATGGTATCCCCTGCGGGAAACATCGCCTCTGCAAAACGTTTTCGAAATTGCTTTTTTAAATAAGACTCTTCCCCGTAAAGCAGATAAAGTTGCTTGAACATGCCGGACTTTAAATCATCATTCAAATGTTTCATAACGTACCCATTATAACACAAAAAAATCTCCAAAGGAATGGAATCCTTCAGAGATTTTTTTACTTTTTTATTTTATTTTCTTCTTCTACTCTTTGCTGTGTTTTTTTTGTCTGAAAACAGACTAATCAAAACAATAGAAATGGATAGGAGTGCCAGCATAAAGGATAAGGTCATGTCATCCCCAAACATACCACCTGTTTGTGGCATTGTCCTGGTTCTTTCATTATCCTCTTCATCATCGTCATCGTCGTCTGAATCGGCAGCTGCTTCACCATCACCTGCTTCACCATCCGTACCTGTACCGGCACCTGTTTCACCCTCCGGCGTACCCACAGGAGGTTCAGGTTGTGGTTGAGGTTGTGGCGGAGGTGGAGGTGTAACCACCTCTTCTATAATCGGAACAATCACCAAGGATCTTACAATGGGACCTAATGCTAAAGCCACACCGTAACGTCCTATCTCTTGCAACTCTCCTTCAACCATAGCACCAACAATCCAACCTGTATGTACCATGTTTTCTGCTACAACACGCACACTCGGTACAACGGGTAGATTTTGACCATGCGTCACATCATAACTCAGTTGCACATAACCCTCTACTTCAACGGTCAAGTCACCAAAATCAGCGTATGCAGGATCTGATAAGAATATAACCGTATGGGTTGCAGGATTCGGAACCATACCCTCCATAATGGCTATGATATTCAAGGAACCTGTAATGGGGCCCAAAGGCACACCGCCAACGCCAACTTCATCCAACAACGCATCGGTTGCCATACAAACAATTGCCCAACCTATATGATTTAATGTCTCAAAGGTTGGTATTACCGTTGGGACATAAGCAAGAGAGTCACCATCTGCCACTCGATAAACCGCAACTTCTGTTAAAGGAAACTCTGCACTATTTGTCTCAAGCATCCCCAACTGTGTAAAACCGTCAATGCTTCCAATCATAAATGCAACCGTATGATACCCATCATCTTCATCGTCAAAATCAAAGTCAAAGTCAAAATCAAAGTCATCGTCATCGTCATCCGCAGCAGCATAATCGCATGTTTCTACGTCATACGAACTCTCGTCCTCACCATACAAATCTGCTAAACTATCGTAGTTTACATCATCCAAATTCGCAGGCACATCATAAGTGGCAGGCGCATCCCCTGCCAACTCAGGCACGTAGTTTTCCGCCGGTACATACACATCATCCGCTTGATATTCTACGCCATTGTCGTAATACTCCACTGAAGCATAAGCGGCTTCATAGTCATATCCCGCCAAAGATACATGGGGTACCACATTCAAGCAAACCAACAATGTTGCTACCAGCAAGCCATACAAGCGTGCCGAACGTCTTTTCTTGTTTCTTCTTTTTTCAAGGTTCATTTTCTTACTCACTTTCTAATTTTTTTCAAATCTTCCCTTTTTATAAACAACACAAACAGGAACGATCTCAATCTCATTATACACTATATCTTTTTCATATGAGTGTCATATTTTGGCGACTTCCTTTTTTTTCTGAACAAATCCAATCAAATTCCCTCCTTTTCTTTTTTACCATCCTTTGTGCCTCATCGCCACTTTGCTTAGATGGTAACTATTCTCTTTCACCCGATATCTTTATTATACATGATTAGTCAAATTAATCAATAAAAAACTCTAATTCCATTTATTCATAGAATTAAAGTTCTTTATTGTTTTTTTAATATTCATTTTATCAATGTCGAATGGTCTTTACTTTTATTTCCGCTGCCCGAATCCAAGTTTCAATCTGTCCGATTTCTTCCGGCGAAATACTAGGGTCTTCTACCACTTGATAAACCTGCTCCAATTGCTGATATTTATTCACGCCCAAACGATGATATGGCAGCAAATGAATCCCTTGAAAATTGGGTTTATCTTTATAAGGTTTCAAAAAGTTCACCACTGCTTGTATCTCCCGGGCATCATCATTGATGCCTTTTAAAATGGGCATACGCACGGTAAGATTGCAACCGCGATGCAACAGCTCTTTGAGATTCTGCAAAATCAAATCATTGCTTACCCCTGTCAATTCTTTGTGGCGGACGGGATCCATATGCTTGATATCATAAAGGAAAAAATCCACATATTTTGCAATCTCCAACATCCGCTCCGGTTTCGTAAACCCACTGGTTTCAATCGCCGTATTAATCCCCTCTTCTTTGGAGGCTTTCAGCAAATCCCGACAAGCGGTACTCTGCATGGTACATTCCCCGCCGCTTAGGGTCAAACCACCACCGGACATTTCATAAAACATAGCGTCTTCTTTGATGACCTGAAGCAATTCCCCTATGGTTTTTTGTTTGCCTGAAATCTCTATGGCACGGGGTGGGCAAGCATCGGCGCAACTGCGGCAACCAATACAGTCATTATTGCGTTTGACCTTATGTTTGCCACCCTCCATAGAATGGATATTCTTTGGACAAACATGAACGCAATTGCCACAGTGATTGCACAAATCCTTGCTATACAACACCTGATAACCGGCACGAATGCTTTCCGGATTGGCACACCATTTGCAACGTAAGGGGCAACCTTTGAAAAACACAATTGTTCGCACCCCCGGGCCATCATACATATTAAATTTTTGAATATTACTAATCAATACTGTTTTTTGTGTATTCTCTTCCATCGCAAACATCCTTTGAAATAATTTCCTACGAAATTAAAAATGCTCCAACATCGTCCGACTAATAATTTCATCCTGTACATCCTTACACAACTCAACAAAGAATGCACTATAACCCGCTACCCGCACAATCAAATCACGGTACTGCTCCGGATTTTTCTGCGCTTTTAACATGGTCTCATTGTCCAAATAATTAAACTGCATTTCACCATTGCCCAGTGCAGATGCAGCGCGCAATAAAGTAATCAAACTTTCTTCACCCTCCGGGGTTTCCAAAAGTCCCGGCATCATTTTAAAGTTATGCACCATACCAATGTTCATATTGTCATTGGCCATTTTTGAAATAGACTTAATCACCGCTGTTGGCCCTTTTGTATCTGCGCCCTGCGCCGGGCTGATGCCATCAGATAACGGAACCCAAGCATTTCTGCCACTGGCAGAGGCACCTGTCATTTGACCAAAGGGTGTATTATTGGAAATGGATAAGGTACCATGGCTTAATACAGAATACAATGTCTTGTATTTTCTATGTTCCTGCTCTGTAAAGTTGACCAAATCCGCCGCAATCATATCTGCATAATCATCGTCATTGCCATATTTAGGTGCGTTGCGACAAGCAGTTTTTAGTTGTTCATAACCAACAAAATCCGCTTTTAATGCTTCATTTAACGCACGCAAGGTACATTTCTTATCATCAAAAACCAATTTTTTAATGGCCGCCATAGAGTCTGTATACGTGGCCAGACCCGACCAAATCACACCTGGTCCAAAGTTATACATGGCACCACCGGCAGAAACATCATTGCCGCTTTCCATACAACCCTCGTACATGATAGACATCAAAGGTTTGGGTGCCAATTCTCTGTGCACACGCTGGGTAATCACTGTTGCCACACTAGACCATTTGGTAATGTATCTGATTTGCTCCTTAACAGCCTCTTCAAATTCTTCATAGGTCCGAAATTGGTCGATATTACCCAAATCCGGCGTAACCTTTTTGCCATACCACAAAGGCACACCGTTGTTGAGCACCAACTCAATACAAATGGGCCACTGGGTATATGCCGTAGAAGTCCATTGATACAAACGACCTGATTTTTGCGGTTCCACACAACCCATCAAACAATAATCACGTGCATCTTCAATGGAAACACCCTTTGCCAGCATCATCTTAATATGCGCATCGTCAAAGTGACAAGCCGGGAAGCCCATACCGGAGCGCACAACAGAAACAATTTTTTTCAAATATTCTCTAGGGGAACGATTGTGAATACGGCAAGCCAAAGAAGGCTGATAGATCCGCACATGACGAACCGCATCCATCAACAAATAAGTCAATGCATTGGTGGCATCCTGTCCCTCTCTTGTCACACCACCGACGCACATGTTTACAAAGGGTTGATAACCTGCAAAAAACTTGCTGCCACCCTCGCTGGTAATCCACATCATCTCTGACATTTTAATGAGCATACAACCGGCCAGTTCAAATGCTTCAAAATCATTCATACGACCGGCATCTATATCCGCCTTATAAAAAGGATACATATATTGATCCACACGACCAATGGACATGCCCGTTTGATTTTCCTCTACCACCAGCAAAGACTCTATGGTCCAGACCGCTTGGACTGCCTCATAAAAGGTCTCCGGCTTGTTGGCCGGCACCTTTGCATTTACCTCAGAAATCCTCAAAAGCTCGGCACGCCGTTTGGGGTCTTGCTCCTTGTCTGCCAATTCCTTTGCATAAGCAGACATACGCTTGGCATACGCCATCACCCCCTCTGTGGTATCAATCACTGACTTATAAAAATAAATTTTTTCGATATCTTCCGGGTTCTCATACTTTAAATGTTCCAGATGCTCCATGGCTTCCCGTTGAATATCAAGCATACCTTTTTTCATCAATACCACATCGTAGCCCGGATTTGAATCTCCGCCTCCATTGATGGCATGATAAGAACAATCCGAAACAAAGGATTCTCCTGACAATTCCCAAATACCGGCATCCCGAAACTGGTCTTCGCAATACTCATCCACTGACTTTCCGGCCCAATAAGGGAAAATCTCCTCTCGCATAATCTTTTTATCTTCTTCAGAAATATAAAACGGATCCTGAGCTCTGGTTCCAATGGTATCAATCTCATTTACCATCCAACGCCATGCAATATCCGGCGAAAAAGCACCGGCTCTGGGCGCGCCGCAAGGAGCCCCTACGATCAATTCATGATCTTGAATCACCAAAGGTGCTGTCTCACAACAATAACGAAAACACTTGGCACGCAACATCACTTTTGGCATACCGGGGTTTTCTTTGGCAATTTTGGTGATGGCACGCGCGCGATAAGTCGAAATGGAGGGTTTATGGGTCAAATAGTTTTCTTTTAATGCACTGAGACGCTTTGTCATACCATCCGGGATACCTGTCTCACCACCGGAAAAAGACATTGGCTTTGCTAAAACATCGGATACATCTTCTTTTTCGATTTCATCGGAAACGGTCTGAAACATTTTAATCAGTGTGTCTTTTTCTGCTTCTGTCATATTTTCTGTCGCCGCCACTAATCTCTTTGTAAAATCTTGTATATCCACTCGTCTTTCCTCACTTTCCTTTCGTCATTATAGTTTGTCCATCGTATATAAATCCATAATTTTTTCCAAATCCGGATGAGGGCTTGCAATCACAGTTGAACTGTAGACTTCGCCGCCAATCTCTTCCACCGCTTGGGTCGCTGCATCTACCGCCGCTTGACAAGCACTTACATCACCTTGTACCAAAATGGAAATATAACCGGATGCAACATTTTCAAAACCTACAACATCTACACCGGCAGTTTTTTCCATCGCATCGGCCGCTTCCAAAATAAAAACCAAACCAAAGGTTTCAATCAACCCTGTTGCGGGAATACTTTTTCTTGTTTTGTCTCCATCGGCTTTTAATCCATAAATAGAAACAATATCATAAATCTTAGGGATGGGTCTTGCCATCACGTGGGAGGCCGTCAGTCGACCAATGGCCCCGGCGGCTTTTGCGCCTGTTTCCACGGCAGTATGAACAGCCGCCACATCACCTTTTATCACAACGGTAACCAATGTGGAGCCGATATTTTCATATGAAATCAATTCTACATTGGCTGCTTTTAACATCTCATCTGTCGCTTTTAACGCCGGCACCATACCAATGGTCTCAATAAAACCCAACGCCTGTCCATCGTAATGTTTCAAGCCATCTCACCTCAATTCTTTTATATACCAATACAGCCTAATGGGGCAAATATTTTTCAATCGTAGCTTTCCCCTCATCATTGGCACGGTAAAATATTTTCAAATCACCATTTTTATCCAATTCATAACGAGTCTCTTCCAGGATGCCATTTGTAACCGCCGTCATCAAAACGCCGTCTACGCCTTTGCGCGTAAACGCTCTCATATCACCATACTCCGCTTTTAGCTTATCCATAACATCCGCATAACAAGCTTCATCCAGACTTTTGAACAATTTTAAAATTGCACAGTTAAGTGGTTGTTTCATCATTACGCCACCTCTTTCTTTTTAAATATCATTAAAGGATTCACGGCAATAAACAAAACGCCAATAAACATCAATACTGCAGCTACCCAAGCGACGGGTGGTAATGCCCAACCATCCTGGCCAACAATCAAACCTAAAATCAACCAACAAAACAAGGGACCCCAGAAAGAGAATGTCCCATTACAAGCCATGCCTAACGCGGCACCGCACATACTATTGCCTTTGTACCACCATTTAAAGGTATACAACGCAAAGAACGAAGAAATGAAAAAGATCGGAAAAGACCCCATGTCCGTCACAATACGGCCGGCCAACATAACCACTTCACCAACATTGCCACCGATTAAAGCAAACAATGGTGCTAAAATAATCAAACCGGATAAACCGGCAACAGACTGGCGAATCAAAATCGCAATATCATCATCAATAAAAGCAGTGGCATAACCGGCAATACAGCCCTCAAAGCCCCAACCAAAAGCTGCCACGGAAGCGATGATAATACCCAATAGCATATTTGGATGAGCATCCGGCTCAACCGCTTGCAAACCAATCAAAACCGTAGCCAATACACAAATTGCGATGCCAAAGAGCATACGAGCGGTTAGTTTTTGCTTGTAGAATATACGAGCCAAAATCGCACCAATGGCCGGACAAAGCGCCGTAATCGGAATAATAATCGAACCGGCCAATTGCAAGCCAATGACATAAGCACTGGTAGAAATCGGTCCACCTACCAACGAAGCAATCACCAAAGTACGACCGGGTTTTGTTTTGATACTTCTGACAAAATCCCGCAGTTTCCCTTTCACCGCTGCTGCGCCGGTTGCCCAGACGGCACTTAGGGTATAATTCACCGCACTACCCAAGGATCCTAACACATATGTAATGGTAAAAAGTGACAACAATGCTAGATTTGGGCCGTACCAATCCTCCCAAACGCCCATAGACATGGCTAACGTGATAAAAGCTGTGTACAATCCATAAGTAACGCCTGACGCTGTGGCAATGATAATGCCATTTCTCAAATACTTGGAACCTACCTTTTGCCGTGCTTGTGTTGCAGTAAATGTAACTGGGCTCATAAACAGTTCTCCTTTTCTATTGTGAGTACTTCGTAAATTTATTGCCAAAAATAAGGCAAGTCATACTAGTACCACTAGTATAAGGCTTACCCTATAATGGAATGTCAATCTATTCTTTCTCTAATCGGCAAAATAATTTCCGTCACATAATCGTCGGCATTACTTGTTGTCCAATAATCAATCACATGCCGTTCAAAACAGTCTCCCGCACAAACATAACCCTTTTTTTCCGCCCATGCTTCCAAGTCCTGATACCGCTCGTCAATGGTTGCCAAATCACCGATATGATAGGTAGAAATCACCAAACGATTTTCCAGTGTCATCACATTCAGCTCCTTTTTGTAAGGTACAATGGGTTTTTGCATGATTTTGACCCGCTTGCTCAACCCCCTTACCTTATCCTGATAAGAAGCATAATGCAAAATCACCGGTCCGGTAATCATCGCATCCATGCTCTCTAAATAATTGACCCATTGAATGTTGATAATCGAATCCGCATAACTATAATCAAAATCCTGCTCCTGCCAACCATATGTGACACTTTCCAAATATTTCACAGAAATGTCCTTTACCTGATTTTCCCGTACCAAATTGGCCTCGTCGGCGAGACGATACCAGTCATTCACAGAAACACGGCTATCGTGAATCTCCCGCTCCCGCTTTTGTAATTCTTCCAGTTTGTTGCGAAAGGTGTTGACCATATTGCTATAATTGCTACCTTTGAGCAAACCTTGTATCTCCTCCAAGCGAAAGCCCATCTGCTTGTAATACTTCAAAACCGGCACCAACAACAGGGTTCTTTGACTATAGTAGCGATAGCCGTTTTCTTTTGAAACCACATCCGGTGAAATCAAATCGATGGAATCGTAAAAACGCAGTGTCTTTTTCGAAATATTGCAAATTTTGCTCACTTCTCCAATGGTATAAAGCACTTCCTTTTTTTTCGTTTCCTTCATAACATTCCCCCTATATGGAAGGTTTTAGCACGTTTTTTAATCTTTATAAACGCTCCATAAGCCGCACAACTAATTTTACACTATGTTCCATTGCCTGTTTTGCAAATGTGGGAAAATCAACATGGGCACTACCATCTGCCTGATCCGAAATAACCCGAATCACCACATATGGAATCCGATTTAAATAAGCCACCTGACCAACCGCCGCACCTTCCATCTCCGTACACAGAGCGGCAAACTCATCTATCATCCACGCCTTGTGTTTGGCATCGGCAATAAATTGATCCCCACTTACAATACGCCCCTGAAACACTTGAATCTCTGCATTGACCTCTTGGCAAGCTTTTGTTGCTAACTCTCGCAAATATACATCTGCCGGAAAAGAAAACGTGTCCAAACCGGGAATCTGTCCCGGTACATCCTCTTTGTCACCGGAACCACTAGCATCTACATCATGCTGAACGGTATCTGTCGCAATCACCACATCACCGATGTGAATGCGATTGCACAAAGAACCGGCAATTCCGCTATTAATCACTGTATCCACTTGAAAGTCATCAATCAAAATCTGGGTACACACAGCTGCATTGACCTTGCCAATGCCTGACTGTACCACAACCACATCCTGACCTACCAATCGTCCCATGAAAAAATCCATGCCCGCTTTGCCACGGACCTGAACCGCTTCCATCAACTCTTTGAAATGAGCTACTTCTCCTGCCATAGCTCCAATGATACCTATCTTTTTCATATTTGTCCTATCCTTTTTCATAAGTAGGTAAGGCAAAAAACCCTGATACCTTTTGCTTGATACATAGGTTTCAGGGTTTTGTTTGTTTACTAGTCAACCGGAATAATTTCTTTTTTATTGTAAGAGCCACAAGCCTTGCATACTCTATGGGGCATCATAAGCTCTGAACATTTACTGCACTTCACCAAGTTCGGTACACGCATCTTCCAGTTTGCTCTTCTTTTATCTCTTCTACCTTTTGAAGATTTATTCTTTGGACAAATAGCCATCCGTCACACCTCCTTAAAATTCTGAAATATGTCACCAATCATGGACATCCTTATATCACCGACCGTGTCTTTACAATCACAACTACCCTCGTTTTGGTTTTTTCCGCAAATGCTGCAAATACCCCGGCAGTCCTCCTGACACAGTATTTTTGAGGGCCAATCTTCTAACACCATGGCGGACAACAACAACTCTACATCCAGATTATAACCATCTATAAAGTAAGAATCATCCAACTCCTCTAACTGCTCCGTCTCTGATTTTGCTAAATCCACATACTTTTCAGCCTGTAAAATAAGCGTTTGATCCACTTCTCTTAGGCAACGATCACAAGGTAGGCGCAAAGTCATCTTAGTATCCGCTAAAATACGAAGCTCCTTACCCTTGCTATGTTCTACCACAACATGAACCGGCTCTTTGTGAGAGATTAAAAAATCTCCATGCTTGTTCTTTGTCCGGTCCATCTCTACCCGCACCGTCTCATTCACAGTTTGGTGTTGTTCCGAAAGAACTTTAGAAAGGTTAATCCACATACCATTACTCCTGTCCATACCTAAACAATTATACCACGTAATGGTTGTTTGTCAACAATTTATACAATGATTTCCATAGTTTCTCTGGCAATGGCCAATTCTTCATCGGTTGGAACCACAAAGACTTTTGTCGTGGAATCTTTGGTTGAAATCATAGACTCACGGCTCTTGTAATTATTTTCCGCCGCATCAATGGTAATCCCTAGATATCCAAGGTATTCACACACAATAGCGCGAACAGGAATGTCATTTTCCCCAACACCGGCTGTAAAAGCGATAGCATCTACCCCATTCATCGCCGCTACATAAGAACCAATGTACTTGGCAACACGGTAACAAAATACATCCAATGCTGTTTTTGCCCCTGTATCTCCTGCATCTGCCGCATCCCATAAATCTCTAAAATCACTGGATACTTTGCCGGAAAGGCCATATACGCCGGACTCTTTATTTAAAAGGTTCATCACATCTTCAATGCTCATGCCTTCTTTGTGTGCCATAAAATCCAAGATGGCAGGGTCTACGTCCCCGGAGCGTGTTCCCATCACCAAACCCTCCAAGGGTGTCAATCCCATAGAGGTGTCCACAGATACACCATGCTTCACCGCACAAACGCTGGCACCGTTACCTAGATGACAAACAATTGTTTTTACTTCTTCGTAGGGTTTTTCCAGCAACTCCGCAACTCTTTTTGATACAAAACTATGACTGGTACCATGGAATCCATAGCGTCTTACTTTATATTTTGTATATAACTCTAACGGTAAACCGTACATATAGGCATGTTTTGGCATGGTCTGATGAAACGCCGTATCAAATACACCAACCATCGGTACACCCGGCATCAATTTTTCACAGGCCTCTATCCCAATCAGGTTGGCCGGGTTGTGCAAAGGTGCCAAGTCGTTGCATGCCGCAACCGCTTTTTTTACTTCATCGGTAATTAACACAGAAGAGGTAAACTGCTCACCACCATGTACCACACGATGACCAACCGCCTTGATTTCATCCAGGCTTTGAATCACACCATGCTCCGCGTCCATCAAAGCCTCCACCACGTATTGTATGGCCTCTAAGTGGGTTGGCATGGGTTTTTGCATTTTTGTTTTTTCGCCGCCCTCCGGTTGATACACCAAATCACCGCCGATACCAATACGCTCACAAATGCCCTTTGCCAAAACCGCCTCTGTGTCGGAAGCAATCAGTTGAAATTTCAATGATGAACTACCGCAATTAATTACTAAAACATTCATTTTTTTATTCCCTTCGCTTTCTTGTTTGCTTATTCTGCCTGTGCCTGTACTGCCGTAATCGCCACGACTCCCACAATATCCTCCGGGCTGCAACCTCTGGACAAATCATTGACCGGTGCTGCAATTCCCTGAGTCAAAGGACCATACGCCTCCGCTTTTGCCAATCTTTCAACCAATTTATAACCAATGTTTCCGGCATCCAAATCCGGGAAAACCAACACGTTGGCCCTGCCGGCAACTTCGCTGTCCGGTGCCTTTGCCGCACCCACAGATGCAACGATAGCAGCGTCTAACTGCAACTCACCGTCAATGCTCACCTCCGGTGCAAGCTCTTGGGCCATCCGGGTCGCCGCCACTACCTTATCCACGTCTGCATGTTTTGCACTGCCTTTGGAAGAATGAGAAAGCATAGCTACCCGCGGTGTTTTGCCAACCAAAGACGCAAAGGATTCGGCCGCTGACACAGCAATATTGGCTAACTTTTCTGCATCCGGGTTTTGCTCTAAACCACAGTCTGTAAAAACAAATACACCATCTTCTCCCATATCACAATCCGGCACAACCATAACAAAGAAAGAAGAAACCAACTTTGTACCCGGTTTTGTTTTCAGAATCTGCAAGCAAGGACGCAGCACCTCTGCCGTAGAATGACAAGCCCCGGATACCATACCATCCGCATCACCCGACTTCACCATCATAACACCAAATGTCGTATAGTCGGTCCGTAACAATTCTTCCGCCTGCTCTTTGGTCAAGCCTTTGCTTTGACGTAGTTCAAACAATTTTTCCACATACCCATCCAGTTTGTCACACTGAACCGGATCAATGATCTGCGCCCCACTGATGTCAAATCCGGCTGACTTTTCTGCTATCTCAGCCTTAGAACCAATCAAAATCAATCTGGCCGTTCCTTCTTTTAAAACGGTCTCCGCTGCCTTGTATGTTCTGATGTCTTCTGTTTCCGGTAATACGATGGTCTTCAAATTGGCTTTTGCCTTTGCTTTGATTTCATCAATAAATCCCATGGTTAATAAGCCTACCTTTCATTTTTTCACCCCAATATTATACCCCATCACACCCACCCATACAAGGGGCAACTTTGTGTATTTTTCAGTACAATAAAGAAAGATTTTACAAAAATTCCATGAAATATGTTAGTATATCTCTGTTGCTATCTCGCCATGAATATAGTAAACTAAAAAAGGTGTTTTCAGAACAAAACATTCAACGAGGGACGGTGCTTACTTATGAAAAAATCAAACAAATTCAGACACATTATTATGGTGGTTTTAACATTATTTCTAGTGATGTCAATGACTGCCTGCGGCAACAATCATAACCAAGAAAACGATACCAATCACACAAACAATACAGATACGCTTAACATCGGTGTATCCGGTTCCATTTCTACCTTGGACATCAATCAAGAGGCCGGTATTCTCAACTATTACATCAGCGCTTTGGTTGGAGAGGGTTTGGTTGGCATTAACAACAACGGCCAAATCACAGCCGGACTGGCACAACGCTGGTATACCGATGACTACATCACTTGGTCTTTTATTGTAGGGGACAATTCCATGTTTTCTGATGGTAGCCCTGTGACCATAGATGATATTATTTGGTCCATCGAACGTGCCATGGATCCGCTCCAATCACCCGGTGTCGCCTTGCATTTCCCGGCGGATATTCAAGCAATCACCAAGGTAAGTGATACCCAATTAGACATCGTACTGTCAGAACCTACACCCGGTTTTATCTGGGCCGTTTCCAATGTGGCCGGACTTAGTGTCACATCAAAAGCATGGGCAGAACATGCGGATTCCATCGGTTCTCCACAAGATTTGTTGCTGGGTAGCGGACCCTTTCAAGTGATTGAATTTTCGCCCGGCTCTCACGTTATCTTAGAAGCACAGGATTATTGGCGAGAAAGTGATTCGCGAAGCGAACAAGGAAATATACGGCGTATTCGCTTTGATTTTATTACAGATGATGCAACCCGATTGCTGGCCTTTACCCAAGGTAGCATCGACTTTGCTTTGAACATCCCCATTGAACAAAGTGAACAATGGGAAGCGGTAGACGGCGCACAGGTAGACTTTTATGCCGATCGCTCCTACTATGGCTTAACCCTTGATGTAACCCACCCGCCTTTTGACAACGAATACGTACGGCAGGCAGTGGCTTACTCCGTCAATGCCGCCGGTATTGTCAACAGTGTTTTGCGTGGCAATGCCACTGTCGCAACAGCCATTACACCACCGGAGCAATTTGCCTCTGCGATAGATATAGAAGAAGCAAGAACTTTATTGGCCGATGTGACCCACTTCACCTACAACTTAGAGCGGGCACAAAAAGCATTTGACCAATCGGGCGTTGCGACTTTTGAAACGACGATTTATTATCCCGATAGTTTCCCAAGTGTGGGGCAAGCCTCTTTGGTGATTGCCGATTCCTTGACTCAAATCGGTATTATCACCAATGTTGTAGAGATTCCCATTGACCAATGGTTGGCGGAAATCGGCAGCAACCAAGGCATTGCCTGGATGATTTTATTTGCCACCACCGCCCAACCCCAAGACATGGTAACCTGGCTGCTTTCAGCTGCCGGGCCGGGAAGCAACCCGGCCAACTTTGCGGACGAAGAAATCGCCCGGTTGATGGCAAATGTTGTAACCGAACCTGCTGAAGCGGGGATTGATGATTTGATAAAAGCCCACGATTTGGCACAAGCCCAAGCAATTTATGTACCCGTATGGTGGGGACAAGCCGCCAGTGCATGGAATCGCAACATTGCTGTAAGTGACTTTAATTCCTACACCCTATTGTCCCAAAACTGGGTGCAACATTTTACACTCCAATAAGAAACAAGAGGTGATTTTTTGAAAGACAAACTCTTTTTCATCCTAAAAAGATTGGGCAACTCCATCATAACCCTTTTTGTCTTATCCTTTGTTATATTTTCCCTGCTCTTTTTAGCCCCCGGCGATCCGGCACGCAATCTGGTAGGGACAAGACAAGCTACACCGGAGCTTTTAGAAAGCATTCGAGCCCAGCACTATTTGGATGAACCCTTTTTGGTGCAATATGCCCGTTGGTTAAACGGTGCCTTTCGACTGGATTTTGGTACTTCCATTCGTGCCGGTGCAGATGTGGCAACCCATGTGGCTCCTTTTGCGGCCACTACCTTCCAGTTGGTTGGTATGGCCTTATTCTTTTCTGTTATTTTCGGTTTATCTTGTGGCATCATTGCCGCCAAAAACCAAGGAACCCTACGGGATAGTTTCATCAATGTATTTGCTTTGATCGGCACCAGTGCCCCCGGGTTCGCCGTAGGTTTATTGCTGTTGTATTTATTGGCATTTCAATTGCAACTTTTTCCAATGTTTGGTTCCGGCACTTTTATGCACTTGGTTTTGCCGGCTATCACCCTTGCTTTTGCAATCAGTGCCATGATCATCAAAATAACACGACAGGCCTTACTCCATGAAATCAACACAGACTATACCACATTTATGAAAGCAAGAGCCATATCACCCATTCGAATCACCCTTGCCCAGTTAAAAAATGCTTCCCCAACCATCCTAACCAGTACAGGCCTGGTTTTGGCTGCTTTGTTTGGTTCAACGGTATTGGTAGAAACTATCTTTTCCTTGCCCGGGCTTGGCAATCTTCTGGCTTCTTCCGTTACCTTCCGGGATGTGCCGGTGGTACAGTTTATTGCATTGATTATGGCAGTGATTATCTGTCTTACCTCAGCACTGGTTGATATTTTGGTTTATTTGTTAAATCCCCAAGCAGTCCGTGTTTCTACGTCAAACTTGGAACATGCCGGACTTTTGAAAGGTCGCAAAAAATGAAACAACTACCTATTTCGGTTATTTTATCAGGAATCTTTCTTTTTATCATTGCCCTATGGGTACTATTGCCCCATGTTTTTGCGCCCCATGCCCTAAGCCAAAATTTGGAATTGAGCAATTTGCCACCCGGTACAGATGGACATTGGCTGGGTACGGATACCCTTGGACGAGATGTGATGCAACTGCTCATTGCAGGCAGCCGCAGTGCCTTAGTCGGGCCCATTGCCATCGCTTTGGGTTCTTTGCTGATTGGCCTTACTTTCGGCAACTTAGCCGGTTGGTTCGGCGGTTGGATCGATCGAATCATTTCTGCTTATGCAGATTTGACATTGTCCATGCCCTCTATGCTTTTGGCTATCGCTGCTGCCGGTATCATCGGCGGAGGTTATTGGGTGAGTGTTTTTATTATGATTATCCTCTATTCTCCCACGGATGTCCGTTTGGTACGGGCCGCTGTTTTACAACAAAAAAGCAAACCCTATATCGAATCCACCCTTTTGATGAAATTAAAGCCCTTTCACATTTTAACAAAACATATTTTCCCAAATATTTCAAGCATTGTTTTTGTAAATTTCTTTTTAAACATTGCTTATGGTCTGGTCTCCATGTCCTCCTTATCTTTTTTAGGATTGGGGGTAGGGCCGGGAGATGCCGATTGGGGGCGGCAATTATCCGATGGACGTCAATACTTATTTGAAAACCCCTCTTTGGCAATCGGAGCAGGTCTTTTGATTATTTTAACGGCTGTTTCCATCAATGTGATTGGCAATTATGCCACGGAACGGGAAGAACTGGACAACCTTAGGGGCAAAAGGACAAAGCGATTATGATTACTATTGATCTTCAAAACTTAAATGTAACAAGCAAAGAACTTGATATTTTAAAAAACCTTGCCTTTCACTTAAACAACAGCGAAGCAGTTGGAATCGTCGGAGAATCCGGAAGTGGAAAAAGCATGTTTGTTCGCTCGCTCATTGGTTTGTTACCGATTCAAACAAGCGTCAGCGGTACCTACCGCATAGATAATAAAGAAATTTCTCTCAACGCCAAAGAAAAACAGTGGCGAACCATACGCGGGAAAGACATTGGCATGATTATGCAAGACCCTTTTACCGCCCTTGACCCTGCCGTCTTATGCGGCAAACAAATATTGGTCGGTGTGCCTAAAAACCAACGCAGGCACTTTGATCTCACTGCGGCTTTGACAGAAGTCGGTTTGCCTACTTACATCACAAAACGCTATCCCACCCAGCTGTCAGGGGGACAACGACAACGGGTGGTCATCGCTGCCGCTTTGGCAACAAAACCACGGCTTTTAGTGGCGGATGAAGCGACCACGGCTTTGGATGTGATTACCCAAAAAGAAATACTAGATTTAATCTGCAATATACAAACACAACGAAACATGCCTTTGATTCTCATCACCCATAATATTCTCTTGGCAAAACAACGTACCAAGCGCATCTTTGTTTTGGAGCAGGGAAAAATCGTAGAACAGGGCAACACAACGGATGTTTTGACTGCACCCAAACAAAAAGCAACCAAAAAATTGTTGGATGCCCATCATCTTTTATTGGATGCACCTTATGCCACCGGAGCAACCCGGGAAAAAGTGATACTCTGTTGCAAAATGCTCAGCAAACGCTTTGGACAAACGCAAGCTCTTAACAACGTAGATATCACCGTAGATGTAGGGGAATGTGTTGGTATTGTAGGAGAATCCGGCAGCGGAAAAACCACGCTGGGACGCTGTATTGTAGGCTTAACCAAGCCGGACTTTGGCTTTGTGAATTATTTTGGCACACACAGTCCGCAAATGATTTTTCAAGACCCTTATAACTCCTTAAACCCGGCTCATACCATTCGTTACATGCTAGAAGAAGCCTTAACCGCTGCCGGTAGAGCCAAGTCTGAACTGGAAGAAATCATCACTTTGGCGGAGATACCCACAGAGTTATTGCAACGAAAACCTGCAGGTTTGTCCGGCGGGCAACGGCAAAGGGTTGCCATTGCACGGGCACTGGCGCCACGCCCGGACTTGATGATCTGTGACGAATCCGTTTCCGCCCTTGATGTAAAAGTTCAGAATCAAATTTTGCACATGATTCAAAAATTACGCAAAAAACAAAATCTGGCCGTTTTATTTATCACCCATGATTTGGCTGTACTCAAAATGATTGCCGGTCGGGTTTATGTGATGCATCAAGCCAAAATTGTAGAGCACAATGTTACAAAGCAGATTCTGGAAAACGCACAACACCCTTATACACAGAAACTCATTGCAGCATCAGAAATCGGAGTGTCTTAAATGTTTATATTAATCGTACATCAACTCATTGTTATGATGTTTATTATGATTGTAGGCTTTCTTGCTTATCGCCTACACGTTGTCAGCCAAGAGGGAAACAAGGTCTGCTCCAATATTTTACTATTGGTGGTAAATCCGGCTTTGATTATTACCGTTTATCAAATGGATTTTGACATTGAAATGGCACGCCTGCTTGGCATCGCTTTTATTGCCTCCATTCTTTCCCACTGCCTTGCCATTCTTGCCGTCCATTTGTTGATTCCAAAAAAAAAGAACCCGGAATATGTCCTTGACCGCTTTTCCGCCGTTTATTCCAACTGTGCTTTTATTGGCATTCCTTTGATTCAAGCCACCATCGGCCCCATTGGCGTATTCTTTTTATCCGCCTACATTGCCACCTTTAATCTTTTCATGTGGACCCATGGTGTTGCCACATTAAAAGGTAGCTTTTCCATGAAAACATTAAAAACCGGCATAATTTCACCGGTTTTCTTAGCTACCATTCTTGCAGTTCTCCTTTTTTTCTTACAAATCACCTTACCCGAACTTGTTGTACGGCCCATGGAATTTCTAGCTGCCATGACCACACCACTGGCTATGTTAATCGCCGGCTTTTCCATCGCCCAAGCAGATTTGAAAAAAGTATTCTTAAAATTTAACATCTATCGGGCCTGCTTTGTAAAATCCATTGTCATACCCTTGGCAACTTTGGTTTTATTTCTCATTTATCCTGTGGACACAAATGTAGCCTATGCTATTTTAATTGCCGCCGCCTGCCCGACAGCTGTAGCCGGTACCATGATGGCCATGCGTTATAATAAAAATTATGCCTATGCATCCGAACTATTTTCCGTTAATACCATCATCGCCGTTATCACCATCCCATTGATTGTTTTTATTGCTGAACTGGTACTCTAGCATCTTTACTCAATCTTCGCATCGTCAATGGATAGGCAATTGCTAAAGGAATCAAAGCACCAAGCCAAGCCAAAGGATTGGATAAGCAAACCCCCACAAAACCGAGGGGACCAACCAACAAGGCAGCTGCAAAAATACGCATAACCAATTCTCCAAAACCTGAAATCATAGGTATAAAAGAATGACCCATACCTTGTAAGGTAAAACGAAAAATAATCATCACAGCCAAAGAATAATACATCACCCCATTAATGCGCAAAAATACTTGAGAAAGTCGTTGCACTTCATATTCCCCTTCTCCCAAAAACAAACCTGATAAATAATAACCGCTGAAAAAAATAATAACACCCATCACAATACAAAACAGCAACGTGATGATGCAACACTGAAACACTCCTTTTTTGATTCGGTCTATTTTGCCCGCACCATAATTCTGCGCACTATAGGTACTCATGGTTGCCCCAAAAGAAATAATGGGCATAACGGCCAACTGGTCGATCCTACCGGCAGCAGTATTGGCCGCAACCGCAACAGATCCCAAACCATTTAAAACAAATTGAACAATAATGGCACCAATGGCAATTACAGACAATTGAAAACCCATCGGAATGGCTACTTTAATATGCTCTTTGATATCTGACCAAACCACCTGCCAATCCTCTCGATTCAAACGTAAAATTGGCAATTTCTTGTGTATATAAATCAAACACATCACAACAGAAGCAAACTGAGAAATCAAGGTTCCCAAAGCTACACCTGCCAAGCCTGTACCAATTATAACAATAAAAATATAATTGGTTATAATATTAAGCACAGAAGAAATTGCCAAAAAATAAAGAGGCGTTTTGCTATCTCCCAAAGCCCTGATGATATTACCTAATAAATTGAATAACATGGAAATCATCAAACCCCATAACAATACCATAAGATAATCATTAGCTCCGTCTATAATTTCTCTTGGCGTTTGCATCAATTCTAAAATACTTCTAGAAAAAGGAGCCGAAACAAGACTTAACATAATCGCAACCGTCACCCCAACAACCGCACCCGTAGCAACACTTCGACGCATTGCTACCATGTCACCGGCACCGTATTTTTGAGCTATTAATATACCCAATCCATTACACACACCCAAGATAAAACCAAGAATCAAGAAATTAATACTGCCAATACTACCAACTGATGCCAAAGCATTTACACCAATGATTCGACCAACCATAAAGGCATCAACCATTACATATAATTGCTGAAACAAATTACCGATTAATAAGGGAATCGCAAATTTAAAAATCAATTTTGCCGGATTTCCTACCGTAAGATTATGGGTCATCCAAATACCCCTTTCTTTCTATTTCTTATAATCTTCCTTTAAAGTCTTCATAGTCAAAAAGCTTTACGGTTACTATTTTCCCATCTATATTTTTCCACAAAATAGCAGGCAAAGGCATACCATTAAACGTATTTGTTTTTACCATAGTATATAAAGCCATGTCTGCAAAGATTAATTCATCTCCTATTTTTAAAGGTGCTTGAAATCCATAATCTCCTATGATATCCCCAGCCAAACAGGTCATACCACCCAAGCGATAGGTATAAGGCAAGGTTCCTGCCTTTCCGCTATTTTGTAAGGGCGGTTGATAAGGCATTTCAATCACATCCGGCATATGACAGGCTGCGGATGTATCCAGTATGGCTATTTCCATCTGATTATTCATAATCTCTAAGACTGTGGTATGTAAAAACCCTGCATTTAACACCACGGCTTCGCCCGGTTCTAAATAAACCTGCAATTCATATCTCTCCTGCAAGTATTTGATAATCCGAAGCAAGCGGGAAATATCATAATCCTCTCTGGTAATATGATGTCCGCCCCCTAAATTCAGCCACTTCATAGCCTTTAGGTAGGTTCCGAATTTTTCTTCCATCCCTTGCACCGTGGTTTCCAAATCATCCGCATTTTGCTCACATAAGGTATGCAAATGCAATCCATCCAACAAAGGCAACAAGTCCACATCAAAATTGGCAACAGTAGTACCCAAACGAGAAGCAAAACCACAAGGATCATACATATCCCGCCCTGTTTGGGTGGAACATTCCGGATTGATACGCAATGCAATGAACTTCCCTTGTTCCTTTGCTTGTGATCCAAATTTTCTGACCTGATTTGGCGTATTAAAAACCAAGGTATCCGCATATTTCAACAATTCCGAAAATTCATCTTCCCGGTAAGCCGGACTAAACACATGGGTTTCCTTGCCAAAACACGTAAAACCCAAACGTGCCTCATACAAACCACTGGCCGTTGTTCCATCTAAATACTCGGCAAGCAAAGGATAAGCATAATACATGGAAAAGGCCTTTTGTGCCAAGAGAATTTTACATCCACTTTGGGCAGACACACTTTTTAAAATCTTTAGATTGTGTAATATTTTATTTTCATCTATCAGAAAATAAGGTGTTTTAAAATCAGACATATCGTACTAAGGAACCAACGTCGGGTGAAAAGACTCCTGCCAAGGCAACCCCCACTTGTTCAAACCTTTCATAAAAGGATCCGGATCAAATTCTTCTATATTGTAAACGCCGGGCTTGTTCCAGATTCCCGTCAAAAGCATCTCCGCCCCAAGCATAGCCGGTACACCCGTGGTATAAGCCACCGCTTGTGAACCCACCTCCGCATAACAAAGGGCATGGTCACAAACATTGTATAAGTAATATGTTTTTTCTTTCCTATCTTTAATGCCTTGGAAAATACAACCAATATTGGTTTTGCCCTTGGTTCTTGGACCCAAGGTAGAAGGATCCGGCAATACCGCCTTTAAAAACTGCAAAGGAATGATTTTCTTGCCCTGGTAATGGATCGGTACAATGGAAGTCATGCCGACATTTTCCAAACACTTTAAATGGGTTAAATAACTTTCACCAAAGGTCATAAAAAAACGAATCCGCTTGATGCCGGGCATATGCAAAGCCAAACTCTCGATCTCCTCATGGTGCAATAAATACATATCCTTTTGACCAACCTCAGCGAACTCATAACTACGCTTAATTTCCATCGGTTTGGTTTCTATCCACTGCCCGTTTTCCCAGTAGGCACCATTAGCAGAAACCTCACGAATGTTAATCTCCGGATTAAAATTGGTCGCAAAAGGATAGCCGTGATCACCACCGTTGCAATCTAAAATATCAATATAATGTATCTCATCAAAATGATGCTTTAAGGCATAAGCGGAAAATACCCCTGTCACGCCCGGATCAAAACCACTACCCAACAAAGCTGTAATGCCGGCCTTTTCAAAACGCTCCCGATAGGCCCATTGCCAGCTGTATTCAAACTTCGCCGTATCCTTTGGCTCATAATTTGCCGTATCCACATAATTTGTTTTGGTGGCCAAACAAGCATCCATAATGGTCAAGTCCTGATAAGGCAAAGCCAGATTTAACACCACTTGAGGCTTTTCTTGACGAAACAATGCTATGAGTTCTTCTACGTCATCTGCATCTACCTGTGCCGTGGTTATCTTCGCTTTTGTACTGCCTTTTAATTTTTCTCGCAAGACATCACATTTTGCTTTGGTTCGGCTGGCGATACAAATTTCCGAAAATACCGCACTGTTTTGACAACACTTATGTGCAGCCACGGAGCCTACGCCACCTGCTCCTAGAATCAACACTTTTCCCATTTTTTCCTCCCTATACCCATTTGTCCGCTTGTTTCATCGCCAATAACATCTCCCGCACAATCGTACAAGCCACGATTGTGGATGCCCCGGTGGAGTCATAGGGCGGACTTAGCTCATTTACATCACAACCCACTATCTGCATCGCACTACATACCTTTGTCACCACAGTGCGCAGTTCATCAAAAGAAACACCGTTTGGCTCCGGCGTACCTGTACCCGGAAATATACTCGGGTCTAATACATCTAAATCTACCGTCAAATAAACCGGTCGGTTTGACAACTTGCGCAGCACTTCGTCTAAATGATTAAAATTGAAACGATTCATGAAAACGTGGCCTTCCGCCGCCCAAGCAAACTCTTCTCGCTCACCGGAACGAATGCCAAATTGGTAGATATTACCATCCCCTACCAGTTCCCAACAACGCCGCATCACGCAAGCATGGGAAAGTTTGACACCCATGTAATGATCACGCAAATCTGCATGGGCATCAAGGTGTATCACCGCCACATCCGGATAAGCCCGATGAACCTCTTGAAAAGCAGCAAGGCTCACCAAATGCTCACCACCCAACATAAAAGGTATCTTGCCGGAGTCTACGATTTCTTTTACATAATCTTTTATGGTTGCCAATACCGGCTTGGTCTCACCAAAAGGCAAAGACAAATCACCAATATCCCGCACCAACATATCCATCAAATCCCGATCCTGATAAGGGCTATAACTCTCAATCCCATAAGACTCATTGCGAATCGCCTGACTCCCAAAACGGGCACCCGGTCGGTAAGACGTAGTACCATCAAAAGGAGCACCATATAAAATAACCTCGGCATCCTCCCACTTTTTATCACATTCTAAAAAAGTCCAGTCTTGAACTTGAAACACTTACGTCACCTCACTTTTTCATTTTTTATATGCTCCACATCACGCAACAACTGCTCCACATAAGCCGGCAGATAAAATGCCCCCTTATGCAAAGTCGTTGTATAATAACCACAAGAAATCCCTCTTTTATTCCATCTGTTTTCGTCTAGATGTTTCAAAGGATGATAGGTCTTGGAAGCAAAACCAAACAACCAATGCCCCGAGGGATAGGTCGGAATGTTTGCCTGATACACACGACTGATGGGAAATGTCTCTACAATCCGCTTATGAACCCGTTGGCAAGCCAAAGCATCCGCCTCATAAAAAGGACTTTCATGTTGATTGACCATAATGCCATTTTGATTCAAAGCCATAAAGCAATTCCCATAAAACTCTTTGGTAAAAAGACCCTCACCCGGTCCAAAGGGATCCGTAGAGTCTACAATAATCAAATCATACACATCTTCTTTAGAACGAACAAAACGCAAACCATCTTCATAATATAGATTGAGACGTGCATCATCAAAGCAACAAGCCGTTTGGGGCAAATATTTTTTGCAAACCTCTACCACCATAGGATCTATTTCAACCATATCAATGGATACAATCTCCGGATATTGGCAAAGTTCACGCAGCACACCACCGTCCCCTGCCCCAATCACCAACACCTTTTTTACATCCGGGTGAACAGCCATAGGAATATGGGTTATCATCTCATGATAAATAAACTCGTCCCGCTCTGTCAACATCAAAAAACCATCCAAAACCAAAAAACGACCGAATTCAGGAGATTCAAATACGTCAATGCGCTGAAACTCGCTTTTCCCGCTATACAGTTGTTGATTCACCCGTATGGATAACTTCACATTTTGGGTTTGTATCTCTGAAAACCAAAAATCCATATGAAATAACTCAGCCTTTCAATACATTGATGTGATTTAATGCAGCATCTTCCGTGCCCGTCATAGCGCATCCCTTTTCTTTGGCATAATCAATATAATTTAAAATATCCTTTGTAATCCTCTCGCCCGGTGCTAAAATAGGAATGCCCGGCGGATAACACATCATAAATTCACTGCAAATACGACCCTCCGTCTGTTCCAAAGGTAAGGATTCTTTTCGCCCGTAAAATGCCGCCTGAGGAGAAATCATAACCTTTGGTTCAATATGCTCGTATTTGAGCAAGTTTCTGCCCGCATGACCAAATCTTCTTTTAATCTCTGAAAGGGCACTGACCAAACGCTCCATATCCCTAGCCCTGTCACCAATGGAAACGTAAGCCAAAAAATTGCTCAAATCCCCAAACTCAATCTGTATGTCATATTCATCCCGCAGCAAATCATACACTTCAATACCGGCCAACCCAATGTCCAAAGTATTGACCGCCAATTTGGTGGTATCAAAATCATATACCCCAACACCGTCACAAAGCTCTTTGCCAAAGGCATACAAACCCTTGATTTGATTGATCTCCTGCCGTCCGTATTCTGCCAATTCCACCACTTTTGCAAACTCCCGATCACCACGCAAAGCCAAATTTCGTCTGGAGATATCCAAACTTGCCAACAGCAAATAAGAAGCACTGGTAGTCTGATTTAAATTGATAATCTGTCGTACATAACCCTCTTCCATCTTTGGACCCATCAGCAAAATAGAGCTTTGGGTCAAACTGCCGCCTGACTTATGCATGGAAACCGCTGACATATCTGCACCTGCATCCATGGCACTCATAGGCAGCAGGTCACTGAAATAAAAATGGGTTCCATGGGCTTCATCTACCACACACAACATACCATGTTGATGGGCCAAATCCACAATCCTTTTTAAATCGGAACAAATGCCATAATATGTAGGATTGTTGACAAAAATTGCCTTGGCATCCGGATGCATCCCGATGGTTCGCTCTATGGCCTCTATCTCCATGCCCAAAGGAATGCCCAAACGCTCATCACAAGCAGGATTTACATAAACAGGGATTGCACCACATAACACCAACGCCCCCATCACACTGCGGTGTACATTGCGCGGCAAAATAATCTTTTCCCCGCCTTTGACCACTGCCAAAATCATACTTTGCACCGCCGAAGTGGTACCACCTACCATCAAAAAAGCATGGGCTGCCCGAAACGCATCCGCCGTCAATATCTCTGCCGCCCGAATCACCGAAACCGGATGAATCAAATTGTCCAAAGGTTTCATGGAATTTACATCCATGGCAACACACTGCTCCCCCAACAAACGAACCAACTCCGGATTGCCCCGGCCACGCTTGTGCCCCGGCACATCAAAGGGAACCACTCGATTTTTTTGAAAGGCTTCCAATGCCTCATAAATAGGAGCGCACGCTTGACTTCGTCTTTTCAATAAACATTCCTCCCGCTAAATATCTCTATCATCTCCCGCCGAATGTTGTTGGTAATCTCCAAACGCTTTTGCGGCGGCAACTCGTATACATCCGTTTTGAATAAATAATTTTGTAAATCAATCTCTTTTATCATCATCTTGGTATGATACAGATTGGCATCGTATACGTTGATGTCCACCGCATCATATTGCCGCAAAATATCTACTGAAATATAATCTTGTATCGAAGCGGTCATACTATCCATAAATAATTTTTGACCATTTACATCTCTGGTAAAACCCCGCACCCGGTAATCCATACAGATAATATCTGACTCAAAGGAACCAATCAAATAATCTAAAGTAGAAAGAGGGGTAATCTCTCCACAGGTGGATACGTCAATATCAACCCGAAAGGTTGCCAAATGGGTTTCCGGATGATACTCCGGATATGTATGTACCGTCACATGGCTTTTATCCAAATGACCCAACTGGGTTTCCCCTGCTGGTTTCATGGAACTTTCCGACACCAAAACAGACACGGAAGCACCCTGGGGTTCGTAGTCTTGTTTTGCAATATTTAAAACCTTGGCGCCTATCATATCCGTCAACGTCTCTAAAATATTGGTCAAACGATCCGAATTGTACTGCTCATCAATATAAGCAATGTAATCCTGCTGCTCACGTGCCGTTTTTGCGTAACAAACATCATATATGTTAAAACTCAAAGATTTTGTCAGGTTGTTAAAGCCGTGTAATTTTAGTTTTTCTCTCATATGCACCTCATAAAACAAGTCATAAATCAGATTTGACACGATGTCTCATAAGGTCTATTTTATCACAAAGATCTATATTGGCAATACATGGAATACATTTTTTATTTAGTCTGTATCTTCCTGACCGTGCCACTCTTTTATAACGGCTTCAACTTGTGCGATAAGTTCCTCATTATTAGCTATACCCACATTTTCCCCCGTATTAATCATATCTCTACCACCAAATGAAATCGAATATCCAATTTCACCTCTGGTGCCTTTACTCCAATTATCAAATGTTATGTTATTCCTAATACTGAACCTGAATTATTCACGGTGATATAAAAAATTAAACCACTACCGATTTTTACCGATTGACGTTACTACATGATATTTTTGTTGAAATTAAAGTTTTTTGCAACTGCAAAAGAGCGCAAAGTCCCTATGCTTCTAGCAAAGGCACTTCAATTGTCAAAGTACAGTTGCAGACGCTGTATTTTTTTCAAGCAAACCAGATAATGGTACAATCTCGGGATGTGAAATATTCATAGATTTAAGACATACTTCTCGTAACTTTCTTAAACGGTAATAATATAATGGTTTGCCTATCCCGTAGTTATCACAAAATTTTTGAACGGTAAGACCACTCGCTTTTTGTTCGGCTACCATTTGTGCCCATTGTTGATATTTAATTTGCTTTGTTACTAATGTTGTGTTCATAATCGACCTCCTCTAGGCAGTCAGGAAAGTTGTACAACTTTTTTGACTAGTATAAATAGTTTGGTCTAATATTACACATAAGCAGAAATAAAGATATGTACTGATGGTCTACCATTTACCGTAATAAATCCACTAATCGACAAAAATCAGGTTACTATTCCGATGCAAAATGAATGTTAAAAATCTATAAGGTTTTTGACAACATTGCTTCTAAATGCCAAATTGTTTTATTTAATATTGCTCGCTCACTTTCCCCTAATATTTGAATGTACTCACTCAATTTTTGAAAATTATATTCACATAATATATTTAACTTCATAACCACATTTCTTAGTATTAGCGCTTTTGCTGTTATATCCTCCCAATTCTCCAACAACGTCATATCTATAATACGTGATGTTTCTAATAAATATTTTATTCGATTTTTCATCATTTGTTTATGTTCATATATAAAATGAAATATTCTAATATCATACTTTACTTTCGAATTTTCACATACCAACAAATACTTATCAATATGTTGATAAAATTTCATGCCATACACTCTCTCAATAGGCTCGTTTTTTAACATTATAAAATTTTTTGATATATTTACTCCTTCAACATAGTCGATAAGTTGCTGAACTAAGATTTCTAAATTCAATCTATATTCTCCAAGGTCTTTGTATTTGTATAAATTAATATGAATATACCTTTCCTCATTCAATTCAATATTTTCATACGCCATTTTAAACTCTTCAAAAGTAATAACTGTCGAATCCAAATGATTACTCGTTGAAAAGCCATATAAATAAATTTCTCTTCTACTCAAATCATAGCCATAAATCAAACAGTCATGTAAAAAATTATTTTTTGCATATGAAAATCTATTTGGAACATAAAATTCATCCAAATTCAAGTAAATATAATAACCGTTGTTCACCGAATTCTTAATAAATTCTATAATATTTAATTTATTAAATTCTAAAAAAGTTCTATTCACCTTATGAACATGTAAAAATGGAGATATCGTATAATCAAAAATATAATAATAGTATGGCACACGAACCTTAAGGTGCCGTAAATCAAAATACGTTTGTACAAAATTTTCATATATCCATTCAAATGATTTTGAATGTTGCTCAAGGATCATTAAAGGAAATGCCATATATTGATAACAATTAGAACTCGGATTTTTAATTATTTCAAGTTTTTTCATTTACTTCACCTGATAATACCTTTCGTAGTGTCAGTTCTGATATAAAATGTGCTTCAGCATCATATGCGGCAAGCCCTTAACACCAAAATTGCTCCTAGCAAAATTTAAGTATCTCTTGCCTTCACCATGCATTATATAAAACTATAACTGTAAAGAACGATTCATGAAAGATTGTACTTCTAATAGCCAAAAGCGTTGTTTTGGCGCACAAAATCTCCGTGAGTATTACAGCCGACAATGGTAAATGACAGACCATCAGTACCCGTCTAAGGGAACTCTGCTTTGGCAACCTCCCTATTTCGTAAACGGGAGACCATTAGTACTGTTCTAAATTTTAAGCCACTTGTCGTGGCTCTATTTCATAGTTCTGTGACAATCTTTCGGCAATTCTTCAAACCATGGTAATAAGCGGTCATAATCTGAAGATTTTTGATACATGTACGATTTTGGAAGTTCCTCATAAAGATATTTAAAGTATTCATATGACTTTAAGTTATTTGCCTTTGCTGTTTCAGCAATGCTATATATAATCGCACTTGCTCTGGCACCATTAAGAGAATCAATCACCTGCCAATTATTTCTCCCAATACAAAATCCTCAAAGTGCTCGTTCTGCACCTGGAATGTCAACACTTTTTAGATAATAATAGTAAGTGTGCTCTTTTATATTATTATCTTTGCACCAAGACTTTATAGACTGGCCACTTTGTTGGCATTCCTGAATGTTATTTGCCCATTGTTGCAATCGAAACTCTGTTTTGATTTTAGTAACTTTATCCATAATAAAATCCTTTCTTAGTATTTATTAATACTTAAATAACTCGAAAAACTTGATTTTATTTGAATTTTAACATACATAACTTTATGATAATAGGCACTTGGCTGTTAATCGCTTACGTTCCACCACTTACGGTCTAACATTTACTATGTTTCATCAGATAAGCCCAGCTATATTTTCTGCTTTTCAAAAACTATCTTTTTAATATTTCCATAGTTTGACAAAATCTTCATATCAAGCTCATCATCTTCAAATTCAATATCAAATACTTCCTCCAATTCAACAACCATCTGCACAATTAATATAGAGTCAAACCCTAGATCATTCACAAGATCTAAGCTGTCCTCAAGCATCCCAAGTTTTATTTCGCTTTTTGATAAAGCAAATAATACTTCTCTTATTTTTTCTTCTCTTCTTAATTTCATCTTAAAACTTGTATGATGTTTACATAGTCACAAACATCACTTTCCCTTTCTTTTTCTATTGTAGTTTAGTCTAATTATTACACATAGGCAGGAATAAAGATATGTACTGACGGCCTATCATTTACAACGCATCCACCAGGGAGCCTTGTTAAGGTTACCCTTTTATAGCCACAGATTCGAAAGGAGTTTCCTTGATCATCATGAAAAATCTATACTTGACTTTTCATAGTTAGTTTCCATTCTGCGTCTTTTCACCTTATCGGTTTGTGTTTTCTCCAATTGGTCAACAATATAAATACTACGTGGAACTTTATAATTCGCTAACCTTTCAGAACAAAATTTGTCCTAGTCAAGCATTTTTGTAACACCAGTGCATAGTTTAAGCAACACGAAGTGCAACATTTGGTGGCAATCCATCATTATATTGATGAGGACGCAAATTATTGTATTTAATGTATACAAA